>SVRI01000003.1 GCA_015064895.1 Oscillospiraceae bacterium | reverse complement strand
ACTGGTCATTTACACCGTCAAGTCTTCCGTTAAGTCTGGAAAGAAGAGAAGCATTTGTAATATGACCGTTGTCGCCGTCAAGGTCGATGAAGAAGATTCTTGTACCCATTTCTTCATCATACCATTTATTTGCAAGGGATTCTGCACCCCAGATCATATAAAGGGTGTCAGCACTTGTAATAACCGTGCTTGCGGCAAGAACTGCGCCGTCAGCTGTTGCTGAAATACCGAGAAGCGGTCTTGTGGAAGCAGATACATCAATCATAGAGATAAGCTCAGCAACTGTGATGCCAACTCTTGTATCAATTTCGCTTACTGTAAGGTCGGAAACGTTTTCGTTGCCGTTTGCCGAAACAGAAGCATCAAAGCCCCATACAGCATAGAAGGTCTTATTGGAATCTATTGTGATTACTGTATCAAGGGGAAGAATATCGCCGTCTGCAGTTTCAGCAAAGCCGAGACAGCCGGGAAGCTCTGCGCTTACCATTTCCATAACCTGCTGCATTGTAACAGTTGTGCCTGCAGGAACGGGAATAACCTGATTCTCAAGGTCATCTCTGCCGGAGTATACTGTTACATACTTCTGACCTACGAGTGTGTCGTAGTCGGCAGTTGTGTCGAAGTACCATACCTTGATGTTGTCGAGGTAGAGCTTATCATTTGCAGTAAACTTTTCTGAAGATGAAGTAACCCAACGAATTCTTGCGGCATTCTGAACAGATGTCATATTAAGAATTGCGCTCTTTGATACCCATTCGCCTGTTACAACGTTGCTGTCGGTCGTACTGCCGGGAAGATTATAATAGTTTATACTGGTCAGACGTGCAGTAGATGCAGAATCAAGCTCAACCTTGTAATCATATTCAAGCACATAAGTACCTGTTTTCGAAAAAACATTACCGAGGTACAAGGAAATCTGATCGTTTGCAGTTGCATTGATTGAAAGATATTTATTTCCCGCATTATCACCAAGAGTTGCAGTACCGCCTGTTGTATAACGGAAGCCCATATCATAATTGCCTGTCACATCGGGGTTAAGTCTGCCAAGTCCGGAAACAAGTTCACCTGCACCTGCGGAATAACCGCTCAGGGAAAGACCGTCATAGGCAGAAGATGCAACTGCATTACCGCTGTTATCTTCGTCAAAATCCATGTTGAAAAGAAGTGTACCCTTTGTCTTGTCATACCATGTATCATCTGCAAAGAGGTTTGCTTCTTGTATTTCGGTAGTTGTTTCTGTTGCATTTTCTGCAACTGCGTTTGTCGCACTGTCATCGGTTGTTACTGCCGAGGGCACTGCGAAGCTCACGGTCGACACTACCATCATCACCGCGAGAAGTACGCTTAAAAACTTTCTCATAATGCTTTTCTCCTTTTTGTGAAATTTGCTTTTAGAGTCTGATTAGTCGAAAAGGTCTTTGCCGTCTACGAATACTTCTTCATCGCTGGCTGCAAGAATATCTGAAGAGACTGTTGCGATGAAAGCAATTTCAGGTTCAAGATATGTCTTTCTCATATAATCCTCCATTTAAGTTTATAACATTCCAATTCTACATTGTTTTTCTGCAACAGTCAATGTCAGGATTTTGGATGTATATGTCAATTTATTGTTTTATTGGCAATGGTTTAGACAAAAAAGAACCACGCCGAAGCGTGGTTCTCTTAATTTATTGATGTTTAAATTGCGTTGTTAATGATTTCATCAACATATGCCTTTGTAGTGTCATCGCAATCGGGATAACCGGCTTCTCTTAAAGCAACAGCTGTATCATACATACTTCTCTGCCAGGGCTTTCCGTAATAGGTTACGCCGTCAACTACGATGTAAGGTCTCACAAGAAGCTCGCCCTTATAGTTTGCAGGTTTTAAGCCGTAAACTACCGCTGTGATAATCAAAGTTTCATCATCTTCGTCGAAATGCTTTCTGTCGGCATCTTTATCACCTGTGTTCTGGAAACCATAGTTCTTACCAACAATTACAGGCTTTCTGAGAACTGTTTCCTTTGTGAAAGCATAAGGGCTCACGCCTGCTTCTTCAAGAAGCTCGGGTCTTGTAATAATCCAGCCGTATTCTGTAACATTGTCTGTATAAATACCAACCACTGTCTTGTCGATATTTGCCACAAAACGGATACCTCTTGATTCGGGCTTTATTGACTGTCTGATAGAGTTCTTTTCCTGAGTTACGGGAGCAATAGGATTAGCTTCACCCCATATGATTGTATATGTTACATCACCGGGAATTACAAGAGGCTTTGAAAGGTCAATCATGTCGCCGTATTCGTCCATAAGACCTACAAATTCAACGCCTGCAACATCAAGCTTACCTTGAATAGCTGCCACAAGGTCATTACCTGTGTTTTCGCCTGTTGTGCTGATGTTTTCTACTGTATATGTGCCGAAGCCTTCGAGTGTACCGGGGTTAAGTGTGATTGTTGCTGTAAAGGGCTTGTAATAGAGCTTAAGGTCATCGAATGCAACTGTATGTCCTGTTCCTGTGTGCGAGAAATAAGCTCTTGCCTGAGGAACAACAGATCCGTCTGTAATTTCAAAGGAGTAGCTGTATTCGCCCCATTCGCCCGGAACATAGTCCCATACGCCGTTTTTATCGGCATCACCGTCGATAAGCTTATAGTTTGAAACACCTGTGGGTGCAAAGGAGCTTCCTGCCGCACCCTCGGACATTGCTCTTACAAAGAAGGTATAGATACCGTTACCGTAGCTGAGCTTTTCACCATCTGTTTCGTAGCTTGTGATACCCGCCTGAGGCCATCTTGTTGTGTTTTTACCTTCAAGAAAGTGGTTGCCTTCGGTATCGGTCTTGATTGAAACACCTTCAACAACACCGTCTTGGTTGTCATCAATGGGGAATGTGATTCTGAAGTTATGTTCAGCAACGAGGGGATCATAAAGCGTTGCAACATTTTTAGCTCTTGCACCGTGACCGTAATTGCTGCCGTCTACTTCACAAAAGCCGTTCCAACCGCTGTTTATTACGTCTTCTCTTTCAAAGTCAACGAGGTAAATGAGCTTACCGAGATAGTCGTCAATCATGGGGTTGGAGCTCTTTGTCTTCCAAATAAGGTAGAGCGACTTCTGATACTTGGGAGTAATTCTTGTATTTACATCAAGAAGCTCGCCTGTAGCAGTTTCAGCAATACCGAGAAGTGTATGGGTTGTTTCAAACTTATTTACTTCTGCAATAAGCTCTGCAACAGTAATACCGGTAGAAGTGCTTACGGGAACTTCAATATCCGAAAGGTCCTTATTACCGTTGGGCTTGAGTGTGATAACCGTTTCGTCTGTCTTATAGAAGAGCTTGATGTTATCTATTTCAATTGTACCGCCTGTAACATTGGGAGCGATATAAATGCTGCCCGTATTACTGACTGAAGAAATTGCACCGTTATACTGGATAGCAATTCTGTCCCACTTACCGGGATCATTACGTCTTGCTTCGTCAAGTGTAGTAACGTTTGTACCGTAGTTGTTTACATGGCCCGCGAAGGTTGTAAGACCTGCACTTGTCTTAATATCCATTACATATGTATATGTACCGTTAAGCCATTCAATTCCGTCCTGATATTCAAGAACATTTATAAAGTTGTAGCCTGCAGCAGCATCACCCCTGAAATATGTGTTGCCGTTTTCTGTTACAAGAGATGCACCGTTAAGAGCACCTGCCGAAGCAGTAGAACCTATATTGAAGTATACTTTTCCGTATACAAGGTCTTTGTTCCAATTTGTAGCAATATCTACAGCATTGAGAAGCTTGTTGGGAACGGGAATGTTTTCTCTTTCAAAGTCGATATCGAGAAGAAGTGTACCGAATTCGGATTCTTCATATTCCCATACTGCATACACAGTTTTGTTATAGTCGGGAGAAATGATATAATCCGAAGGAAGTACCTCGCCGTCAACTGTCAGGGAAACGCCTGCACAACCGGGCATAAGAGAAGCCAGCTCACCTGCAGTAATTGTACTGCCGTTATTTACCTTTGCAACCTTGCTTGAAACACCGCTTCTGCCGTTGGGGTCAACCGTGATGCTGAATACAGCATTGGATGCAGGTTCAAAGTAGAGCTTGATGTTGTCAAAACCGACATCTGTTGTTGCACCGTCTGTGAAGTAGATTGTCATATCGTTTGAACTGCCGTTCCACTGACCGACAACAAGATCCCACTTATTGTTTTCGCCTGTAAAGGAGTCGAGAAGGGAGTTTGGTGTAGTTGCCGTTACATTATTGTATTTCTGGCACGTTGTGCTAATACTTCTCTTTGTTGTACCGAAGTCAATTACATTTGCAAGGATTGTATATTTACCTTCGGGCATGGGCGCATTGGCATCATTGTATTTGGGATTGTTGAAAATAAACTGAGCCCAGCCCTGACCGCCTCTTACATACTTGTTGCCGTTTGCTTCCTGTGCAACTGTATTGCCGCCAACCTGCCAGTTGATAAGGAATTCGCCGTTTGTCAAAGCATCGGGGTCAACGAGTTCAACCTTAGCGTTATCTGTAAGAACAGTGCCTGCGGCAATATCTTCAAAGTCAATGCTTGCAAGAAGTGTGCCGTATTCGGAACCGTCTGATTCCCAGATAGCGTAGAGTGTTTTAGCTGTATTGATTACTGTGCTTTCTGCAAGGGGTTCTCCTTTGGGAGTATCGGAAATACCGCGGAGAACTTTGTCTGTTACGGCTGTGGATTTGAACTCTGCAACAACCTGACCTACAGTATAGGGTGTTCTTGTGTCGATATCTTCGATAACCATGTTCTGAACATCGCTGTTACCGTTTGCCATAACATTGATATCATAGCCGTAAACAGCATAAAGTCTGTCATAATATTCAACATAGTGAGTTGAAGTGTTGATAACCGCACCTGCGGGCTCTGTAGCAAGACCGATTACGTCAGAGTCCATTTCCTGTGCCTTAGTTAAAAGTGTAGCAACACTGACATTGGAGTTTGCTGTAAGACCTTCTACATCAACAGCAGTCTTTCCTGCTCTGCCGTTGGGGTCGATTGTTACTGTCGCTGTGGGAGCCTTATAGTAAACCTTCCAGTTATCGTATGCAACTGTACCTGCTGTCGCGTTGTTAGGAGTCATGAAGAAGCCGTAAAAACCTTCTGTATCTGTAGAACCTGAATTTGAGCCTCTGACAACATTTTTAGTCTGAAAAACAACTGTCTGCCAGTCGCCGCTTGCAGTGTTGAAAGGTGCAACTGCTACAAGTTCAAGCGCTGTATCATTACACTGAGCTGCCCAGTTTGCTGCCTGACCGGCAGGAATCTTAACGTCAACAGAGAATGTGTAAATACCGTCAGGCCAAGTCATACTGTACTTTGTCATTCTGAAGAAGCCGTCATAGCCGGCAGCTACATTACCCGTGATATATGTATTACCGTTTTCCGTAACAAGAGCCGCATTTGAAAAACCGTCACCTGCAGCATTTGTATATGTTGTTACATTGGAATAATTGAAGTCGGGGTTGAGATATGCAGCTATAGGATTGCTTGCGAGCATTGCATAAGCTTCAGAAAACTTAGCTACATTAAAGTCTGATCTTTCAAAGTCTACGGAATACACAAGTGTACCGTAATCCGATTCGGCAGTAAGCTCTGCCATTTCTTCAGTAGTTGCTTGTGTTGCATCTTCTGCAACTGCGTTTGTCGCACTGTCATCGGTTGTTACTGCCGAGGGCACTGCGAAGCTCACTGTTGACACTACCATCATCAACGCAAGCAATACGCTTAAAAACTTTCTCATAATGTTATCTCCTTTTTGTGAAATTTGCTTTTAGAGTCTGATTAGTCGAAAAGGTCTCCGCCGTCTACGAAAACTTCTTCGTCACTTGCCGCAAGAATGTCTGCTGTTGCAACGTGAAGAATCGTGACAGTTGGTTCAAGATAACTTCTTTTCACTTTCACTCCTCCTTGATAATAAAAAATGACAAATACATTATATCACAAAAGGTTGATTAAATAAACATTTTTTTCAAAAAAAATGAAAGTTTGTATATTTTTATAAAATTTGGTAAAAATGATAAATTGCGTTGTGCATATTTGATAAAATAAAATGCTTATTTAACCTAAAATAATTGTTTTGTCATATATATATATATGTAAAAAAGGCAACCCTTTCGGATTGCCTTTGCAGTGTGTTTTAAAGTTATGCCTGTCTTTCTCCGTAGTAATCAAGTAAGAATTGACAGAGTCTGCCCGAACCCGAAGCATTGGGCTGCCATGGTGTAAACCAGGGGTCGACCGAACAGTATCTTTCGCTTGTGATGTACTCGGGGGTTACGTGGTATCTGAGAATACCTTCAGCCATCTTTGCCGCCTTTTCGTATTCTCCGCGTTTCATCCATGCTTCAATCCAGAGGATTTCGGATACACAGGTGTAGTAAACGTGACCGTAAAGACCGGGAGCACCGCAGTCGTCGTTTGTCATTCTTGAGGAAAGACCGTGTTCAAGGTCAACCATGCCGATTTCGGTGTAGAATGTTTCCATCTGCTCGAAAATCTCACTGCCGGGGTCCATAATGCCGAGCTTGATAAGGTAAGGACAACCGTCTGTTGAGAAGCAGTGGTTGTAGCTCTTTTCAAACTCCGTTCCGAGAATGTGGGGCATGTTGTAGCTCTTTTCGCCTGTATGTTCCTTGGCAAACTTTTCAAGTACGCCCTTTACAACACCCTTGTATTCTTCGTAAACTTCTCTTACGTACTTTGCATTGTCTGCACCGAACTTTTCGTAGCATTCTGCCATAACGCCGATGCCGTATACGTTAACGGCGTCAGTGTATGTCCAATGCTGACCGATTTCACCCCAGTCGCTTGCCTGACCCGAGGTAAAGAGACCCTTGACTTCGTTTTCTGCCGCCTTTTCGGGATTTCTTCTGTACTGGATGTATTCAAGTGCCAAATCCATGCCGTCCTTAAACTCGTCAAAGAGCTTTTTGTCATTCGTGGCAAGAATGTGATGAGCCGTTGCCCAGATAGCAGACCCGTTGGAGTTGTCCCAACGCACATACTTGCTCATCATGTTGCCCTTGTCCTCACCGTCTTTTTTCTGCCATACCTTGTACCACATTCTGATGGCATCTGTGACAAATTCAGAAAGACCCACGTCGTCAAGAACCGTTGTGAAGTGTGCCGCTTCCCATACCCACTGGAATCTTCCAACGTCGCCCTGACGTGTGTAGATTTCATCGGGATACTGACCTTCGTAGTGAGCAAACATCTGAAGCATAACCGTGAGATTCTGACGGAACATATCTTCGATTTCTTTACTGCCGCCGGGGAGCTTTGTAACCTTGTCCTGTACATTTGTCCACCAACGTACAGTGCTTGTGTAAGCTTCATCGTAAGAGGGAGCCTCACAAACATCACCGCGTCTCATTACAAAACGGACGGTTGCCGTCTCGCTGGGTGCAAGATTGTAGTCGAATCTGTAATAGTCGTGAGCTTTAAATCTGTTTTTCTGTTCGTATCTTGAAACCCACTTGACTTCACAATTGTCGTATTCCTGAATTGTCATAAAGCCGTAGCCGTCTTCGGCCTTTGCTGTGAGAGAACCTTCTTCTACGGGAGAAAACCTGTTTTGCCATGAGAGATACCACTGACCCACATTGGGGTTGTAGGGCTCATAGCCTGTGTTCCAGAGACCTGTAAGATAGTGGTCCTGCTTGTTGAAGCGGGGAAGAAGACCCATAGTACCCTTTACTGCATAGGTGTTTACGTTTGTAACCGACACTTCGCAGTAGGAATAGGGACGTCTGTCGGTTGAACAGAAGGCTGTCATTGTAATCATACAGCCGTTTTCTTCGTCTTCGTTGAACATTGTGTATACGGGAAGACCGTTTTCAGGGGTCTTCCATACCGTCTTTTCCATGTCGGCCTCATCCGGTTCTGTACCAAAGAGAGTATGTACACCGAAAGAACCCTGGTCAAAGTGCATACCGATGTCTTTGAGGTCAAGGTCGGTAATTTTCATGTCGGGGTAGACGGTAATAAGTCTTTCCGACGCGTAGGGGTGGATATAGATACGGGATGACTTTGGTCTTTCCCATCTTTCAATCTGTTTCATGGCAATAAGTCCTTTCCTGAAAAAGCTTTTTGGTATTATAACACATAAAATTATAAATAACAATAGATATTGTTGCTGTTTACACGTTTATTTAAAAATAATTAATGTACTGGTTTCAAAAATGACACAAATTGCCGTTAAAAAATAGTAAAATATAATTGACAGAGTATTCTATTGTAAAGGAAGGTGATATTGTCGTGAAACTCAGTTGGAAAGCATGTTTCAGAGCCGGAGTTACGGTGATTCTGGTGTTTTTGTTTATATTTTACTTCGGAAGCGTGCAGGCTTTTCTTGCCAAAGCAGTCGGTGCTGCCATACCTCTTTTGGCAGGCTGCGTCATTGCTTATGTTATAAACATTCTTATGATGTTTTATGAAAGGCATTATTTTCCCAATTCCAAAAAGAAGTTTTTCGTAAAAACCAGACGTCCCGTATGCATGATTGTTGCGGCAATCTCCCTTGTTGCAATTGTTGTTCTTGTTATAAGCCTTATTGTTCCTCAGCTTACAATGTGTGTCCAGCTTCTTGCAACAAAGACATTGCCCGATGCCTTTAATCTTACGGTTGCAAAGCTTGAAAAGCTGGGATTTGTACCCGAAAGAATTATGAGCAGTATCAAGGGTGTTGAGTGGGAAACCATCTTTGGTCAGATATTCGGAAAGCTGTCGGCGTACTTCGGAAGTATGATGGATATACTTGTAGATGCAGTAAAAGGCGTGTTCTCCATTGTGGTCGGCACGGTTCTCAGTATAATTTTTGCCTTTTATCTGCTTGTTTCAAAGGATAGACTGAAAAGACAGTGTAATGATTTGCTTGATTCCTACTGTAAACCCAAGATAAGCAAAAAAATCAGATATATCGGTATGGTTCTCAATGAAAGCTTCCATAAGTATATTGTCGGCCAGAGTACAGAAGCGGTTATCATAGGACTTCTCTGTATGCTCGGTATGAAGATTTTAGGACTTCCTTATGAAAGCATGATTGGTGCTCTTGTTGCGTTTACCGCACTCATTCCCATAGTCGGTGCATATGTCGGAGCTCTTGTCGGTACTTTCATTATAGCTATGTATAATCCCATGGATGCGCTTGTATTCCTCATATTCATAATAATCCTCCAGCAGATAGAAAACAACCTTATATATCCCAAGGTTGTCGGCTCATCGCTTGGTCTTCCCGGTATGTGGGTGCTTGCAGCAGTAACAATCGGCGGCGGTGTATTCGGTATACCCGGTATGCTTTTCGGTGTTCCTCTTACTGCGGCAATTTACAGAATTGTACGCCATGATGTCAGAAAAAAGATAAAGGTTTTCAATGAAAATCAAACGCTTTGTGTGTCTGACGGACCGGTACCGGATGCTGTGGAGTCGGTTTCTGAAGAAGCGAAAGAGCAAGCAACCGAACCGAAAGAAGATAACAAATAAAGACACCAAGGCTCGCTTATGCGGGCCTTTTGTGTTGACAAACATAAATGTGTGTGGTAGAATAATACCAATATTTATCGGAGGTTCGTGTAATGTTTTGTCCTGCGTGCGGTACAAGAGTAGATGACGGTGCAATGTTCTGCTCAAATTGCGGAACGCATCTTCGCGATAAAGCTGCCGTATCTGCTTCATCAATATCTTCAGATGCCTCTTTTGAAGCATTGAAAGCACATACAAAAACATATGTACCGGAAGTGTCTGTCAAAAAAGTGGAGGTAAATCCCGCTATTTCCGCTTCACGGTTTTCCTTGTCTTCCATACCAATGTTTGTAATTACAATTGTTTTTACGGTTATAACGTTTGTTTTGCTCTTTCTTGGAGAAAATTTTGACAGAGTTCTGACAGATGTGCTTTATACGGTAAGCGACGCAGAACTAGCAGATAGACTTGTTGTCTATATGTCGGATGTTTCAATTTTAATTTGGTTGGTGCTTGCTTCTCAGGCACTTGTCATGTGTGCAGGGCTCTGGTTTACAGTCATCTGCGGTCTAACTGCCAAAGGTGCGGGCATGAACACTGCAGGTCTTAAGATGATAAATGCGATAACAATAATTTCTTTTGTTGAATTTATCCTCGGCGGATTCGTGGTTCTGATTTGTGAGCTTGATGCAGGTTCAAAGATATCCGGAGCGACTGTTCTTTTTACTTTGGCACTGTACATAATGATGATAGTGTGTTTTGCAAAGCTTACCGGCAATATATCAAATGCGGCCAGGGGCATTGCTGAAAGAAGATTCTGCGGAGACACATCTGTGTATGTAATTTTCATGTCCTTCTTTGTTTCAACGATTATTTTGTTCTTCAGCTTGTTTGCAACAAGTAATCGTTCTTTGGAAGCGGCAAGCTACTGGCTTATATATCTGTCTGCGATATGTATATTTTTCGTAGGTGTTGCGTTGATAAGATATAAAACTGTAATGGATAATGCTCTTAAGGAATCGGCATCCATGGGTCTTCTCATGAATTAATTTTAAGACGGCTTATAATAGCCGTCTTTTTTTGTCCGATGTTGACAATTTGCAAAAATGAATGTATAATTTTGTCAAATAATTGTTATTCAGAGGTGATTATAAATGTTTTGCCCTTCATGCGGAAGTCAGTTAAAGGAAAATGCAAGGTTTTGCGTTGTCTGCGGAAAAAGGGTTGATGATATAACTGCAATGTCAGAAAAGAAACCCGAATATGTTCCGACACCTGCACCGACACCGGCTCCTGCACCTGTATACGTACCCGCACCCGAACCCGTATATACTTATAAAGGACCAAGGTATACATCCGTTTCTGTTGTTGAGGAAGTGAAAAATCAGTGCCATTCTCCGCTTATGATTGTTTTACTTGTATCCTTTACAATGATGGTTTTCATGAACTTTCTCGGGATTCTTGCAGCAGGCAACGATTTGTCGATATTCTTTTACGATTCAATGAATAACATGCTTGGAGATATTCTTTACGATGTTTTTGATTTTTCTCTTGACAGTAATGCTGCTGGATTTGCGGCATTTGCGTTACAGCTTCCGTCAATAGTTGTGTGTATAGGCTTGTGGGTAGTGTTCTTCACATCCTTTGACACAAGAATCAATATGATGTCCACGGCAGGATTCACAATTGTCAAAGTAGTCAGAACCATATTTACGGTTATATCC
This sequence comes from Oscillospiraceae bacterium, assembly GCA_015064895.1. Lineage (GTDB taxonomy): Bacteria > Bacillota > Clostridia > Oscillospirales > CAG-382 > UMGS1387. The sequence continues at coordinate 142,758 of SVRI01000003.1, read as the reverse complement.
GTATTTTGTTTTGGAGTATATGCACTTTTTGGCTTTCTGGGATGCCTTGCCTCGCTGGCAGATGGCAATCTGCTGATGATTTTTCCCATAGTTTTGGTTGGTGCCGTATTTTTTGCGGTTGCTGCTTATTTTGTAAAGCTGGGTGATACGATTGACTGTTTTTCATACGCAGCAGGCAGTGATTATCCTGCCGACTCGGTTTCAAAATATGTTGTTGTTGCGTCCTTCGGTATAGCAGGTATGCTGCTTATGTCGGTGTTTATGTCGGGTACTGTCTTTCCGGTACTTTCCGGAATTTGCGGTGCTGTTGCATTTGTCATGATAGGAATAGTGATTATCAGATACCGCAGAGCAATGGAGTTTTACAGATATGCACCCGATTCACCTTGGAGAATTAAAAATTTAAGCGAAATCGACGAATGAGAATGAAAGAAAGAGGACACATAAGTGTCCTCTTTTTGTTTTGCAAACTAATTACTTCTTGTGATTAAGTCTTACTTCACTTTCACCGAGTTCGTATTCCATACCCATGATTTCACAGAAGATATCAGCCTGAATGTGGGGAATACCGTCAATGAATGTAAGAGGCTTCTTCATCTTGACATCAACGCCGTCAATGCTTACAACGTCGCAGTCCTTTACAAATACCGCTGTCTTTTCGGAAAAGACTGTCAGCATTTCACATGTGCTGTCCCATTCGTAGTACATGTTGGGAAGTCTCTTGAGCTTACTTTTTGTGTCAAAGGGAATGTAGAGCACGCCGTCTTCAACATAGCAGTCGTGGGCTGTGTCTACAATGTCACCGTTTACCTTGAGATTCATAACAGGACCTGCCGCATGAATTTCAATGTCCAAAAGCTCAAAATCACCCTGCTTCCAAACGGGGTCAAATCTTAAGCCGTGAATAATTCCGTGCCAGTCCATTTCGGGGAAACGCTTAGGCTCGATTGTAAGCTCTGCAACTCCGTAGGGGTCGGTTATGCAATGGGGCTGGAAGGGATAGTAGTTCATTTCGGGATTAAAAGCAAAACCGAACTGAATACAGCAGGCATTGTCGATAGGCTTTCTTGTTCTGATATGAACAACGAATTTGCCAATCTTTTCCGCATCAATGGGAAGAAGCTCGTCGTCGTGGAGAATCATGTAGGGATCATCCTGTTCCGAGTGACCGAACATCATATTTGCCTTGAATTCGTAGCTTGTGAGATTGTGAATTTCCCACTTCTCTAAGTCTTCTTCGTTCTTGAATTCGTACTTCTTTATGATACCGTAGTCTGTTTCATCCTTGGGAAGCGAATCGGCAGGAGCTATGAGTGCTCTGTCCTGAGGATGGAGAATGTTGATTCTGTCAAGCTGATCCTGATTGGGGATAACGTCAACGTGGGGAACATCTTCACGGAATACGGTTCTTAAAGCATCAAGATAACCAAAGCCGTGAACACCTGCAGGACACATGTATGTGCCTTCGCCGTATTCGTTCCATGTCGAGAGCATAATGAGCTTTGACTTCCATGAGTTCTTGTCATACTGTGAAACAATGTCGTCCTTTGCCCACTCTAAAAGCTCTACCATGTCGTCGGGCTCAAGAACAGGTGAACGCTTTCCTGTCCAGCCGAGAAGGTTATAACCGCTGGAAACTGTCGGAACTGTGTGGCAGCTGCCTTCGTTCATGTTGCAGAGAACTCTGCTCTTTGTGAACTCGACATCGTAACCCTTGTGACCCCAGTTGTATGCATGAACGCCGTCAATACCGCAAGCCTTATATACAGGCATGCTTTCGCCGCAACAGAGAATGACAAGACCTTTGTAGCCAAGCTTCTTTACTTCGCGTCTGAGATAGTCAAGAGACTTCTTGAGTACCGCAGGACCTCCGACATTCGCCGCAAGTCTATCGGGTGCATAGATTGACATTATGGCATAACCGTCAATCTGCATGTATCTTTCATCCGAGAAGAAATAGTCAATAAAGTAAGGGAAATAGTAGTCTCTCAAATCTTCAAAGCATCTCGGCTGTCCGAGGGATGCTTCCCAGAGAAGACCGATTTTAACCTTGTCGGAGTACTTTGCAAGCATATGACCGTCATGAATTTCACTCGAGAGCATAGTCTTTACCATAGGCATGTTGCTTTCACTTGCATACCAGCAGTAGAGCTGGAAGTCAAGACCGTGCTCAGCCATCCACTTGAGTTCCCAGTCGGCTGTTTCCGTAACACCTTCGTCGTAGTAGCCGAGAAGGGGCTTGTTTTCGGGGAAAGGTGTAATACAGTCCCAACCGTAGTGTGTACCTGTTCTCCAAAGTGAGCAGATGTTCATACCTACATAGTAGTCGCCCTTCTTCTTGGGGATAACTGGTTCGGGAACGTAATCGGAAGGAAGCGGAGGAATGGGGAATGCCTTCATGTCTGTAAACTGTAGGCAAGCCGCCTTGTCGCATACAAATGCAATTCTTACGCCGTCGATAAACTCGGCATCGTTGTCAAATGCAACGGTTGATACTTTTTTGCCGTTAAGACGGATAAGTGCTGTGTTTGTGTCTGTGTCAGCTTCAATTCTCAGAGTCTGCCATACGTTCTTTGAGTGGCTTCTGAGTGCACCGTCTTTACAGCGGATTTCTGTATATTCATCATAGATTGAAATTACTTCTTCACCGGCCGAAAGAAGGCTTACCGTAAGCTTGCCGCCGACTTTGGGAAGATTGTACTTCATTTCATATCCCACAACACCGCCTGTTCTGTCAAAGCTTCTTGTAACGGTGGTAACAGAACCCGAATTGCCCTTGAGCTCACAAATTGCATAGTGTGAGCCGGGACTGTACTGACGGCGTACAAGTGTTGCTTTGCCGTCCTTTTCTATAACATATTCTTCAGGCATACCTGTTGTCTGCTTGTTGATAACAACATCGTTAAAGAGATAGTTCTTGTAGAGCTTGAGGTCGGCATGTACAACCGATTCGCCTACAGTACCTGCTTCATAACCGAATTGGAATCTTGAGATGCTCCTAGCCTTTCCCGTAAAGGGAAGAGTAACTATGTATTTGCCGTCAAGGTGAACCTTGACCTCACCCTTGTCAATGTCAATGATTTCTTTTAAGTAATGCCATTCATTGTCGGCCTTAAATACCGCCTTGTCGCCTGCATAGAAATATCCTTCAGACTGTCTGAGAACAAAGGCTTCGTTTTCGATTCCCTTGTCGCCCCAGAAACCGAGGTAAAGTCCGTCACCCGACTGTACAAGGAATGTGCATTCAAATGTGAGAACACCGCTTGTTTCTTCGGTGATGTTGCGTCTTCTGAATGTGGGGAACTTGTTGCCTATGCTCTTTACACGTCTGTATTCGACGGTGGGAGCATAAAACTCACCTGCACCTCTGTGGTCGGTGTCCCAGCCCGATTCTTCGTGATGACCGGGGTAGTGGATTTCATCGTCAATAAGATGATAAGCCGAGGGGTTTAATTTTCTTGCCATAATAATTTCTCCTTTCCTTGAAGGGGAATCTGAAACGGAAAATTTTGTTAAATTCCAGATTAATTCATTATACCTTTTTGTAAACTGTTTTTCAATAGTTTTTGTATTAAAAAATTTGTTTGTTTTTTGTTATTTTTTCAGTTTTGTGTCTATGCGGACGAAACTGCATTTTTTCTTATATGAAAATGTAAATTTGTTTAAACCCCTCTTGAAAAGAAAATGGAATTGTAGTATACTGTATAGGTATAAATTTAAACTGGAGGAAACTATGGCAGCCTCAAACAATAACCGCGATTTAAAGCATATAAGAAACTTTTGTATCATAGCCCATATTGACCACGGTAAGAGTACCCTTGCCGATAGACTTCTTGAACTTACAAATACCGTTCAGAAAAGAGAAATGGAAGAACAGGTTCTTGATAATATGGACCTCGAAAGAGAAAGAGGTATTACAATCAAGGCAAGAGCCGTTAAAATCAACTATGAATACGAGGGTGAAAACTACACTCTTAACCTTATCGACACTCCCGGCCACGTTGACTTTAACTACGAAGTGTCCCGTTCTCTTTCTGCCTGTGAGGGTGCACTTTTGGTTGTTGACTCTACTCAGGGTATCGAGGCACAGACACTTGCCAATGCCTACCTTGCAGTTGATAATAACCTTGAAATCATTCCCGTTATCAATAAAATAGACCTTCCGTCTGCCGATATCGAAGGCACACGTAAGGAAATCGAGGATATCATCGGTATTCCTGCCGATGAAGCACCTGCCGTTTCCGCAAAGGCAGGACTTAATATTGAAGATGTACTCGTGCAGGTTGTAAAGAATATCCCCGAACCTAAAGGCGATATCAATGCACCTTTCAAGTCGCTTATCTTTGACTCCTACTACGATTCCTACAGAGGCGTTGTTGTATATATCAGAGTCTATGACGGTAAGGTGAAGGTTGGCGACACAATCAAGATGATGTCAACAGGTGTCACCTATGAAGTAACAGAGGTGGGCTTCCTGGATGCTTTCGGCTTTGCAAAGAGTGATGAACTTCACGCAGGTGAGGTTGGATATATCACAGCAGCAATCAAGACTGTCGGAGATACACAGGTGGGCGACACAATCACTCTTGCAAACAATCCTGCCGCCGAAGCTCTTCCCGGCTTTAAAAAGGCACTTCCCGTTGTATTTTCGGGTATCTATCCTGCCGACGGTGCAAGATATACAGACCTTCGTGAAGCCCTTGAAAAGCTTGCCCTTAACGATGCTGCTCTTACCTATGAACCCGAAACATCCCAGGCACTCGGCTTTGGCTTCCGTTGCGGATTCTTGGGACTTCTTCACATGGAAATCTTAGAGGAAAGACTCGAACGTGAATTTAACCTCGACCTTATTACAACAGCCCCCAGCGTTATTTATAAGATTAAACCCAAGAGCGGTGACGAATACTATATAGATAACCCCACAAACTTCCCGTCGGGTGATGAAATCGAACAGGCTTTTGAGCCTGTTGTAAATGCAAGTATTATATGTCCCACCGAATATGTCGGTGCGATAATGGAGCTTTGTCAGGAAAGACGAGGCACATATAAGGACATGACATATCTTGATACAACAAGAGCAGAGGTACACTATACACTGCCTCTTAATGAAATTGTCTATGACTTTTTTGATGCACTCAAGTCCAAAACACGAGGCTATGCGTCTCTCGACTATGAGCTTGCAGGCTATGAACCGAGTAAACTTGTAAAACTCGATATTCTTCTCAACGGCGAAATCGTCGATGCTCTTTCCTTTATCGTTCATACGGATAAGGCATATGCAAGAGCACGAAAGATTGCCGAAAAACTCAAGGATAATATACCGAGACAGCTCTTTGAAATACCCATTCAGGCGGCAGTCGGCGGTAAGATTATCGCAAGAGAAACCGTAAAAGCTATGAGAAAAGACGTTCTTGCCAAGTGTTACGGCGGTGACATTACAAGAAAGAAGAAGCTTCTTGAAAAACAGAAGGAAGGTAAAAAGAGAATGCGTTCCTTCGGCTCGGTAGAAGTACCGCAGGAAGCCTTCATGGCAGTTCTCAAATTCGACGAAGACTAGCGGGGTCGGGAAAGCCCGACAGCAAATATACGGGGTGTTTTTGACTAAAATCAAGCTCTCGGTGTCGCAAGGCAAACACCGTTTGACCGCCATAAATCAAAGCGGTCAAACTCAGTCGAAAAGACACGTCGGAAAACTAACGGGTTGGGAAAGCCCGACGGCAAATACACGGGTCGGGAAAGCCCGACAGCAAATATACGGGGTGTCTTTGACTAAAATCAAGCCCTCGGTGTCGCAAGGCAAACACCGTTTGACCGCCACAAATCAAAGCGGTCAAACTCAGTCGAAAAGACACGTCGGCAAACTAACGGGTTGGGAAAGCCCGACGGCAAACTTTGACTAAAACCAAGCCCTCGGTGTCGCAAAGCAAACTTTTCCCGACCATCAAACATCGACGATCGGGAAATATGAAATCAAGGTAGCATAAACACCAAGAGAGAGGAGTTAAGCCTCCACGGCGAAAGAGGGGAGGTCAGCGCAGACTCGCTGATATTTCCGTTTTGCCCGAGGTTTGTGTCGAGCCATCCCCTCTTGTTGAGTGGAGAATTTTTGGTACTTTTGTTTCGGGACAAAAGTACGACTTGCCGTCTGCAGACGGTGAAATATTCTTAAAAATAAAAAAAGAGGTTATCCCTATATGAAAGGTCTCGGACTATACATCCACATTCCATTTTGCCTAAGCAAATGTAATTACTGCGATTTTTATTCCATTGCAGGTGCAGATGAAGAGAAGAAGGACAGATATGTATCTGCCCTTGTCAAGCATATGCAGGAATATAAAATTCAGACAAAGAATTATATAGTAACCTCTGTTTATATCGGCGGCGGAACACCGTCACTTCTTTCGGATGCCCAGATTAAGACGGTAATGAAGGAAGTGAAGAAAAACTTCCGCCTTTCGTCAAGATGTGAAATCTCCATGGAAGTAAATCCCGGTACCGTCAATGAATCTAAGCTTAAAACCATGAGAAAGCTGGGTATTAACCGACTTAGCATCGGTGCACAGAGCTTTGATGATGATGACCTTAAAAAGTGCGGAAGAAGACATAATTCAGAGGATATATACTCCTGTATAACTGCGGCAAGAAAGGCAAAATTTGAAAATGTCAGTATCGACCTTATCTACGGACTTCCCGATCAGACCAAGGAAAAGCTTTTTGAAAATATCAATACCGCAGTCAGCCTCAATGTTGACCATATTTCACTTTACGGTCTTAAAATAGAGGAGGGGACACCCTTCTGGTATAACAGACATGACCTGAATCTTCCGGATGAGGATTCGGAATGTGAAATGTACTTTGAAACGGCAGAGCTTCTTAAATATTTCGGCTTCAGACAGTATGAAATTTCTAATTTTTCAAAACGTTTCAAGGCGTGCAGACATAATCTCAGATATTGGAACTGTGATGAGTATATAGGCTTCGGTCCTGCGGCACATTCCTATTTCGGCGGTAAACGCTTTTCGTTCAAACGCAATATCAATCTTTATATTGATTCCTTTGATGAAACCAAGAGACCGTCAGAAACACTCATTGATGAGTATGTTGATATACCGCCTCAGGCAAGAATTGCCGAATATGTAATGCTCAGATTCAGACTTTGCGACGGCGTAAACCTTGCAAAGTTCAAAAAACGCTTTGGCAGAAGCTTTGAGTCGCTTTACTATGAAAAGATGTGGCCGTATATAAATTCGGGACATATAGAAAAGACCAAAACGGGTTATGCCTTCACACCCAAAGGAATGTATGTTTCAAACTATATACTTGCCCGTATGGTTGGTGAAGAACTTGTGATTCCCGGCTCCAATTCCTGATGTAAGAGGTAAAAAATATGATTAAGCATGCAATAATGATAAAACTAAAAGACAGAAGCGATGAGTCGAAGCAAGCGGCAAAAAATATGCTGCTTTCAATGGACGGTAAAGTGCAGATGATGAGAAGCTTTGAGGTTTGTTGCGACTTTATCGGCTCGGAGCGTTCGTATGATGTTTTTCTTTGCTGTACACTTGATGACGAAAAGGCACTTGAGGATTACCAGAACGATAAATATCATTGCGAAATAAAAGCGTATATAAAAACGGTTGCGGAATCGGTGATAGCAGTCGATTCCTACGTATAATTTAGATACATATCATACACATTAAAGACGGGAAACCGTCTTTTTTTGTTGCCTTTTTGTACCAAACCTCTGCCAAACCGTTACCAAACTTGTACCGAACTTGTACCGAACTTGCACCAAACCGTCACCAAACCGCTGCCAAACTTTTGCCTAATGTAAATGATAATGATAATGATAATGATAATGATAATGATAATGTTAATGTTAATGTCTCTGTGAATGTGTGTTAAAAGTGGATAAAATCCCGAAAAAATCACCCACACACAAATGTTCGAAAAAACGTCCAAAACCTCTTGACAAAACAGAACAACTGTGCTATAATACTAAACAGAACAAATGTTTAGAACTTGCGTTTAGAACCGCCGTTTGCTAAAAAGAGGTGAATACATGGAAGGGCTGTCAGAAAGATATATAAATAAAAAAGGCGTGAATGAGGGGAGAATAGTATTGCATTCCGACCTCAACAATTTTTTTGCGAGTGTGGAATGTAAATACCGCCCCGAGCTTTGCGGAAAGCCGGTTGCGGTTTGCGGAAGTGTCGAGGAAAGACACGGTATAGTTCTTGCAAAAAATGAAATTGCAAAGAAGTACGGAGTAAAGACGGCAGAGGCAATATGGCAGGCAAAACAGAAATGCCCGGGACTTGTTATTGTTCCTCCCAATTATGATGAGTATGTACGCCATTCGAGAATTGTCAAGGAAATATATTACAGCTATACAGATATGGTGGAAAGCTTCGGAATTGATGAAGCATGGCTTGAGCTTACCGGCGACAGACACGTGAAAACACTTGAGATGGGCGAATGTGTTGCCGATGAGATACGCAGGAGAGTAAAGAGAGAAACAGGGCTTACCGTATCTGTCGGTGTGAGTGATAACAAGATATTTGCAAAGCTTGCCTCGGATTTCAGAAAACCCGATGCCGTAACGGTGTTAGGACCCGGAAATTACGAAAGCACAGTGTGTAAAATGGATGTGGGCGAGCTGTTGTTTGTGGGCAGAAGCTCAAGAGCAAGGCTTCATCTTTACGGCATAAATACCATAGGCGACGTTTCATCCTCAAATGATTTTTTCATGAGAAGCATACTCGGTAAAAACGGCGAAAGCCTTTACCGTGATGCCTGCGGTGCCAACACCTCAAAGGTTGCAAAATGGGGAGAAACGCAGGAGGCAAAGTCTGTGGGAAATTCCGTGACATTGCCCTATGACTTAAAAAATGCCGAGGATGTGCACACGGTATTTTGCGCCCTTGCAGAAAAGGTTGCGTACAGACTCAGAAGCGGCGGGTATGCCGCAAAAACGGTGTGCATAAGCGTAAGAAGTACCGAGCTTTGTACCACCGAAAAGCAGATGAGTGTCGATGTTACAAGCAATGCTGTTGAAATTGCATCGGCGGCAACAAAGCTGTATGTTGAAAACTATAATGTAAACAAGCCCGTTCGTTCGGTAGGACTGCGTGCCACAAACCTTGTAAACAAGGACGGCGGTGTTCAGCTGAATATGTTTGACACAAGCCATCTTACCCGCGAAAAAAGGAATATAATTGACAATACGGTAGATAAAATACGAAGCAGATACGGGGTAAGTTCCATTACCCATGTATCTGCCATGAAAATAGATATGCTGTCACATAATGCGACAAGCTTTGCACACGGAACGTGATAGAATCGTGGTGGGGTGAAATTTTTGTGTTATTGCTTTTTTTGCTGATGGTTTTTACTATGCGGAGTTGTTCTATGTACTTTTGTCCATGTTCAAAAGTAACTCGTCACCGCAGTGACGAAACACTTCCTTTACACCAAAATACAAACAAAAAAACCGCGGCACAAAACCGCGGCATAATTTAACCTTTTTTGTAATAAAAAATCACTTGTTGATGCAAACTATCTTAACATGCTTTGATACCTTTGTAAAGGTAGAAATAATAACAGCCGTACCCTTTGAAGCACAGTCCCAGAAAGCAATGAGACAGTCGGCATAGTCTGCCATTTTCTGACTCTTTTCAAGGGGACTTTCGGATGAAATTTCAGTGAACTTGTATCCGTGCTCTTTTGCAAACTGTTCAGCGAGCTTGTCGGCACCTTCTGCACCGCCGCTGACGATTTCAGTACATTCCTGAGGAAGCTCTTCGATGATTTTGTTGAGAACGACTCTGGGATTCTTGACGTGTCTTGAACCAATAATTGCTACTTTCATAATGCAATCTCCTTAAAAATATATTAAATTACTTGATAACTTTAATTTGGGTTACATATTGTACACCGTCGATGGAATATTAGATAGTGAGACTTCAAAAAGGGGAATGAAGAAGTCAAAAAGGAGAGAAAATGCAGATGTTAAAAAACAAAACAAAGCATCTTGCTTCTGTTACCGTCAAAGTGATTGCAGTGCTGTATATACTTGCATTGACGGTAATTGCATGTGCCGATTATGTAATACCCGAAAGGGTTTCGGTGACAGAGGCGAGAATAAATGCATCAAGTGTCAGTACAACCGATGTTGTAACCGATAACAGCTTTGATGTTGAGGCAAAGCTGTTCGGAACGCTTCCTCTGAAAAAGGTGCACGTGGATGTAATACCCGAAAGTATGCTGATTCCTTGCGGAAATGTTTTCGGAGTGAAGTTTTTTACAAAAGGTGTAATTGTAATAAAACTGAGTGAAATTGAAACCTCAAACGGGAGCCAGAGTCCTGCAAGAAACGCAGGGTTGGAGGAAGGGGATGTCATTTGCAGTATAAACGGTAAGGAAGTTAATACCGTTGAGGAAATGGCCGACTGCGTGGAAAAATCCGGAGGCAGTACCATGAAAATAGTTTATGAAAGAGACGGAAACCGTAAAACAACCGATATGACACCGCTTCTTTGCCTGTCAGACCGTAAATATAAAACGGGTATATGGGTGCGTGACAGTACGGCGGGAATAGGTACCATGACCTATTATAACCCGAGAACAGGCGAGTTTGCAGGTCTCGGACACGGAATATGCGATACCGACACGGGTATTCTCATGCCTCTTAATGAGGGAAATGTCGTTGATGTGCAAATTACCGATATAATCAAAGGCCGTAAAGGAAGTCCGGGTGAACTTAAAGGCGACTTTGACAGTAAAAAGCAGGGTGAGCTTGTACTCAACACAAACCACGGAGTATACGGCAAAATAAGTGACGACACCGAAATGATGAAATTCAAACCAATGGAAATAGGATTAAAAGATGAAATATGTGAGGGCGATGCCGTAATTCTTTGCCAGCTTGACGGTGAAGATGTTAAGCAGTACAGCGTAAAAATCAGCAAAATCAAGCAGGATGACAGTATAAAGAACTTTGTCATTGAGGTCACCGATAAAGAACTTGTCGAGAAAACGGGCGGTATAGTTCAGGGAATGTCCGGCTCACCCGTAATACAAAACGGAAAGCTTGTCGGTGCCGTTACACACGTGCTTGTAAATACACCACTCAAGGGCTACGGAATTTTTATAGAAAATATGTTGGGTGAAAGCCCCGTAAAAGAATAAGATTATGCAAGATATTCCTCAAGACACATACCCGATTCCATTATCCTGCGGGCGTGGTATCTGCCGACATAACGGTAGTGCCACGGCTCAAAGGAAACGCCGGTTATTTGGGTTTTGTCCTTGGGATATCTTAATATAAAACCGAAATCCGCACAGTTGCGGAACAGCCATTTGTAGGCATCGGTTTGTGCAAACGCTTCGGACTCGGTGTACACGTTGTGTAAATCAACCGCAAGACCGCTGCGATGTTCGGCAGATGAATTTGGTGTGCTGCCGTCTGATAGTGAATAACCTCTTGTAACGGTAACATCCGAATACCCGTGAGATCTCATTTCTATAAGCATTGCTTCAAGAGCCTTTGCGGCATAAAGACGCAATTTTTGTGTATCTCTGCCGTCGTTTCTTGTGTATCTTATTTCGGTAAGGTCATCGGGAGAATAGTTTTCGGCAAGGGGGTGTGCCTCATTTATGAGTGTTAGAAATTCGTCTGTTTCACCGGGATTCATGTAGGTTTCATAGGCTAAAAGATTTGACTTGAAAACGGGAATCATGTCGTCGGCATTGCTGTTATCTTTTTCGTCACTTGCCTGCTTTGCAACGGCATTGGGATAGCTTTCTTCAAAGCTCTTTGCCAAAAGACCGAATTGTTTGTCAAAGGTGATGTTGCAGCCTTTGTTTTTGCCGCTTTCCTGATGTACTACGTTTATTCCGTAGCAATATTCGGTAAAGAAGGAGCAGGGAATGAACATCTGACCGTATTCAAAATACGATTTTCCCGTCATGACACAGTTCATGCCCGAAACCTCGGCAATGTTTGTGCCCGTCTTAAAGGTAACGTAAAGACTGTCGGTAAAGGATACAGTCATTGATTTTGTGTCTCCGTGAAGTGTAAGTGAAGAAAGCTCACATATTTTTGAAAGGGATACGTAATGCTGTCCGTTTCTGTAGAAGGACTCATCTTCTTCAAGCACATTCAGGGACTGGTCTGAAAGTGTTACTCTTACCTTGTGCTCGGGAACTTTGTCTTTTGAGTTGAAATTGAAATATACATAGGCAAAGACGGCACCAAGAGCAAGAACGGCACCGATAAGTGCAAAAACCATAACGGCTCTGAACTTTTCCCGGAATGCTTTGAAAGCCTTTCTCTTACGGATTTCTTCAAGACGTTTTTGCTCTGCCAATATTGCCTTTTCTCTTGGAGTAAGGGCGGGTTTGGAAGCTTTTTTTGAGACCGGTTTTGAAGGTTTTGTGCCGTGAACAGGCTTTGAAGACGGTATACGTCTTGAAGTGTCGGACACGGTATGTGTGCGATTATGTCTTACATCACCGTTTGTAACAGACTTTGACGTATTTTTGTCCGTGTGATGTCTTACGGCAGGTGCCGATGCCGGACGGTTTATTCTTTTGTCAGCGGAAGGGTTAGTCCGCTTTTTGCCGGGATCGGGTCTGCCCGCAGGACGGTTGTTCATCAGCTTTATACCTTCAATTCATATTTAATCACAATAAGTATACCATATATTTTTTAAATAATAAAGTCTTTTCTTAAAAAAATAGGGAGGTATTTATGAAAAAAATCAACAGTATGGACGGCGGACACAAAAAATACACAAGCATGGTTGAAAACGATGACGTTTTTGACCCCGACGATAACCTTTATAATCGCCCCGAAGATGAAAATATTTCGACTATCAGCTATAAAAGACGTATAAAGGTCAAAACCGAAATAGTTTCAAAAAAACGAAAAACAGATAGAAAAAACGAGAAATAGCGAGAAAACAGCTTTGAAATTCCCTCAGATTGACCGAGATTGACTTTGTTTGACTTTGACTTTCTTTGACCAAAGCCTTATAATGCAGATGTAAGGTCAGAGAAGGTCAAAGTCTTAATGACGAAAGGACGGTAAAAATATGGGAAATCCAATGAGCGAACAGATAGCAAGAATAATCGAAGAAATGCTTGAGCAGTCGGGCGGTGTTATAGAGCTCAGAAGAAATAAATTTGCAGAGGATGTGGGCTGCGTACCCAGTCAGATTAACTACGTAATTTCCTCAAGATTCAACCATGACCGCGGATATATAGTCGAATCAAGACGTGGCGGCGGCGGATACATAAAAATCAGAAAAATCGTGTTTGACTCCAAAACCGCATTTCTCATGCATATGCTTTCTGCAATCGGTGATGAGATAGACTCAATGAGTGCAAAGGCAATGCTTGTGTCGCTTTTTGATAACGGACTTGTAACCGAAAGAGAGCTTTCGCTTATGTTGTCGGTTATATCCGACAGAGCTCTTATAAGAATCGTTCAGGGAAAAGGCCGCGATACCGTAAGAGCAGACATTATGAAATCACTTATACTGACACTCAAGTAAAAGGAAAGGACGGATGGATATGATTTGTCAGGCATGTAACAAAAATCAGGCGGTAGTGCATTACAGAACAAATATAAACGGTAAACAGACAGAGATGTATCTGTGCCGTGAATGTGCCGAAAAAAACGGCATAACAAAAAAGGCTTCCTTTGAGCCAATTGAAATGATTGACAGCTTTTTCGGAAACGGCGGCGATGATATTTTCGGCGGACTTTTTGCGGGAATGATGAATGATTCGGCGGCAAAGAGCGTAAGTGAACAGAAGGCATGTCCTCTTTGCGGAATGAGGTTTTCGGAATTTCTTCACGGCGGAAAAATCGGATGTGCCGAGTGTTATAAAACATTTTCTTCTTCACTCAATTCCACCGTCAAGAGAATACACGGCAGTGCCGAGCATTGCGGTAAAATACCCTTTGGTAAAAGTGAGGAAATGTCCGACAGAAAGAAGCTTTTAGAACTCAAAGCAAAGCTTAGCGAAGCCATTGAAAAGCAGGAATATGAAATGGCGGCAAAATACAGAGACCAAATCAAGGAACTTGAAAATAAAGACGGAAAGGCGGGATTGTAATGAAGTGGTACGATAAAATATCAAATAAAGACGACGTTGTAATCAGCTCCCGTGTACGTCTTGCAAGAAACCTTGAGGGCTTTGCCTTTCCTGCAAGAATGGATGAGGATTCATCAAAAAAGGCGGCGCTTTCAGTAAAGCAGGCACTTGAAAATGCCTACGGTACGGAGCTTGAATTTGCACAGCTTGGAAATAATGCAAATCTTCTTGTAGAGGAGCATGTTGTGTCACCCGAGTTTGCCGATAATACAAACATTTACAGAGCACTTGTCTCAAACAAAGATAAGAGTCTTGCCATTATGATAAACGAAGAGGACCATGTGCGTATCCAGGCACTTTTCCCGGGCTTTGACCTTGATGCGGCATACGAGTGTGCAAATAAAGCGGACGACGCCCTCATAAAGGGATGCAGTATTGCTTTTGATGAAAAGTACGGCTTTTTAACATCCTGTCCCACAAATCTCGGTACGGGTATGCGTGCGTCAGTCATGCTTCATCTGCCTGCACTTTCGGCATACGGCTACATAAAGAGCATAGTAAGTCTCATGAATAAAATCGGACTTACCGTAAGGGGAATATACGGCGAAGGAAGCGATGCAAGGGCAAATATGTATCAGCTTTCAAATCAGGTAACTCTGGGTATCTCGGAAGAGGATACAATAGAAAAGCTCAAAAGTGCCGTGCTTCAGATAGTGGACAGAGAAAGAAACCTTAGAAAAAAGCTTCTGGAAGACACAAAAAGCGAAACATACGATAAGCTTTGGCGTTCCTACGGCACACTTAAGTATGCAAGAAGAATTGATACAAACGAAGCATCAAAGCTTATTTCCAATGTGCGTCTTGCACAGGTGTGCGGCATTATTCCCGAAATCAAGGATAAGAACCTTATAAAGCTTCTTTTTGAAATAATGCCGTCGCATATCGTTTCGTGTTTTCCCGATGCACTTGATTCATCGCTTCGGGATAAATACAGAGCAGACCTTGTTCGTCAGTTTTTACAGTAGGCTGACGACTCAACAAAGTGTAACATAGTAAAAGGATGTGATATAAATGGCAAACAGATTTACTGAAAACGCCCAGGGTGCACTCAATGCCGCACCAAAGCTTGCTTCAAAGCTGGGGCATAACTATATAGGCAGTGAGCACATACTCTTAGGTATTGTATATAAAGCAAACTCGATAGCATCCCGTCTTCTTGACGTTAAGGGTGTTGATTATAAAAAACTCGAGGATGCCGTTGTAAAAATGATAGGTGTCGGTGAGTCGGGTGCATCCAATGAATTTGAACTGACACCGAGAACAAAGCATATAATAGAAGAGTCGGGACAGATTGCAAGAGGAATGGGAAGTGCCTTTGTCGGAACAGAACATCTCCTTATGTCAATACTTCGTGAAACAGACTCGGTTGCCGTAAAGCTTCTTGAAAGCTTTGGAATTGATGCCGCATCATTGTATAACGAAATCATCGAAGGCATGGGAATAAAGCAGACCTCTCAGGGCTTTTCGGGTGCAAACGTAAAGGATGAAAAGAAAGAGAAAACAACAACACTCGATAAGTATGCCTCAGACCTTACTCAAAAGGCAAAGGACGGTAAAATAGATCCTGTTGTGGGCAGAGATGAAGAAATGCAGAGGGTTGTTCAGATTCTTTCAAGACGAACAAAGAATAATCCTTGCCTTATCGGTGAGCCGGGTGTCGGTAAAACAGCCGTTGTTGAAGGACTTGCCCAGAGAATTGTTGACGGGCTTGTACCCGAGAGTATTAAAAATAAAAGACTTGTAACTCTTGATATTTCGGGTATGCTTGCAGGTGCAAAGTACAGAGGCGAGTTTGAAGAAAGAATAAAGAATGTAATGGATGAAGTCAAAAAAGCAGGGGATGTAATATTGTTTATTGATGAAATCCATACCATAATCGGTGCAGGTGCGGCAGAAGGCGCAATAGATGCTGCAAATATTCTAAAGCCTGCCCTTGCCAGAGGAGAAATACAGCTCATCGGTGCTACAACCATTGACGAATACAGAAAGTATATCGAAAAGGATGCGGCACTTGAGAGAAGATTCCAGTCGGTAAATGTGGGTGAACCTACAAAGCAAGAGGCGGTTCTTATCCTCAAAGGACTCAAGGATAAGTATGAGGCACATCATAAAATAAAAATCACCGATGAAGCAATTGAAGCGGCCGTCAATCTTTCGGCAAGATATATCACCGACAGATTCCTGCCCGATAAGGCAATTGACCTTATTGATGAGGCGGCATCAAAAAAGAGAATATCCGAAATAACACCGCCGCCCGATTTTCACGAACTCGAAGAGGAAATCGAGAGGGTGAAAAACGACAAGGAAAAGGCAGTTCTTGAGCAGGATTTTGAAAAGGCGGCAGAGCTTCGTAATAAAGAAAAACAACTGACATCTGAGCTTGAAGAAAAGAAAAAGAATTGGTCGGATGATAAAGAAAATGCAGAATATCCGTCAATTACCGATGAGGATATAGCGGATATCGTGACGGCATGGACAAAAATCCCCGTAAAAAAGCTTGAAAATGAAGAGAGCGAACGTCTTTTGAAGCTTGATGAAATCCTCAAAAAGAGAGTAATCGGACAGGACGACGCTGTAAATGTTGTGTCCCGTGCAATACGTCGTGGCAGAACGGGGCTCAAAGACCCCAAAAGACCTCAGGGCTCGTTTATTTTCTGCGGACAGACGGGTGTCGGTAAGACAGAGCTTTCCAAGGCACTTGCCGAAGCCGTTTTCGGGGATGAAAATGCAATTGTCCGAATTGATATGTCGGAATACATGGAAAAGCATTCGGTGTCAAAGCTTATAGGTTCTCCTCCCGGATATGTCGGCTTTGAGGATGCGGGACAGCTTACCGAAAAAATCCGCCGAAATCCTTATTCGGTAGTGCTTTTTGATGAAATCGAAAAGGCACATCCCGACGTGTTCAATCTTCTTTTGCAGGTGCTTGATGACGGAATCTTAACCGATTCCCACGGCAGAAGCGTTGACTTCAAAAATACTGTCATTATTATGACCTCAAACCTCGGCACAGGCTCGCTTACCGAACCAAAAAGACTCGGCTTCAATAACGAAACCGATGATGAAAAGGAACAGATAAAGACCGAAAAGCTTGTGCTTGAAGCTCTCAAAGGACACTTCAGACCCGAGTTTTTGAACAGAGTCGATGAAATTGTCGTTTTCAGAAAACTTACGGATGAAGACATAAAGAAGATTGCAACACTTATGCTGTCGCAGATAAATGAAAGAATTAAGAATCTCGGCATTGACCTTACCTTCTCGGATGAGGTGATAAGCCATCTTGCAAAGGAAGGCTTTGATCCCGTCTACGGTGCAAGACCCCTCAGACGTGCAATGCAAAGACAGATTGAGGACAGTCTTTCGCTGAAAATTCTTGAGGGTGAAATTTCCGGCGGCGATAAGGTTGAGGCGGTTCTTGAGGAAAACAGAGTAGTGTATAAAAAGGTATAGCAAATAATCCTTGTGGACAAATGAAATTGGAAGGCGTACTGCGGTACGCCTTTCTTTATACATATTCACTGCGGTGACGTTCTTTGTTCTTTTGTCCCGAAACAAAAGAACCAAAAATTCTCCGCTCAAAAGGAGAGATGACTCGACACCAATCTCATCAAAAACCGTCATGTCAGCGAGTCTGCGTGACCTCTCTCCTTTGCCGCGGCGGCTTACCTCTCTCAACGCGGGTAATTGTTTACAGGATTCAAACATTCATTATCGCGAAACTGTATCAGGATTAGTTTGGTATACTCTAATCCAACCAACCGAATATGCTTCAAATTAGCACAAATATAAATGAGGGGAGTTAAGCCACCACGGCAAAAGAGGGGAGGTCAGCGGAATGAGGGCGGCAGTATCATTGAAATTGGTAGAATCCAAATTTTGACGGCTTCGTAGAAGTATTTGGTTTCATTTGTCCGAGTCAAAATTTGCCTTTTAGCACTTTGTTTCTCCCGAATGAGCCATCCCCTCTTTTTGAGTGGAGATTTTTTGGTACTTTTGCATCGGGGCAAAAGTACAGAAAAATAGCAAAAAGCCAGCAAGCACAAAACTTACTGACTTTTATTCGTCCCCTGTGTAAAGACCACTATGTCCCGTTTTCTTTTTTTCTTACTTTTTCTTTGCTAAAAACTGTCCTGAGTTTGTCCGCTTCGATTTATGGCGGACAAACGGAATGTCTCTCGGGAACTGACATCGAGTGAAAAATGAGATGTAGTCTCGTTTTCTTTTCGTTTTGCTTACTTTTTCTTTGCCAAAAACTGTCCTGAGTTTGTCCGCTTTGATTTGTGGCGGACAAACGGAATGTCTCTCGGGAACTGACATCGAGTGAAAACTGAGATGTAGTCCCGTTTTCTTTTCTTTTTGCTTACTTTTTCTTTTTTGCAAAAGAAAAAGTAAGTTACTCTATGTTCTGAACCTGTTCGCGGATTTTTTCAACCTCGCTCTTTGCATCTACAACAACCTTTGCAATGTCTGCGTTGTTGCACTTGGAACCCGTGGTGTTGATTTCGCGGTTGATTTCCTGAAGTAAAAAGTCGAGCTTTCTGCCGCAGGGTTCATTACCTGTTTCTTTGATAATCTTTGTAAACTGGTCGATGTGACTGCGAAGTCTTACAAGCTCTTCGTCAATTGCCACTCTGTCTGCAAATATTGCCACTTCCTGAATTATTCTTGTTTCGTCGATATCCTTGCCGTCAAGAACTTCTTCAACTCTTTCGTGGATTCTCTTGGAATATTCCTCAACAACCACGGGAGCCGCCTTTTCAATGATGTCAACATAAGATGAAATAATATCAAGCTTTGCAAGGATATCTTCGCCGAGACGTTTTCCTTCCGTCTGCTTCATTTTAAAGAAATCCTCCATGGAAGCTGTCGCCGCACCCTCAAGTCTTTCCCAAAGCTCGTCAACGGTATATTCCGTCGATTTTACATTTGTGAAAACATCTCTGTTCTGAGCTACTGTCATTACGGATATGTCATCTTTAAGACCGTACTTTTCGTTTAAAGTTTTGAGACATGCAAGATAGTTTTCAAGATATACTTCGTCAAGGGATATAAATGCATCCTCTGCACCGGGAAGTGCTTCACTTGAAATGTAGATGTCAACCTTGCCTCGTGTTGTGTATTTTCCGAGGAGTGCCTTAACCTTTTCTTCAACCCTTGAGTACATTCTGGGCATTTTTACATTAAGGTCAAGGTATCTGGAATTTACTGATTTGATTTCAACCGTTATTATGCTGTCGGTACCCGTAATTCTGGCATATCCGCAGCCTGTCATACTAAGAATAATAATCTCCTCCGAACATTAGAAACTGAAAAATGTATGCACTTCACATACAACAAGATTATATTACTTTGACGTTGCTTTGTCAAGTTTTTTGCTTTTTGCATACAATGTAATAAGCAAAAGGAGGTGCCGGCATTGAAAAGGTTGTCGTTTATCATAGGGGTCGGATTGCTTGCGGCAGGCTTTGGAATACTTCTGTCCATGTTTCTGCCCGACTCGTTTCTCATATGTATTCAGTCGGTGCTTCTTATAGTTTCAGGTTTTCTGATTCTTTGTTCAAGATGAAAGGGCTTTTGTAATATTTCGGTCTTCTCTTTCATATGCTTTATCAAAAAAGCAAAAAAGGAGATTGATTATGCAACAGTATTTATCGGGTGAAGCTTTGATTTTCTCCGCAAAAAAAGATAACAGTTTCGAATACGAGTTTATTCTTCCCGAATATCTTCCCAACATTTCAAAAATCATAAAAAGCTCGGCATGGGTGGAAAAATGCACATTCAGACAGGACACCGGCTCATCGTTTGCCGATACAGATATCTGTATACGAATAATTTATGTGTCGGATTTCGGCAGTAAAATAAAAAGTGCACTTTTCCGCGAAACGGTATCCATACCCCTCTCGGACGTGCAGGACAATAACAGTGATGCGTCATTTTTCACATCTGCATGTGTTTCAAACCTCATTGCAAAACCTGTCTCTCCCAGAAAAGTGTCGGTGTCGGCAATATGCCATGCTTCAGTGGTCGGAAAAACCAAAAGTGCTCTGCCCTTTTTTGATGCAAAAGATGATGATAAAATCTGTGTGCTTGAAAAACAGCTCCAAATCTGCACAAAAACAACTCTTTCGGAACAGAGGGCTGAATACGGAGCCGATATCACACTGGATGCCTCAAAGCCTGCCGTAAAGGATATTATCTGTGCCGATGCTTACTTTTGTTCCTCTTCATGCAAAGCCATGGAAGCTTCACTTGAATATGAAGCGGTATTCAAAATTCTTGCATTATATGAAGTGTATGACGAAAACGAAAATGCCGAAAATACCGAGTACGCCTTTATAAGTTCTGACGTCACGGTAAACGGCATAATAGAAAACTACTCCGTCAATGAAAACTGCGTCGGCAGTATTTACTTTGACGTATGTTCGGTCGAGCCGTCGGTATCCTTTGACGCATACGGCGATAACAGAGTTTTGTCATTTACACTCAAATACAATGCCTGTCCCGTCATATATGAAATGTCAGACGTAACCTTGGCACTTGATGCCTTTGCCGAAAACCGCATCTCGGCACCGGTATATTCATCAGTTTCTGTAGACAGTCTTTATAAAAGAATATCCGACACGGTAAGAGTATCGGAACCTGTTCGGGCAGATATCAGGGATATAGCAGAAATATCCGCATGTAAGCCGAGTGTATTGTCAGTTTCAACCGAACGCACGGACGGAAAATTCTTTGCACTTATCAAGTGTGCTCTTGAAGTGTTCGGCACTAATACTCTTGGAGAGCTTACGGCATTCGACAGCACGGTAAATCTTCATGTACCCGTTTCATCGGGAGAAACGTTTCCCGACAACGCCGTTTCGGATATTATTCTTTCAATTAAAAACTGTAACGCCTCTGTCAAGGAGGGAGAGCTTTTATGCGATTTTGAAATAGATATGTCGGGAATAATTGCACTTTCAAAGGCATACACCGCCGTTACAGACATCAATATCGACTCGTCAAGTGAAACGATATCCGACAACGGCAGAATAATCATATACTACCCGTGTAAAAATGACAGTCTGTGGTCGGTTGCAAAAAAGTACACGGTAAAGCCAGATACGATTGCCGAGGCAAACGCCATAGAAAACTCCGATATATCCTCAAAGCACATACTTATAATTCCATAGACAAAAATTCCGACAGCTGTATGACTGTCGGAATTGGTTATTTATAATGCTTTTTTATTTGCTGACTGACAAGAGAAGATTCTGCTTGATATCCCACAATCTTTTTGAAAGGTCAACATAATATTCATGGGGATTCTCAAATCTTTTGAGTTCATCCCAGAGGTTGTCTATCTGTCCGAGACAGTACTTCTGTATTTCGGGTAGGCTCGGACTTTGGTAGACGCATTTTCCGTTTTTGAATATATCCACCATAAGCTTCTTTGCCGTAAAGTTTTCTATTGTCTTTGTCTTCCACGGTTCATTGGGGTCGAAAATGGTAAGAGGCTGTGTATCGTCAATTGTCTCGTCATATACGCAGAGCTGGTCGGCAATGGCTTTGCCCGTTTCATTATCGTAAAGTCTGTAAAGAGTCTTGAAATGGGGATTTGTAATCTTTGACGTGTTTTCGCTGACTTTGATTTTAGGTACTATATTTCCGTCGTCATCCTCAACGGCACACAGCTTATACACACCACCGAAAACCGGAGTTGACTTCGATGTGATAAGTCTTTCGCCTACGCCGAAAAGGTCAATCTTTGCGCCCTGATGCATAAGGTCGCGTATAAGATATTCGTCAAGGGAATTGGAGGCTACAATCTTTATCTCCGTAAGCCCCGCATCGTCAAGCATTTTTCTTGCCTTTTTGGAAAGGTACGCGATATCGCCCGAATCAAGACGTATACCGCCCTTGGTTATGCCAAGTTCCTTGAATACCTTTATTGTATTCGGAACACCTGATTTCAACGTGTTATAGGTGTCAACCAAAAGTGTGGGGTTATCGGGATATGTTTCGCAATATGTCTTGAATGCCTCATATTCCGAGTCAAACATCTGAACCCATGCGTGTGCCATTGTTCCCACAGCCTTAACACCGTAGAGTTCATCCGAAACCGTGCATGCCGTTGATGTACAGCCGCCGATATATGCGCTTCTCGCACCTATAACCGCACCGCTTTCGCCCTGAGCACGGCGGGAACCGAATTCCATAACTCCCCTGCCCTCGGCGCTTCTTACAATTCTGTTTGCCTTTGTTGCAATAAGAGACTGGTGGTTAAGGGTGAGAAGCAGATAGGTTTCGATAAGCTGCGCCTCAATGGCAGGAGCCTTTACCGTAAGGATTGGCTCATGGGGAAACACGGGTGTTCCTTCGGGAACGGCATAGATATCCCCTGTAAACTTCAGATTTGCAAGGTATTCAAGAAAATCCTCCGAGAACATATTTCTGCCTCTGAGATATTCTATATCCTCTTTATCAAAGTGGAAATCCTTTATATATTCTATAACGCTTTCAAGTCCTGCGGCAATGGCAAAGCCTCCGCCGTCGGGCACTTTTCTGAAGAATACATCAAAATATGTGGTCTTTTTATAATATCCGTTTTGAAAATAGCCGTTTGACATGGTAAATTCGTAGAAGTCGCACAGCATGGCGGGATTATATTTTTTCATGGTCATCTCCCCCTTTTGGTTCATTATACTTGCGAAAAAACACAAAGTCAAGAATTGATATTTCTTTAACCAACACCCAAAGCACCCAAGAAATACTCATATACTCTTTCGGGTGTATCATTGTTTTTTCCCGACAGCCACCATTTTACCGTCTCAACAAAACATACCGACACATGGTTTATCCAGTAGTCTTCAGGAATATTCCTGTTTTTTGCAAGCCCTTTAATTTCACTCCGACCGACAACAAGCCGGCCCAGCTCATTTTTGAAATATCCCAAAAACAGTTCATTGTTCTCGCCCACAAGAAGCTTTGAAACATTGTTGTCGTTCTTATCCAGATGTCTCAGAAGATGCAGAAAAACATTTTCCTTTGAGTCGCATTCGAAAATATGGCAATGACCCTTTTCATTGCCGTCAAGGCTGTCAAACACATGGCAAAACAGCTCTTGGCACAGTTCTTTTAAAAGATGGTCCTTTGTTTCAAAATGGGAATAGAATGTAGCCCTGCCGACATCTGCCTCATCTATTATTTCGCCTATGGTTATACCCGAATACTTTTTACGGGACAAAAGATAAGTGAAAGCCGAAAATATCGCCCGCCGTGTCTTTTTCTGCCGTCTGTCCATAGTTTTTCTCCATACATTTTTCCGTATTTGTTCGGTAACGAACATTTGCATTTTGCTGCTTATTGAAATACCGCCCGATTGTTTTTACAATATTATCGAACAATGTGTTCGGTATTATATATATTATACATTGTTTCAACATTAAAGTCAACCGTGTAAAACAGAAGCTCACAACCGAAAGGAAATCAAAATGAAAACTCAGAAAAATATGTTTTTTGCCTTCATACTTAATTTTACTTTTTCAATTTTTGAATTTATCGGCGGTATGGTCTCGGGTAGCTTTGCCGTAACCTCCGACGCATTTCACGATGCAGCGGATGCACTCGGCATAGGAGTATCCTTATTATTGGAGAAAAAAAGCCGAAGGCCACCCGATGAAAAATACACCTACGGCTACGGCAATTATTCGCTTATCGGTGCATTGTTTACCACCCTTATTTTGCTCGTCGGTTCGGTGTTAATCATAGCAAACGCCGTAATGCGAATCATATCACCCGTCAGAATCGAATACGGGAAAATGATTGCCTTTGCCATATTCGGTGTTGTTATAAATGCTCTTGCCGCATTTGTGACAAGGGGAAAGGACTCGGCAAATCAAAGGGCCGTAAATCTTCATATGCTGGAGGATGTTCTTGGCTGGATTTGTGTTCTTTTAGGTGCGGTAGTCATGCATTTTACCGATTTTTATATACTTGACCCCATTATGTCGATAGCCGTTTCAAGCTATATTATTTTACACTCATTGGAAAACATAAGGGATGTTTTTGATGTATTTCTTGCAAAGGTTCCGAAAAACACAGATGTCTTTGAAATCAGACAACATCTGTTACAAACAGACGGTGTCGAAGACGTCCACCATTTACACATTTGGTCGCACGCAAACGGTCAAAAGCTTGCGACACTTCACATTGTGGCATCGGGAAATGCACCGCAAATAAAGGAAAAGGTACGGGAAGAATTCAAGAAACACGGCATACATCACGTAACTTTAGAGCTTGAAAAAACCGATGAAATATGTCATGAAAAGGCTTGTTTGCTGTCAGTCGAAAAGGGGCACACATGCTGTCATTCACACGGGCACTTACATTGAAAAAGGGAGCTGACGCTCCCTATTTTTTTATATATTCCTTTGGTGTCATTCCTGTTTCCTTTTTGAAAAGTCTTGCAAAATTACGTGCGTCAAGTCCCACCGACCTCGCCGCCTCCGACACCGAAATACTCTGCTGACGCATAAGTGTGCAAGCCTTCTTTATTCTGAGCGTCGTAAGATATGCGTGAGGTGTTTTACCCGTCTGTGCCTTGAAAAGTGTTGAAAAATAGCTCCTGTCAAGTCCTATTTCATAGGCAATATCCTCCACCGTGATATTCTCGTGATAGTTTGTTTCCATAACACCTATCGCCTTTTTCACCCATATATTTTTATCGGATATTACAGACGTATGCTTCATAAGAGCACCAAGGACAGAATATATGAGTGCCGTTCGACGAAGGTCTGCCCCCGCATCGTTTTCATCCCTCATATCGACAACACATTTTACGGCGTCGGTAATTTCTTTAAAGGCTTCCTTCGGTGCAAAGGGCGAAGAGCTTGTTATGCCCGCTTTTCTCAGTACCGCACCGATTCCCAGTCCGTCCATGGCACACCAGACCCCTTCTCTGGGATTCACTTCTGCCGCGGTATGGGTTACGGTATCGCCGGGAAACAGAAAGTAGCAATCCCCTTTTTGAAGAGGAAATTCCGTGCCGTTTATTATTACAGAACCGAAGCCGCCGGTACAGCACTCGACAATATAAATATCCCTGATAACAGGGCCGAATCTTACACCCGGCTCAAGGTTTTTATCCTGACCCGAATAGCAAACAGACGGCTCTTCCCTATGCTCTTTCACAAAATGTTCGTAAAGCACTCTTATCACCACCCAACAAATTGAAGAAAACAACAAACAAATATGTGTTGCGTTTACTTCTTGCGTATGCTATAATCATATCATAAAAAAGAAAGGATGGCAAGTATTATGGCTAAAAACATTTTGAATATTGCAGCTATCGGCTGTTCAGAAATGGGAAGAATACACATAAAGGGTCTTACAGAAATTGAAGGCATCAATCTTTATGCTATCTGCGACTCAGCACGCGATGACAGACTTCAAAAGACCAAAGAAGAATTTAATGTTCCCGTTGCGGTAAAGGATTACAAGGAGCTCCTTGGTGACGAAAACATTGACGCAGTTCTTCTTGTTGTCCCCGACCAGATTCATTTGGAGATGACTCTTGCATTCCTCAGAGACGGCAAGCACGTTCTTTGCGAAAAGCCCATGGCTCTCACAATGGAAGAATGTGAAGAAATGATGAGGGTTGAAAAGGAAACGGGCAAGCAGCTCATGATTGGTCAGATCTGCCGTTTTACAGACAACTTCAAGAAAGCGAAAGAACTCGTAGACGCTGGAAGAATAGGTGAGCTCTTCTTTGTGGAAAGCGAATATGCTCACAGTTACATACACGCAAGAGGTTACGACGACTGGAGAGTTACTCCCGAAAGAGACGGCTTCATCGGCGGCGGCTGTCATGCGGTTGACCTTCTTCGCTGGATTGCAGGCGATCCCACAGAGGTATATGCCCTTGCAAACCACAAGTGTCTTACCGACTGGCCTACAAACGACTGCACAGTTGCTCTTTACAAGTTCCCGAACAATGTTGCAGGCAAGGTTTTCGTTTCAACAGGCTGTAAGCGTCCTTACACCATGAGAACTGTTCTCTACGGTACAATGGGTACAATTATCTGCGACAACACTTCCGACCACATTCTTCTCTTTGAAGACAAGGGTGACGGTGAAGACTGGAGACACGAATCAAAGGCAGAAAAGATTTCCGCCGTCGTTAACAACCACAACACAAAGGGTGAAGCACAGGTATTTGCAGAGGCTCTTCTTTCGGGCAAGAATGTGCCGATTTCCTCCATGGAAGGTGCAAAGACTGTCGCTGTTGCAGTGGCTACAGTTCAGTCCGCCAAGGAAAATAGACCCATCACTATCAAGTATCCTGAAGTTTAATAAAGTTTATCTCCGACTCATGTCGGGGATTTTCAACATGTCGCTTTGCAGAGGTTACAGAAATGAAAAACAAGAAGGAAAAAGTTCAGAATCAAAATATCAATTATTATGCCAACGATTTCCGTATTCTCGTTTCGGGCGGTCAGCCGTTATCCTGGGACAAGGCATTTCACGAGGCAATCGAGATAAAATATTTTTACGAGGGCAGAGCTATGCTTCTCATAGACTCTGATGTCATCGTTGCCGAAAGCGGAGATATTACAATTGCAAATCCTTATGAAATACATACAAACATTGTAAATGAAGCCTACAACGGAAAGTATTACAGCCTCATTATCGATCTCGATTTCTTTGCCGATACGGGTATTTCAGACATGGACCTCAGACATCTTCTTCTTGCAAAGCACCATAAGTTCAATCATCACATAAAAAACAATTCAAGGCTCAACCGCATAATCATGCGCATACACGAAGAAGTAACCGAAAGCAAGGAATACTACCGCATGATTGTCGCAAACCTTCTTGCAGAAATGTTTGCCCTTCTTTTGCGTGAAGAACTTGCCGACACGAACGAAAGCAATCACGAAAACATGCACAGAGGCGATATTCTCTCGCCCGCCCTTCAGAAAATATTCAACGACTACTCGCAGAATATTACAATTGATGACCTTTCCGAACTTTGCAGTATAAGTAAATATCACTTCTGCAGGCTGTTTAAACAGCACATGGGCATGACGGTTACGCAGTACATCATAAACTACCGCATATCCCTTGCAGACTCGCTTCTCAAGAACGAAAACCAGAGCATCAAAAACATTTCAGAAACCTGCGGATTTGGTGATGTGAGTTACTTTTATCAATGCTACAAGCGTGTCAAAGGCACTTCTCCCGGCAAAGCAAGAAAACAAAGCTGACAACTACAGACTCTTTGTAAAAAATGCAGAGAGTCTGTGTTTTTTTGCCATTTTCGTTCAAAAAGAGCAATATAGCACAATTTTATAGCAAATATACTCATTGTTTTTTATGCTTTTCGGTGGTATTATTTAGTAAAGACAACACGAAGGGGGATTTTTATGGAAAGAATCCGGAAAATAGATATTCATGCACACGTGACACCTTTTCCTGAATATGCACCGAAAATCAAAATATTCCGCGGTGAACACTGGATAGCTCCAAAAGACCTTATAGGTTTTTACGATGAACTTGATATCGAAAAGGGTGTGCTTCTTCCAATTGCTTCGACAGAGTGGCAGTTTGAAACGTTTACTTCAAGCGACTGCAAACACGTTGCCGACTCCTATCCCGACAGATTCCTCTGGTTCTGCAACGTCGACCCGAGAGCTGCAGGCTACAACGAAAATGCCGACCTTTCCGAAGTGCTTATGTTCTACAAGTCAATAGGTGCTCTCGGCATGGGTGAGCTTACGGCAAACCTTTATGCAGACGATCCGCTTATGGACAATCTCTTTGGGCACTGTGCCGCCTGCAACATGCCTGTGACAATACACATTGCACCACAGTTCGGTAATTGCTACGGCATTGTGGACGAGCTTGGTCTTTACAGACTTGAAAGCATGCTCAAAAAGCATCCCGGCCTCAAGGTACTCGGTCATTCACAGCCCTTCTGGGCAGAACTCGGAACAAACGTTGACAACGAAAACAGAAACGGTGTGCCCAAGGGCAAGGTTGAAGACGGAAGACTCGTAGAGCTTTTGCGCAAATACCCCAACCTATACTGCGACTGTTCGGCAGGAAGCGGTGCAAATGCCCTTACACGCGACCCGGATTTCACTGAGAGATTCTTTGAAGAATTTTCCGACCGTTTACTTTACGGATGTGATATCTGTCACAGTTTCAATCAGCATCAGTATATGTTCAATGACTTTCTTAAAAAGTTCAGAGAAGACAAGAGAATAAGCGAAGAAAACTACTACAAATTTGTCAGAGGAAATGCGATAAAGCTTCTCGGACTTGACGAAAAAGAATAAATCATAATAAGGAGATAATATTATGTCAAAGCTTGCACTTCTCGGAGGAAAAAAACTCATAAATTCCAAACCCGCAGAGAGCCTTTTCAAGTGGCCGATTATTACACAGGAAGATATAGACGCGGTTGTTGATGTTGTTAAAAACAACAGATTTTCATTTACTGAAATCACAGAACAGTTTCAGGTTGAATTTGCAGAATGGATAGGCAGAAAGCATGCACTTGCTTTCACAAACGGTACAATGTCCCTTTCCGCTGCAATGTTTGCAATCGGTCTTGGCATGGGCGATGAAATCATCTGCCCCACAAAAACATACTGGGGCAGCATTTCCCAGGCTTCTTGCTTTGGTGCATCTGCAGTTTTCTGTAACATCAATGACAAGCTCAGCATGGATCCCGATGACATTGAACGCTGCATTACCCCCAGAACAAAGGCTATCATGGTCGTTCACTACATAGCTTACCCCTGCGACATGGACAGAATCATGGAAATTGCAAACAAGCATAATCTCTATGTAATCGAAGATGTTTCCCATGCACAGGGCTCAAAATACAAGGGCAAAAAGTGCGGTACATTCGGTCATATTGCGGCAATGTCCCTCATGAGCACAAAATCCTTTGCGGCAGGTGAGCTCGGCATACTCGTTACAGATGACAGAAAACTCTACGAAAGAGCACTTGCATACGGTCACTACGAAAGAAACAATGCAAATTACATAACAGATAGCGAAGACCTTAAAAACTACTTCCACATTGCCCTCGGCGGTGTTAAGGGTAGAGCAAACCAGACTTCTACCGCACTTGCCCGTGTTCAGCTCAAGTATTATGATGAAAGATGCGAAAAAATCAGAGCTGCCATGAACTATTTCTATGACCAGATTGAAAAGATTCCCGGTCTTTCTCCTATCCGTGTTGACGAATCCGACGGATCATGCATGGGTGGTTTCTACAGCCCCATGATTTCCTACTATCCCGAATACTTCGGCGGTCTTTCCTCCAAGAGATTCTGTCAGGCAATCACTGCAGAATGCGACGGCACATTTACTTGCTGGGAAGGTGCAAACTATAACCTTCATACCCATGATTACTTCAAGACATTCGACTTCTTCGGTGTTGGTAAACCCTCAAGAATCGCCTTTAATGACAGAGATGTAAGAGAAGATGACAAGGCTCTCGCACCCTCCGATAACCTCTACAGCGTAAGCGCTCCCTGGTTTAAGAATCTTGACAAGGAATGGATTGACAAGTTTGTTGAAGTTTACAAGAAGGTAGCAGAAAACTACAAGGACCTTCTTGAAGGCGACGATGACAAGATTCAGGGCGGTAGATGGCATGGTGCGGAAAACGCAGAAAATCAGCAGAAAAAGAAGTAACAGACAATGACAGATACAGTAAAAAGAATCGGCTTTGGTATTTATGGCTGTGGCGTCATTGCAAACACCCATGCAAAGGTTATAGGCGAAATTGAAAATGCCACTCTTTGCGGATGTTCAGACATTTCTTTTCCCTATGCAGAAAAATTTGCCAAAAAGCATGGAACAACAGCTTTCTCGTCCCTTGTCGAAATGCTTGAAAATGACGATATCGACGTAATAAATGTCTGCACACCAAGCGGTACTCATGCCGACATTGCCATAAAAATTTTAGAGGCTGACAAGAACGTAATTCTCGAAAAGCCCATGGCAATTTCGGTCTCTGACTGCGACAGAATAATCAAGGCAGCAAAAAAGTCAAAAGGGAAGCTCATGGTCATCTCCCAGATGAGAACGGCGCCCGACATAAAGCATCTGAAATTGCTTATAGATTCGGGAATCCTCGGCAGAATTCTTCTTGTCGAGCTTCACATGAACTACTACCGTGACCAAGAATATTTCAAGGGTTCATGGCGAGGAAGCAAGAAGATGGACGGCGGCGGTGCTCTCATGAATCAGGGTATTCACGGCATTGACCTTATTAGCTATCTTGTGGGAAAAGTCAGAAACGTTTCGAGCATAGTCAGAACTCTCTCCCATGAAATTGAAGTTGAAGACACGGCGGTTGCAAATCTTGAGTTTGAAAACGGTGCACTGGGAATTGTTACGGCAAGCACGGCAGTACCTCCCGGATTTGACAGAGAAATGAAGATTTTCGGCACAAAAGGATATGCACATCTTATTGAAACAAAGCTGGTAGAGCTTATTGTCGAAGGCGAAAAAATCCCCTGCGAAAAATTCGTGTCGTCGGGCGCAGCAACCAGCAACATGCTTCTTGACTCCAAAGGGCACAAACGTCAGATTGAGGGATTTATAAGTGCTCTTAACGGAAACAGCAACGAATACATTGACGAAAACGAGGGAAAAATCCCCGTAGAACTGATTGAAAGAATTTATAATTCATCTTTATAACAGTAAAGTAAAACCGGGGCTTCATTTTCTGAAGTCTCGGTAAATTTTATATATAAGGCATCCGATTGCCGTACCGAGTGTATTCAGCACAAGGTCGTCAATTTCAAACATACCTTTACTCAAGGCAAGCTGGCCCGTTTCGATAATCAGCGACAGCAAAAAGCCAAGAGGGATTATGTGATAGGATTTCAGCTTTTGCCATATGGCAGGAAGCATAAAACCGAATGGCACAAACCATACAATATTGCCGACAACAAGGTATATTACCATCCATATGCCGTTTTCGTGATAGGTTGCAACAAGGTCTGTGAAAAGGGACAGGTTGACCGACATTTCTGTGGGGTAGGAAGCGGAACGGAAAACGGTGAGGCGAAAAAGGATTAAAAGATAGGCGGTGAGAAGGATAATAAGCCATATTTGTTTTTTTGAATTTGTTTTTTTCATTTCAATCACCGTTAAAACATAAAGTATATCCAATGCCAGAAATAGGGATAGACGGTTTTATCGGCATTGCCGGAAGTTGACCATCTTGTATTCCAACTCACTTCATGCCATTCGCCGTCTTCGTAACCGAGGGTAAACACATTTCCCGTTGTTGCATATTTGCCGCCAGATATAAGGTAGACCCTTGCAAAACCGCATTCGCTATACTCCAACACCTTGAAAAAATCAAAATCATCGCCTACCATCGTGTTTTCTTTGCACACATCAATAAGTTCGTCCTTGTGGTTATGTGTCAGTATTTCGATTTTCACAAGCGTGCCAACGTATATGCAGACAAGGGTTAATATTACGCCGAGCAGGATGTATCTAATTTTTCGTTTCATATTCCCTCTCTAAATATTATTATGAATCATATACATAGTCATGGTTTCGGCATCATAATAATACAAATCATAGTCATAATACCGGTGATCGTCTCCGTCATTTTCCCATTTGTTGATTAAATACCAGTAGTCAGACGTGTCAATACACTCAGAATCAAATTTACATTCGTTTTCAAAATCCGTATGTTCCAGCCAAGCCTTAAAATTGTCAAGATATCCATTTATCACATCAACGTCATCTTCTTCAACTTTTTGAAAAAACAAACTCTTTTCAAGGCCTTTATTCATTTTCTTGCTGTTGGAATAATGATATTCACGGTAGATTGTGTAGTCCTGAAAGCCGTCGCTGATATACCCCTTTTTGCTCTGATATCTCGGAAGACTTGCCAAAGCAGGATTTTCCAAAAACCTGAAAAACATTATCATCAAATACAGGCACACAAGCACACCAACTGTTATAAGTACAGGTATTAAAATTTTCCGCTTCATCACCTAATCCTCCACCCACTCCAAAATGTCAGAAGGTTGACAGTCAAGTGCCTTACATATGGCATCAAGGGTTGAAAAACGCACCGCCTTTGCCTTATTATTCTTGAGAATCGAAAGGTTTGCAGGTGTTATATCTATCTTTTCGGCAAGCTCCATAAGTCCGATTTTCCGCTTTGCCATCATTACATCAAGGTTTACGTTTATTGACATAATTACACCGTCCAATCGTTTTCTTCTTTATATTCAACGGCTCTCGCAAACAAATCCTGGAGGGTCATGCAGAAAAGTGAAGCAATGACAAAAACTACCACTACAATAACCGTACCGAGCGAGAAAACAACAAAGCATTTTACAATATAGCAAAGTGCAATAATCAAACAACTGACCGCCATCCTGCCAAATGCCTTAACATTGCTTTGTACAAAGGGATTTCCCGAAATAAGTGTTTTGTACATACCTCGAAGAGTAATGAGGATATATACGCCTACAGCACCCGTCAGCATGAGAATCACCATTGTAAAGAGCCACTTGTCGTTCAGTTTTTCCCAAAGCGGAACCGTTACAACAGATATCGCGCCAACAAGAATCAGCACATCTATAATAATTTTTGCCGCATAATGCGAGAGGTTTTTATTTTTCATAGCCAGCCTCCAATTGTTTACTGTACTTGTAGTTTATCATGAATTTTTGCGTTTGTCAATATATTTTTATCGTTTTTCGATAAATTACATTTATAAGCAAAGGAGACCTTTGTTTCTGAGGTCTCCAATTTTCTGTATGAAATGCACCTCTTGCGGATTGAGGTGCATTGGGATTTGATGCGTGAATCCTCAATATACAAAAAAGCCGAGAGCCGGCTACGCAAAAAAGCGTGTCGAGGCTCTCGACTGGCACCCGCAGCGGGAATCGAACCCACAACTAGCCCTTAGGAGGGGCTTGTTATATCCATTTAACTATGCAGGCATATTAAACTATAAATATTATACACAAATCTTCGTCTTTGTCAAGTCGAAACACGGCACCCTTTCGGGTGCCGATTTGTTTATTTGAGTATTTTTGCAGTCATGGCAGGAAGCGTCACAACATCCTTTTCGGGTTTTCCCAGAAGAAGCTCTGTGTACTTGCATTTAACCTCAAATGTTTTTTCCTCATCCGAGGTATTTACGAGAATCAAAAGACTGCCTCTTTTGTAAACCGCAAGTCCGTCACTATGGCAGACAAATTCGAGGGGTGAAGAATGAAGCGATGTTTCTTCTCTCTTTATATGGCATAGCCTTGTATAGTGGCTGAGAAGTTCCTTGTTTTCCCTGCCCCACGGATAAGGCTTTCTGCAGAACGGGTCGTGATACCCTTCCATTCCCGCCTCATCGCCGTAGTAAATCATGGGCATACCGGGTAGCGTAAACTGCAAAACAGATGCAACTTTGAGTTTTTGTATACCGTCACGTAGCTGTTCGGGTGTCATTTTCTTGGTCGAAAGTTCTGCATTGGTCTTACCTTCGGGAGACTCACCGCCGAGGATTGTAAGTATTCTCTCGGTATCGTGGCTTCCCACAAGGTTCATAAGAACATCAGAACAAAACTGCGGGTAGCTTGAGTATATTTCGGTTACGGAATTATAGAACTTTTCTGCGTTTTTATCCTTGATAAAGTCTATAATTGCGTACTTTACGGGATAGTTCATAACAGAATCAAGCTGTTTGCCGCGGAAGTATTTACGTCTTTTGCCGTAGGACACCTTATCTGCAGCGTTTTCCCAGACTTCACCGATAACAAGTGCATCCGTTTTTTCTTGCTTTGCTGCCTTATTCAGACCTTCGAGGAAAGATTCGGAAAGCTCATCGGCAACGTCAAGTCTCCAGCCGTCAATTCCGCTTTTTATCCATTTTCTGACAATACCCTTCTCAGACAGGAAATAGTCTTTGACCTTGGGATTATCACCCATAAGTCTCGGCAAAATTTCAATGCCCCACCACGCTTCGTATTTGTCGGGAAATTCCTCAAACTTATACCAATCAAAGTACTTACTCTTTTGCGACTGATACGCACCGACATTCTTATACTTACCGTAGCGGTTGAAGTACTTGCTGTCGTCGCCCGTATGGTTGAAAACACCGTCAAGAATAATTCTCATATCACGTTTCTTTGCTTCTTTTACAAGCTCTGAAAACGCCTTATCACCGCCGAACATTTCGTCAACAGTTTCATAGTCACCCGTGTCGTACTTATGGTTTGAAAAAGCCTTGAATATGGGACAGAAATAGAGTATATTTACGCCGAGTTCTTTGAGGTAGTCGAGCTTTTCGATAACGCCCCAAAGAGTGCCTCCGAAGAACATATTATTTTCTAAAGGGTCGCCGTTTTTTGCGGCAAATTCAGGGATGCCGTCATACCAGTCATGGTTGATTTTGCAGTCTTTTCTTACAGGTACTTTTTTGTTTCCCTTACAAAATCTGTCAACAAAAATCTGATACATGACACCGCTCTTTGCCCAGTCGGGTGTGGAAAAATCCTTATTATACACTAAAAGTCTGAAGGGCTTTGTGTCCTCAAGGTCGGAAAAGCAATAATCAACGTTATTTATGGAATGGGAATAAAAAGCACGGTTTCCGACAAAAAGCTTTATCTTCCAGAAAAACAGACCGTCGCCGTCGGGACAAAGGCTTTCAAAGCCAAGAGTTGCCGAATAACAGTCTATGCTTCCGAGGGTTTCCTCAACCGGCATTTCAATCTCATGTTCTGTGCCTTCATTATCGTCATCCAGGCACAAATACACCTTGGTGACACCGAGTTTTCTTGTGATTTCAAGCTCTATTTTCAGTTTTTCAGAACATGAAAATGCACCTCGACGGGAGGCGGATTTACCTTTGGCAGATTTTTTAAGCTTTATGAATTTTTGAACTTCGCTGCTGTCAAAAAGATGCGGAAACATTACTTTTTCTTATTCTCCGATGTGATTTTGGAAAGATGCCAGATGTTCTTTGCATAGTCTTCAATACTTCTGTCGGATGCAAACTTGCCTGCTGCGGCAATGTTCATGAGAGACATTCTCTGCCACTTATCCTTGTCGAGATAATCCTTCATTACCGTATCCTTACAGAGCATGTAGGAATCAAAGTCGGCAAGACACATATACGGGTCGGAAATACCGCCTCTGCCGACAAGAAGATAGTCATAGATATTTGCAAAGCTTTCGCCGTTAAAGCCAACATTGAAGGCATCAACAACCTTTTTAAGTCTTGCATTATGATGATAGTAGCTTGAAGCATTATAGCCCTTGAGCCACAGGTCATCAACTTCGGGTGTTGTAAGACCGAAGATGTAGATGTTGTCCTTACCTACTTCTTCGAGCATTTCAACATTTGCACCGTCAAGAGTACCAACTGTCAAAGCACCGTTAATCATAAACTTCATGTTACCCGTACCGCTTGCTTCCTTACCTGCAAGGCTTATCTGTTCACTGATATCAGCGGCAGGCATAAGGCTTTCGGCAAGGCTTACGCAGTAGTTTTCAAGGAACACAACCTGAAGTTTTTCGGAAAGTTTGGGGTTCTTATTGATATCGGCGGAAATAGCGCAGATAAGCTTGATAATCTGCTTTGCCATATCATAACCGGGAGCCGCCTTTGCACCGAAGATAAAGGTCTGCGGTGTAACATCAAGGTCGGGGTTTTCCTTGAGTGCAAGGTATCTGTCGACAATTCTCATTGCATTGAGAAGCTGTCTCTTATATTCATGAAGACGCTTAGCCTGAACGTCAAACACAGAATCGGGGTTAATCTTAACGCCCGTCTTCTTGAACACAAGGTCGGAGAAAGCTACCTTATTGGAATGCTTTATCTGTGCGAGTCTGTCAAGAACGCTCTTATCGTCTGCAAACGCTTCAAACTTACGAAGCTCATTCGGCTTTGTTCTGTAACCCTTTCCGATGGTTTCATCAAGAAGTGCCGCAAGAGAGGGGTTGGAATAGCAGAGCCATCTTCTGTGGGCAATACCGTTTGTGACATTAGTAAACTTTTCGGGGTACATCTTATAAAGGTCCTTGAAGCAGGAATTCTTTAAGATTTCCGAGTGAAGTGCCGAAACGCCGTTTACTGTATGCGAAGCGATAACAGAAAGGTTTGCCATTCTTATCTGGTTATATGCTATAATCGACATAGCACTTATCTTATCAAAGTTACCAACCTTATCCCATGCTTCAATGCAGAAGCGTCTGTTGATTTCGCAAAGGATGTTATAGATTCTGGGAAGCTTTAATCGGAAGAGGTCTTCATTCCATGTTTCAAGAGCTTCGGGCATAACTGTATGGTTTGTATAGGAAACAATCTTTGTAACAAGCTCCCATGCCTTTTCCCACGAGAAGCAATAGTCATCAAGGAAGATTCTCATAAGTTCGGGAATACAGAGAGCAGGATGAGTGTCATTGATATGGATTGCAACCTTTTCGGGAAGGTTTTCAAGAGTTCCGTAAACTGCCATATGGTCGCGGATAATGCTCTGACAGGATGCGGAGGTAAGGAAATACTGCTGTGTAAGTCTCAGCATCTTACCTTCAAGGTGGTTATCGGATGGATAAAGAACCTTACAGATAGCTTCTGCGTTAGTGTTCTTTTCCATTGCCTTCATATACTGACCCTGTGTAAATGCCTTCATATCGAAGTTTGTTATATCTCTTGCTTTCCATAGGCGCAGAAGCGACACAGCTTCGGAGCCGGCACCCGAAATCATCATATCGTATGCACATGCTTCGACTTCTTCTGCATCCTCATAAAGGATTTCACATCTGCCGTCCTTCCACTCTTCCTTGATTCTGCCGTCAAAGCGGACCTTGAAGGTTCTGTCGGTTCTGGGTACAAGCCATACTTCACCGCCGGGAAGCCATACATCGGGAAGCTCTACCTGAAGTCCGTCAACAAGCTTCTGCTTGAAAAGACCATATTCATAGAGGATGGAAAAGCCTGTTGCGGGATAGTCAAGGGATGAAAGTGAGTCCATGAAGCAGGCGGCAAGTCTGCCGAGACCGCCGTTACCGAGACCTGCATCGGGTTCTTCCTCATAAAGGTCATTAAGATTAAAGCCCATTTCGGAAAGTACATCCGAATACTGCTTTTCAAGACCCAAATTGCAAAGATTTGTCTTAAAGGATCTTCCGAGAAGGAACTCCATACACATATAATAAACTCTCTTGCCGCCCTTGGCATTTACGAGCTTTTTATAGTCGTTTCTCTTTTCGGTAAGAATATCCTTAACCGTAATTGCACAAGCCTTATACATCTGCTCGCGTGTTGCCTCCTTAGGAGAAACACCGAAATGACGTGAAAGCTTTGTTTCAATATTCTGTTTTACCTGTGTTTTACTAAGCGCCATTTATATATTCAACCTTTCAGTTTTATTGCCAATAAAAAAACTCAAACGGGGTGAATAATATCACCCCGAAGAATAAAATTACCTAAGTATAATTTTAACACAGATTTTCGTACATTTCAATATACTTTTTAGCTGAAATATTCCAGCTGAAGTCTATGTTCATTATCTTTTTTGTCAAACGTGTCCACTTGTCACCGTTTCCATAAAGTCCGAGTGCAGCTTCAATGCGGTCTTTGAGCTCTGCTTCCGAGTAATTTGCAAAGGTAAAACCGTTGCCGTAAATCTCTCCGTCAAGCTCATAATAGCCCTTGATGGAGTCGTAAAGACCGCCCGTTTCTCTTGTTACGGGCACTGTGCCGTAACGGGATGCAATCATCTGTGCAAGTCCGCAGGGCTCGCTCTTTGAGGGCATTACGAATATATCCGCACCTGCGTAAATTCTCTTTGACAGGTCTCTGTCATATGTGATAAGAGCCTTCACCTTTTCGGGATACTTTGCATCGAGATACTTGAAGTAGTTTTCGTATCTTTCTTCGCCCTTGCCGAGTATTACAAGCTGAACATCATTATTTGCAACTACGCTTTCCATTATGCGTTCAACAAGGTCAAGACCCTTATGCCCTGCAAGACGTGTGATAATGGCAATAAGAGGAACGTCCTTCTTTTCGGGAAGTCCGCACTCCTTCTGAAGTGCCTTCTTGCACTTGGCTTTTCCCGAAAGGTCGTCGGCAGTAAAGGTTGCCTTTATTGCCTTATCCGTTTCGGGATTATAGTAATCGTAGTCGATACCGTTAAGGATACCCGAAAGCTTATAGTTGTTTTCACGAAGGATATAGTGAAGTCCTTCGGAATGTTTGGGGTACTTGATTTCCTTTGAGTATGTCGGACTTACCGTTGTAACCCTGTCGGCACAAACAATAGCACCCTTCATGAGGTTGATACAGCCGTCATAAGACATAATTGATGCGTACTTATAGTCTATGCCGAAAATATCCCAGAGTATACCCATATCGTATTTACCCTGATATGCAATATTATGGATGGTATAAATTCCGCGCATATTCTTGTATTCGGGAACGTCTCTGTACTCTGTCTTTAGATACACCATGGTGAGTGCACTCTGCCAGTCATGGGCATGGAGAATGTCGGGATAGAAGCCTATCTTTGGCATCATCTGCATTACAGCCTTACAGAAATAGGCATATCTTTCACCGTCGTCAAAGTTTCCGTACATATCGGGACGCTTGAAATAATACTCGTTGTCGATAAAGTAATATGTCACGCCGTCCTTTTCAAGGCTGAGTACTCCGCAGTACTGCTTACGCCATGCAAGGTCAACCTCGAAAACGCATTCGAGCTGAAGCATCTTTCTGTATTCGTCCTTCATGGCACTGTAAAGCGGCATAACAAGTCTCACGTCGGCATTCTTCATTTCAGCCTGAACTGCTGCGGGAAGTGAACCAAGAACATCGCCAAGACCGCCTGTTGCGGCAAAGGGCATTGCCTCGCCGCCTACCATTAATATTTTCTTTTTCTTCTTTATAGCCATATAATTCCTAACTCCTTTTACTTTCTTGAGGAGAAAGTAAACAAAGACCTTTTTAATTTCGGGGTATGATATCAATATTTTAAATGTCTCTGCCCGAATCGCAGCCTTTTCTAACTCCTTTTACTTTCTTAAGGAGAAAGTAAACAAAGACCTTTTTAATTTCGGGGTATGATATCAAAAGCTCAGATGTTTCTGCCCGAATTGCAGCCTTTTCTAACTCCTAACTCCTAACTCCAAACTCCTAACTTAAATAACCGTTCCTTTTGCAAGCGAGAATGGATGTGTTTCGTGACCCGAAAGATTACGTCCGTCCTTGATAACAACATTCTTATCTGCAATTACGCAGTTAAGATTTACGCCCTTACCGACTGTGGAATCCTGCATTATAATACAGTTCTTTATAACAGTATCCTTGCCAACGTGAACGCCACGGAAAAGAATGGAATTTTCAACCACGCCTTCGATTACACAACCGTCGGCAATAAGAGAATTCTTAACGGAAGCACCTTCCATATACTTTGCAGGTGCAGAGTTCTTGACCTTTGTATAAACGGGTCTTGACTTAACACCGAAGATGCAGTCTCTTACGTCTGCACAAAGCAGGTCCATACTGCTCTTGAAGTAGCCGTCAAGGGTATTAATTGTTGCAAAGTAGCCGGCATATTCGTACTTCATGAACTTCATATTATCCTTGTTCGCCGCAATAATATCCTTTGTAAAGCTCTTATAGCCGCGGGAAAGGGTATCAACGATGATTCTGTTGAGATATTCACGTCTGAGAACGAAAATGTTAAGGCAGACATCGAGCATGCCTTCCATGGAAGCAGGATTATCAACAAGATTTGTAACTCTGCCCTTTGAATCGGTTTCAACAATGGTACAGTTCTTTGCCATTTCTTTAGTCATGTACACATTCTTTGTGACAAGAGTGATATCAGCACCGTTTTCAATATGGAACTTTATAACATCCTTGAGGTCAATATTGCACACGATATCGCAGTCGGAAAGAACAATATATTCCTCTGTGCTCTTGGAAACAAAGTTGTATGCATTCATGAGGGCATCAAGACGGGATGAAAATACTGTCCTTGTGCCCACGTTGTCAAATGCCGTAATCTGAGGAGGAAGAATTTTAAGACCGCCTGTGCTTCTAGCCAAATCCCAGTCCTTACCTGTGCCGAGGTGGTCAACAAGCGACTGATAGTTATAGTGTGTGATAATACCCACCTTTGTGATATTTGCATTTACCATATTTGAAAGTGCAAAATCAACAAGTCTGTATCTGCCTCCGAAGGGAACGGATGCCATGCTTCTTTTTCCCGTAAGCTCGGGAACATTTCTGTCGTGTATATTTGAAAAAATAAGTCCTGCTGCTGTAGCCATTACTTGTTTCCTCCTTTCACGTCTTCTGCACTGAGGATTTTGCCTTCTTCAACCTTGGCACCTGCGGGAAGGTCTGCTCCCATTCCGAGAACCGTTACTTCCTTGGCGTTTTCCCTATCGTTACCGACAACTGCGCCTTCGCCGACGGTTGCTTCTTCGTCAATGATAGAGTAAAGAACCGATGCGTTCTTCTTTACTGTTGTACCCTGCATGATTACCGAGTCCTTGACAACGGCACCTGCTTCCACAGTGACATTTGCCGAAAGAACCGAGTTTATAACAGTGCCGTTTATTACGCAGCCTTCTGTTATAATCGAGTTTTCAACAACCGCATCATTTCCTATAAACTGAGGAGCTGCCGCCGCATTTCTCGAACGGAATCTCCAATTGTCGTCGTCAATGTCAAATTCGGGGTTCTTTCCGAGAAGATCCATGTTTGCTTCCCAGAGGCTCTTGATTGTTCCCACGTCCTTCCAGTATCCGTCGAACTCATATGCATACATAGGTTCGCCTCTCTCGAGCATTGTGGGAATAATATTCTTACCGAAGTCATTGGAGGAGCCTTCTGTGTTTTCGTCCTCAATGAGGTACTTGAAGAGCACGTCCTTATTGAATATGTAAATACCCATGGACGCCTTTGTGCTCTGAGGTTTGGGGGGCTTTTCTTCGAACTTGAAAATCTTGTTGTTTTCATCGGAAGAAAGAATACCGAATCTGCTTGCCTCTTCTATGGGCACATTGAGTACGCTTATTGTGCAGGCAGCACCCGTCTTTTTATGGAACTGAAGCATCTTTGCATAGTCCATTTTATAGATATGGTCGCCCGAAAGGATGAGTACATACTCGGGGTCATATCTTTCGATATATTTGAGGTTCTGATAAATGGCGTTTGCCGTACCCTTATACCAGTCGGCACCGTTCTTGCCCTGATAAGGAGGAAGAACAGTAACGCCGCCGAAGGTTCTGTCAAGGTCCCAGGGCTGACCGTTGCCGATATATTCATTGAGCTGCAAGGGCTGATACTGGGTAAGAACACCGACAGTATCAATATTCGAGTTGATACAGTTAGAGAGGGGAAAATCGATGATGCGGTACTTTGAGCCGAAGGAAACGGCAGGCTTTGCCGTAAATTCGGTAAGGGCATAGAGTCTTGAGCCCTGACCGCCTGCAAGTAACATTGCTACGCACTCTTTTTTCTTGAACATTTATATAAAACCTCCATACGTTTTATTATCGTTTTTATTTTGCCTTTTTCCTGATATTTTTAAGAACAACCGAGCCATACGGTCCGATATCAAGCTGTATTGAATAGGGCATATTGTGACAGCCTTCATATCTTACGGGAATCGGTTCATTATTTACCATACCCGTGCCGCCGTATTTATAATCGTCGCTGTTTATCAGTTCTTCGTAAACACCGTCATAAGGAACTCCGCAGATATATCCGTATCTTCCGACGGGTGTAAGATTCACTATGACAACATCCGCATTGCCCTTTGCGTCATATCTCACATAGGAAAGCATACTCCAGTCTCTGTTATCTGCATCTATCCACTGAAATCCCGACCAGGAGTTTTCAACCTCCCACATGGATTTGTTTTCAAGATATACAAAATTCAGATCCCTCGAAAAATCCTTGAATTTGGAATGGGATTCGTAATCGAGAAGGAACCATTCTATACTTCCCTTGTAGTCCCATTCCCTGAACTGACCTATTTCATTGCCCATAAAGTGCAGTTTCTTTCCGGGATGTGTCATCATATACGTAAGAAATGCCCTTGTGGATGCAAACTTCTGCCAGTAGTCCCCCACCGCCTTATCAAGAAGCGACTTTTTACCGTGTACCACTTCATCGTGGGAAATGGGCAGGATAAAGTTTTCGTTAAAGGCGTACATAAGAGAGAATGTCAGCTTTTCGTGATGATATTTCCTGAACACGGGGTCTGTTTCGATATACTTTAAAACATCGTTCATCCAGCCCATGTTCCACTTATGTGTAAATCCGAGTCCTTCGGGTTTTGTAACATCCTTCCAGCTTGTGGATTCCTCGGCAATGAGAAGCGTGTCCGGGCAGGTATCACGTATAACCCGCGAAAGCTTTTGGAAGAAAGCAACCGCCTCTTTACAATGATTGCTTCCGTCTTCATTGGGACACCATTCACCGGCTTCTCTGCCAAAGTCAAGGTAAAGCATGGATGCCACAGCATCTACACGAAGTCCGTCAACATGGTATTCTCTGAGCCAGAAAAGGGCATTTGATATGAGGAATGACTGCACCTCGTTTCTGCCCACGTCAAAGCGTCTTGTACCCCAGTCACGGCTTTCCATTCTGTCCCAGCCCTGATACTCATACAAAGGACCGCCGTCAAATTCGTAGAGTCCGTGTCCGTCTTTGGGAAAATGGGCAGGTACCCAGTCGAGGATTACACCGATTCCCGCAGAATGCATATAGTCTACAAAGAATTTGAAATCATCGGGGTTTCCGTAACGTGAGGTCGGTGCAAAATATCCCGTCACCTGATATCCCCACGAACCGTCAAACGGATGCTCCATTACGGGCATCAGCTCTATGTGTGTATAACCCATACTCTTGACATAGGAGGCAAGCTCTATTGCAAGCTCTCTGTAATTATAAAAGCTTCCGTCTTCCTTGAGTTTCCAAGAGCCTGCATGAACCTCGTAAATATTCATCGGCAAACCATAGGGTTCTTTGACGTTCTTTTTGCGGAATTTCAGCCACGCGGCATCGTTCCACTCATACTCGTCGATATTATATATTCTTGATGCGGTTTTTGGAGGAAGCTCGGCATAGAAAGCATACGGGTCTGCCTTATATTCGCATTTTCCGTCACGTTCGATAATGTATTTATAAATATCACTGTCACTAAAACATTCCGGCGGCACATCTATGCTCCACACACCGCCTTCACTTTCTCTTGTCATGGCATGTGTTTTCTTCCACTCATTGAAATCGGCGGCAAGATAAACCTTATCGGCATTCGGAGCCCATGTCCTGAAGGTATATGCATTTTTCTTTTCGTCAAAGTGAGCACCCATATAATCATAGGCTGTGAAATTTGTGCCCTGGTGAAAATAATACTGTGCAAGGTTTTCCTTTTTTGTAGCCATACGCATATCCTTTCCGCTTAAGTTTTACCAGAGATGTTCTTCGGCAATTCCCGAAATATCTCCTTCTTTGAATCCGACAGACGAAAGAAGCTTTTCGATTTCAAAAATTCTGTCGCTGTAACAGCCGTGTTCATCCGAGCCGTATGTTACGGGAATTCCCATTTCAAAGAGTTCACGAAGGAATTCCGCATACTGATAACGGAATTTTTCACTCGATTCGGGCGGGTACGCAACGTATGCATTACATTCCACATACTTTCCGTTTTCCTTGAGTGCCGCCGCAATATCCATATTCATGGAGTGGGGAATCACCGAAAAATCCTGATACCAGAGTTTTGAACCATTATACCAGGGATGTCCGAGTATCGTTACTCTTTCGTCGCAGGCAAGCCACATCTGCTGGCGGTACCATTCCTTTATAACTTCGTTTACATCCGAAAAATCAAAGTTAAGTCCCGGTCTGTCAACCCTCCAGTGAGATGCACCAACTGCATATCTTACACCGTGATTTATAAGTTCTTCTTTTGTTACGGCAAGCTCTATATCATAAGGCTTATCTGTTGCCGGAGCAACATAGCCTTCACGGATTCCGCCGTTTTTTGCAAGATAATCAAACTCCGGCTTTTCAATGGGAGTAAGCTCCACTCCGAGAACAACCTCGGGATGTGTTTTCTGAAATTCACGGACGCCCATGGAAGATTTTTTCAATATTCCGAGAAACTGCGTATCATTTAAATTCACATGGTCAGTTATACCGAATTTCTCAAGTCCTACTTCCTTTGCCCTTGATGCCACATGCTCAAGTGTCTGGGTAGCATCATGGGAATATTCGCTATGTA
Organism: Oscillospiraceae bacterium; assembly: GCA_015064895.1. GTDB lineage: Bacteria > Bacillota > Clostridia > Oscillospirales > CAG-382 > UMGS1387. The sequence continues at coordinate 98,305 of SVRI01000003.1, read as the reverse complement.
TATGCCAATCCGACTTTATAATCATATTATTTCACCATATTATATATAAGTTAAACTATTATATATTGTATTTTACCATACTCAGATTATTAAATCAACAATTTCGAAGCAGAATATTAAAAGTTTTTTATCATAATTTGTTATATATATGTAAACACGTAAAAAACGATTGCGATAATTGTGCATATTGCACATATTTTGTCGAATATCAAAATTAACAAAGTTGTTTTTTGTTCACACAAAAGCGGCCACCATTTACGGTAGCCGCTTATCTTGATTATTCGTTTTTCTGCTTTGAAAGAACAAATCTGACATAGAGCAATGCCGCCACGGCAAGAAGGAATGATACTGCCGATAGCAGCTGCTGTCCGAACATCCTGATGCCAAAGAATGTGTTTCCGTTTTGCTGAACAAAAGAAAGAAGTTTTCCTGCGATAAGTGCCGCCGCAAAGCCCGATATACCGGCAATGCAGTTCTTGATGGCAAGTGCCTCGGATATGTAGGCATTATCCACATAGCTGTAAAGGATATTATAGCTGTTTGAATTTACGCCAACATAGCAAAGCTGATGAAGAACGGTATAAACTACAACAAAATACCATGTCTGTTTTGTTGTGAATACATTTATCAGAAAAGCCGACGCCGCAATGACAAGTCCGAGCTGAAAGCCGGCACTGTATCCGTATTTATCAGAAAATCTCGCCACGGGCTTTGACAGGGCAAGTCTTATGCCGTAACCCACCATATTTATTACCTGAATTGCAGAGACGGATATGAGCAAATCCTTGGTTTTGAAGGTTCCCATAAAGCCGAGCTGAAAGAATCTTGCAAATTCCCACAGCGATATGGCAAAAACGCAGCTGTTAAAGCTTTTATTTCCGAAAGTATTGGAAACAATCTCCGAAAAGCTTCTTTTTTTCATCCTTTCTCCCTCGTCAGGTTCGCTTTTCATCGAAAGCAGGCACAAAACGTTACATACACTTATCACCGCCATCGAAACGGCAATGAAAACAAATGCTCCGCTTATATTCCCAAGTCCTTCAAATCTGTCAATTACCCACCCCACGACAAGAGTAAACACAATTCCAAGACCCAGAGACAACATTTCCTTTGTGGCGGAAAAGCTTGCTCTTTTATCGGGAGAGACAAATTTATAAGCCCATCTGTACATTATCGGCCAGACCACATACATGGAAGCATATGCCACCAGTATAAACGCTATCGCAAGAACCTTTTTCAATGTTGCGGCAATGGGAATAAAAGGTATTACATACACAAGTGCAAACAGCATCTGACTCACCGTGGAACAGACAGTAACCACAGTCTTTGTCTTTGCCTTTATTCCCGAAAGCGAAAGCGAACCGAGTTGTATCACCATGGCAAGGGATATAAAGGTTGCAATTATACCTATTGCAGAGTCGCTTATTCCAAGATGAGTAAGTATTTTTGCAAGGAATGCGTCGGTAACCATCAGGGTAATAAGATATTCAAGTGTGGCCTGCATTGCGTATGCTACTCTTGAATGTTTATACTCCTTTTTTTCAAACACTCCGTTCACAATGACACCTCCGTCCGAATCCGTAAAGATTATAAATCTTTTAATTTGCAAAGTCAACACAAAAAAAGAAAAAGCTCCGAATTTATCGGAGCATAAAAATTATTCGGAGAGCTGTTTTTCAAGCCAAAGAGAACACAGTTCAAATGCATCAAAAAGGTTCTTTCTTTCTGCTTCCTTTACAATTTTTTCGTTTGAAAATGCAAGGGCGGGATCTGTGTTCTGAAGCTGTACAAGTATTCTTGAAGGAACATCGTTTACATTCTGAAGAACCGTAAGTACTACCATAAAGGGGTTTGTGGGTTCTCCGAAATAAAGCTTGTTTCCGTCTCTGACTACAGGTCTTCCCTTATAAATCATAGGCTGTGCCATAATTATCTTCCTTTCGGCTTTTAGTCATTTCTGAGATAGCTGTTGACAAGAATCTTCATAAGTTCGTCTCTGTCAAGCTTTCTGATAAGTCCGCGGGCATTATTATAGCTTGTAATATATGTCGGGTCCTCGGACAGAATATAGCCGACTATCTGATTTATGGGGTTATATCCCTTTTCAACAAGAGCATCATAAACCTGACGGAGCGTCTGCTTTGTTTCAAGCTCTTTGAGCTGTGAAATTGAAAAGGTCTTTGTCTGATCATTTCTGTTTTCGAACATTTATATCACTCACTTTCGCCTTGGACATTTTTATCCATATGTTATTATAGACCACATATATCAAAATATCAAGGGGAATTGTGATAAATTAACAAATTTATAATGATTTACTACTGCTTACGTGCAATTTTGTATTCGTCATACGCCTGAAAATAGGGGCAGTTCTTATACTGACCTTTCAGAAAGTACACCATTTCGTCCTCATCAAGGCTCATATTACATTCGTAATACTCCCCTTCTTCGTCCCAATCATAATGCACGCAATAGTCACAGTTACAGCCTGTTTCTTTTTTATCCATGATAATCTCCTTTTTGCATCAAACCATTTTTCTGTCCACATCGACCACAGCATTATACTTTTTATCGATGGTTTTCACGAGTCTGTCGGCTTCCTTCTTAATTTCGTCGGTATCCATTTTCACATCAAAGGGCACCACAATATCGAAAATCAGATTTGTAAGCGTATTACCGTCAACCATGCGGAAATCGTGTATTGTAACGTCCTCGTGAATGCAAAGAAGAACATTGCAAACCTTTTGCTTTATCTCATTTACCCTATCATCGTCGGTAGAAATGGGGTCCATATGTATAACCGCCTCGCAGGACAGCTTTTGGGCAATCTCACGTTCGACATTATCTATAAGCTCATGTGCCTCGATGATGTCGGACTTATCGGAAATTTCCGCATGAACGGAAATCATAATATGTCCCGGTGCATAGTCGTGGACAACAAGGTCGTGAATGCCAACAATTTCGTCATGTGCCATAAGCAGGCTCTCGACTTTTTCTACGAACTCCTTGCTCGGAGGCTGTCCAAGAAGGGGATTTATCGTTTCTCTTGCCGCGTTAAGACCTGCGACAATAATCATAAGCGATACCACAAGACCGCACCAGCCGTCTGCCGCAAAGCTTGTCACGTTTGAAATTACAGCCGACACGATAATTGCACCGGTTGCAATACAGTCGGAAAGGGCATCGGCGCCCGTTGCAAGAAGTGCGGGGGAAGATATCTTCTTGCCTACGTTTTTATTGAAAATAAAAATATAAACCTTTACAAGAATTGAAAAAACAAGTATTCCTGCCGTAAGCAGGGTGAAATGTGTATCATTTTCACCCGACACTATTTTTTCAATCGAGCTTTTGATAAATTCAACACCCATTACAACTATGAGCACCGAAACAACAAGACCAGCTATATACTCGTATCTGCCGTGACCGAAGGGATGGTCGCTGTCTGCCTTTTTGCTTGCCGCCTTAAAGCCGAAAAGGGTAACAAGACTTGAGCCCGCATCCGAAAGGTTATTGAAGGCATCTGCAAGAACAGAGACGGAGTTTGCCAGAAGTCCTGCCAGCATTTTTGCACAGAACAAAAGAATATTGAGAACAATTCCGACTATGGCACACAAAAAACCATATTTGCTGCGAACGTCGGAATTTTCATAATTGGTACTGTCTTTTATAAAAAGCTTTGACAAAAGAGTAATCATTAATCTGCAACCTCACAAGATGTGATTTTAGTATATTATACTCGCCGACTTGATTTTTGTCAACTTAAAGCAGCATTACTTATTCTTTTTTAAGGTTATATGTATATCGTAACAATCATCGCTTTCATTTGTTTCATCATCTATCTGAAATCCTGCTTTTCTTGCATTTTTCACAATATTTTCAAGAGAATTTACAACAAATCCCGCATCACGTATGACAAACTTTCTTACACCTTCTGTCGGTTTGTTCTGTTTACGCAAAAGACCCGACTCGTTTTTAAGGTAAGAATCAACATATTCACGTGTACCCACAGAACCCGAAAGATTCTTATGATAGTACTCTATTGCATACAGCCTTGCAGATTTGTCAAGAGCCAAAAATTCAAGTGCCTCGGTTTCCGAAAAGCCGTATTCGAGAATTGCCGAGCGTTCTTTTTTCGAAAACTCCAGAAGTCTGAGCTTGTTGGCAACATCCGTGCGTTTTATTGACAAAACCTTTGACGTTTCATCAAGGCTCAGTTTTTCTATTTTCATGAGATTTTTGACTGTTTCTGCCCGTGTGAACATATTACCCGAGGGTGAAAGCAGATTGTCAATTGCCGACACTACCGTCGGAGAAATACTGCTGTGCCTGACCTTTATTACAGGTGAAAGCACAGGTCCTATTGTTTCCTTATAAAAAAATTCCGACACGTTTTTAACCTCCCTTTTTTGTGCGTGCAATGTTATTCTATCAAAGCACATGCGGGAAAAGGCTAAAAGCGTGTCGATTATATATTAAATTTTAAAGCGGTTTTTTGACAATCTGAGCATATCTTCTCGGAAATTCGATGGGTGTCTTGCCCACCTTTCTGATTACGATAAGAGAATGCTTCTGGGTTTCGTCATTGACACCCGGCAGGGACGCATCAAGTATATCCTCAACCTTGCCGCCGAGTCTTTTTATGCCATTCAGCGACTTTGAAAGCTCACTTTCCTTGTTGTTTATATCAGCTTCAATTGAACTTTTATATGCAACAAAACAGCCGCCCGCCTTGACAAAGGGGAGCACCAACTCCACGAGAACGGGCAAGGATGCAACGGCACGGGACACGGCAACATCATACTTTTCACGTTTGCCCTTTGCCACAAGCTCCTCTGCCCTTTCGGGACAGGTTTCAACATCCGACATTCCGAATGCTTCGGCAACGGAATTTGTAAACCTCAGCTTCTTTGCCGTACTGTCAACGAAGGTGATTTTAATGTCATCTCTCAACATCTTTACGGGAAGCCCGGGAAAACCCGCACCGCAACCGATGTCAATGACGGATGCGTTCTTCTTGATAAGGTCATATTTCAGCACCGCCAAAGAGTCGGCAAAGTGCTTCACCGCAATATCCTCCCGTGTTTTGAGTGCCGTCACATTGGTGTGGGAATTGAACTCAAGAAGCATATCCGACAGCTTTTCAAACCCTTCGGCTGTTTCTTGCGAAATATCAATATTATTCAGTTTACAATAGTCAAGAATGGTATCTTTTGTGGAAAAACTCATTTGTTTCCTCTTTTCATGTCGAGATATGTCTGAAGTATTATCTGTGCAGACAGAGTATCTACCGAGTCCTTGCGTTTTTTGCCGTGGGTTCCTGTTTCGTTCATGAAGCCGTGTGCCATGATAGTGGTGCGTCTTTCATCGATAAAGTCAATTTCAAGCCCCGAGGCATCTTTCAGCTTCTCGGCAAAGACCTTGATTTTTTCCGCCTTGTCGCCTTGTGTTCCGTTCATGTTGACGGGAAGTCCGAGGACTATTTTTTCGGCAGAGGTTTCTTTTATTTTCTCGCAGACCTTTTCAACCGCATCGTTCATGCCTTTTATAACTACGTTGCCGATACCGCTTGCCAAAAATTCCGTGGGGTCACAGATTGCAAGACCGACTCTTACGTCGCCGTAGTCAATTCCTAAAATTCGCATTTTTATATTTTCCTTCTTGAGTTTAATATAGTGCTAAGTTATATGTAGTGAGGATTCCGCACGTTGCGACGTGCGTTTTCCGTTCATTTTCACTCAGGAAAGTGAACCAAACCGACCACTCAAAAAGAGGCGGCTTAACTCCTCACATTGGGTGTAGTGCTAATTTGTTTACAGTTCGCAACCGTCGGTGTTTGACGGTTGTGAACGGACAATCGTGCATTATATCTGTATGTTTTTCTGAACTTTCGTCGGTGTTTCGATGAGTTTGCGTTGTTGGATTTATGCAACGCAAACGATGTTCGTTGCGCGACACCTTTTGTTTGTTAAAATCAAGCACCGCCCGTGAAATTGCCGGCGGGTGCTACCCGCGACTGGGGCTGTAAGCCGGGTTCTGTCGAGAACAATCATCTATCTTGGCTTTATGTTGCCATAAAGCTCTGTTGCCACCTCACAGATTCCGTCGAGCAAACGTAGCATAAAGCTCTCTGCATTCGGTGTTGCTTCGGATAGGGTTTACAGGGCCGTGATGTCACCACCACGCCGGTGAGCTCTTACCTCGCCTTTCCACCCTTACCGTAAAATACGGCGGTATATCTCTGTTGCACTATCCCGGGAGTCGCCTCCGGCGGACGTTATCCGTTATCCTGCTCTGTGAAGCCCGGACTTTCCTCACCGACATTTCTGTCCAGCGCGATTGTTCACCCCAGTCGTAAGTGTTATTATACCTTTTTCTCGCCGTTTTGTCAAGCACACAGGTGCTGTCTTCGGCATAGGATAAAGTATAGACATCTGAAAGGAGAAGTTTGCCATGAACGGTTTATATAAAAAAGACGGCATAAGATTTTTTGCCGCCTCCAATACAAAAGAAGGATTTGTAAGCTACTTCGATGAAATCTTTTGCGAAAGCGACTGCGACAGGGTTTATATCCTGAAAGGCGGTCCCGGATGCGGTAAAAGCACATTCATGAAAAAACTCGGCACAGCAGCAGAAGAAAAGGGTCTTAATGTGGAATATTTCCACTGCTCATCCGACCCAGAATCACTTGACGGTATCATAATCAAAGACAAAAAAGTTGCCGTTATTGACGGAACAAATCCCCATGCCGCCGAACCCAAATATGCAGGTGTGCGTGAGATTATAATCAACCTCGGTGAGGGCTGGGACACAGATAAACTCTATCAGAATAAAGATGAAATAACAAAGCTCTGCAGACAAAAGCAAAAATGCTATAAAGAAGCCTACGGCTGTCTCTACAGTAAGGATGTCATGGACGGACTTATATATAAGCTCACATTTCCAAACATACTCTTTGATAAGCTTGATAAGTCTGCACTAAGGCTGGCTAAAAGTGTATTCAGAAAAAATGAAAAAGACGTAAAAGCCAATAAAAAAATACGAATAACCGAAGCCTTTTCTTCTCTCGGGAAAATCAGGCTCTTCACCTTTGAAGATACGGCAAAGCAATGTGTATTCCTAAAAGAACCGTTTGCAGGCTGCCGTCTTTCACACCTGTTTTTAAAACGTGTTTACGACTGTGCAGATAATGCCGGTGCACAAATGTATGTCAGCTTCAAGGCAGATAAAAAAGATGAAATCAATGCTCTTTATTTCCCGAAAGAAGGCATTTCAATTTCATTATATGATGAAAATGCCGTCAACAAATGCGACAGAAATTTGAAAAAATGTAAAATCGTAAATCTCAAAAGATTCATTGATATAAAGGCTCTTTCACACACAAAGCCACTGAGAAAATTCTATGAAAAGCTGTCGCTAAACATGGAAAACCAAGCACTTGAATACCTGAAAAACGCAGGTAATGCACACGCAGATACAGAAAAAATCTACCGTCAGTGCACCAATTACACGACGGTAGAAAAAATAAGCGATAAGTATATAAAGAAAATTCTTAATTCATAAATGCTTCGTCAATAAGAGACATCATCTCATCAGTGCTTTCGGCAAGATTTACTCTGTTACGCATGGATGCTGAACCCGGCATTCCCTTGATGTACCAAGCCACATGCTTTCTAGCTTCACGCACACCCACAAACTCGCCCTTATCTTCTATAAGCAGAGCTATATGCTCTTTGACGCACTCAAGTTTTTCTTTATTTGACGGCGGTATGTATTCTTTTCCCTCAAGAAAATGGTTGATTTCGTCAAATACAAAGGGGTTGCCCTGAGATGCTCTGCCGACCATTACTCCGTCACAGCCCGTTTGCTTCATAAGATTTACTGCATCAAGTCCGCACATTATGTCCCCGTTTCCTATAACGGGGATTTTTACCGCACTTTTTACTTCGGCAACGGTGGAATATTCCACCGGCGGCATATACATCTGCTCCCTTGTCCTTGCATGAACAAAGATTGCATCGGCACCCGCTTGCTCGCACACTTTTGCAACATCAACCGCGTTAATATGACCTGCATCAAATCCGCGGCGGATTTTAACGGTAAGAGGGCATCTGCCCGAAAGTGCAGTCTTCATTGCCCTGACTATTTCACCGCAAAGCGAAGGGTTCTTCATAAGGCTTGAGCCTTCATCGTTATTTACGATTTTGGGTGCGGGACAGCCCATATTCACATCAATAAACTCCGGGTGGAACATATCATATACTTCCACAGCCGCCTTTGCCATAATCTCGGGCTCGCTGCCGAAAAGCTGAAGTCCGCAGGGGCGTTCTTCGTCGGCAATAAATGCAAGCTTTGCCGTCTTTTTATCCTTGTAGCAGATTGCCTTTGCCGACACCATTTCGGTAGTCATTCCGCCTGCACCGTACTTCTTGCACATATAGCGGAATGCTCTGTCGGTGACGCCTGCCATGGGTGCTAAAAACACACCGTTTTTGATTTCTACATTTCCTATTTTCATTATTTCTCCAGGGAATAAATGAGTGCCGCATCGACATTCATCTTCTGCATTTTTTCATTCTTTGAAAGTATATCCGTGACAGTAGAATTATATATTATGTTTCTGCAGGGATACGGCTGCACGGACAGTCTCTTTTCGCCGTAAACGGGGAAATTTATATTCATTCTGTCGCAAAGATATGTGCAAGGCTCATCATTTTGCATTTTGCATGTGCCGCCCGCTCTGACAATACAGCTTTCGAGCACCATAAGAGGAAGTCTTCCCTTGACAAAAGCACAAAGCTTTGTTTCATCTTTTTTACCAAGGTCTCTGATTTGTGCCTCGTTTAGCTCAGGCGATACGGTAATCAGACAAAAGCCCATATCTTCAAGCACATCTATTGTACTTGAATTAAAGACATTCATGCCTATGTTCCCGTAAAGAGAAAGACCTGACATTTTCACGGCATCCACATGACCTATGTTTGAAACAAGGGCAAACTTTGCTTCCTTTTGCTTTGCGATTTCAAGAAGTCTCATACATTCATCCATTTCGCATGAATATATAACTCTCGGCAATGTAACACCAAATGTTTTGCCTTGTAAATCAAATTCCTTTTCCACATCACAAAGAGGAAAGCTGACACAATCGGCGTTTTCTTTTTTTGCCGCTTCAACGCTCATGCAGGACACAATTTTCTGCATATCCTCTACCCGTTTTCTTCTTGAAAATGTCTTTTCAAATGTGTTTCTTTCCACCCCGTTCTGCCCCGACAATGCCTTTTCGAGCGATTCGCAAAGGTCGCGTCTTATGGAATTGAGCATGGATTTACTGAGGAATACTTGCCCTGATACTTCCACTTTTACACTGTCGCAATCGGCTTCAAACAGCGTTGTGCCCAGCTTTGTAAGAGACGTCTTTACATCATCCTCTGTCAGCGGTCTGCCTGTTGCCGAAGGCACAATAAAATCGGATGTAACTTCAACCTTTATATCGCCGCAAACAGCCGAAGCTCTTGCCTTTTCCTCGGGTACGAGACTGCAAAAAAGCTCTATTTTTCTTTTTCTGACAGTCTTTGAAAAATCAAGGTCTTTTTCAATTTTTCTTGTATTTTCCTTGTCGTTTTCACTTCTTACACCGTACATGTCACGGTTATCCCTCATGTACCCGCCGGTAAAATACTTGTCGGTATATCCGCCTCTTGAGAATATGTCTTCAAGCTCATTCATCTGCTGTTTTGTGGCATTTACACCGCCGTCAACAAGCTCCCGCCAGATTTTTGTCGTGCCGTAGACATATTCCGGGCTTTTCATTCTGCCCTCAATTTTAAGGCTTGTCACACCCATACCAACAAGCTCCTCTACCCTTGTACCCAAGGACAAGTCCTTAAGGCTGAGAGGATATCTGTTTTTGTTTTCAGTCATATTATACGGGAGTCGGCAGGGTTGGGCGCAAAGTCCCCTGTTACCGCTTCGGTCACCTATAACACTGCTCATAAGGCACATACCCGACTGGCACACGCAAAGGGCACCGTGGACAAAAATTTCCGTTTCTATTCCGTGGTCTATGACCTTCTGTATTTCTTCCTTAGGCATTTCACGGGCAAGCACCACCCTGTCAAAGCCAAGCTCAGTAAGCTTTTTTGCTCCCTCAAGATTATGACATGCACACTGGGTACTGGCATGAAGTATGACAGACGGCATTTCCCTTTTTATTTCACGTGCAAAGCCAAGGTCCTGCACGATAAATGCATCTGCCCCAAGGCTTGCCGCCTTATACACCATATCGAGTGCCTCCGGTATTTCTCTATCAGTCAGCAGCGTGTTTAGGGTAATATTTGATTTTACTCCGAGAATACGGCACATTTTAAGTGCATTTTGAAGTTCTTCATCGGTAAAGTTTTTTGCGTTGTATCTTGCATTAAACTCGGGAAGTCCGAAATAGACTTCGTCGGCACCTGCATTGATTGCCGCCGTAAGTGCTTCATATGAGCCCGCAGGCGAAAGAATAAGAGGTTTTGTCATATCTTCTCCTCTTTTTACATTTTTATTATTGCAAATACTGTCTTTATACATTATAATATAGAATGAGACAAAAGTAAATTGTTATTTTTTAATTTTTAGTAATGTCTTCCAAAGGAAGTGAAAATATGAAAATACCGCACAGAAAAAGGGATTATTCCATTCCCATAATGCTTGCTATAGCAGTTTTAATATCGGCGTTTTGCTTTGCTTCACGTTCGTTCGGTGTAAGCAATTTTCTTACAAACGGTCTTTCTGTTACCGTGACGCCTCTTCAGAGTGCAACAAAAAGTATATATAACTTTTTTGAGTCTGTAGGTACTTATTTCGAAGGTGTCGACAGTTTAAAGAAAGAAAACGACAGACTTACTCTTGAGAACAAGCAGTTAAAGGAAGAAAACGAAACCATCGACAGATTAACCAAAGAAAACGAGTCGCTTTCAAAGTTTCTCGGCATCAAAAAAGAACACTCCGACTTTGAATTTATTGACGGAGATGTTATTTCGAGAAATACCGGAGGGTATTCAATATTCTTCACCATCAACAAAGGTTCATCCCATGGTATAAAACCCGGCATGCCGGTAATATCGGATGAAGGCACCCTTGTCGGCATCACACATTCGGTTGATGTAACCTCCACAAGATGCAAGTCGATTTTATCATATGACATGAACGAAGGTATATACAACGAAAGAACCGGTGAAACTGCAATTCTTTCGGGCAGCTACGACACATTCTCACAAAACAAGTGTGTCATTAAAAACCTGCCGCAGGAAACAACCTTCAAAAAGGGCGACAAAATACTTACAAGCGGATACGGTGAAATCTATCCGAGAGGTCTTAAAATAGGCAGTGTTGAAGGTTTTGCACCCGATGCAGGAACCCATTCAAACAAAGCTATAGTCAAAATTGAACATGCCTCTGTTTTCTGCGACAAGGTAATGGTTATTTCATCATTTAAAAACATTTACGAATAATGAAAGCTCTGACAAGGCATATGGTAATTGCCGCTCTTACGGCAATTACCTTCACCTTAATTACACTTATATATCCTCAGCATTTCAAGGTTATTTTCTATGCAGCTCTTGCTGTTTCCATTGTTGCATTTTCCTTTTTCTTTTTCAAAAAGAGCTTTTTCCATGCCTGTCTTTACGTATTCCTTATACTTTTCAGCGTAATCAATCCCTACAGAGTGTATGTAAACGACGAATTACGGGCAAAGAATTTTGTTTCTAAAGGCGACAACAACGAGATACAGTGTAATGCCGAGGTTTTCGACTGTCAGCATTACAAATCCTATTCGATAATGTTTGCTGACATTACACACATAAACGGCGAGAAACTTGAAGAGAGTATTCCTGCAAGAATAGGCAGCTACGCCGCAAAAGGCATCTCTTCGGGAGATAAGATTATTTTTTCGGGCTATGCAAACAATTCTGCTGACATGTCATCCTCGGACTTTGATACAGCTTCTTATCTGCGTAGTAAAAATGTATTTGTTGACATAAGCTCTGCGAAAATTATCTCATCCTCACCCGGCAAACCTTCATTTCTTTCGAAAATACGTCTGTTCAGCCGTGACATGATATATAATTATGTGCGGGATGACTACGACTACGAAAACTCATCCGTTTGTTATGCCATGTTTGCAGGAGACATGGACTATGTATCACAGGACACCAAGCAAAGTTTCAGAAAAAGCGGGCTTACCCATATACTTTGCGTATCGGGTATGCACCTTTCAATTATTACGGGAATGTTTTTCTCGCTTTTTTCTTTTTTATCACTTCACAAGCGAACAAAGTGTCTTCTCATAATTCTTATCTGCTGTCTCTACACATTCTTTACCGGCTGTTCGTTGTCAACCGTAAGAGCCTGTATAATGTGCATACTTTCATTTGTTGCAATGTTGTCGGGAAAGAAAGCCGATGCGTATTCTTCCCTGTTTGTTTCTTTGCTGATCATTTGCATGTTCTCACCCTACAGCATTCTTGACATTTCACTTATACTGTCAGTCACTTCATGCTTTGGAATTATTACTTTTTCCAACATTGTACATTTTGAAAGCACTTCAAACATCTTTTCCAAAGCATTGGTCGGAATTTCAGATGCCCTAATTTCAAATCTCGGTGCGGTTGTGTTTACACTTCCGATTGTATGCTACTCATTTGGCGGAATATCAAACCTTTCGATTATATCCACATTTCTTGTAACGATACCCTGCCAGTATTTACTCACTCTGCTGGTTGTTCTTATATTTTTATTTCCGCTGTCCTTTGTGTCAATACTTGAACCCATACTACATGCTATAGGCTTTGTTTGTGCTAAGCTTTGCGGCTTTATGGTGTGGGTTTCCGACAGATTTTCGGATTTGAAACATTCATACACGTATCTTGACAGAGACACGTCGGAAATTGCTCTGATCATTTACGTTTTAAGCATCTTCGCTCTTACGCTGTTTGTAGCTTTCGGTCTAAAACGCGGCATTACTTTTTGCATTATTGCAATAATCAATCTCGGTATTTTTCTGTCATTTCATTCCCTTTATGCTTCAATTAGCCACGACAGCACATATTCCATCAGTTATTTCAGGCAGAATGAAGGTGACAGGAAGTTGAATATTCATCTTCCGAGGCACGGATATCTCATTGTCAATGCCGACAGTCTTATATGTGACAACAAGCATCTTACGGAATTTGACACCATAGGCGGCAACAACTATCTTTTACTTTTACCCGACAAGGATATCGACACAGACATTCTTGCTTCAAGTGTCAAAATATTTGGGCAAAGATACGGTATAAAAGCAGTATTTACACCTGACACACCCGACGGCACAAAGCTTGCCGAAGCTCTCACGGAATACGACATCAGCTGTTCCTTCATACCTGAAAGCATAAAGTTCGGAAACACTCAAATTGACTTTTTCTTTGCCGATTATTACAAAATAACCGCAGACGACGGAAAAACAAAATCGGGTGTCGTATTCGCCAAAGAATACAGCAAAGACTATTTTGATGAAAATAATGACATCTGTGCCTTCTTCACAAGAGAAACAAAGAATCAGTTTGATTGTGAATCAGACACAAAGCCCGATTGCAAAGTATTCTACACCCGAATCCCGAAAAACACACAAGCCGACGGCATTTACAACACCTTCAATAAAAAGAATTTCTACATAAAGGAGTGATGATTATGGCAAAACCGCAAAAAAAAGAAAAACCGCAGGACATCCATGCAAACAATCTTGCGATACTTAAAGACAAGATAAAAAACGGTCAAACCGACGGTGTATACATTTTCTACGGAGACGAAGAATATACCAAGAATCATTACTCAAATCTTCTCATCAAGCAATCCGAAAGCAAGCTGAATGTCACGTCAATATACGGTTCTGATTTCAATCTTCCCGATTTTATAGCCGCCTGCGACACGAGTGCCGTTGAAAGCTTTGACATGTTTTCGATGTTTGACGAGCAGGACCAAGGAAGCTCGGATGACGAATCAGCATATCGTGTAATAAAGCTGTATTCACCCGATTTTACCGAGCTTACAAACAGTGATACCGAGTACTTTCTTAGTTATCTGCAAAAGCTTCCCGAAAAGACCATTGTTATCTTCTGGTTTTATGACGGTGAGGAGGACGCATTATCAAAAGCAATATACAAAAAACTCTCTGAATTTGCACTCATTGTCAACTTCAGACGTGAGCCGCCATCAAGCAGCATACTTATAACATGGGTACTCAGGCACTTTTCCAAGGCAAAGCTCAATGTTGACAGGTATGTTGCGGTATATCTCTGTCAGGTTGTCGGAAACAGCATGACAGACCTCAAAAACGAGATTGACAAGCTGATTGACTATCTGAAATTTGAAAACAGAGACACACTTGAAAAGGCAGACATTGACTACATCTGCATAAAATCAATGCAGGCACAGGTTTTCGACATATCAAACGGTGCTCTTTCCGGCAACTTCATAAAAGCGGCAAAGGCTCTTAATGTTTTAAGGGACAACCGCGAAAAGCCGATACTCATTCTCGGCACCATTTCTAAAGCGGTACATGACCTTTGTGTCACAGACAATCTTATAAAAAAAGGTGTTCCCGTACCAGTTATTTCAAAGTCCATGAACATTAACGAGTTCGGTGTAAAGAATATGTCGGCAATACTGCTTGACAGGAACCGCGACTTCAAGGGCAAAACCACCTTTTCCTCCCAATGTGCAAAGCTATGTATTGAATATGACAAAAAAATAAAAAGCTCACGCACTGACAGCTATGAGCTTCTTTTGGAATTAATATTCAAATTGTCATACCTTGGTAAAGCTGCCCGCTGATGCAAGAAACGCAAGCTTTATTTCGGCATCGCTTCTTCGGTTAAGAATGGCTCTTGAACATGACAGAGCTGTATTTCCCGTTGTTATAACATCATCTACAAGAACGATATTCTTCGGAATATCGTTTTTTGTTATCTTAAAGGCATGCTCGACATTTTTCTTGCGTTTTTCAAAGTCGAGGTTCTTTTGCTCTTTGGTAAAATGTCTTCTTTTAATTAAAGGTGCATATTTTAATCTTCCGCCGCTTGCTTTACACAAAAGCTTTGATATCCTCTGCATATGATCATAGCCGTAGTTACGCTTATTTACTCCGCGTCTTGGTGCAAAGACAACACCCGCATCATTTATATCACACAACATTCTGCCATACAGCTCTGCCGCATACACAAACAATTCCCTGTCGGCATTTCTTTTTAATGCAAACAACAGCTTTTTGACAATCGGATGTTCATAATCAAAAAGATACAGTACCTCAAGTTCTTTTCCGTCGAGATTTATGTAATATCTACGTATCTGCAATATACCGGCAAGCTTTTTATCGCAATCAGGACATATTGCACCCTTAGAAATACGTTCATTACATATTTTACATCTTCTGTCAAAGAAAAGGTCGGCAAAACCCATTATTTATAGAACCTCAGGCTTGCAACCACCTGACCGAGCACCGCAACTTCATCGGCAATAATAGGCTTCATTTCGCTGTTTTCAGGCTGAAGTCTATATTTTCCGTTTTCCTTGAAAAAGCGTTTGACAGTTGCTTCATCGTCAATCATGGCAACAACAATCTTGCCGTTATCGGCATAGTCGCATTTTTCAACAACAACTATATCACCGTTCATAATACCGATTTCCTTCATGCTTTCACCCTTTACGGAAAGAGCAAAAAGATCCTTTTCGGAATACTTCTTTTCTGTCGAGAAGTTGATATATCCGTCAAAGTTTTCGGCTGTGAGTATGGGGGTACCTGCAGCAACCTGACCCAGAAGCGGTACTTTATAGTTCTGTGCACGGGTTGACTCTACCTCTTGTGAGAGTTTAAGAGTTCTGCTCTTGCCATTTTCTCTTTCAAGATAGCCCTTATCGATAAGGCGGTCAATATACATCTGTGATGTGGATGTTGACTTAATGTTGAGGTCGGCACATATTTCTCTTACCGAAGGGGCATAACCCTGCTCCTCTATCTTAAGCTTTATATATTCAAATACGCGCAGTTCTTTTGGTTTAAGTTCCTTCATACTGTCGCCACCTTCCTTACTTTATGATTTAATTATAACAGTATTATCACGGTTTGTCAAACAAAAGTTCTATAATTAACTCATTGTTAACATTTAAGGCATCAAAAAAACTCCCGTCAAAGACGGGAGCTTTAAAGTGTTTATTGGATTAACCAACGATACCGGAACGTTCAATACCTTCAACGAAGGATCTCTGTGCAAAGAGGAAGATAATGAACAATGGTATAATAACAAGCAGACCGCAGGTATTCATAATAATGGATTCCCAAAGACCGCTTGCAGCGAATTCCATCTTAAGGCTCTGAGGAACCTCAACAATATTGGGAAGAAGATGGATATCGTTTGTTGTAAAGAACGGAGATGCTGTGTAGAATGTATCGGTCCACTGCCATGAGAATGAGAACATGAATACTGTTGTCATCATAGGAACGGAAAGAGGAAGGATAATTCTGAAGAATGTCTGGAACACACCTGTTCCGTCAATGTATGCAGCTTCTTCAAGTTCATCGGGAACGCCCTTATAGAACTGTCTGAAAATAAAGATATAAAGACCGTTCTTAAATGCAAGACCCGTAAGAGAAAGCAGATACAAAGGCCATTCGGTGTTAATAAGGTTAATACCCTGAGCACCTGTAATGAGTCCGTAGAGACCGTAGATATCAAAATATCTGAAGTGCATGAACATCGCAAGAAGAAGCGTGTCATGAGGGATAAGCATTGTAATAATTACGCAAAAGAAGAGAATGTTTCTGCCTTTGAATTTAAACTTTGCAAATCCGTAACCGATAATCGCACAAATGAGTGTCTGGAAGAAACCGCAAAGAAGTGAAATTCTTGCTGTATTGAAAAGTGCAAGGAAATACTTGTTTTCAATAATTATGTACTTCCACTGGTCAAGAGTGGGGTTTCTCGGGATAAGCTTTACCGTTACGTCAACAAGGTCATTTGTGCTCATAAAGGAGGACAAAATCTTTGTTATGAAAGGATAGATAATGATATAGGAAATACCTACAAGCAAGATAAGTCTGAATAACTTATAAATCATGACACCGAGGAACCGGAAGGAAAGGTACTTAAGACGGAATCTTTCCTTGAAGCTGAGCTTGCCTTCAAAGTCAACCTTCATCTCTTTTCTCGAGATTTTTCTGAGCTGAGCATCGGTTGTGTTATTGGTAGCATTGTTGTTCATAATATATTATCCTCCTTTCCTTAGTCTTTTCTTTGGTAGAATACGAACGCCGAGAGTATAAGTGCTACAAGTCCGAGCATTACAAGTACAAGAAGGAAATACATCCAGGACATTGCACTACTGATTTCTCTGGGGCGGACAGTACCTGTGTTATATACCGTATTGATATACTTCATTACGGCGTTTGATTCAGACGTAAAGGAGTCGATTACGGTATAAATTGCATTTACAAGAATCATGGGGCTTATCATGGGGAATGTAACCTTCCAGAATGTTTCCCATCCGGAAGCACCGTCCATCTTACAGGATTCGTAGATGGCAGGTGAAATTGACTGAAGACCCGAGAGGAATATAAGCATCTGTACACCCGAACGGTTAACAATATTGAAAATGTCATTAACCAGGTTTACAACGTACTCAACCAGCTCTGACCCTACCGCCATATTGCCTAACAGACTTGTTACGTCCATTGAATTGATAAGACCTTCTTCGCTGCCTGCGCCGGTATCAATACCGCCGCCGTTGTTCATGTAATCCATAGCCATATTGCCCTGGTCTATCTGGTCGATAAGACCTGTTGTAAGAATAACAGGGATAAAGAAGATTGCTCTGAACACCGCACGGCCGATCATCTTCTGATTAAGCATGATTGCCATGAAGAGCGAGAAAATTACGATTGCAGGTACATCAAGTACGAGCTGCTTTAAGCTTTCCGTAAGTGTTCTTACAAAGTTTGCATCAGAGAAAAGCGCTTCGGTGTAGTTATCAAACCCTATAGAAATAAGTTCGTAACCACCGTTTTCAAGAACCTTAATCTGGCTGAACGAGAACATAACAGACTTATAAAGCATGGGAATATAAAGAATTACGAAACCGATTACAAAGGGAAGTACAAAGAACCATCCGGCTCTTGCCTTCTTTGCATCAAGTGATGCCGGCTTCTTTTTTCTGGCGGGCGCTGTGTTTACAGGCACGCTTTGAACATTTCTTGACTGTTTAGCATTAGCTGTATTATTCATTTACCAGCACCCCTTTCTATCTAACCGCAAAGCTCATTGCTTCAACCTCGGTACCGTCCTCGGTTGTAACAGAATGAGTATTGTAGTTAAGAATAAATTCTGTTCCGTTATCGTACTTGACTCTTACAAGTCTTGTACCTATCTTTTCGTGTTCGGAAATAACTGAATACTTAACACCCTTCATTGCTTCATTGAATGTTGTGTAAGTATCAACGATATCGTTTTTCCAGTTGTCATAGCTTATAGCATAATACTTACTGAATTCAGGGAATGCCTTGAGTTCAGATGTGTTTTCCTTAGATACAAGGAAGTAGAGGTTTGCACCGTTTTCAATAGCCTTGAGCATACTGTATTCATAGTCACCGTCAAGGTTGATAGGTGTTCCTGCAAACTCTGTATATCCGTGAAGTACCATGCCCATGAAGGGAATGGATTCACTTGTGTTGATGTTCATACTGCTATCGAGCGGCACACTGAGAATATGATCGGCATATCCAAGAGCATATGCGTTACCGCCGTCAACCATTACACTGCCATTTCTCTGCTTAAGAGTTGCAAGAAATTCTTCTGTAAGAAGTTCGGCATCATCACGGTTGATTACATAATCTTCATTGAAGTCTGAGTTAAGGTCGTAACCAAGTGAAGCTACAGATATACCGCCGGCACCGTAGCCTTCGTACTCTTTCTGAACCTTCTTATAAAGCTTCTGGAGAGAACCTGCGCTGATAAGTGCCTTATCATCGGATTCAAAGCCCTGATAAAGTGCATTGTATACTCTGTGCACGGCATTACGTCCGTCAATTGTCTTTGCTGTATCCTTCTTTTTGGAAATACCGTCGAACATCTTGAAGTTTTCAACGTATGTATAATCAAGGTCGGGATAGAGACCTACGTTCTTGCTCTTTGCAAACTTTGCAAGTTCCTTAAGTCCCTTTGCTCCGCCAAGCTTGGAAGGAACACTGAGTGAGGAAGGTGCAGTATGCTCCATACCGCCGTTATACCAACCGGTAAGCTTAACATTGATATTGTTGATGCCTGCCTTATTAAGGTCGGTAATCATACCTTCTGTCTGATCAAATGTTGTAAGAGTTGTCTGACGCTTTACGGGGAAACCGATAAACTTTTCATCAGTTTTGATTGTACCGAAGTTTTCAATGTAAAGTGCTGTATCTTCGGAAGTCTCTGCTTCAGGATCAAGCTTAGTAAGAACGCCTGTATCTTCAAGATATCCTCTGATAGTTGCCGCCATATCGGTGTAGTCAGCACCTTCACCGTATACAGGGAAAATTCTCATGGCATAATCGCCAATATACTTCCTTTCACATGTTACGGACCATTCGGCATCACCGGATGCGGAAATACCGGTAAGAGCATATGTATCCTTTGCCTTAGGATAGAATGTAGCATAAACAGAGCTGTAACCGTGAACACCGCCGCCATGGTCGGAGCTGAGTTCAACAAGTGAGTCACCATCTACAAAATATGCAACGAAGCCCTGTTCAATAAGCTTTTCATCCTCACCCTTTACCTGCAAGGACTCGGGAGCTCTCTTCTTTTCGAGAACACCGATTACGGGAAGTCTCATTGTTTCCTGGTTGCTGCCGGTAACTGTGTGATATGCGTAGTCTCTACCGTAGAGCTTACCTGTAAGTGTAAACTGCTTATTCTTTATATCTTCAAATCTTGTAATTGTACCGGAACCGTCGGGAAGGAATGTGAAGCCTTCACTCTGATTATTACCGGCACCAAGATAAGGAAGAAGCTTTACGTTTGTAAGTGTATAGCTGGAAGAGTCATACGAAATACTGTTGGCAGGCATTGAAATCTTAACACCGTATTCATCTACCGAATATTCAATTGCAAATCTGAAGATAGCGGGAGCCGCAGATGTATCAACATAGTCGATAAGCTCATAGTCTTCAGCCATCTGTTCTGCACTGTAGTCGGTATTGTTTTCAATATAACCCGAGAGCATTTCAAGTTCTCTGTTGGATACACCGGGGTCAAGAACGTAGATTGCAAAACCCTTTTCTGTAGCAGGGAACTGTTCCTTCATGGATGTAAGAACTGTTTTTGCAAGAGTCTTGTCGTTGGGGTCCTTGAGGTCATAGTAAGCAAGGAACTGAGCATATTCTCTTGAAGATTTGTTTTCCCATACATTAACAAGATTTTCAATAAAGCTAAGCTGTTCAATCTGCTTGGGAACTACGTACTTTGCCTGTTCCTTACCGAGAGTATATTCAACTCTGACACCGTTTCTTGTATTAAATACTCTGATCTGGTTGATTCTTTCACCGCCAACCACCTTACCGTTAAGAGCGGCATGTGCATAGGAGTTAAATTCAACAACAGAGCCGGTGGAGTCTTTATACTGGAGAACGATCTGTGATAAAAGCTTCTGTTTTACAGTATCATCTGCTTTGGATGTACTTATATCATAGGGGTTTGTAAGAATAATCTGTCCGGTTGTGAGATCCTTAATACCGACTTCACCGGTTTCTTCATGTGCCCAGATCTCATACTTATCATTTTTATAGTTAGGAATTCTTTCCTTGGTACCCTCGTCATAGATACCCATTGTTGCGAGCTTTTCTTCAGGGCTCTTATACGACTGTGTGAGATAATCCGTCTCAAGTGCAAAGCCGTCATCGGATGCCGATGCAAAAACTCCGAGAGCTACAACAAGCATAAGAACGGAAAGAATGTAACTTACTAATTTAATATTTTTCATTTTCAATTACCCTTCCTTTCTTATACTCTATATGAAAGTTCTATGATTATGTTATATACGAATCCAACAATCTTCGTTACAAGGCTTGTAAAGAGAACTGCGAGGAACATAATGAACACCATACCTATAATTGTTGCAAGAGTTGTAAGAATGTTCTTGAACAATGTATAGTCATGAATTACCTGCATACCGAAGAACAGCAGGAAGCCGCACCAGAAGAGGGATACGCCCAGAGCAAGTGTAAGAAGACCTGCTTCATCTACTGTTACGATATTGGAAAGAAGTGTTGTAAGAATGAGGAACGGAGGAAGCGGGAACAAAGCATAACATGTTGCAATATAAATGTCTTTAAGGCTTCCTTCGCCGTCAAACAGTGTTGTAAAGCACCAGTTTGAAATTACCCAGAGGAATACGGGAAGAAGAATGGATGCAAACATCATTACTACACTTACATCGGTAGGATAAGGACTGATTATGTATGCCTGACCGATTGAATAGTATATAAATGAAAGAATAGTAAGGATAAGAATTGTTGTAGCACCCTTAGTGGAAGCTCTGTATTCATGCTTGATATCCCAGAAGCCGTCAAACGGATGGAACATTACATGGAAGCCATACATAAATTCTTCCTTGAGTGTACGCTTCTTTCTCAAAGCAAGACCTGCATCATTTACCTTCTTTGCATACTTGAATATGAAGGAAACAAGAAGAAGGAATGCGATAATAACAATGGGAATAACAATTACATACTTTTCAACCCATTCTTTTCTTACCTGCTGCCATGCTTCAGAGTAGTTTTCCGTATCATATGCAAACTTGAACTGAGCCATTGCTTCTTCATACTTACCCTGACGGTAAAGGCTCTTACCGATACCGATGTAAGACATGTCGAAGTTGGAGTTTCTCTGGAGGATTTCTCTCCAGTCCTTTTCGGCTTCGTCGAACTTTCTGTCTCTCTGATTTCTGAGAGCCTGAACAAGTACATCACCGTATTCTGTTCTCTTATAAACAGTAATGGCATCATTTGTACTGTCAAGGATCATAAGGTAGTTTGCAGAGTTTGCATCATCGTCGCTGTAAGCATAGTCTACAGCTTCTACCATTGAGATATTACCGAGCTGCGAACCCTTATCACCGAATGCAAAGAGAAGGTTACCGTCTTCATCATATGTAAATACCTTCTGTCTCTTTTCGTCGATGATGGACCATGTACCTTCAGGACCTAGACCAACGTCAACTACCTTTGAAGGACCTGTGATTGAATACTGGGGAGTTGCCTGCTGTGTAAATGTAATTTCACCTACAGGCGGGAAGAAGCCCGAACGCTTCATTACGTCCTGACCGTTAGGGTTAAGCATCTTAACGGGAGAAACGTCACTTGTAATGGACTTTGCCTGAATAGCCTTGAAGAGGTCATCATCATTGATGGCATCTGTTGTTGCGTACACAAAGCCCTTTTCGTTGATATTAACGTTATTGAAGGATGTTGATACGTTCTTTACAGACTTATTTCTCTGTTCTTCTGTCTGAAGCTTTCTCCAGAGCATATCGAAGAATGTAAGAGTGTTGGACTGAGTGCCGATAAAGCCTGAAAATTCGCCTTCACCGTTGATGGAAATAACACCCTGGTGAGTAGATTCACCGACAACGTACATATAACCTAACGAAATAACACCGTCTTTATCCTTAAGAGTATTTGCAGCAACAGCACGAGGTCTGTAAACGTGGTTGTCACTGATTACTTCGCTTTCGGGTTCTTCAATTGTTTTTACGAAGTCACCGAGCTTGTATTCAACACCGTCAACATTTACATCATCGGTAGCAAAAACAAGGATTCTTGCAGAGTCAATATCGCAGACAAAGAGAAGATTGTCGATTGCGTAAAGACCCGAGGGTGAAGTGATTCTGTCGGGAACACCCCATTCATTTACGAAGGTTGAAATTTCAGCTATATATTTAAAACCGGACTGGACTTCATCATATTCAGCAATAACAACCTTAGGAACGGGATTTTCAATCGAAGAATTGGTGTCGGAAATATAAATCTTTCCGTCCCAGTAGAAGTACTTCTGAGCATCATCACCAATCTGGGAGATACGTCCTGTACAGAAGTCCTGAGGGTCGGTAATAGGTGAGTCGCCGATACCGAGAGTTGAAGATGTAATTACTTCATAAGGTACATATGCATGGGGTGATTCAACGTAGTTACCGTCGATATCATATGTATATGTAGTATAAGGAATGATAGCATTTACTGCTGCCATACCGAGAAGCAAGACAAAGCAAAGAGTCAAGAGGATAATTTTTATTGATTTTTTCATTTTCTGTATCCTCCTTAGTCTTTCATACCCGAGCTTGCCATTGTTTCGATAATGTTACTCTGAGTAACAACGAATACGGAGATAGGAACGATCATCATGATAACCGTTGAAGCTGCTGCCGCACCGCTTCGTGTGATACCGCCGGCAAGAATCTGCTGGATTGCGTAGTTGAATGTCTTGAGCTGTTCGGAATAGATATAAATGGAAGTACCGCTATTCCAGAGACCCTGGAAGGAGTAAACGATAAGTGTGAGCCAAGCAGGCTTAACCATAGGCATTACTATCTTCCAGTAGATTGTAAGTTCCTTTGCACCGTCAAGTCTTGCAGATTCAAGTACGGAATCCGGAACTGTTGTTTCGATAAACTGTCTCATGAGGTAGAAGCCGAGGGTATAACCGAAGGCAGGAATGATAAGAGACCAATATGTATCGATCCAACCGAGTGCAGACATGATGATGAAGTTGGAAAGAGATGTAACTGTTGAGTTAAACATAAGGGAATAGTATACAAGCATGAACATACCCTTACGTCCGGGGAAGTTAATCTTTGTCATAGCATATGCCGCCATGGATGCGAGGAACAAGTGACCGAATGTACCCGCGATGGAAACAAATGCTGTATTGAATATGTATCTTGAGAAGGGAACCCAGGATTCGCTCATGAGTCTGAAGAGTTCGCCGAAGTTCTTGAATGTAGGATTGATAACAAAGAATCTCGGGGGGAACATCCACAGTTCGTCAAGAGGTTTTAATGACTGGGAAACCGCATAAATCATGGGGAGGAACATGAATGCACCGAAAATAAAGAGCATTAAGTTGATACCCACGTCACCGCCGACGGAACGGTTAAATGAACGTCTTTTAATCTTTGGCAATTTCATCATCATTTACCTACCTTCGACAGTAATTTATTTACAAGCAGGTTAGAACCGATCATGATTGCAAACAGGATTGTTGCAATCGCAGATGCGTAACCTACTTCCCAACGCTGTCCACCATAGTCATCAAGGTGATGCATGATGGTATGAGCGCAGTAGTCAACGGACGGGAATCCGCAGAGTGCTGTAACAATTGCGCCGAAACCGAAGGACGATGTAATCGCCATGATAGCACCGAACATCATCTGGTTCTTCATTACGGGAAGTGTTACGTACCAGAGTTCCTGCCATCTGTTTCTTACGCCGTCAACGCTGGCTGCTTCGTAGAGGGACTTATCAACTACCTGGAAGCCGGCGATGAAGGAAAGGAAGGATGTACCGAGTGATGTCCAGAGGGCAACGACGATACAAAGTGTCATAATATAATTGGTATCCTGGAACCACAAAATCGGGCTGTTTATAACACCGAGTTTCATGAGTGTACCGTTTACCCAGCCGTACTGGTCAGAGGAGAACAGTGTCTGCCAGATAAGATATACCTGGCCGGAGATACTGGGCGCATAGAAGATAAGTGTTACTACGGCACGGATTTTTGGCGTAAGTTCGTTGATGAACCACGCAAACATAAGGCTGAGAAGATAGGATACAGGACCTGTCATTGTTGCGAAAACAAGGGTGTTTTCAACAGCAAGAAGGAATGTATCGTCATCAAGTAAGAGTCTTATGTAGTTATCTACACCCACCCATTGGGGTACTTCAAGCATATTAAACTGTGTGAAGCTGAGGAACAGCGACACGAATACCGGAACGACTGTGAAAAGAAGGAACACGATATAGTAGGGAGCTACCATTACGTAACCAACCTTATTAACCTTCATTTCGCGGAGAGTCCATTCCCATTTGGTCATGTCTTTTCTAAGCTTCGGTGCAGCCTGTTGCTTTGTGACAGCTTTTTCTGACATTTATTTCACTCCTTAAATCGATTATCTTAGATGGGATTTACTCTTCTATCCCAAGTTCGCGCCTTTAAAGCGATCTTCCTTAAAGTAGTCTTCCTTTGTAATGAAGCCATACTCTGCACGTTTTCTTGAAAGCTCGTGGTCAATGTCATCTACATAACCGCGTAATGCTTCCGCTGCAACTTCACCGTCGTTTACAACATTATAGAATGCGAAGTTTGTATATCTTGCAACGATGTAGTTACCGGGGGACATCGGAGTTCCCTTGAGTGATGCAAACTGCTGCTCGAGGTTTTTCTTTTCCTGTGCTGTCCAGGACTGACCGAGAAGTGCGTCGATGTTTGCTGTGTTGTACTTCGCGGCGGTACCCATGAGGGCTACCTGTTCCTGACCGAACTTAACCTGTGTATCTGTGCTTACCCACCACTGGAGGAATGCCCATGCATTCTGTGCCTTCTTGGATTCTGTGATATCCTGACCGTCCTTGATGTCATCCGCAGCATCCTTCATCATCATTACCGCCTGAGGAGTACCGGGTGTGGAATGGTCGATATATGTTTTTGTTTCTGTTTCGCCTGTTTCTTCGTTAATTACTTCAACGGTTCTTTCAACACCGGGAAGCTGAACAAATTCCCAAAGACCTGCAATTTCAGGAGCAAATACCTTAAGCTGGTTATAGGTTGTGTAATTTGCGATTGCAATAGGCATTTCACCTGTTCTGAATCTGTTTGCAAAGTCATAGGATACGGGTTCGCCGTAGAGTGTAAACCATTCGGTCATTCTCTGGAACGCATCAAGTGCACCGTTGGAGCCGAGATTGGATTCGATACCTACCGTTCTCAAGTATTCACGTTCGCTTACTTCACCGTTAGGATAATACTGTGCATAATCCCTTGCAGACTTGAACCACTCATGACCTGACTGATACATGTAAATCTGAGTCATAGCCTGAGAGAAGCCCATTTCCATCTGCTTTTCGGAAAGTGCTCTGATTGTTGTTTCTACCTGATCCCATGTTTCGGGAACGTCGAGGCCAAGCTCTACGAAGATATCCTTTCTGTAGAAGAGCATCGGGAAGTCGATTGTGTAAGGAAGACCGTAAGCAACTCTACCGTCTCTTACCACACCGTCAACAACCTTATATCCCTTATCGGGGTTATCCTTATCAACATACTCAACTCTGTCGGGGTCGAGGATTGTAAGAGGAACAAAGAGTTCTTCAATTACCTGACCGTCTTCGTTGCTGAAGTAAGCCTGCTTAACATCGGAATAGGAAAGAACGGGCTGTTTATTCTTTATTGACACTCTGTCATTAATCTTTCCTACTGTTTCTGCTTCAAAGTAGTTAAGAGGAATAACTGCGTTTCTGATACCGTAACCGTTGGGGTCGGCATCCATTGATACGTCAGGACCTACGCCTGCAAGTGTTGCAGGAAGAAGTGTACCTGCCGCAATCAGCTTTAAGTTTACAGCAATATCTTCGCTGTTGAAGCTGCCGTCAACCAGCTGACGCATGATTGTCGCCTGGTCACGGCCTGTTGTAATCCATACTTCTACCGCATTGGGGTCGTCGTCTTCAATCTTCTGAGAAGCACCGATTGAGTTATAGTCGGTGAAGAAGGACATTGCAAACGAGCTGAGCTCGTGTCCCATGGACTGGAAGAAGTTTGCATTTGCCTTGGGAAGCTTTGTTCCTGTAGGCTGAACATATATACTGTCAAGCTGAAGGGGCTGAGCTTTAGTGCTGAGTAACCATGTACCGAGTGAGCCGATATAGCTCTTGAAGTTACCGAGGTTTGCGGCAATCTTTGTTTCATCACCGCTCATTTCTCCGAGAAGGAATGCGATTCTGTCGAGGATTACCGTATTTTCGCCCTTTGTACCGATCTTCTTTTCAAGTCTCAGCGAAACGTTCTGGAGGTTCTGCTTTTCGGTCTTCATACCTGTAAGAACACCCGGGATGAGCTTTGAAAATTCGTAGTCGGTAAATTCATCAGGTTCAGAACCTGTGATCATAAGTATCTGTCTGTAGTAGTCGTTAAGTCTTGTCTGAATACCTTCAATTTCGTTAAGAAGGTCAGCCATGTCGCCGAGTACTGCCTTAAATTCAATTACATGCGGCTTTTCGCTAGCTTCAAGATAGAACTTGAAGTTTGTCTTACCGTCATTAAGAGGAGCCACCTGCCAGTCATCAGCGTACTTGAACTGAAGACCTCTTGCTTCCTCAAAGGGATACTCATTGTCAATCTTAACTGCTCTTGACGAGAAAAGACCCTGGTTGATAGTCTGCTTGAATCTGGGAACGATATCGTACCAACCGGATTCTGTAATAAGAACCTCGTATCTTACCCACTGACCGGGATTCTTCCATTTGTCACCGCCGTTACCGCCGAGGGTGTTGAGAAGTGACTGGGCGGGATCCTGAGGATATGTAATACCGCTGGTTCTGTCGTTCATTGCGTAGATAACCTGTTCGCTTGTAGCGGAAGGTGTTTCTGCGTGAACAATAATAGGCTGTGCCTTGGGAGTCGGAGCATCCTTGTGTTCTTCAAGGTAGTCCTTATAAGACTTGAGGGGCTCAGCATAACCAACTTCAATCCAGTCAAGTCTCAAGGGTTCACTTGCAGCATCAAGAGTGATGGTGTGTTCGCCCTTTTCAAAATAGAACTTAAGAGGATCTTCATAGAAGGTTTCGGAATCATAAAGGTATGTTTCTGTCCATTCAGGGTCTTCAACCTTGATAGGACGCATTTCATTCATATTGATGTCGCGGTTGAACTTATATCTTCCGTCTTTATCAAAGCCGTTAGCATAATCGTCAACCCATGTACGCGAGAAATTAAGTGTACGTGCTTCCTTGAAAGGAACAAGGTCATCGATAAGAAGGATACGTTCAATGTTGGAGTTGTGGCTGTCGTCATCGGTGGAGTTAGCACCGTTTTCGGAAACTATCCAGCCGCCGTCTCCCGTCAAAGGCAAATATCTTAATTTGATTGTATACATTGCAGTTTCGGGAGCAGTGAACTTAAAAGAAACCTTTCCTGAACCGGGTGTGTCAAGATACATGCCGTCAACAATTCTTACCTCTGCATAAGCACTCTGGCTTGCTGCATTCTGGCTCTGCTGACCTGCATCTTCTTCTCTGACATAATTTTCGGCTTCTATACGAATGCTTTCCTTAGCATCGGGAATTTCATCGTAAAGAACGAGATATTCACTGTAAGCGGTAGAAACCATAAGCTCTTTCATTGCATCACGTGAATTCTCGGTTTCCGAGTTGTTTTGCTTGGTTGCATATTCCTGCTCTGATAACGCAGCACCATAGACAGCAACTGAACCAAACGCTTGTAAAAGCATGCTTGCAATAAGTACGAGAACAACAAGTCTGCTTTTGTTTTTTGCAATCATCATTGCTAATTTCCTCCTCTGAATGAGTATTGCTCGGTACAAGGTTCTTCCCGCACTTTTCTTCATATTATAAATGCGTCATCGCATGACGAGACATTTTCGCAATATCTTCACCGCGAATTCACACAAACAACACTTAAAAAAGGGCAAAAAGCACCCAATTACATGAACATAGTATATCAATGCAAAGAAAGTTTGTCAATAGCAGTAAATCAAGGAAAATCAAGGGGTTCAGATATGCAAAAACGCAAAATTTTTACAATTATTTTTATCGCCCCGCAGTTGATGTAAATTATTTTGTTTGTATATTATTGCTAATTTATACGAAATAAATTTATTTATGCTTCATATTCTACTCGATTTTTTACGTAATTAAGCCGTTTTTATTAAATTCAAGTTTGTAATTTTGAATTTATAAGCAGATATAGTTTTCAATCTATAATTTACATTACAAGTATTTTAGACGTCAATTGTTAACTTTCTATGGCGTTTTTGTTGAGTTATTGATTTTCCGTTTGTGATTTTTGCACAAAAAACCATTTCCATTTTCTACACGCAAAAAAATTTGACTATAAGTGTTTTTTCGTTCACCCATAGTCAAATTATCATTTTTTCGTTATTTGATTAATTTTCGCTCAAAACCGACTGAAGTTCGTCCCAGGTCTCGTACAGCTTTTCAAGACGGTCATTAAGCTCGGAAAGCTCGGAAAAGAGTTTGGAAATCTGCTCATAATCAGAGGCAAACTCCTCCTGCTTTTTTTGGTTTTCTTCAATTGCCGCTTCTGTTTCTTCGATGCGTTTTTCGGTTTCGGCAAGTTTCTTTTCGGCACTCTTTCTTCTGTTTTTGAGTTCCTTTGCCTTTTCATAGTCCATTTGTGAATTGGTTACGCCCGTCTTTTCCGAATCCGACGAAGAATCCGCAGACTTTCTCTTTTCCTTATATGAACAGAAGTCCTCATATCCGCCCTTGAAGTCAAATGTACCGTCTTCTCTCATCTCGAAAATACGGCTGGCAAGTTTTTTGACAAAATATCTGTCATGGGATACGCAAAGCACGGTGCCGTCGTATTCGACAAGTGCCTGCTCCAGCACTTCACGGCTGGGTGCATCCAGGTGGTTTGTAGGTTCGTCAAGTATCAGAAGGTCGCTCTTTTCAAGCATGAGCTTTGCAAAGGTAAGTCTTGCCTTTTCACCGCCCGACAGCACGTCAATCTTCTTGAACACGTCCTCGCTTGTAAAGAGAAAGCCTGCAAGCACACTTCGGATTTCGGTCTGTGTCTTATTGGGAAAGCAGTCCCACAGCTCATCAATGACGGTATTGCTGTTATCAAGTCCCTGATGCTCCTGATCATAGTAACCTATGGCAAGACCGCGGGCATATTCAAACGTACCGAAGTCCTGACCGATTTTTCCGCAGAGAATTTTTAGCATTGTGGACTTACCCACCCCGTTCTGACCGAGAATAAACATTTTATCTCTGCCGTGAAGCAGGAAAGACACATTTTCAAAAAGCTGCTTACCCGGAAATCCCTTTGTAAGTCCCGTAACCTCAAGCATTTTATCGGGACACAAGCCGCTGTCGCTCGTCTGAAACCGAAAGCGTATATTAGACGGCAAATCCTTGGGCTTTTCCAGTTTTTCCATGCGGTCGATAGCCTTCATTCTGCTTTCTGCGGCAATAATATTACGTTCTCTGTTCCATCTGCGCTGATTTTCAATGAAAGACTCAAGTCTTGCTATCTCCTTCTGCTGAAGGTCATAGTGCTTCTGATCTATTTTTCTGTCGATTTCCTTTTGCTTTACATAGTCGGTATAAGAAGTATTGTAGAGCTTGCCTTCCCTATTCTCAATTTCAAAGGTCTTTTTTGTTACCTTGTCGAGAAAATATCTGTCATGGGAAATAACAATGAGGCACTTTTTATAGTTCTTTAAGTATTCTTCAAGCCATTCAACCGTCTCAATGTCAAGGTGGTTGGTAGGCTCGTCAAGCATAAGTATGTCCGGCTCCGACAAAAGAAGACGTGCTATGGCAAGCCTTGTCTTCTGACCGCCCGAAAGGGTATTGATTCTTCTTGTATGGGTGTCCTTTTCAAAGCCGAGACCTGTGAGCATACTTGAAATTCTGCTTCTGAACTCATATCCGCCCTCACGCTTGAAATTATCTTCGAGGGTCGTATATTCTTTGGCAAGGCTCATATGCTTATCGTCGTCATGGGCTTCGTTCATAAGCCTTTCAAGTTCGGCAAGACGTTTTTCCATGTCAAGAAGCTTCGGGAATGCGTTACACATTTCCTCAAACATTTCACCGTCGGATTCAAGCCCTGTATTCTGCTCGAGATAGCCGATGTTTGTGTCCTTGGCAAGGAACACATCACCCTCGCTCTGCTCCTGACGTCCTGCAAGAATCTTCATAAAAAGACTCTTGCCCGCGCCGTTTACGCCCACTATTCCTATTTTATCGTTTTCCTGTATGCCGAGACTTACTCTGTCAAGTATCACGTCCGTACCGAAGGACAGAGTTACGTCTGAGGCACTGAGTATTATCACTTTTGCATTTTCCTTTCCTGCAATATTTGAAGGGAATTATTCAAGTATTTTTTTGAGGTACACACCCGTGTAGGACTTTTCACATTCCGCCACTTGCTCAGGTGTACCTGTATACACAATTTCACCGCCTGCATCTCCGCCCTCGGGACCGAGATCAACAATGTAATCGGCATTCTTTATCATGTCAAGATTGTGTTCGATTACAATTACGGTGTTACCTGCATCGACCAGTTTCTGCAGTACGTCAATAAGCTTTTCGACATCTGCAGTATGAAGACCCGTTGTAGGTTCATCAAGGATATACAGCGTCTTGCCGGTACTCTTTTTGGAAAGCTCGGTTGCAAGCTTTACTCTCTGTGCTTCACCGCCCGAAAGAGTTGTGGAGGACTGACCTATCTTGATATATCCCAGACCCACATCGCACAGGGTTTTGAGTTTTCTGTGCATTGAGGGGATGTTTTCAAAGAATTCCCTTCCCTCGTCGCAGGTCATTTCCAAAACATCGGATATGCTCTTGCCCTTGTACTTGACTTCAAGCGTTTCCTTATTATATCTCTTACCCTTGCAGACGTCACACGTTACATAAACGTCGGGTAAAAAATGCATTTCCACAAGAAGCGTACCGTCGCCGGCACACGCCTCACATCTGCCGCCCTTGAGGTTGAAGGAGAATCTGTCCTTCTTATATCCCCGCATTTTTGCACCCTGGGTTGCGGCAAAAAGATCTCTTACGTCGGTAAATAGACCGGTATACGTAGCAGGGTTGGATCTTGGTGTTCTGCCGATGGGCGACTGGTCAATGGCAATGACTTTATCGAGGTGTTCTACACCCTCGATTTTCTTGTGCTTACCTGCCGTTGTCTGGGCACGGTTAAGCTGTTTTGCAAGGCTGTTTAAAAGAATTGAATTTACAAGCGACGATTTACCCGAGCCGGAAACACCCGTAACACAAGTCAGGGTTCCAAGGGGGAATGAAACGTCGATGTTCTTTAAGTTATGCTCCTCGGCACCTATTACCTTAAGGAAGTTACCGTTGCCTTTTCTTCTTTCCTTGGGAACGGCAATCTTACGTCTTCCCGAAAGAAAGTCGCCTGTTACCGAGTTTTTATTGTTCATTATCTGCTTAGGCGTACCCGTTGCCACAATCTGACCGCCGTGAATACCTGCCGCAGGACCGATATCTACAATGTAGTCGGATTCAAGCATGGTTTCTTCGTCATGCTCAACAACAATTACGGTGTTGCCGATATCACGCAGATTCTTAAGTGTTGCAATAAGCTTGGAATTGTCCCTCTGATGAAGACCGATGCTGGGTTCATCAAGGATATAAAGCACGCCCATAAGCGACGAGCCAATCTGTGTTGCAAGTCTTATTCTCTGACTTTCACCGCCCGAAAGGGTACCCGAACGGCGTGACAGCGAAAGGTATCCGAGACCTACATTCTCAAGAAAGCTGAGTCGGGACAGGATTTCCTTTAAGATTTCCTTTGCAATAACTGCCTCCGTCTTACCGAATTTGAGGTTTTCAAAGAAAACCTTTGCCTTTTCAACCGACAAATTACAAAGCTCTGCGATATTAAGCCCGCCGACCGTCACCGAAAGGGATTCCCTCTTCAGACGTTTTCCTTCGCAGGATGAACACGGAACGGTGTCCATAAACTGCTCATAATAGGCTCTCATTTCGGGAGTTGTATAGTTCTGATTGTATCTTCTTTCAATTTCGCGGACAATACCGATAAAGCTGAGATTATATCCTCTGTAGCCATAGCGGATTTTTTCGTCGCCTTTGCCGTAGAAAAGCACATCTCTTGCTTTCTTACTCATTCTGTCAAGGGGCGTATTAACATCACAGCCGAATTCGCGAAGTGCCGCATTTATGCCCTCGGCACCCCATGTTCCGTCCTTTGCACTCTTATATCCGTTACACACACAGGCACCCTCGGAAAGGCTCTTTGACATGTCGGGAAAGAGTTTTTCGGGAGAAAGAACAAAGCTTTCGCCAAGTCCGTCGCAATCGGGGCAGGCACCGAAGGGGCTGTTGAAGGAGAACATTCGAGGTTCAAGCTCTCCGAGGCTTATACCGTGCTCGGCACAGGAAAAGTTTTGTGAGAACATCATTTCACTCATGCCCTCAAATTCGCCCTCGTGAAGAGCAATAACGCAGAGTCCGTCCGAGAGTTTGAATGCCGTTTCGACCGAGTCTGCAAGGCGTGAACGGATGTCTTCCTTCATTACAAGTCTGTCTACCACTATTTCTATATTGTGTCTTTTATTCTTATCGAGCTCGATATTATCCGAAAGAGACATAATCTCACCGTTGATTCTTGCTCTTACATAACCGTTTTTCTGAGAATCGGCAAGGAGTTTTTCGTGCGTGCCTTTTTTACCTCTGACAACGGGAGAGAGTACATAGAACCTTGTACCCTCGGGTAGATGCAGAATCTTATCGAGAATTGTATCTATAGACTGCTTTTCGATAACCTTGCCGCAAACGGGGCAGTGAGGTGTGCCGACTCTTGCGTAGAGAAGTCTGAGATAGTCATATATTTCGGTAACCGTACCTACGGTGGAACGGGGGTTTTTGCTTGTGGTTTTCTGGTCAATGGATATGGCGGGAGAAAGACCCTCAATACCGTCGATGTCGGGTTTATCAAGCTGACCGAGGAACTGTCTTGCATAGGAGGACAGGGATTCCACAAAGCGTCGGTGGCCCTCGGCATAGATTGTATCAAAAGCAAGGGAGGATTTTCCCGAACCCGAAAGTCCCGTAAAGACAACCAGCTTGTCCCTCGGGATTTCAACATCTATATTCTTAAGGTTATGGACTCTTGCGCCCGTGATTTTAAGCGATTTATAACCCAATTTTTTCTATCTCCAATTCTCTTTTTTCTTTTGCGTGGCGTGTTGCCAAAGTTTTGGTTTGTTCGAGAAGCTTTACATCACCCATGGCATCCGCCATCCTGAAGCACAAAGCTCCGTGCTGCCGCCGGCCGAAGAATTCACCGGGACCTCTTAGTTCCAAATCCTTCTTTGCAATCTCAAAGCCGTCACCGCTGTCGCAGAGGATTTTCACTCTTTTTGCAAAGTCCGAATCCTTGGACTTGTTCATAAGAGGAGAAACAAGTATACAGTAGGATTTATGACTTCCTCTGCCGACACGTCCCCTTAACTGATGAAGCTGCGAAAGACCGAAGCGTTCGGCATTTTCTATGAGCATTACAACGGAATTCGGCACATTTACGCCGACTTCAATTACAGTGGTTGACACAAGCACATCAATTTCACCGTCGGCAAAACGGCTCATTATTTCGTCCTTTTCTGCCTGCTTCATACGTCCGTGGACATATTCGACATTCAGTCCCTTTAATTCTTCGCTCTTTAGCTTTTCGCAGAAGGATTTTGCCGACTTCATTTCATAGTTTGCCGTCTGTATATATTCACCCTCGGCGTTCTTTTCTTCGGCTAAGGAACAAACGACATAGGCTTGTCTGCCTTCCTCTACCCTCTGGCGGATAAAGTTATAGACACGTGTGTGATAATCTTCGCCCACAGCATAGGTATCTATCTTCTGTCTGCCCTTGGGAAGCTCGTCGATGATGCTTATGTCAAGGTCGCAGTAAAGAATCATGGCAAGGGTTCGGGGTATCGGCGTTGCCGACATGACAAGGGTATGGGGGAATATTTTGCGTTCTCCCTTTTCTTCAAGCGTCTTTCGCTGACCCACACCGAATCTGTGCTGTTCGTCTGTCACGGCAAGGGCAATATTCTTAAACTCAACATTATCTTCAATAAGTGCGTGAGTGCCGATAAGACAGTCAATTTCGCCCGACTTAAGGTCTGCTAAAATCTGTCTTTTTTCAGCCGCCTTTGTGCCGCCTGTGAGAAGTGCCACGTGAAGTCCCATCTTTGAAAGAAGTCTTCCCGCATCCTCATAATGCTGTCTTGCAAGTATGCCCGTCGGTACCATGAGAGCCGACTGATATCCCGACTTTGCCGCAGCATACATTGCCGCAAGGGCGACAACCGTTTTACCTGAACCCACATCGCCCTGAACAAGCCGTCTTGCAGGCGAAATAAATTCATCACGTGTATTATCTTCGGGTTTTGTCACGCCGCTCATATCGCAAAGTATATCATGGAGCGCCTTTTTCTGTGCCCGTGTCATTTCAAAGGGCAGGTGTGACAGAAATTCACGCATTTCGGGATAGTCTACTCTGTAAGCCTTGCCCGATTTTACGTTTTCGCCGAGAAGTATGGAATTCAACTGGAAGGCATACATTTCATCAAAGGCAAGTCTTCGTTTTGCCTGCCTTAGAGTTTCCTCGTTTTCGGGAAAATGAATGCCGCAGAGTGCCTCATAATGGGTACAAAGGTCAAATTCTTCACGTTCTGAGTCGGAAAGATAGTCATCTATGTCATTTTTGCACAGCTCAAGTGCCTGTTTTATACAAGATGAAAGTATGTTTGAGGTAAGTCCTGCCGTCAGCGGATATCTCGGAACATACGGCAAAAGCACCTTGCCGTCTGCCGCTTCAATCGAAGGGCTTGTCATACTGCAAAGTCCTGCAATACCGTTGATTATGCCGTAAAAACGGTACTTATTCCCAACTTTCACGCTCTGTCCCAGAAACTCCCTGTTAAAGCAGGTGACCTTGACAGAGCCTGTTTCATCACAGGCTGTAAACTTCTGCACCGTCATGGCTCTGCCGCCCTTTGATTTGATTCTCGTGCTTGTAACAGGTGTAATTACCTCAAGAATAAGAGAAGCATATTCGCCGTTCTCTGCATCGTCGACAAGAACGGTGTTTCCTCTGTTTTCATGGGCGGCGGGAAAATGGTAGAGAAGGTCATAAAGAGTCTTGATTCCAAGCTTTGAAAAGAGTTTTTCTCTTGCCGTGCTTACGCCGAAAAGTTTTGTTATGGGCATTTGCATGCTATTCATCTTCTTCCGCCTCCTTCTTTACATACCTATGGCATTTTACTCTAAGATATATTATATACCAAATAAAGTATTGTTTGTTTGTATAAATTGTAAAATGTTGCAATTACTTCACACACCTTTCACACAAGAGAGGTATGATATACAATGTTATTATGTTATTACAATCACGAAAGGAAGATAACAGAAATGAAAAAGATTTCATTACTGCTTGCAGTCGTAATTCTTGCCACAAGCATTTGCTTTATCGGTTGTGAAACCAAAAAGAAAGAAACTAAACCTCCCGTAGAAAATCCCAAGCCCGAAGTGACAACAAACAACCTTGTTCTTGAGGAAAGCGACCTTCTCACCTATTTCCAAAATCTTGAGAGTGCTGTCGAAGAACAGATGCCAAAGCAAGAGCTTGACAAAGAAATTCTTGCTACAGTCAACGGTCTTCCCATTTATGCCTCAGGCGTAAGATATACAACAATGGTGCTTGACGGATTTACACCCGAGGAAGCAAAAGCCGAAGAGGAAACCTTTTTCAAGGAAAATGCCGCTCTGGTTATGACAGCTTACGAAAACGGCATTGAATTTACCGATGACAACGCAACAAAACTCAAGGCTGACATCACCGGCATGCAGCTCCAGCTCGGCGACGAATATGACAACGCTTTTGCCGAATCACCCTATACAAAATTCTTCTACTATTTCCAGCTGTCCGCTTACAGCTCACTCTACAACAATTTATACGAAAAAGTGCTTGCAGACCGTGAAAATGAAATGACCAAAACATCCTTTGACGAAGCAAAAGGTGACATGGTAAGAGCAAAGCACATTCTCATTCAGTTCCCCGAGGGTGAAGGTGAAAACGGTGCTCTTACTGACGAGCAGAAAGCGGCAACCCTTGAAGAAGCAAATTCTGTTCTCGACAAGGTAAACGCAATGTCCGATATCTCCGAATTCGATGCTCTTATTGCCGAATACAACGACGACCCCGGTATGCAGGCGAATCCCGACGGCTACTATTTCGGCAGAGGCGAAATGGTTCCCGAATTTGAAGAATCGGCATACTCTCTTGCAGAGTACGAAACAAGCGGTCTTGTAGAAACAAGCTACGGCTACCACATTCTCTTAAAGCTTCCTCTTGAAGACGATGAGGCAATTTACAACAGTACCGCTTTTTCAAACATCTTAGGTGAAAAGCTTTATGAATCTATCTCGGCTAAAACAGAAGGCATGGAAATCGTATACGGCGAAAACTACGATGCAAGAGTCGCAGAATTCAAGGCAGAATACGAAGCACTCAAAGCAAGTGCGGAATAATTGACATTAAGGAAAAGAATATGGCAGGCTTAAAGAAAAACGATTCATCGGTGCTTAAGGTTGAAACGCTTCTCGGCAACGGCAACGGTCTTTGTCATACAGACGACGGCTTTGTTGTGTTTGTTCAAGGAGCTGCCCCCGGTGATGTAATTAATGCTCACATAATAAAGGTGACAAAAAGCTATGCCGTCGCAAAAATCAAAGAAATCATACAGCCGTCACCAATCAGAATTGAGGACGGCTGTCCTTTTTCAAAGTCCTGCGGCGGATGCACCTTCCAGCACATAACCTACAAAGAAGAGTGCTCATTCAAGGAAAGCACCGTAAACGATGCTCTTGAAAGAATCGGAAAATTAGATTTACGTGTTGAAAAATTCTACGGAGCAAAGGACATTGTCGGTTACAGGAA
Organism: Oscillospiraceae bacterium; assembly: GCA_015064895.1. Classification (GTDB taxonomy): domain Bacteria; phylum Bacillota; class Clostridia; order Oscillospirales; family CAG-382; genus UMGS1387. The sequence continues at coordinate 60,509 of SVRI01000003.1, read as the reverse complement.
CAAGGCGGTCTACCCCGTCGGCATGGACAAAAGCGGCAGAGCTGTTTCGGGCTTTTATGCCTCCATGTCCCATAGAATCGTAGAGCACGATGAGTGCATGATTTCAAACCCCGTTTTTGCAAAAATCCGCGATGCTGTTATTGAGTTCATCAACGACAGAAGCATCTCTGTTTACAACGAAGAGACGGGCAAAGGTCTTGTCAGGAGCATACATCTGAGAAGTACAAAGTCGAAAGATATTTCCCTTTCCCTTGTGCTCAACGGCGATACCTTATTATCAAAGGCAACGGAAAATGCCTTTGTAAAGGCAATTACGGAAAAATTCCCCTTTGTCAAGACGATTCTTATAAACATAAACACAAAGAATACAAACGTCATTCTCGGAGACAAGTGGAGAACCATTTTCGGCGACGGATACATATACGACGAATTACTCTCAAGAAAATTCCGCATAACCCCCGCCTCATTCTGGCAGGTAAACAGAGAACAGGCAGAGGTGTTATACTCTGTGGCAAAGGAATATGCCGACATCAAGGAAGGCGAAAGCCTTGTTGACCTCTACTGCGGCACGGGTTCCGTGGGTCTTTGTCTTGCAGATAAAGGCACAAAGCTTTACGGTGTGGAGGTTGTTGAAGAAGCGGCAAAGGATGCACAGTTTAATGCTTCTCTCAACGGAATTGACGGCAAGTTTGTTGCCCTGCCTACCGAAAATGCCCTTGACGACGACTATGTAAAGAATCTTCGTCCCGATGTAATCACGGTAGACCCGCCCCGAAAAGGCTGTGTGGGTGCGGTTGAAAAGATAGCAAATCTCGGAGCAAAGAGAATCGTTTACATCTCCTGCGACCCTGCAACGCTTGCAAGGGATCTTAATGAGTTTGAGACGCTTGGGTATAAGGCAGTAAGAGCCAGTGCTGTTGATATGTTCCCGAGGACGGGGCATGTGGAAAGTGTAGCACTTCTTGCCCAAAAGGACTGACATTATGAGAAAAACACTAATCATACCGTTACTGGCACTTATTCTTTTATTCACCGCATCATGTACAAGCATCACAGAGAAAGAGGCTGAAGATATGTTCTTGAAAAAAAAGCGGGTTAAATCCTTTGAAAGTATAACAATACGTGAAAGCGGCATGAGAGTGATAGAGGAGTATGCAATTATGAACAAGGGTGATGTTTGCGAAATTTCCCTTTATCAGTTAATCCCCATATCAGGCACATACGACGATGAACGTATACTTTTGCAGAGTGTCGAGTACAAAACCGAGGACATGATTGCCTTGATGAATGACTGCGGTTTTGCTTCATGGGACGGTTTTGAGGGCAAACACCCGAAAAACGTAAGTGACGGAGTGATGTTCACTCTTTCTGCCGTCATAAACGACGGTCAAAAAGTATCCGCACACGGCTCACAGAATTTCCCGAAGGATTACAAATCATTTATTGGTAAGATAAAAGATATTCTTATTAAAGAACAGAAAATAAGCACTTGATTTATTTGAGTCTTAGTGCTATACTATGCCCATAAACACGAAAGGAGCGATTAATTTGACACTCTGTATTGACATAGGCAATTCAAACATTGTCTTTGGCGGCTTTGAAGACGAAAATCTGTCCTTTGTGGCAAGAATTTCCACAAACACAGCCAAAACCGAGGACGAATATGCCGTTACAATCTTGGATGTGCTGTCGCTCCGTAATGTTGACAAGGAATCAATCAATGGATGTATTATTTCATCGGTTGTTCCTCCCCTTAATTCGGTTATTAAAAATGCCGTAAAATCCGCCTTTGGCATAGATTCGCTTGTGGTGGGTCCCGGTATCAAGACGGGTCTCGGTATTCATTGCGACAATCCCTCATCCGTAGGCTCGGACATTATCTGCGCCTGCGTTGCGGCAAACAAGCTCTACGGCAGTCCCTGTCTTGTTATCGACATGGGTACGGCAACAAAAATGTCGGTCATTGACAAATCGGGTACATTCATCGGCGTATCCATTATCCCCGGTGTTATCATGGGCATGAAGGCATTATCCGAAGGAACGGCACAGCTTCCGCAGATAAGTCTGGAAGCTCCAAACAATCTCATTGGCAAGAACACCGCCGACAGCATGAAATCGGGCATCATATACGGAAACGCCTCGCTTATTGACGGCATGATTGACAGGTTCTGCGAGCAATCGGGTGAAAACTTAAAGGTTGTTGCAACAGGCGGTATTGCAAAAACAATAACGGCTTTTTGCAAGCATGATATAGTACTTGACGAGAATCTCGTGCTTGAAGGTCTCGGTATTATATACAAAAAGAACAAATAAATGTGAGTATATTATCCCACATGGGGTTAATATAAATTTTTATGCGTTGTACCTCATTTGAGGACGACAGCAAGGAGGAATTTTCATGGCATCAAACACAAAGAAGATGTCAACACAGAAGCTTGCGCTGCTCGCACTGCTTGCGGCCCTTGTTGCAATTCTTGCATACCTCGGCGGCTTTATTAAAATCGGCGGGCTGGCATCCATCTCACTTACCCTTATACCCGTTGTTGTGGGTGCGGCACTCTGCGGTCCGGGAGCCGGCGGTTTCCTTGGAGGCGTTGCGGGTGCGGTATTTTTCCTGACGGCAGACTCGGTTTTCTGGCTTGGTCTGAGCATACCCGGAACAATCATCACGGTTATGGTAAAGGGTGTTCTCTCGGGTTACCTTGCAGGTCTTACCTACAAGGCACTGGAAAACAAAAGCCGTTATCTTGCGGTTATTTGCTCGGCAATAGTATGTCCCGTAGTAAACACAGGCATATTCATTCTCGGCTGTTTTGTATTCTTTATGGATACAATCAATGCAGGTGCTTCGGCCGAAGGAATGTCGGTAGCTGCATACCTCATCATTTTCTTTGTGGGTCTTAACTTTGTATTTGAGCTTTTATCAAATATAATCCTAAGTCCCGTGATTCTCAGACTTATCAATATGAGAAAAAGCAAATAACATATTTTCCCTCGGTTTTGAGCCGAGGGTTTTTTATGCTAAATTTTGTCTATATAACATACTTATTTTTGCTAGATTTTTTCTTGACGGAATGCTACAATTTACTTGTATAATACACCATGGAGGTACTGTTATGTCAAAGGTAGTAATCGACGTTAAATTCCACGATGACGACTTTATATTTATCCCCGCCGCCTGCTATGACGGCAACAGATTCAGATGCTTAAAGAAAAACTATCCGCCGATATTTACCCCCGAGGAAGCAAAGCTTGACATGGAAACCTGCATCACGGATGTTCCCCGTTTAAATCCCGACGGAAGCGGTAAAATCGAGCTTACAAGCGGCGACCCTGCAGTACCCTGCATAGGTGTATACAAAAGAAATGAGAACAAGGGTTATCTTCTCTTTACTATTCAGGAAATAAACGGCAAAAACATAGGAATTGCGTATGAGAACGGCAAGATGATTCTCACATATCCTGCAAAGCGAGACGAGATATATTGCTGTTTCAAGATGATTAAAAACGAAAAACCGTATGTGGATGAAGAAGCAGAGATTCCTTACAAGCTTCTCGAATTTGAATGTCATTCCATTGAGGAGTTTTATCAGAAATTCTTCGACAACCGCAAGATTATGGGCATGGACGACACACTGCCGAAAGTTCTTTCAAAAGAAGAACAATGGGAAATTCACGCGGAAAAATATGACAACTACTGCTGGAGAGAAAAGGGCGAATACTATTCCCACAACGGCGAAAAAGGTCACCACGGCAACTGGCAGCCGGGCTGGGTCGGCGGTGCCATGCAGACATATGCCTTCTTAAAGCTCGGTACTCCATTGCAGAAGGAAAGAGCCATGAAGACACTCAAGCACCTTTTCAAATATCAGGGCAAAAGCGGTCTTTTCTATGGTGCGGTTGACAGAGAAGGAAACATTTTCAACGACGGCTTCTCAACAAAGGGTACAGAAGATTGGCTTCTCACGAGAAAATCCGCCGACTGTCTCTACTATGTCCTAAGACAGTTTGAGCTTATGGAAAAGGTTCCCGAGGATTTTGAAGTGGGAATAAAGAAAACAGCCGACTGTTTTGTAAACTTATGGCAAAAGTACGGTCAGATAGGTCAGTTTGCCGGTGCAGACAATGAGATTCTCTATGTCGGCGGTTCGACAAGCGCAGCCATTGTCTCGGCAGGACTTGTACTCGCCTTCAGATATTTCGGCGACAAAAAGTATCTTGACGTGGCAATCGAGGCAGGCGAATACTACTACAAAAACTTTGCCTCAAAGGGCTACACAACGGGAGGTCCCGGTGAAATACTCTCCTGCCCCGACTCCGAGAGCGCCTTCGGACTTTTAGAGAGTTATGTATGGCTCTATGACGAAACGAAAGACGAAAAGTGGTTAGAGTATGCAAAGCATACCGCCAACATCTGCTCAAGCTGGGTTGTATCCTACAACTACAAGTTCCTCACCGAATGCGAATTCAAACGTCTTGACATGAAGACAATAGGCTCTGTTATCGCCAACATTCAGAACAAGCACTCGGCACCCGGTATTTGCACATTGTCGGGTACGTCCCTCAGAAAGCTTGCCGAATGGACAGGCGACGACAGGTACATGACCCTTTACAGAGAAATTACAGAGACGGTCAGCCAGTACATGTCAACAGACGCCCGCCCCATCTACGACCGCGAGGGAAACAAATCAAGAAGCGGTTTTATATGCGAGAGAGTAAACATGTCCGACTGGGAAACAGACGCATGGATTGGCTCAATCTGGGCAGGCTCCTGCTGGTGTGAAACGTCAAACATGGTCTGGCTTGCAAATATGTGACTTACTTTTTCTTTGATAAAAAGAAAAAGTAAGCAAAAAGAAAATGTTTCACGGGAAATCTTTATAAGAATTTTATTGTCGGTGTCGCTTAAACACCCCTTTGCACCCATCAATCTCCGATGACCGCAAAGTCGAAAATCTACAATTACCAAACTCAAAGCCTCCTATTCGGGAGGCTTTACTTGTTCTGTTTTCGTTTTCAACGCTGAATTTCCCATCTATCAGCAATACTACTCGGACAGCACGTCGTTACGGTAAGGGAAACTATACCTCATCGGCTCCGGTATTAGTATACCTGTATACTTGTAATTCGTTTTTTTGTTGATACCGCTTTTCTTTATGATTTTCAATACAATTTTACGCCGTATGCATTTTTTGTAGGTGCGAGAGAATAATATAATATGCACACAAGTGTAATCAAACAAAGAAAGGCGAGAATTTATGAATCCTTTTGAAATGAAAGCAAAGCCCGTTGATGCTGCCTTTTACGACTGGTCACATCTCTACCCCGCATCATACAACAAAATGTCAACAGACCCCTACACAAAGACGAGAATCATTCTCATGAACGGCACGGAATTTGAGGCAAACTGGTTCAGTCATCAGTTCAGCCGCCACTGTACCGACATGGACTTAAAGAGGGAAATTGCCGTTTCCCGCAGAGTGGAAAAGCAACAGCAGATGACAATTGCCTGTCTTAAACCCATTGACGAAACTCCCCTTGAAACAACCATTGCCTATGAGCAGTTAGCCGTGGATTTAACGGCAATCCTTGCAAAGCGTGAGCCTGATGCCCATGTGAAAATGGCACTGGACTTTGCACTCCTAGAGGACTTCGACCACCTTTACAGATATGCAGACTTACTTGAAATGGACAAAGGAATCATATCCGAAGAGCTTGTCGGCAGATACACCGAAATTATGCCGGGACGTCCTACAATCGCCGAGCACAGATACCCCTATGACAACGTAAAACCCAAGACAGACTTTAAGACAGCATCCCCCATCACAAAGCTAAATGTTTCCATCATCACCGCCGCCGAACAGCAGACCATGAACTACTATATGAACATCGCCCCCTTCTATCACAACGACATCGGAAGAAGGCTTTATCAGGAAATCGGTCTTATCGAGGAACAGCACGTCAGCCAGTATGAGAGCCTTTGCGACCCCAACGCTACATGGCTTGAAATGATGCTCATGCACGAATATGTCGAGTGTTACCTCTACTATTCCTGCTGTATGGACGAAAAGGACAGCAGAATAAAATCCCTTTGGGAGTGCTTCTACGAGCAGGAGGTGTCGCATCTTCACAAGGCGGCTGAATTACTTGCAAAATACGAAAACAAGCAGTGGCAGGCTGTTATTCCCGACGGCAATTTCCCAGAGCTTTTGTGTTTGCATGAAAACATCGACTATATAAGAGATGTGCTGAAGAACACCGTTACCAAGACAAGTCACTTTGACGAATATCCCGAAATCGACGATCTCCCCGACAACGCAAAGTATTTCTTCTTCCAGAGCACACTTAACAAAGATGTGTCCTGCGTACCCTCTCATAAGGTTATTGATAAGTATATCAGGGAAAAGGGCTGTGACTACCGCTTTGAGGTGGCAGAGCACCCCGTACCTGAGCTTCGTAATCGCAAAATGGATAACACAAGCATTGCAAGATGCAAGAACAATGTCTGCGTAGGTTAGCACAACAAATCAAAGAGCGTGGTTAAATCCACGCTCTTTTACTTGATTATTCGGGTTTGTAGTCGATAACTCCGTAGCCGTATCCGAAATGATTGCCGGCGTTGAGATAATCGTAAAAAATCTTCTGAAGACCTGTTTCCCTTGGAAGAGACTTGTAATCCTTCGTCTGTGTGTAGAAAACACGCCACAAATCGTAGTCTTCCGCGTTTTCTCTCGGAAGGAACACTTCAAAGGTTTCGTAAAACTTTCTCATGTTGCTTTCTTTGGAAAAAAGGTCGCATGTTTTGGGATAAAGAAGCCATGAATCACAAACAAAAATATGTCTGTCGCCGCAGTTTGGACCAAAGAAATCGTATGCCATTTTAAGGGATTCCTGAACCGATTCGGGAGTGAGAGGTCCGCTTGAGGGGATATGAATGGTTGTAACCATATCACCCTTTTTGAGCTCCTTGTAATCAATTTCAATGGGCTTGGGATTGTACTGAAGTCTGCCGAGGCAGAAACGCTTCATCTGGTAAAAGCCTTCAAACCACGGGAATACAAAGGTTCCCCAGACGTCGTGAAGCTTTTTACACTCAATCAATTTGTACGTCAAATCCTTCATGTTGTGGGCAAAAAACTCGTCTGTGTAGCCTTTTTCGTGATACATTTTTCGAAGTCTTATGCAGGCATAAATCGCAAGAAGCATATCAATTGTATATTTGCTGTATCCCGAATCTTCCGAAAGCTTTGCAAGCTTGTTTTCGAGGTCCTCGCTGTTAAAGGATTCATAATACTGTGCTTCAAGAGCTTCAAGCTGCGACATCAACGCGTTGTCGCCCTTAACCTTTGCAAAAACCTCTTCAAAATAATCCGCCGCTTCCCCCGGAAACTCTATAAGTGTCATAATTTCAGAAATCTTGCTCATTTTAATTCTCCTGTATTTTACTTTTCGGGTTTGTACAAAATCATGCCGCTTCTTCGGGAAACCCAATAAAGGTCATGATTTCTGTGATTTTACTCATTAGCTTTCCTTTGCGTATTCAACGAGTTCCTTTATATACTTTCTGTCGGAAAAATCTCCGTCTGCATCGCAAAGCTCAAGCAGAAGCTTTACCATATCCGAGGGATTTTTCTTTGCACTCATGATTTTCTTGAGTGATACAATCGCCGCTCGGTGAACGGGCGTCAGCTCCTTCTGTATCATTTTACCGAGGAAATTGAAAATCTTTATGTTCTCGGGAACACCGTTTTTAAAGTTCTTTTCGATAACCTCTCCGTCGTAATATTCACGTACATCAGAGGGGGTGATACCTGTAGTGTAGACAATGATTTTCTTGTCACGAAGTTTCTCAATGTTTCTTGTGATAAGCGACACACCGTTGATTACCTCTGCATAAAGACCGCCGCCGTAGATAATTGTGTCATAGCCGATAAGGTCGTCAACCTTTACATTTTTAGCATCAACGGCATCACAGCCTAAATCCTCTGCAATCCATTCGGCATACTGCTTTGTCGAGCCGTATTTTGTCTTGTATACTACTATCGCACTCATAAATTCACCTTATTTCAAATATTTGGAAATGTCAACCTTTTGGCACTTTGCATTCTTTTCAAAGCCTGCGTTTATGTATTCCTCAAAACTCTTATAATCCTTGCCGTTCCATCTTGCCGCAAGCTCATCCTCGTTTGGTGTTCCGTATATATTGCCCTCAAGCTCTGCCTGTGCCTCGGCACATCTGTAGATTATTGAGTAAATCGAAGCACCGATGGGCGCACCTGCGAAAATGTTGTTCTTTATTTCAAGCCTTCCGCCCTCTGTCGGCTTTACAATACGCTAGAGGAATACATGGTGTCCCATGGGCATGGGCCAGACCTCGGACAGTCTCGGGAGCTGTTTTTCGCCTTGCTTTGAAAAGCCTTCGCCTGCAAGAAGACATACGTTGTTGTTGAAGGTCGCATACTTTGGCATTAAATCTCTCTGCTCATACGCACCCATACCGCATTTTATGAAAATATTATTATCAAAATGCACATTGTTTGCAGGTCTGCACTCTGCACCGCCCTGATGGGTAACACCCGAGTCGTAGATGTTATAGAAGTAGCAATCTGTTACCGTAACATCCTCAGCACCGTTCCAACATTCAACACCATTGCCGAGACGTATTCTTCTCTGGTAATTCCATGTGCAGCCGCCTATGTTTTCAAAATCGCAGTTTTTAACAGTAAAATCAACAACGTTTTCACCCGCAAGCCCGTGAACACCGCTGTTTATGAATCTAAGCCCCTCAATTATGTTGTGACATGCCGCGTTGCCGAGGGTTCTCTTGCCGTAAACAGACATCTCAATGTGGTCGTAGAATATGCCGGGATTTGCTTGGGAGTACATATAAATCTTGTGCCCCGGCTTTAAGGGCTTGTCGAAAAGACGGGAACCGAACATGTTGTCGTAATAGTCGCCCTGATTATGTAAATCGCTCTTTTCCCAGCATAATGTGCCGAAAAGCTCGGTGTTGTTAAAGATTATGTTGCAGACTTCCTCGTCTGTAACGGCTTCTGTCACCCAGATGTTCTTTTCTTCCTCTACCCATATGTCGGGGTTTGAAAGGGTGTCAACCGAACCGCAGAAGGTGGGTTTTTGTCCCTCTCCGTAGGAGGAATAGGTTATGGGCTTTCCTTCTTCGCCGTTTATGTTGTCAAGTTTTGCTCTGTAAAATGAGCCGCACTTGAAAAGTACCGTATCTCCGCCTTTTATATCTATATTATGATAATCTTTTTTCGGTGAATTCTCCGAAAGACCGTCGTTTTCGTCACTGCCGAGTATGTTGTCGATGTAGTAGGTAGCCATGTTTTTCCTCCGTAAAACCGTTTTCTATATTATACCAAGGTAACAATAAAAGGTCAAGTAAATATAATGCGTTTTTTGCATAATGATTTGAATTTCTGTGCTTTTGTATCTCAAAAAAAATTCCCCGATGTCGGCGTTTGACATCGGGGAATAATTATAACCGTGAATGTTCGGTTGTGTTTACAGTAAATAGTCCGCCAGTGTCTTGCCGAGTTTGACCGCTTGGATTTATGGCGGTCAAACGGACTGTTTAAGCGACACCGAGAGCTTGTTTTATTGCGAGGATGTGTCGTGAATTGCCGGCGGCGGCTCGCCGCTTACTTAATTCTGACAATCCAGTCTTTGGGAGCTTCAATCTTGCCCATCTGAATACCTGTAAGAGTATCGTAGAGCTTCTGGGTAACGGGACCCATTGCACTCATGCCGCTGGGAAGGCAGATTTCCTTACCGTGGTCAACAATCTTGCCGACGGGTGAAATAACAGCAGCAGTACCGCAAAGACCGCATTCTGCAAAATCGGAAAGCTCTTCCTTGTAGATTTCTCTTTCTTCAACTTCAAGACCGAGATATTCCTTTGCAACATAAAGAAGCGAACGTCTTGTGATAGAGGGAAGAATTGTATCGGACTTAGGTGTTACAACTTTTCCGTCCTTTGTTACAAAGAGGAAGTTTGCACCGCCTGTTTCTTCAACCTTTGTTCTTGTTGCAGAGTCGAGATACATATTTTCGTCAAAGCCGTTGTCATGTGCCCATGTGATTGCATAAAGGCTCATGGCATAGTTAAGACCTGCCTTGATGTGGCCTGTACCGTGGGGTGCTGCTCTGTCGAAGTCGGACACATTAAGAGTAAGGGGTTTAACACCGCCCTTGAAGTAGGGGCCTACGGGTGTGCAGAAAATTCTGAACTGATATTCATTTGCAGGCTTTACACCGATTACGGGATCGGAACCGAACATATATGGTCTGAGATACAGAGATGCACCCGAACCGAAGGGAGGAACGTAGTCAAGATTTGCTTCAACTACCTTCTTTACTGCGTCTATGAATCTTTCCTTGGGAAATTCGGGCATGATAAGTCTCTTTGCCGACTCAATCATTCTGTCTGCATTGAGGTCGGGGCGGAAAACTACCACGTGTCCGTCCTGAGTTGTATAGGCTTTCAAGCCTTCGAATACTGTCTGTGCGTACTGAAGAACACCTGCACATTCGCTGATGACAATCTTGTCATCCTGTGTGAGTGCGCCTTCGTCCCATGCACCGTTTTTGAAATTTGAAACATATCTCCAGTCGGTCTTGATATAACCGAAGCCGAGAGAAGCAAAATCGAGATTTGCTGCCATTTTTTATACTTCCTTTCGGGTAATTTGCTTTTTGACTTTAAAGAGTATATCACATTATTTTTGCATTTGCAATACTTTATTAAACTAAATTACTAAAATTTACAAAGTTTCCGATTTTTTGAGGACTGCATATATTTTTGTCACGGTAAAATACGAAGCCACGGCAAAAAGTACGCCCAAAATTGCACCGGTTATAACGTCGGTTGGATAGTGTACATACAGATAAACCCTTGAAAATGCCACAAGAACTGCCGCCGCAAATGCCGCAGTTGCACACTTTTTATACTTACACAAAAGAAGACTCATTGCACATTCAAAACAGCATGCCGCATGTCCCGACGGAAATGAACCGTCACCAAGCTTTGAAACAAGAAGCTTTACACCTTCGTCAACCTCATAGGGTCTCGGGCGGTTGACAAGTGGCTTTATGCCGAGATTTACAAACAAAAGCCCGAAAATCAGCGACAGTGCCATGACAAAGCCGCACTTTCGTGTTTTTTTGAACATTAGCATAAAAATGGTTACAACAATCCAGAAGATGCCGTTTTCACCTATAAGCGTGACTATCGGCATAAGAAAATCCAGAAAGCCGTTGGAAAGATTATGTCTTACAAATCTTACACAAGACAAATCAACACTTTGAATCCAATCAAAAAAATTCATTCTTTACATTCCTTTTTGTTATTTAAGACAAGGGCACAAGAGGATAGTATTTACCGTTATCGGGACAGCACAGGTCTGCGGCAACAACCTTGTTCTTATACACAATGAGTGTCGCATAGTAGGTATTTCCGCCAAGCTTTGTACCGTCGGGAAGTGAAGAAACCTTGTATGTATACCCCGTCACATTCTTTCCCTTGTACTTTTCAAGGTCAAAGCCCTGAGCACGCTGAAGATCGTTATATTTTTCCATCACGGCATCAAAATCCTTGGGAAGCTTTTCACTTGTCGAGCTGACAGACTCTTCAAGAACACCATATCCCAAGCTTTCAAAATACCGTAGTCTCCCCTTTTCGTTTTTCACGTTAATCTGTTCAAGCTCCTGTGATTCATCAAGCTTATTGACATTTCTCGACGAGCCTGCCGCCGGCAAAAGCGAAATGAGCAGCACCGCCGCAATGACACATATACATATTATGCCTATAAGCTTTACCTTTGAAGCCTTGAATGAAAATACAAACACAAAACCGCCTCCACATGAATTTTTACTACATCATATGCAAGGCGGATATGCTTTTAGAAGTTATCTGAGTTTATTTTTGCTTGTAGTATAGATTTTATCAATCATTTCAAGCACGGGAACGGCATCCGCAATATCACAGTACCAGACATCGTCACCGCCGAGTGCATCGTAAAATCTCTTCATCATCATTGTATGGCCGTTGCCCCAGCAAGCCTTACCCTCTGTACCGTTATAGTCTCTGTTATCGGTAAGCTTTTCGAGTTCGTTGCCGTTTACAAGGTAAAGTGCGTCTCTGTAAAGGAAAAGATTTGCCTTTTCAAAGAACAGTTCAACCTGTACCGAGGAGTCCTTAAAGTTGCAGTTTGTGGCATAGAATATGCCTTCTGCACCGTTTTCAAACCAGATTGTAGCCTCAGCCGTATCCTCAACCTCAATGATTCCCTTGTTGCGTCTGAGTGCAACAGAGCCTTCCATATCCTTTACCTTTCCGCCGAGGTAGTACATAAGGTCAAGGGTGTGAATCGACTGATTCATAAGAACGCCGCCGCCTTCCTTTTCCCATGTACCGCGCCAGCCGCTTTCGGTATAGTAAGCACCGCCTCTGGACCATGTCATTTCGGCTCTTATACCGAGGAGCTTTCCGTATCTTCCGTCATCAACTATTTCCTTTGCCATGGCATTGGTGGGAATTACTCTGTTCTGGAAGGATACGCACACCTTTTTGCCGCATCTTTCGGAAGCCTCAACAATTTCATTTGCCTGCTCGGCATTCATTGCCGCAGGCTTTTCGAGATAAACATGACATCCTGCTTCAAGAGCATACACTGCCATGTCACGGTGCAGATAATGAGGGGTGCAGACATGTACAACGTCGGGCTTTTCCGTATCAATCATTTCTTTATAATCGGTATAGCCCTTAACATTTTCACCGCCGATTTTTTCGATAGCCGCATTAATTCTTTCCTGCTTTACATCGCATACGGCACAGATTTGTGAAAAGCCTGCGTATTTTATTGCTGCAATATGTGTTTCGGATATGGCACCGAGACCGATAATGGCTGTCTTCATATTTATTCCTCCACGGTTTTTAATTTCTTCTCTGATTTCTTTTTTTCCCGAAGATCTTTGAAAAACTCCGACAAAACTTGTGCACACCCTTTTTCCATAACACCGCCGACAACATTCGGTTTGTGATTATACGGAAATTCTGCAAGATTCACTATACTTCCAAACGAACCTGCTTTATTATCGTATGCACCAAAGTAAACATTTTTTATTCTTGAATTTATTATAGCTCCTGCGCACATGGGGCAAGGCTCAAGAGTGACATATAAATCACACTCGCAAAGCCGCCAGCCGCCAAGCTTTTTACATGCCGCGTTTATAGCAGAAATCTCTGCGTGATATAGGGCGTTTTTACCGTATTCTCGTCTGTTTCTGCCGCCGGAAACGACCTTTCCGTCTTTTACTATGACACATCCGACGGGTGTTTCGCCATGCTTTGCGGCGGTTTTTGCCCTGCCGAGTGCCATTTTCATATACTTTTCATGCTCATTCATTGTAAAAGTACTCCCATAGCAGTATTCATGGCATAATTCACAACAAAAAATATCATTGGAATCGTCATTATCTGTCCGAGTCCCGGATGTTCTTCAATGCAAAGGTCATTCTGCTTTGCACAAATGCGGTATTTTCCGAACAAATCATCCGACACCACCATACGGTAAATGCCGAAGAATGACACCATAAGCACAATACAGGTATATGCTGCGTATATGCTGTTGAAGGTTGACGCGTCGGTCTTTGTTCCGAGATATTCTGTCATAACCGTTACAAAATTATTCAGTGCGTGAAGAACAATGCCTGTTTTTATGTTACCTGTAACACAAGCAAGAAATGCTACAAGTACACCGAACACAAAGGCATAAACCGTCTGTACGGGCGAGCTGTGTGCTACACCGAAAAGCATGGCACTTGCAACAACAGCAAAAGAAAGACCGTATTTTTTAAGATACGAGAACATGACACCTCTAAAGACAAATTCTTCAGCCACGGGTACGAATATGCACACATTTATAACACGCATAATAATGCCCGCCGTATCAAGCTCTCCGCCAAGACCCGTTGATGTCCCGCCCATTCCGTCGGGAACAAAAAAGCCGTAAACAGTCTGTGAGAAAACCAGTGCCGACATTGTGAGAAGCTGGCATACGCAGAATATCAAAGGCAGGCACTTTACCGTTTTTCCTCTAACCTCAAAGCATTCCTCTGACGTCATCTTTGTAAGCTTTACAAACACAAGCGTCGGTATAATCATTGTAATTACCGATGCAAGCATTGATATGGATTCATAAAAAGCTGCAGATGAAAAGAACTCAATTGCAACGCATATGGAAGTTGTTTTTCTCATGCCGAAAAGCATGAGCAGTTTTGCAAGCAAAAACTCCAACGGTTCCGAAAGCAGTGCAAGCATTTCGGAAATTAAGACCGATGCCGACGACGAAAGAACCGTGAAGACAAACAACAGCACGGTGACTTTGCACATGGCAAAATATGCCTTTTTCTTATGCTGTGCGGCAGGATTTATTCCCGTGTTATCCGTACCTGTCATCTTTTCCTCCAAAATCTCATTCTTTCTGCATACTTCTCCCATTTAACTTTAATTATACCTTTTTTTATTATCTATGTCAACACGGAAAACTTGCATTTTGTGTTAAAATGTATTGTAAAAATTGCCCTTATATGTTAAAATACTAAAGAAAAAGCAAAGGAGTGACAGGCTTGGCAAAGGTAAGACTTGACAAATACATTTCATCTACTCTTGTTATCAGCCGTAAGGATGCGGTGTCTTTGATAAAATCGGGAAGAGTGTCGGTCAACGGCAACGTAAAGCCCAAGGGCGACGACAAGGTTGACGACTCCCTTGACGAGGTGCTCTTTGACGGGCAAAAGCTGACATTTGCAGAAAACATCTACATTATGCTCAACAAACCCCGCGGACTTATAAGTGCCACCGACGGACAAGGCACGGTGCTGTCGCTTTTTGACAAGGCTTTCTCGGACAAGGGTCTTTTTCCCTGCGGTCGTCTTGACAAGGACACGGTAGGGCTTCTCATAATGACAACAGACGGTGCTCTTGCACACAGGCTTCTCTCCCCCAAGCACCATGCCGAAAAGACATATTACGTCGAATGCGACAAGGAATTTACCCAAGATGATGTCACACTTATGAAAGAGGGCATTATGATGGACGGCAAGAAGACACAGCCTGCCGTACTCGAAATACTTGACGACCCCAAAACGGCGCACATTACTCTCACCGAGGGAAAGTATCACGAAATCAAGCGTCTTTGTTATGCCTGCCGTCAAAAAGATGTGCTTTTTCTCAAACGTCTGACCTTCGGCGGTATCAGTCTTGACGAAAGTCTCTCGGAGGGTGAATGGAGAGAGCTTACCGACGAAGAACTTACAATTTTACGTCAAAATCAAGGCTAAATTTTAAAAATGTGAGGAATATTTATTAATTCCTTTGAAAAGACTTGAAAAAAAACCTTTTATGGATTATAATGTAAAATAGTTTTTTGTTTGACAAAATCCCACCAATGCCTTCCCCTTGCAGGGGAAGGTGCTGAACAAAGTGAAGCGGATGAGGTTGAAAGACGAAATCATAACATCTCCTCAGTCACTTTGTGACAGCTCCCCCATAAATGGGGAAGCCTTAAACGGCATTTGCAAATTTCTTAAATACATCAACAATATTTTTACATATGAAAAGAGAAACAAAATGATTATCACAGACGTACTTACACAAAATGCAAGACTTTATCCGGGTGACATAAGTCTTGTTGAAGTAAATCCCGAAATCAGAGAAAAGATTGACAAGGCTTGGCAGGAATTTGACCTGGTTGAGTCTGTTCCCAAGCCCGCTTCAAGAAAGGAAATCACCTGGGGTGAATTTGAAGGCAAGGCAAACAAGCTGTCCCACTATTTCCTCTCGGAAGGTGTTACAAAGGGCTCTAAGGTTGCACTTCTTCTTATGAACTGCATCGACTGGCTTCCCATATACTTCGGTATTTTAAAGACAGGTGCAATAGTTGCCCCCATGAACTTCAGATTCAGTGCAGACGAAATCAAGTACTGTCTTGAGCTTTCTGAAAGCGATGTTCTTGTATTCGGTCCCGAGTTTATTTCACGTATCGACAAAATCAAGGACAGTCTTACGGGCATCAGGGAATTCATCTTTGTCGGCAACGCAAAGGACTGCCCCGACTATGCGGAATACTATGAAGAACTTATCAAGGAAATGCCCGAAACTAATGTCAGAATCAGCATTTCCGAGGACGATGATGCGGCTATATACTTCTCATCCGGTACAACAGGTTTTCCAAAGGCGGTTCTTCACACACACAAGAGCCTTCTTGCGTCCTGCTACACCGAAAACAACAACCACCACCAGACAAAGGACGACGTATTCCTCTGCATTCCTCCCCTTTATCACACGGGTGCAAAGATGCATTGGTTCGGCTCGTTTATTGTCGGCGGCAAGGGTATCATTCTCAGAGGCGTAAGTCCCAAGTGGATACTTCAGACAATGAGCGAAGAAAAGTGTACAATCTGCTGGCTTTTAGTACCGTGGGCACAGGACATCTTAGATGCCATCGACGCAGGTCTTCTTGACCTTGAGGATTATGACCTTGACCAGTGGAGACTTATGCACATCGGTGCTCAGCCTGTTCCTCCGAGCTTAATCAAGCGTTGGAAGGCAATCTTCCCCCACCACGACTACGATACAAACTACGGTCTTACCGAATCCCTCGGCCCCGGTTGTGTACATCTCGGTATGGAAAACATCCACAAAGTCGGTGCTATCGGTATTCCCGGTACAGATTGGGAAACAATAATCTTCGACGAAAACAAACAACCCGTAAAGCAGGGTGAAGTCGGCGAGCTTGCCGTCAAGGGTCCTTCTGTTATGAAGTGCTACTACAGAGACGAAAAGGCAACGGCGGCAACACTCTACGGGGAATGGCTTATGACAGGCGACATGGCTATGCAGGATGCCGACGGCTTTATCTTCCTTGTTGACAGAAAGAAGGACGTTATCATTTCGGGCGGTGAAAACCTCTACCCCGTTGAAATCGAAAACTTTATCCGTCAGAACGACAAGGTTAAGGACGTTGCGGTTATCGGTACACCCGACCCCAGACTCGGTGAAAAGGCAACTGCCATCATTGAGCTTAAGGAAGGCATGGAGTGTTCTGTTGACGAAATGAACGAATTTTGCAAGGGTATGCCGAGATACAAGAGACCCAAGCAGATTATCTTTGCCGACATTCCGAGAAACCCAACAGGCAAGATTGAAAAGCCAAAGCTCCGTAAGATGTACAGCGGCGACAGCGTTGTTGCAAAGCAGAACGAAATAAAACTTTAAAAAGTATGCAAATATTTAAGAGACGGTCGTAAGGTCGTCTCTTTTCTTTTACTTTATTTCCGTTCTTTTGTCCCGAAACAAAAGAACCAAAAATTCTCCGCTCAAAAGGAGAGATGGCTCGACACCGATTTTCGCAAAAGCCATCGCCGCATCGAGTCTGCGCTGACCTCTCTCCTTTGCCGCGGCGGCTTACCTCTCACATTGGGTGTGGTGCTAAAAAAGCAACCGACACAATTGGTATGTGTCGGTCATTAAACAATTACATAATTTTATATATGCTTAGAAAAACCAAGAATATAGTCGGGAGTGACTTTATAATATTTGCACAGAGTTATCAAATGACGAACAGGAAGTTCGTTTGCACCACGCTCATATCTTGCATACATAGTTTGAGAAGTTCCAAGGATATCTGCAATTTCCTTCTGTGTTTTGTCATTATCTTCTCTTAAATCCCTTAGTCGTTTGATATAATCAGGTATCATTTTACACCTCATAACATAAGTTATGTAAAGATTATACCAAGTAAATAAATTTACTATTGACATTAGTAAATATTTGTACTATAATTTATGCAGAGAATAATATTACCAAACCCAATATCTCTATTGTTTGACGTCAAACAACATGTTTATATCAACACCAAGAACCTTAGCAATTGCCATAAGTTCAATGTCCGTAACTGCTCTTTGTCCGTTTTCTATTCTTGAAATCGAACCTCTGCAGGTATATACTGCTTCAAGTTCAAGCTTTTCTGAAAGTTGTCTTTGGCTTAGACCCGCTTTTGTTCTCAGTTCCTTAATTTGACTTCCCGTAATATTTACAGGCATATCGTTATCTATAATTCTTTTCATAAATCTACACCTTTTGTCTTGATTTTGGACAACTTTAGTGTATACTAATAGTAAAAATATATTGTCCTACCAGTAGGACATATGGAGGATTTATGAAAATTGCAATTATCGGCTCACGAAATATTTTCATTGATGATTTGGGAAGCTATCTGCCAAACAATGTCACGGAAATAGTTTCAGGCGGTGCAAAAGGCGTTGACACACTTGCAAGGGAATATGCAGTAAAAAACAACATGGTGTTGACAGAATTTTTGCCCGAATATGCCAAATATGGCAGAGCTGCGCCCTTGAGAAGAAATATTCAAATCATTGAATACGCCGATGAAGTTTTAGCATTTTGGAATGGAAAATCAAAAGGTACAAAACACGTTATTGATTCGTGTAAAAAACTCGGTAAGAAAGTTACTGTAATTACAATATGAAAAATTCCCCGACGCCGTCGTTTGGTGTCGGGCGGCGAAGCGCCGCTGCAAATTCACGGGGAATCTTCGTTAAAACCGTAGCCCTTGGTTTCGCATAATATAGCAAATTCCCCGACGCCGTCGTTTGGTGTCGGGGAATAATTATATCCGTGATACAAAGAAAAGTTTTGCACCTTTAAAATGTCGGTGCTAAGTTTGAAAGGTCTTTGCCTACTTTCTCCTCAAGAAAGTAGGTGCTTTCTCTTTTTATTAAAGAGAAAGTGAGCCTTCTACACTTGCAAGAGCTTCCGCAATCTTGCTTGCATCCTTACCGCCTGCAGATGCAGAGTCGGGACGTCCCCCGCCGCCGCCGCCGCAGATGGTAGCCGCAGTCTTTACAATCTTACCTGCGTTTGCACCGTTCTTTACTGCGTTCTTGCCGCATACTGCAAGGAGAAGTACCTTGCCGTCGATAGCGGAAGCAAGAAGTGCAACTACGTTTTCGTCCTTGTCCTTAAGAACGTCGCCTGCCGCTCTCATTTCATCGGCTGTCATGCCGTCAAAGGATGCTGTGATAAGGTTAAATTCGCCAACCTTCTTTGCAGAATCTGTAAGGCTTGAAGTCTTCATTGCCGCAATCTGAGCACCCTGCTGTTCGAGCTTGGATTTGAGTTCCTTGATTTCAGCCTCTGTCTGCTGAGCTTTTGCCGCAAGTTCGGAAACGTTGCCTGTCTTAAGAGCCTTAGCTGTATCTTCGAGAATCTTCTTGTCGTTGTAGATGTAGTCAATTACGTTTGTACCTGTAACTGCTTCAATTCTACGAACACCTGCCGCAACCGAGCTTTCGGCAACAATCTTGAAAAGACCTGCCTTTGCTGTGTTGGAAAGATGTGTACCGCCGCAGAGTTCTGCAGAAACGTTGCCCATCTTTACAAGTCTTACAACATTGCCGTACTTTTCGCCGAAGAGTGCCATTGCACCCTCCTTCTTTGCTGTTTCCATGTCTGTTTCGAGAGTAACAACATCGTGACCTGCAAGGATATATGCATTTACAAGTGCTTCAACCTTTAATATTTCTTCGGCAGTCATTGCCTGGAAGTGACTAAAGTCAAATCTTGCTCTGTGTTCGTCAACATAAGAACCTGCCTGTTCAACGTGGTCGCCGAGTACCTTTCGAAGGGCTGACTGGAGAAGGTGAACGGAGGAGTGATTTCTCTTTATAGCTTCGCGTCTTTCTGCATCGACTACAAGCTTTACTGTATCGCCAACCTTGATAACTGCGTTGTCGGAAAGTTCGCAGATGTGCTGATACTTGCCGTCAAGCTTCTTTGTGTCAACTACATTTACCTTTACGTCGCCTGCAAGCACATAGCCTGTGTCGCCCACCTGACCGCCGCCTTCGCCGTAGAAGGGTGTCTTGTCGCACACCAAGGTAAATTCGCCTTCAGATACTTCGTCAACACGAACGCCGTCAACAACAATTGCAACTACCTTTGCATCGGATTCTACATTGTCGTAGCCTACAAAAGAAGTCTCTGCAACGTCTGTGAGAACATCGGCACCGGCAATAGACCAGCCACCGCCTGCCTTGCGGTTTTCTCTTGCTCTTACCTTCTGCTCTGTCATAAGTTTTGTGAAGGCTTCTTCGTCAACGGTAACGCCCTTTTCTTCAACAATTTCCTTAGTTAAATCTACAGGGAATCCGAATGTATCGTAGAGCTTGAATGCATCCTCGCCCGAAAGAACCTTGGAGCCTGTCTTATCGAGAGTTTCAAGCATACCTGCGAGAATTGAAAGACCTGTGTCGATTGTAGCATCAAAGCGTTCTTCTTCTATGGAGATAATCTTCTTAACGTAGTCTGCCTTTTCACGAAGCTCGGGATATGCAGATTCATTTTCCTGAATTACGATTTCGCAGAGCTTTGCAAGGAATGCACCCTCTATACCGAGGAGTCTGCCGTGACGTGCGGCTCTTCTTAAAAGTCTTCTGAGAACGTAGCCTCTGCCTTCGTTAGAGGGCATAACGCCGTCGCAGATCATAAAGCTTGTGCTTCTGATGTGGTCTGTTATGATACGGATTGATACGTCGTTCTTGTAGTCTTCGCCGTACTTCTTGCCGCAATATTCGCAAACGGTATCAAGAATTCTTCTTACCGTGTCAACTTCAAAGAGGTTGTCAACACCCTGAAGAACGCAGGCAAGTCTTTCAAGACCCATACCTGTGTCGATGTTCTTCTGTGAAAGTTCTGTATAGTTGCCCTTACCGTCGTTGTCAAACTGGGAGAATACGTTGTTCCAGATTTCCATGTATCTGTCGCAGTCGCAGCCGGGCTTACAGTCGGGGCTTCCGCAACCGTACTTTTCGCCTCTGTCGAAGTAGATTTCGCTGCAGGGACCGCAGGGACCTGAGCCGTGTTCCCAGAAGTTGTCAGCCTTACCCATACGGATAATCTTGTGTTCGGGAACGCCGATAACATCACGCCAAAGTGCGTATGCTTCGTCGTCTTCTTCGTAAACACTCGGCCAGAGAAGCTCTGCGGGAATTTCAAGGGTTTCAGTTAAAAATTCCCAAGCCCACGGAATAGCTTCCTTCTTGAAATAGTCGCCGAAGGAGAAGTTGCCCAGCATTTCAAAGTAGGTACCGTGTCTTGCTGTCTTACCTACATTTTCAAGGTCGGGAGTTCTGATACACTTCTGACATGTGGTAACTCTCTTTCTCGGAGGTTCCTTTGTGCCCTGGAAGTAGGGCTTCATGGGTGCCATACCCGAGTTTATGAGAAGAAGGGAGTTGTCGTTTATGGGAATAAGGGGAAAGCTCTTAAGACGAAGGTGGTCTTTGCTTTCAAAAAATGCGAGATATTTCTCACGAAGTTCGTTAAGTCCTGTCCATTTCATTTTTGTTTTTCTTCCTTTCGAAAGCCAAATTTCGGCTTCTACATATATATTCTATTATATGATATAGCAAAAGACCTCATTTGTCAAGATATAATTGTCGGAAAAGCCGACCGACCAAACCCATTCCTAACTCCTAAGCGGCGAGCCGCCGCCGGCAATCCACGTTATATCCTTGTGCTTAATAAACCCTCGGTGTCGCTTAAATAACCCCGTTTGCCCGCCATAACGAGGGCGGTCAAACTCATTTTGCATTTTGCATTTAACTCCTAACGCGGACAGTCGAGGACGCCTGTCCCTACACTTCCAACTCCTAAGCGGCGAGCCGCCGCAGGCAATTCACGTTATATCCTTGTGCTTAACAAACCATTGGTGTCGCTTAAATAACCCCGTTTGGTCGGCATAAACCCGACCGACCAAACTCACTCCTAACTCCTAACTCCTAACTCCTAACTTAAGTAAAGGCTTCTTGCACAGCAGACAATATCGCTTCTGAGTTTCGGATAGTATTCACGGCTGTTTTCATCAAATGAACTGATTCTAACACCGCCCAGTGTTGCCGAGGAATGTATGTATTCGCCGAGTCCTGTGTACATTGTCACATGACCGTTGTAGTATATTAAATCGGCAGGCTTAAGTTCTTCAAAGGGTATTTTCTTAACATATCTTGCATCAGGTTCTGCATCTCTGAAAATTGAAAGCCCCGCTAAGTAATAACTCATAAAGCAGAGACCCGAGCAGTCGATACCGAAGGTGCTTTTGCCGCCCCATCTGTAGGGCGTGCCGAGATAGAAAAAGGCATTTTTTACTATTTGGCTTCGCTTTTCGTCAGAGGATTCAAAATGTGCAAGGCTTTTATACTCCCGAATATTGCCTGACGGCAGGTACACATCCTTTGTGCCGTCATTTATACAAACAAATTTCTCATCACGGCTTGTTTTCATTTTGCCCTCAATTATCCCGCCGTGCGGAATTGTTATTTCAGGGGCAAATCTGTACTGAGGCAGGCGGTAAACGTCGCAAAAGGGCGATGTTACAATATATCTGTCGCCGCTTGTTTTTTTGGGTTTTAAATCCGAAACATCGACATATCCGAGATACCCGTATTCGGTTTTGCACAACAAAAAACCGGCATAGCTTTCATCAAACGATACAACCGTCATGCCGTAAAGAAGTTCGTCGGTCACTTCACTTTTTGCGTCGGGATAAAGGTGCATAAAGCTTGTGGGTTTTGACACGTAATACTCCATAAAATCACTCGCTTTCCTTTTCATTTTACGTTGAAAATGACGGGAGTGATACAAAAAAGGAACGGCAAAGCCGTTCCTTTTCCTGATTTCTAAACAAAAAGCGGACAGTCGAGGACGCCTGTCCCTACACTCCTAACTCCTAAGCGGCGAGCCGCCGCCGGCAATTCACGTTATATCCTTGTGCTCAATAAACCCTCGGTGTCGCTTAAATAACCCCGTTTGGTCGGCATAAATCCAACTGACCAAACTCATTCCTAACTCCTAACTCCTAACGCGGACAGTCGAGGACGCCTGTCCCTACACTCCTAACTCCATGGTAACATGGACAACACCCTCTTCAAGGTACTCATCCGACACCGTCTCAAAACCGAGCTTTTTATAAAAACCCTCGGCATACTTTTGTGAATGAAGAATAATCTTATCACAGCTAAAGTGAGCTTTAACCGCTTCAATTCCCTGTTCCATAAGAAGTCTTCCGAGTCCCTTGCCGTGTTCTCTTGTCAGCACCCTTCCGATTTTTACTGCATCTTCGTGTCTGAAGGCTCTGAAGTATGCCTCTACCCTGCCCTCATGTTCTATGAAAACGTGAAGGCTGTCATAGTCAACTCCGTCAATGTCAAGGCAGACGATGTGCTGTTCGAGAAGGAAAACTTCCATGCGTGCTTTTAGTATTTCGTATATTTCCTTTGGCGATAACTCATCAAAGGTTTTTGCGTAAAAATTCATTTTTTCCTCTATTCCAAAATATTTGTTGTGATAAAATCTATGCCCATTTCTACTAAAGCTTCCCCGTCTTCTTTGGTGTTTACCGTCCAGCAGTTGACGAGAATGGAGTTTTCATGCAGCTTTTTTATAATTTTTTCATCAAGCTTTTTATAATAAATATCAAGGTTAAGACTGTATGCCTTCAGCTTATCAATAAGCTCCTCTGTCACTTCCTCGCTTGTGAGGAACTGAATGTCATTGTCCGGCACAAGGGGACGGAGCTTTTCACAGTTGGAATAGAAAAAGGATATGAAAATGATATTTTCAAGATAGTCTTCCGCCTTGATAATGTCAAGCATTTGCTTTATATCAGCCTCGGAAAATGCTTGCTTTAACTCAAGAATACACTTTTTCTCATACTTTTTGCAGATTCTCACATATTCGGTAAGAGTCGGGATTCTGATATCCGTTCTGTCATATTTTCCGTCAAGGTCAGGGAGAATTATATCCTTGAAATCGTCGTAATTGCTTTGTTCTGTATTTATGTTGATTTTACCGTCGGTAACTCTTGACGTCTCGGCATCATGTATTACCACAAACTTGCCGTCAAGTGTTTTATGAACGTCGGTTTCAATACCGAAATAACTTCTGTTGCCCGCCGCAACAAAGGCAGGGTTTGTGTTCTCTCGCTCTAATCCCGATACTCCTCTGTGGGCTACCATTTTTACGTCTTTTTTGTTGATTTTTATTGTAGTCATTGTTCTTCACCTCATAGTTTCAGAGTATATGCCTGAACAGAAAGTTCAATCTCTTTGTCTTGCTCTGCCAAAGTGTAGGAGACGGTTCTTTCTTCATTCGGCAAAAGCGAGAAGTAGTTATCCTCGGGAATGATATTTCCCTCAATTTCAACTGCATGGATATACTTATCAGCCTTGACCGTAATTGTGTTATTCACTTCATCAGGAGCATAGGATACGTCGCAGGTTTCTATTTTCAGATCTCCGTCTTTATAGAAAGCTCTGTCATTGTCCGTTTCTGCGATGATTATGCTGTCATCGTTCTTCGTGAAGCTGAAAACTCTGACGGTGGTGCCGGCAAGGGCAAATGCCGTTCCCGAATAAATGTCACGTCTTTCGCCTGTTTTGGTATTAAGCGAGAATACGTTTATTTCAACAGCCTTGTCCCATTTTCCGTCGTTGGCAACAAGCACAGAGTATTCGTCATCTTCCTTGTCTATCATGCAGACTAAGGGCTTTGTACATCTCTTGAAGCTGTAGTATGCCGCCTTTGGCATATTGTAGTAGTCAATGAAGGACCAGCCGGAATATGCAGGCCAGCAGTCGTTAAGCTGCCAGAAAATGTCGCCTGACTGGAACCAGCGTTCACGTCGAAGCATCTCAAGACTGTTTCTTGCATTTTCGAATTGAATGTACTTGAGCTTAAAGTCCCTGTCTTTGCCGTCCTCGAATTTTCCGAGGATTTTTTCTGTCAGAAGAAGCAAGTATTCATAAAGGCTTTTTGCTAAATCGGGATTAGACTTTGTATGATACTCACGCATATATCCGTCGTCGCCGTAGATGTCCTCATCCGTCATAAACTTACGGCTCGAATAGGTGCTGACGGCACCGAATGTAGGCTCCTCTGCGATAAAGCGTGCAGAGATTGTCTTATATGCGTCCTTGTAGTCGGAAAGGTCGTCCTTTTCAAGGTACGAGAAAACATCGCCGAGGTGGTTTGTGTTATGGGTTGTACCCGCGGTATTTGATGCGTAAAGCTGACCGCCGTAGGGGCTTGAGGGCAAAAAGTCACGCATGGGGTCAAGATTCATAAGCACGGGATGAATACCGTACACCGCACTGCTTCTTCCCGTGTAGTCCTCCATGGTATCACTGCCCGCCGTAGCGTTTTCGTTATCGCCCGACCACCACATAAGACATGCCTTGTTTCTGATTAACTTTGCGGCATATTCGGCTTCCTTCTGAAGTTCATTTATGAACCACTCTTCCTTTTCGGGATAGCGACCGCACGCCATGAGAAAGTCCTGAGTTACCATGATACCGAGCTTTGAACATTCGTCATAGAAATGCTCGCACTCAAAGGTGCCGCCGCCCCAGACTCTTATCATATTTACGCCCATTTCTTTTGAAAGTCTGAGAATTTCCGAGATTTTTTCTTCATTTCCGCCCTTATCATACGGCTCACAGGGTACCCAGTTTGCACCCATACAGAGAATTTTCTCGCCGTTTACTACAAGGGTAAATGATGAAAACTCCTCATTTCTGTCGTAGACTTTATCAAAATTCGACTTTTTCAGCTCTAAACATCTGTTATAGTTATAACTTCCTTCGGCATCTGTTTCCTGAAGGATTTTTACGGTTCTTATGCCGAACTTCTCGGTATGAATCACCCTATCGTCGCACGAAACAACAAGGGTGTAAAGAGGCTGTGCTCCGTAGCCGAGAGGATACCACAAATCAGCATTTTCAATTGACAGATTGAAGTCATATCGGGGATACGAAATATATTTTTTATGTGTCTTTACAACATAGCCGTCCTTATCGGCAATCTCAAAGGCATATACCTTTCCGAGGGCATCACGGTTTATGTTTGCGGAAATTCCGATATATGCACCATATGAGTCTATGCTCTTGGTGTACACATAGACAGAGTCAACCCTCGCTTCATTTTCGTCGTATGTACTAAGGCAGACATTTCCCATACCGCAAGTTACAAATCTTGCAACCCAGTCCCAGCCGTAGGTACACTGCATACGTCTTGTGTTCATTCTTTCCTTTGTGAAAGCACCCACAGCGAGGGGCCTGTCTTTTACTTCTCTTATGGGTGAACGGAAGTACACATCTATCTTGTTTTTGCCGATTTTCACCTTGTCCATAACGTTAAAATTATAGGGAATATGTCCGTTAAGGCATGACGAAACAAGCGTGCCGTTAAGGTACACGTCGCAGTATGTATCAAGTTTTCCAAAGCACAGTTCTGTTTTATGACCGACTGCATCTACATCAAATTCCCTCTCGTAGTGCCAGTCCCAGTTTTCGTACTTCTCGAACTTCTGTGAGTTGTCACGGTAGAAGATATCGCACTTTTCTATGTCGGCGTTTACTATGTCACAGAGGACACTTCCCGGAACGGAAGCAGCAAGAGAAAGTTTTTCGCCTGTATCGGGGTTGGAGCCCGAAAGAATCCATGTGCCGTTTAATGATAGTGTGTTCATATTTGATTCCTTTCACAATTCTCGAGTTGCAAAATATGAGTAAGTATGTGTTACTTAAGGCTTCCCCTTGTCAAGAAGGGGGAGCTGTCAGCGTAGCTGACTGAGGAGGTAAAACACACGCTTTCAAGCCTCGTCCGTCAAGCCTCATCCGTCAAAATCAGAGATTTTGACACCTTCCCCAAATCTTCGGGGAAGGCTTTTTTAGTTACACATACTTTGAAAATGTTTCAACGTATCTTGAACCGAAGGTGACCGATGTTATTTCAGAATACGGGATTTCAACAGGCTCATTCTCCCATACACCGTCAGCATCGAAATGCTTTATATAAACTTTGTTTTTGCAAACTTTAAGAATTTTTCCGATGGCAAAGCCTGCTTTGTTCGGATCTTCATCTTCACATTCAACAATTACATTCTTTTTCATTTTGGACAAGGAGGTAAAAACACTGTTCCAATCCGTCACATCCACATCGGGTGTTTTAAGGTTATCCAAAAGACCTTCGGATTCTATAATTCTTTGATACATATCGCCTGCCAAAACAGCCTTTGTTGCATCACGAAATCTTCTGATTGAAAAACCGTCCAGCAAAAAATCTTGTTCAGCCGCTGATAAAAACAGCTTTTCACCAAACGAAAGCGGTATCACACAACTGTTTCTGTTATCAAATTTCAGCGAAACTCCGCAAAGCTTATGGGAATTAACAGCTGATTTTATCAGTTCTTTTATTTGTGTTTTTGTCATAATTATCTCTTTTATCCTTTCAAATCATTTTCATGCAGTACAACACCGTTATTTACAAGAATTTTCTGAAGTTCTTTTACATCAAGGCTTGTAAAATCGTCTGTCATGGCAGCTGCCGTACCTGCCGCCTCACCTGTTACGGCACAGCAAGGAATTACTCTCATAACATCCCAGAGCGTCTGGTCAGTACTTGTGCATCTGCCTGCACAAATAAGATTCTTAACCTTACCCGAATAAAGGGTTCTGAAGGGCACTTCATATACAGGTCCCCTCTTTTTCCAATTGGACACCATGCCTATGGAATCCTCGAAATATTTGTGCACTTCTTCGTTTTTAAGCACATATTCTCCGACAATTTTTCTTGTCATTCTTATCTGCGGTATACTTGTCATGGTGACGGGAATATAACTTTCATCCTCTTTGCGTTTTTTCATCACATTATTGAATGTTGCCCTATGGGAAAGACATACCATTTCGGATATTTCCTCAGCATCGAGTCCCGAAAAACGTCTGTCGACAAGATATTCGGTTTTGTTTCCGTTCACTTTTTCTTCGTCGGGAATATCTGCTGCACCGTAGATTCTGAGATTATATCCGTCTTTGCCGAGAGAATAGTACCATGCGGCAAGGATGTTACCCTGCTCGAAGGTATCTGTGGGAGCATCTGCAAAAAGCGCAATGTCGCAGTCGCCCGTTGCATCAACGACTGATTTTGTCTTATATGCGTATCTGCCTGATTTGTTTTCCACTATGATATGCTCTATTTTATCATCATTTTTATCGACAGCAACGGCATATGTACCGTACATAATGTCAACGCCTGCATCAAGAAGAAATTTTTCTATCTTCATAGCAAAGATGTGCGGGTTATACTGAACCTCAAACCTCTTGTCATTCTCCCCTCTTGTACCAATTCCGTCAAGCCAGTTTTCGGGGTATCTTGCCTCACAGCCCTCGGATATGGAAAAACGCAGGAGTTCTTCTGCAATACCGAAAGAAACCTGTTTTCCGAATCCGTCGCAAAGAGGAAGATATATCGTAACAATACCCGCAGTGCCGAGGCCGCCGAGCATATACATTTTTTCGAGAAGGAGTGTTTTCTTACCCATTCGTGCCGAGGCAAGCGATGCGGAAATTCCTGCAAAACCGCCGCCGCAGACAATTACATCGTATTCTTTTGTTATCTTTGTTTTGAGTGTTTCGTTTATAAACATTGTTATGCCTCCACTACTTCAATGCTGTCAGGTACATTTATTTTGCTTTCGATTCTGCCGTCCGTCCTTCTGTGTTCAACTTCAACAACTCCATAGGGTGTAGGATATGTACCCTTTACCCATTCAAGTCCGCAGAGGTTTGGTGAAATCTTAACCCGCTTACATCCCGCATCAAGCACCTCGACACCGAGTATGTGTCTCATAAGAAAAGGTGCGGGTCCGCTTGCCCAGCCGTGGCAGAGTGAATGACGGAGTTTTATATAACAATGCTTGCCGTAGGAAGTGTGAACATCAACCTTGTTTTCGGGTACGATTTCGTCAATACGTGCCGCATTTTGTGTCCAGTCGATATCAAAATCTTCCCAGAAGGTGGTAGCACCCAAATCCAGCATTGCTCCCCAGTAGCCTCTTACAATTTCAAGTGCCTCTTTTGTTCTTCCCATTTTGGAAAGAGCTAAAAGTACATAGTAGCCGTAGAAGGTGGAAAGTCCCGAGAGTAAATCCGTCGTCAAGATTTCCTCGGCGGTTTTCTCATCAATAAGTCCCGAAAGGTAACACATTGCAGTAACCTGCTTGTTGCCCTTATATTCGGGGACAATCTTCTTTAAATTATCGATGGTATCAAGGCACTTTCTTTTCATGTCCTTGTCGCCAAGGATTTCAAAAATGTCGGCGGCAGAGTTCAAAGCCATTACTATGCTGCCTCTGAAGCCTGCCTCCATTTCGGGAGTATTGGCACTGCTCCAGTCAACAAAGAGATAACCGCCCAAAAAGTCAACCGAGCCGTCGGCATGGATTTTTTCGCAGAGCAGATTTACAAGTCCCGTCAGATATTCCTTCTGCTCAATAAGATACTCCATATCGCCGTTTTTCATATAGTAATCCCTGTGAATTGTTATCCATGTACCCGAATAGCTGGGGTAAATCATCCAAGGGGTGTCGTTATCAAGTGAAAATCCGTCACGGCACAAATCAAGGCTTTTTCTTATACTTTCGTCATCCCCGAACACCGACATTATTGTCGAAACCTCGGGGTGCATATCCCCTATCCACACAAGTCTGTCGCGCTTTATGCCGTCCCAGATGTAGTCCTGCATGTTGAGGTGTACCGTGTATGCGGCGGTATTGAAAATTTCGTTTATTCTTTCATCGGAGCAGGTAAAACTGCCCTTGTATTCTATGTCCTTATACTCAAAAACCGCCTTGACGGAGCTAAGAGTAAAATCACCGTCTATCGCCTCGATTTTAAGAAATCTGTAGCCTGTAGAGCCGAAAATCTGTGTTGAAAGATTGCTCATGTCAACTGTCATATCACGAAAGGCATGGTCATTGAGTGCGCCGTCTCCGTCTCCGAGGGCGGACGTTGCTTCGGAAACACTTTCGCCGAAAACAAGTCTCAGTTTTCCGTAGGTGCATCCGCTTCCGTAGGGGTTCTTTTCGTTTTTTTCAATCTTTCCCGTTGTGATACTTACACCGCCGTGGAGTTCGCTTCCGAAGTCTACGACAACATATGCGCCCTCTTTGAGAATACACCCATCTTTGCTTCCGATTACCGCCTGTCTGGGTGTATCTGAAAGAAGATAGTCGGCATTGTCCGCATCCTTTTGGGTAACAACCCTTGTGGGAACAAGGTATTCTCTTTTAAGTGTGTTTTTTTCGGTGCTGTATCTGAAATTATTAAGGCTCATGGCTTTAGCTCCAATCACGTTTTTTGTAGGGGACGGCCTCCCGGACGTCCCGAATCATTCTATGTTATAATCGGGTAATGAGCTGTTTTAGATTACATACGGGATGTCGAGGACGCCATCCCCTACATCGCAATAATTCTTTCACTCATTCGATACGCTCGACCCAAGATATTCAAGATATTATAGTTACTTTTGTTTTATAATGTCATCCGCAAACGCAAACTCAAAGCCCGCATCCGACATAATCTCACAAGCCTTGAGCAGCTTTTCGCCGTGGTCGGGCTGATAAGCAAAATAGTCGGGATAGAAGTACTGCTCATGTCCGCCGAAGGAGGCAAACTCGCATGGCAGAAGCTTCTCGTATTCCTCTTGCATATCCTCGAGCTTTGAAAGGTTTATAACAGTTCCGTGGGTAAGAAGCTGTTTGAAATATACGCCGATTTCCTCGTCGTAAACAGCCTTGAAATTCAGGTTTGTTTCATCAAGCTGTTTCTGCGTGAGGTGATTATATGCACAGA
This sequence comes from Oscillospiraceae bacterium, assembly GCA_015064895.1. GTDB lineage: Bacteria > Bacillota > Clostridia > Oscillospirales > CAG-382 > UMGS1387. Next base: position 29,717 of record SVRI01000003.1, on the reverse strand, counting down.
CGGAGGTGGAAATCGCCTTGTTGAGCGAAATTCTCGTAAAGAGCTTTGTTTCAGGCTGTCTGTTGTGAAGCACTCTGAAGGAATGTCCGTAAGGGAGCGTGGACAGGTCATCCTCCAGCTCCCTTGTGTCTCCGCCCGTGGCATTTATAAGCACAATGCCGTTGTCGGCAAGTGCACGGCATCCCGCCTTGCTTATGGGTCTCCAGTGGGAGCAGACTACATTTGAAAAACTCTTTTCTCCTGCAAAGCGGACAACCTCGTTCTTTATGCTGAGAAAATCCTTCGTCATATCCTCATAGGAAATGTTGATTAAAGGATAGTCGGGAAACTCCTGCTTTGAGTGGTAGCCAAATCTCAGCCAGTCGGAATTTGCTTCAAACTCAGCCTTGTATTTGTCGGTCATTTCCGATAGAGTAAACTCATCCGTGCCGTAAAAGTAGTCGGTGCGGTAAAAGACGTTCATCTGCACCTTAAGACCGTATTTTTCATGGGCTTCTTTAAATATCTTGAGGTAAAAATGGTCGAAAATCGAGTCGTAATTTCCTCTTGTCAGGTCTCTGAACAGCCATATTACATCGTCAAAATAAAAGAATGTTTTTTTCATGGTTGTTGCTCCTTTTTTGCGGCGAGTCGCCGCTGACAATTCACGGTATATCTTTGCAAAAACCGAAATGTCAGGTGCCGCTTAACGAACTCGGCGCAATTTTAATTGTAGGGGGCTGTGCCTGTGTGCCCACCCGTTGTCTGTATGTGCGTGATTTGTCGGTTTTCGGGCGACCGCATAGGGCCGTTTGTCGCTGAGTTTGGTCGGTCGAATTTATGCCGACCAAACGGTGTTCGTTAAGCGACACCGAGGGCTTGTTAATTGTAACGATTGCCCGTGAGTTGCCTGCGGGGGCTCCCCGCTTATCCTACAAACTCAAACTTCAATGTCTGACATCTTTCTTCATCGGGCTTAAGGAACTCGAGCAATCCCTTTTCTCTCATTACATCTCTGCCGTCGGGGTTGCAGTTACCCGGTTCAAGTCCCATTACGTAGTCATATTCACCCATCATCTTCCACTGGGTAAAGCATTTAAGCTCTTTTGTGTCAAAGGTCAGCTTCATGCCCTTGTTAATATCGGGATTGAATACCGAAACCTCAGCTGTACCCGACAATTCATGGTAGAAGCACATTTCTTCATAACCGCTCTGATGCTTTTCTGCCTTTAAGCAGTTTTCAAGCCCCGTTGCCGAGTGTTCATTTCTCGGAATTACCTTTGTGGCAGGTATCTTTATTTCCACATTCTCGGAAATGAGGGGATAACCCATGTTGCAATGGTACATGATTTCATAAGGAGAAGTTGCAGAGCCGACGTTCTTGACCTTGTCTGTCATTGTAATTACATTTTCATCAAGGGACACAACATATTCCCTTTCAAGCACCAGCTTATGGGAGAAAATCCGAGCATCTCTGACAAGAGCCTTTATATGAAGTCCGTCGCTCTCTTCCCAATAGCCGAAAGATTCACAGGGAGTGTTGGAAATTGTGCCGTGAAGCGGAAGTACCTCACCGTCATCCTCGCAAGGGCTTCCCACCGCCGTAAGTCCGCAGGTAGTACAGAAGCCTGCCGTAAACGATTTTAAAAAGCCTACGCCGTCTTTGTCGTAATATTCGGGCGAAACGTATCCGCACGCCGAGATAAAGCTGAAGTTGTCTCCGTGAAGGGAAAGACGTGTGATGTCGGCACACCTGTCAAGGCTTACCCAGAATTCAAGTCCCTTTCCGTTTCTTACATACAGCATTCTCATGCCGTCGCCTTTGCCGCCGCAAAGACGCATTTCTTCTATGCCGTAAAGCTGTTTGGGATGTCCTGTGTATTTGTTCATTGTGTCTACCTCTTTTCATCACAATTATTCAAAATAATTGTAGCATAGCAGAGAACAAATTACAAGAGAATACATAAAAAAAGCACCTCTTTCGAAGTGCTTTTTCTGAACAAATTTACATTTTGATTTTGATTTCAACCCTGTCGCCGTCAATGCTGTATTCCAAATCCGCCGCCATGCAGAATTCATCAAGGGGAAGATAAGGAAGTCCGTCGAACATTTCAACAGGTCTTTCGAGTTTTACTTCTTTTCCGTCAATCAAGGCAACATCCTTGCCGATAGTCCAGTAAGAAACCTTATCGTGATAGGACTTCACCATAAGTGTCTGTTCTTCCTTATCCCACTCATAATAAGTTCTTGTAAACAGGTGGAAATGACGAAGAGGCTCAAAGGAAACATAGAACTTTCCGTCTTCAAGCTTTGTTCTGTAGTGGCAGTTATATTCTTTGCCGTCAATATAGGTCTTGTATCTTACCTTGCCGTCGTCAAAGGTGAGAGCCTTGAGGTTTTCTATTTCAAAGTTTCCTTTCGATTCTGTCGGGTCGATTCTGATTTTTGTAATTCTGCCGCACCATTCGGGATTTTCCTTTGTGAAGAATACAAGCGAACCGTCCTCGGCTGTAGTTCCGGCAAGCAACATTCTTGCACCCGCAAAAGCCTCGTCACCCTCTCTCATAAAGAAAACCTGGACAGGCGAAGCTTCGGGTCTTTCCCAATTTACGGGAAAACCTGCACTTGCCGTTGCAATCTTAAGGCTTATTGCATCAACGCTTTCTGCATCAATATCAACATCAGTTATAATCTGAGGGTCCCATGCGCTTCCGTGTCCGCATACTCTGCCGTCTTTAAAGGAAAGGGCAACCTCGTTTACACCCTGCCACATATTTACGCTTTCGGGAGTGTCGTACTTGTATTCGCATACTGCCTTTGTGGGTGCTTCTCTCTTTGTGTAAAGAAGTGCGCTGAGAAGCTCACGTCCCTTGGGATAGAGATAGCTTATTCTGTCAAGGGAAGCCTGTGAGGGTCTGTCCGACTCAAAGCTGTCGGCATTCTTTGTGACAGCCTTTCTCATTTCGTTAAGGTAGCCGAAGCCCTTGAGATTACCGGGACAGATATATGTGCCTTCACCGTATTCGTTCCATGTAGAGAACATCATGAGCTTCTTTTTCCATTCCTCGTCAAAATGTGAATAGGAAGGAAGAACGTCATCCTTAAACCACTTTATAACCTTGCCCATGTCCTCACAGTCAATCATGGGGTGTCTTGACTTACGCCATGCGACGTCATTATAACCGACAGAGACCGTGGGAACAACGTGTAAGAGATTCATATCCAACTGACTCTGCATTCTGCCAATCTGATAGTCGGGCACATATCCGAAGTGTCCCCAGCCGTAGGCATATACGCCGTCAATGGAAGCGCTCCTTCTGTTTTCATTCGGCTCACCGCAGGTAATAATTGCCATGTCCTTGAAACCGCATCTCTTTGCCGAGGCACGAAGAAGCTCCATTACCTCCTTAACCTTGTCATATCCGCCAAGGTCTCGTGCTACCTTTTCGATGTTGTAAACCGATATGATTGCAACACCGTCAATGCTTAAATATCTCGGATCCGAGAAGAAGTAGTCTTCAAAGTAAGGAATGTAGTAGTCTTCAACATCCTTGGGGCTTGCAGGACTTCCTGCACCTGCTTCCCAAATGAGGGCAAGCTTCATATAGTCTGCATACTTTGCCTTGAAGTGACCGTTGTGAATTGCATCCGAAAGTAACGTTTTAAGGTTAGGTGCTTTTGTCTGTGAGCAGTACCAGCAGTAGAATTCGCAGTCAAGACCGTGTTCTGCCATCCACTTGATTTCCCAGTCGGCAGTTTCGGGTAGACCCTCATCGTAGAAGCCGAGGTATGTAAGGTTGTCCTTGAATGCACTTATGGCATCCCAGCCTACGTGTTCGCCGTTGTGCCAGAGTGAGCAGATGTTCATACCCGTTACGTATCTCTCGTCCTTTTCGGGAAGTACGGGAGGCTTTGGATAGTCCTCGGGCTCGGGCTGAATAATGTATGCAAAAACATCCGTAAACTTCATTACACCGCCCTTTTCGGGTGTGTAGGAAACCGAAATACCGTCAAAAAAGTCAGCATCAAATATGGCACTCTGACACTTTTTGCCGTTGAGATAAACCTCGGCTGTCTTTGTGTCAGTATTTGCAACAACCATGAAGGTCTGCCATACATAGGGGTTGTGCTTACGAAGTACTGTGCCGTTTTCGGACAGGAGTGCTGTGCCCTCATCAAAGAAATTAAGTGTTTCCTTGCCGCCCGTTGTCAGTGAAAGCTTTACACCCTCACCCGATGTGTTCTTTGTAAGATATTTTACTTCAAAGCAAACCTTACCCGTCTGCTTTTCAAATTCACGTCTGCACCTGCCCGATGCACCCTTTGATGCACAAATTACGTTTGTATAGTGCTTGAAGCCTTCGTAATAGTAGCTTGTATAGGCAGAAGCACCCCCGGTATTTTCGATTATCCAGTTATAGAAAAGAGCACCGTCTTCGTGTACCTCGTTTCTGTCATTTACAAGGTAGTTGATATGAAGATGTATCTGCTTTAAGTGACATGCACCCTTGTCGCCGTCTCGGTAGCCTGCAACATATCTTGCAATATTGTCTGTCAGCACCTCATAAGTACCGCAATATTTTCCTGCAAAAGCAACCTTTGCCTCTTTCTTTTCAATATCAAATTCAACATTTAAAGAATGGAGCTTTCTTGAAGCTTCAACGGGAAGTGCCGTGTCGTTCCAGTAGAAAAGCCCATTCTTTTGAGAGAGTGTAAAGGCAACCTTGTCCATATCGTCATAAAACTCAACAAAGAAGCCGTCGCCTCTCTTTATTGCAAAGATAAAGTTAAGACCCGCCTTGCCTTCTCTTACCGGCATAAAACGGCGTGAAAGTGTTGCCGGTGCATTGAGGCTGTCTTCGGTTTCAAGGTCATATCCTCTTTTCCAGCAAGGGTCGGTCGAATATTTTGCACCTCTTGCATCAAGGTCATAGCCCGACGGTACAAGGTGATTTGTTTCGTGCATGTAAAGGTCGTCGATAATATATACGGCGTCCTTTGTTCTTCGTGTGTCGATTTTCATGTTTCTCATCCTTTCACTAAATGAAATATTTATTAAAGAATTCTTATATTATCAGACACAAACTCGGTGTCAACAGCACTTTCGATATTTTCAAATTCAAGCTTAATTACAACCGCCTGTGAAGAAAGACCGTCAGCATCAATTCCGTTTATGTGAAGCACATCCGCAAGACTTGTACCCTGTCCGCCGTATAACATCGGCATTTTTTCAAAAACACAGTTGAGCTTTTGTCCGTTATTGAGGACAAGGGCATATTTGGGCATTTCCTTAAAACCTTCAAGACAAAAGCCGTTTGAGGCAAGACCGCCCTGAAAATGAAGATACAAAGCATTTTCGCTTTGGGTAGTAAGAATACCCTTTTTTGCGATGGCTTCATATTTCACGGGAGTTGCAAACAGTGCTTCTTTAACCTTTTTGTACCAGTCACCGACACGTACAAGTATCTTCTCTGAAACCTCGGGAATCCTTCCCTTTTCATCGGGACCTACATTGAGCACATAGTTTGCACCCATAGCCATATATCTGTCAATGGCACTTGTCAGATACAGCATGGAATGGTAGTCCTCGTTTTTTCTGTAGCCCCAGCTTTGTTCGCCTATAGAGTCACAGGCTTCGGTAAGTCCTTCAAACACAGCACCGTCTGCCGATGTTCTTTCGGGTGTTGAAAAATCACCCTCGTCATAGCCCCTGTTGTTGATGTAAATACCGGGTTGAAGCTTTCTTATAAGCTCGTTAAGAGATTTATCCCGTGTCTTTGGCGGTATATCCCAGAAAAAGCTCTGTATTTTTCCGTAGCCCGTCAGAAGCTCTGTTATCTGATTTCTGACATATTCAATATAAAGCTTTTCATCAGGTCTGTCACTCTCCCGTCTTTCGGAAATCTCGTGATGACCGATATTATTGGGGTAATTTGGATGATGCCAGTCGGGAACGGAATAGTAAAGCGACAGTCCTATCCCATGCTTTTCACATTCTTCGGAAAGCATTTTAAGTACATCTTTACCGTAAGGAGTATTTGTTATTTTATAGTCAGTAAACTTTGAATCCCACATACAAAAGCCGTCGTGGTGCTTTGTGGTAAAGGTTATGTAATCAAAGCCGCAGTTCTTGGCAAGGCTCACCCATTCTTTCGGGTTATAATCTGTGGGATTGAACAGATTTACATACTTTTCATAATCCTTACTCGCTACGCCGTATCTATACATTTCCTGCTCATGCAGTCCCGAAAAAGCATATAACCCCCAGTGTATAAACATTCCAAAACGTTTTGTTTTAAACATTATCAGTTCTCCCTAAATTGCCAGAAGCTTTTCCATGTTTTCCTCGGAGTACTCAACCTCCGACGAATACATTCTGACAATCTCCCGTATTTCATCATAAGTGCTTTTTGTCTTTTCGATGATTGCACCGATAAGATAACAGCTCATAAGCGTAAATCTTACCCTCTCACAGTAGTCGCCGTACCACAAGGCATCGGCAAGATGTCTGAATATGAAGTAGCAGGAAAGCTGTTCAAAAATGAGGGCATAATCCTCGTTTTCAAACACGGTCATGTCAAATTCATAATCGGCTGTACTTTTTAACACTTCTGTCCAGCTTTCATCAAGTCTTTCAAGCGAAAGATAAACTGCGCACAGCTCGGACAGTGAAAAATCGAACTCAAAGCCGTAAATTTTTGAAAGATTACAAAACCGTTCATGTATGCTCTTTTCTCTGTCCTGCAAAACAGCGAATATTTCTCCTCTGACGGCAAGAAATTCCCTTTCTTCGTCTGTTATGCTTTGAAAGTCAGGCATGTCTACCGTGAATTTTTCTTTTTCACCAAGTACAATCCTTACCGCTTCTTCACAGCAAAGTCCAAGCCCCGTTTCTGTAAAGCTGTCAAAGAAATTGGAAAACCTCGGATGAAGACGGCATATATCGCAAAGGGCATCCTCACCGCATTCGGTAATGATATCGCAAAGTCCGTTTTTATTAAGAAACGGGCATCTTTCATCCTCTGTCAGAACAAAATGAGGTATTTCACCATCTATATTCTGCCTTATCCTTTTTCCCATTTCGGTGTCAAGGCTGTTATAGTAAGACAAGGCACGCCCGTCAATATCAATTTCCCAGCCGATACAACAGCTGTGACGGCATCTGTCTGCTATACACCTGAATTTTTTATAGTAATCAGGAACAATTTCTGCCATATTACCGCCCCTTTTACTTACTGCTTTAACTATAACACAAAAAATCTTAAAAGTAAACAAGTTTTTAAAATAAAAAAAGCCGAAAGCCTCCTACGCGTATTGCGTGTCGAGGCTCTCGAAAATAGCATTCCACCTTTAACACAATGCACCCCTTGCGGTTTGGGGTGCATTGTCGCCTGTCGCGTGCTGATTACAAACAAAAAAAGCCGAAAGCCTCCTACGCGTATTGCGTGTAGAGGCTCTCGAAAATAACATTCCATTTTTAACACAATGCACCCCTTGCGGTTTGGGGTGCATTGTCGCCTGTCGCGTGCATCGAACAAAATAAAAAAGCCGAGAACCTCTTACGCGAAAATGCGAGTCGAGGCTCTCGACTGGCCTACCCGATGAGATTCGAACTCATGACCTTCAGAGTCGGAGTCTGATGCGCTATCCAGCTGTGCCACGGGTAGTTACTTTTTCTTTACTGAAAAGAAAAAGTAACCAAAAAGAAAAGATTTTTCCACCTTCTCATATTTGATTTTACTCTTTCTTTATTGCTCGGTTTTTATCCCGTTTGGTCGGCATAAACGCCACCGACCAAACTCACACTTATTTGCAGTTTTTTCTTGCTGAAAAGAAAAAGTAACCAAAAAGAAAAGATTTTTCCACCTTCTCATATTTGATTTTACTCTTTCTTTATTGCTCGGTTTTTATCCCGTTTGGTCGGCATAAACGCCACCGACCAAACTCATACTTATTTGCAGTTTTTTCTTGCTGAAAAGAAAAAGTAACCAAAAAGAAAAGAACTTAGCACCCTTCCGACAAAGTGCTTCTCTTTGGCTCTTTTTCTCGGTTATTATCTTTCCCGACCGCCAAACGCCGGCGGTCGGGAAAATTGTTTTTTAATTATACGTTAAAGTTAAAGAACTTATTCGCATTATCAAAGCTGATACCCTTGACAATTTCGCCGAGTGCTTCAATGTCGTAAGGATATTCACCGCCGTCAACAAGACGTCCGAGATAGTCGCAGAGGATTCTTCTGAAGTACTCGTGTCTGGGATAGGAAAGGAAGCTTCTACTGTCTGTAAGCATACCAACAAAGTTTGCAAGCACGCCCGTTGCCGCAAAGGTCTTAAGCTGGTCACGCATGCCTTCAAGATGGTCGTTAAACCACCATGCAGAGCCGTGCTGAATCTTGCTCTTGATACCCTTGTCATTGCCCTGGAAGCAGCCGCACATGGCGTCGAGCTGTGCGTTTTCAATAGGATTTAAGGAATAGTAAACCATCTTGGGAAGCTCAGTCTTGTTTTCAAAGTAGTTCATAAGCTTTAAGATGTTTCTGATGCAGTCGTGGCCTGCGATTGTGTCAAAGCCTGCGTCTACACCGATGTTTTTGAAGTTCTTGTCGGAGTTGTTTCTTACAACACCGTAGTGAATCTGCATTACCCAGTCACGCTTTGAGAACTCCTCTGCAAAGAATGAAAGCATGTATGTCTTGTACATATCTGCTTCGGCATCGGTTACCTGCTCGCCGCTTCTTGCCTTCTTGTAAACTGCATCAGCCTGTTCCTTTGTGCAGGGAGCATAGGGAACATAGTCCATACCGTGGTCGCTGGTCTTACAGCCGAGTGAAGCAAAGAAGTCAAGTCTCTTTACCATGCAGGCACAAAGCTCGTCAATGTTTTCAATCTTCGAGCCGTAGGTGACTTCGAGCTTTTCTGTGATGTATTCCGAGAAGCCTGCCTTTTCGATGTTGACAGCTTTGTCGGGACGGAATGCGGGAAGAACCTTGGCAGTAAAGCTCTTGTCCTTTGCGATTTCAATATGGTGTTCGAGTGTATCTGCAGGGTCGTCGGTTGTGCAGAGTACCTTTACGTTTGAAGCCATGATAAGGTCTTTTGCACCCATGTTGCCTGCCGCCAGCTTTGCGTTACAAAGTTCCCACGCTTCGTCACAAGTTTTGCCGGAAAGGGGCTTGTCAAAGTCAAAATATCTCTGTAATTCAAGGTGTGTCCAGTGATAAAGGGGATTGCCGATGGCACGGGGCATTGTATTTGCATAGGCTAAAAATCTGTCGTAGTCGGAAACGCCTTCGCCGCCCGTCACATACTTTTCTTCATAGCCGCAAGCTCTGATTGCACGCCACTTGTAGTGGTCGGCATAGAGCCATGCTTCGGTGATGTTCTTAAACTGCTTGTTGGTTGCTATTTCTGCGGGTACAAGGTGGCAATGGTAGTCGATAATGGGTGTTTCTTTAGCGAATTTTTCAAAAAGCTCAACACCTGTGGGAGTTGAAAGGAGAAAGTCCTTATCCATGAATTTTTTCATAATTTTCACCTCAAAATGAAATGTCATTTTTTTACGAGTATATTATAGTACAATTATAATTTTTATTTGTTAATTGGGAGTAAATTAAATCATATTGCAAAAGAAAATACAAATGCCCCGAGGATTTACCGCGGGGCATTGCAACATTATATTTTACTTTGCAACAACTCTGAGTGTCTTGATTTCAAAGTTGCCCATTTTTAATGTGACACTTGTGCCGTCGGCATCAAGCTTTTCGATGTTGTTTTCGAGCATATCACATTCGTAAACTTCCTTTACGTCAAAGCCGAAGTTTACCTTGGCATTTTCTCTCATATTCTGTGCTTCGTAAATGCGGACAATAAAACCTTCCCCGTCTTCGGCAGCCTTTATTGTTTCTATAACTGCACTCTTGCCGACAACCTCTGCAAAGCTGAAACGCTCGGAAGCATTGCCGTCATTGTTTGCCAAAACTTCCTTTGCGGTCATGGGATTGTTAAGCTTTGCCGCTTCCTTTACGGTTGCCATAAGGTCTGCACCCTTATGGGGGAATATGGAATAAGTAAAGGTGTGCTCACCTCTGTCTGCGGTTGGGTCGGGATATGTGGGTGCCTTGAGAAGTGTGATGGAAAGCTTGTTTTCCTCACAGCTGTAGCCGTATTTACAGTCGTTAAGTAAAGATACACCGTAGTCGCTTTCCGAAAGGTCAGCCCACTTATGAGCACAGACTTCAAATTTCGCTCTGTCCCAGGAGGTGTTCATGTGGGTAGGTCTCTGAATATTGCCGAACTGGATGTCGCAGGTTAAATTTTCCGACTTTATGTCCACGGGAAATGCCGCCTTAAGAAGAACGTGGTCTTCGTGCCAGTCGATGTGTGTATTGAAGTCTATTCTTGCTGAGCCTGTCTTAAGGAGAATTTCCTGTGTAAAGGTGCTGTTTTGGTACTTTCTGACAATCTTAAATCCGCCTGAAAGTTCATTTTCGATTACAGAAACATCGGTAACATCGTCTGCTATCCACTTCTTTTGCTTATAGTATTCGGTGATTTCCCAGGCATCGTAATCTCTCGGATAATCCTCGAAAACTTCAAAGACATTGGCACTCTTGCCCTGCTCTACGATTTCTCTGTTTTCGAGTTTATCGAATATGGATACAATATGGTACTTATCGTCAAATACAACCTTTACAAGGTCGTTTTCCATAAACTTATCGCCGACGGTAACGCTGTTCTTTTTATCTGCGGGTTTTACCAGTGCATAACCGTGTGAGGGGATGTTTTCAAAGTACTTTCCGTCAATTACATCGCTCGTTGTAAAACAAGTGGGGTTATAAACAAGATAACCGCCGTCGGTTTTTATGTTCTTTGATATATCCTCTAAGCTCTTGTCAAACTCATTTTTCGCAATAAGTGCAACATTCTCGTATTCCTTTTTTGAATCGGCATATACTTCTTTAATGGAGGAGCCGGGGATAATATCATGGAACTGATTACGAAGCACCGAAATCCATGCCTCATCAAGCTCTTCTTTGTCAGGCTTATGTCCCGAAAGAAGCTCGGCAATGCTTGATGCAGTTTCTGCCTTTTGAAGTGCAAGCTCGCATTTTCTGTTGTTTTTCTTGTTTTTGCTCTGGGTTGTATAAGTACCTCTGTGCATTTCAAGATACAATTCACCCGACCACTTGGGAGTAAACTTGAGCTTTTGTGTGCTGTCCTCAAATTCGCCCTTTATCTTTGCGATGGTATCGGCAGCTCTTCTCATTGTTACCTTGGGAAATCCGGGAAGCCCTTTTTCAAAACGCTTTAGGTTTTCGAGCATTTCAAAGGTGACACCGCCGCCGCCGTCGCCAAAGCCGACAGGTGCAAGAACGGTGGGGGTGTACTTTTTATCAATGTGATAACCCATAAGCCCCTTGATATCCCTTGCAGATACCATGTTGACGTAGTTTTTCGCAAAGACTGCAAAGATTTCACTGCCGTCAATGCCGCGCCATATGAAGGTGTCGTGGGGGAATTTATTTGTTTCGTTCCAGTTGATTTTGCTTGTAAAGAAGGATTCAATTCCGCACTTCTTTAAAATCTGCGGAAGTGAAGCACTGTAGCCGAATACGTCGGGGAGCCAGAGAATGCGGTTTTCTATGCCAAACTCGTCTTTCATAAACTTTTTACCGTACATAATCTGACGTATAAGGCTTTCACCGCCCGTCACGTTTGTGTCGGCTTCAAGCCACATTGCACCCTCCGGCTCCCATCTGCCCTCGGCAACTCTTTCTTTTATCTTTTCGTAAAGCTCGGGGTCGTTTTCCTTGACATAGGCATAAAGCTGGGGCTGGCTTGACATGAAAATATACTCGGGATACTGCTCCATAAGCTTGATTACGGTTGAGAAGGAACGCTGTGCCTTTTCCTTTGTCTGGGCAAGAGTCCAAAGCCATGCCACGTCGATATGGGTATGACCTATAAAGGAAATCTCCTCGTTCTTTTCCTTTCCGCAGAGCTTTTCATAGTACTCTCTCTCAAGAACATCCGAGGCACGTCTTATGCCGTCAAAGAAGTTTTCGGAGAATTTTTCTCTGAAATCAAGCTCATTTGCTGTCATATCAAGGGCATTGAGTGCTTCGATATAGTCAAAGCTGTCCTTGGGAATAAAATCAAGTGCTTCATAAGGAACATTCATGTCAAAAATCAGCTTTTCAACTATAAGACTTTTCACGAGAATGCTTGCCGAAAGTCTGAGACTTGCCGCTTCCTTACCGCTGTAGAAATAAATGTATATATCCTTGTGTCCCTCTGTCAGAATAAGCTCTGTGTGATTTGTGTCAAAAGCCTGAGAACAGCTTTTGCCGTTTACAAAAACACTGCACTGGGGGTTGGTTCCATCCCACTGACCTTCTCTTCCCGTCGTCATCTTGAGTACATACTTTTCACCCTCGGGTATTTCGGGAATGTCACACTCAATATGAAGCCATAAATGAGCATCGCCGGGAAAGTCTATAAATTCATTGTTATAGGTTCTGAACTCAGAAAGAGCAGGCGGAGTATTGTCCTTTTTGTAGGGACAAAAATCCGTAATACCGATGTTGTGTATCGGCAATGTTTTGATAACCAGTGCCGAGTTCAGGTTTGTAAGGGCCATACGGACTTTTTCCTTCTGAAAATTCATAAAAACCATCCTTTCGTTTTACAATTGCACCCTATATTACACTCTTAAATGCTGTTTATATAGCCAAAACCATTATACCCCGCAAAGCTTCTTATGTCAAGCAAGCTCAAATATACAATAATCTGCCGTAAAAAGCCCCAAGGCACAAACCTTGGGGCTTAGTTTTGTAAATCTTCCGGATTAAAGATCCATATTATCAGCCGAGTGGAAAAATTCCGAACCTTCGGATTCCTCTTGCTCTTCGGGTTTGCTCTTTCTCATTGTGCTGACAATTTCGACAGTCTCTGCCGCCACAGGTGCCGCAGGAACTTCAGGTGTCGCAGATGCAACGGGTGCTTCGGGCACTACAGGTGCTTCGGGCACTACAGGTGCTTCGGGCACTGCAGGTGCTTCGGGCACTGCGGGAGCAACGGGCACTGCAGGTGCAACGGGTTCTGCAGGAGCAACGGGTTCTGCAGGAGCAACGGGTTCTGCAGAAACTGCAGGCATAACAATTGTCTTTGCGTTATCATCCTCGGCAGGTACTGCAGGCTGAGCGTGCTTTATAGCTGCAATCTTATCTTCAAGAACCTTCTTCTTTTTCTTCTTTGCAAGAATTACGAAAAGAACCACAAGTCCTGCCGTAACAAGAAGTATTCCTCCGCCGATACAGCAAATAAGAAGGATATTATCTACGATGAAGTCGCCGATAGCAGCAAAACCGGACACGTCAGACTTCTTTTCGTCGTCCTTTTCTTCCTCATCGTCATCCTTTTCCTCGTCGTCATCCGTGTCTTCTTCATTTTCCTTATCATCGGTTACCTTTTCGGGTTCTTCCTCAGGCTTTTCTTCGGGTTCTTCCTCAGGTTCTGTACCTTCGGGATATCCGCCTTCAAGCTCATCGGCAGTTTCTATAAGTTCCTCAACAAAAGGTGTCTGCTTCTGACTCTTTCTTACAAATTCAAAGCATTCCTCTGCCGCATCGCCATATCCGAGCTGAAGCAGTTGAACACCTGTAAGGAACGTCTTTGTTGTATCGCCGATCTGAACCTCAACATCTTCATCATCAAGCATATCAACGATATACTCGGCAGGAATCATATAGCTTACACCTGCCGCACCCGAACCGTCATTCCAGCCGTAGGTGTTAAGGCCTTCTATTTTAAGTGTTTTATCTACCGAAGGACCGCCGCTGTTACCGCTGGCAATGTTATTGGAAATCTGAATCGCCTTATACTGCTGACCGGATATTGCAACAACTCTTGAAACGGTACCTTCTTCAATGGTAGCACTGAGTGATGAAGCGGTACTTACCTGGTCGAAGTTGAGTTCAGATATACCGGGAAAGCCCGCAGAATTAACTTTACTGTTGGACTGAGGATAGCTTTCGGACAGTTCAAGGGCAACAAGATTCTTTACGTTTCTTGCCTTAACAATTGCAAGGTCCTTTGTAAAACCTTCGACCATGTTTACATCGACATTCATTTCGCTGTCATAAACAACATCAAAGGAGCGTTTTACCGCTTCATTAAAATCAGTATCACCGGTGGAAGAAGGGAAATACGCATACTGTTCAATAGCAATATCGTATCTCAAGGTTGAATGGTTATAGTACAGATAGTTTGTAAGACCTTCCAAATCATAATCACTGAACACAATTCCGCAGTAGTTTTCAAGAATCTGTGCCATGCTCTGACAGTCTTCATAAACACAGTTATACTCATAATTAAGGAATAAATCACTAAGGTTTTCAGCCACTTCCTCTTCGGAAATGGAAACTACATGTGAGTTGGAAATGATATAGCCGTCTTCGCTGACTACTGCACCGCTGCCCGATGAATATGGACCGTCATAAAAATCATAGACTAAAGTCTCACCTGTTTTAATGATGAAGCTTCCAAAAAAGTCATAATTATCACTGTCAAGATAATCTCTGAGCAAAAGTGCCACATCAGACTCACCGTAATTTGAGCCAAGTTCCTCATCCATTGCCGTAAAGAAAGCATCATCGTCAATTTCGAATGTGTCATACTCCAAATCAATATCAACCTCGTTCTGAATCAAAACCGTTGTTGATTTAAGAGCATGGCCGATATATTCGCTTTCATATTCAAAGTTTTCGTCATAACCGTACTTTTCGTAGAGTTTTTCTTCTTCTGCATAACCCACTGTCGCCATGGCAAAAAGCATTGCCGACACGCAGATACAGAAAAGAATTTTCAAAAGAGTTCTCTTCATAAAAAGCCTCCAAAGTTGAATTTTCTACATTTTACCACATATCATTACAAATTACAACATTTTTATGTGAATTTGTTGTTTTATGCACACAACAAAAAAACACCCCGGGAAAGTACGGGGTGTAGTTGTATCAAACGCAAATCAATACTTCTTATAAAGAGGACCGTAAGCAGCACATGCTCTGTAGTCCTGACCTTCCTTATCCATACCGAATGCATTCCAAGCGGCAGGTCTGAAGATCTTTTCTTCGGGTACGTTGTGCATACATACGGGAATTCTGAGCATGGAGCAGAGAGTAATAAGGTCTGCACCGATGTGTCCGTAGGAAATAGCACCGTGGTTAGCTCCCCAGTTCTGCATAACTTCGTATGCTGTCTTGAAGGGGCTGCCTTCCTTGCCGTCGCATCTGGGTGCGAACCATGTGCAAGGCCATGTGGGATTTGTTCTTTCCATAAGTGTGTCGGAAACTTCGTCGGGAAGCTTTACTGTCCAGCCTTCAGCAATCTGAAGAACGGGACCGAGACCCTTAACGAGGTTAAGTCTTATCATTGTACAGGGCATTTCGGCTCTTGTTGTGTAGTGGCTGGAGAATCCACCGCCTCTGAAGTTGTCAAAGCCTGCTTCGCACCAAACGGTAGCGTCTGTCATCTTCTTGATGTCTTCGTCTGTAACTTCCCACCACTTCTTCATGGTAGCGTTGCCGTTTTCGTCTGTACATTCGCCGCAGGCATCAAGACAAGCAGCACCGGAGTTGAGAAGGTGGATAATACCGTCAGATTCCTTTGCCTTGCCTTCAAGCTTATAGCCTGTAACTCTTTCTGTAGCTTCGCCGGACCAGTATGTACGAACATCGGCAAAAATCTGTGCTCTGTGAGTAAGAAGTCTCATAAAGAGCATACCGATACCGTTGAGAATGTCGTTTTCTGTTGCAAGTGTGTAGGGTTCTCTTGCACCGTTGTGGTCAAATGTTGAGGAAAGGAGTGCTTCGGGATAGTCGCAGTTAGGCCAGTGGTCTGTCCACTGTCTCTGACCCTGGAAGCCGCCTGCAATGGCGTTGTGACCAACCTTTTCTTCCTCGAATGCGTCGGGAAGATTCTTGTTGCCTGCCATGAGGTCCTTGATAATGCAGTACATCTTGACTGTAAATTCCCACTGCTTATCCTTTTCTTCCTGTGTAAACTTAATCTTTCTGTCTTCGCCGAGGAAGGGTGTTGTTTCGGGGTTGTCATCTCTGCCTTCCTTGCAGTGTTCGCGTGTCCACTTGAGTGCCTTCTGATATTCAGCCTCGTCGTAGATGCCTTCTTCCATACGGCGGAGAACTTCTACTTCGTCAACAGACTCAACACGCATTCCAAGGTAGCTTTCAACAAAGTCCTGATCCATGATAGAGCCTGCAATACCCATACACTGGGAACCGATCTGAAGGTAAGACTTACCTCTCATTGTAGCAACTGCAACGGCTGCACGACCAAATCTTAAGAGCTTTTCCTTAACGTCTTCGGGGATTTCACCTACGTCCTTTACGTCCTGAACCTCGTGACCGTAGATACCGAATGCGGGAAGTCCCTTCTGTGCATGACCTGCAAGAACTGCTGCAAGGTAAACGGCCCCTGGTCTTTCTGTACCGTTAAAGCCCCAAACACCCTTGATGGTGTTAGGATCCATATCCATGGTTTCTGAGCCGTAGCACCAGCATGAAGTTACGGAAAGTGTAATATCTACGCCTTCCTTTCTGAACTTTTCTGCACAAGCTGCAGCTTCGGGAACACGTCCGATGGAAGTGTCTGCCATAACTACCTTAACGGGTTCGCCGTTGGAGTAGTAAAGATTTTCTTCAAAAAGTTTTTTAACAGCCTCAGCCATTGCCCAAACTGTAGGTTCAAGGCTTTCTCTTAACATCATGGGGCCGCGTCTGCCGTCGATACAGGGTCTGATACCGATTACGGGGTATCCGCCGACATATCTTGATTCTGCCATAATAAAATATTCCTCCTGTAGTTTATATTGTAAATTCATTTACTTACATAATTATATAATGCATATTTAAATATTTCAAGTATTTGCACTTAAAAAGCATAATTTTGACAAGCTTTTTGTAAAAAATTGCCAACAGACAGTCTAAATCGACCACACCGCCGCATTTCGTCCCGTGTCATCCTTCTTTTCGATCATTGTAAGACATGGGTAGTCATCATCTGCACCGGCAAAGTAGAATACGAGGGTATACGCCTCTGCCACCTTGGAATAATCGGCATAGGTCTTGACGGTCATAGTTTTCCTGTCGCCGTCGGTTTCGGTTTTCACAATGTCATGCACCAACGTTGTACCGCCGTGTCCCCAACTGCAGCCGAAAATACGGTCAGGATCGCCGCTGTTTCCGTAAAGCTTTCCTGCACTTGTCCAGGCACCGTAGTCAATATTCGAAACGCTGATTCCCGTATGTCCGTCAAAGCTGTCGGATATAAATTCATTTACCTCATCAAGGGTATAGGGCGGTTCACCGTAAGCAGGGCTTCTTGCCATAAGGTGGGTTATAAGATGTGAGCAGTTTGAAAAATCAAAGGAATCGGCGTAGTTTCTGCCTTCATCAAGACCGCCGAGATATAGTGCGGTAAATTCCTTTATAAACATCTGTGTATAGTCGGAATCATAAGATACCGTCACCTTTTCCTCTGCTCTTTCAATGGGCACGAACACCTGAAGCATGTTTCCTGCAACAGGGTCCATTTCGAGTCCGAAGTAATAAGCACATTTGCCGACCTTAAATTCTTCACAATTGCTGTCGGTTACATCAAACTCCACTATATAGTTATCCTGAGTTGCAAGGTAGAGATTTGCGGCAGTATACTCGTCAATCTTTTCCTGTGAAAACTCGAAAGGATAGAGGGTATATGAGGAAATGTTTGCTCTGTCGAGAAAGTCATAGTATTCGTCATTGCCAAATGTAAATTCGGCAAATGCTCCCTTATCCTTGGAAACAACCGCCTCACAGAGTCTTACTGCATCTTCATAATACATGCCGCCCTCTGAAAGTGACGCACCGATTTTTTCGATAAATACGGAAGGTGTGAGCTCTACATCGGGTTCTTTTTCGGAAATTTCCTGATTTTCAACCTCCGGTGTCTGATGTTCATTTTCCTGCTCGGTCTTTGGCTGTTCTGTCTCATTCTGCCTGTCATTATCATCATTGTTTTTTGTTACTTCGTCTTTACCGCATGCACCGAGGCATACAAGTGAGATTACAAGCATAAGAGTTAAAAACTTTTTCATCATTGAGAAATCCTCCTTCTGAATTTATTTAATCAATAACCTTTATATCGGATTTTATTCCCTTTGCCGAGGAATTTACCGTAAATTTATCTTTTATTCCTTTAGTTATCAGTATATCCCCGTCATCAAGAACAAGAATCATGTCAAAATTATATTTGTTTTCCTTGTAAAATTCAATAGCCTTTATGCTTCCCATGACAAAAAGTGCCGTGGAAAGTGCATCGCCCTCAAGTCCGTCATTGTTTATTACCGCCGCTGACGCTATATCGCTTTGGGCGGGATAGCCGGTTTTTGAATCAAAAATATGGTGGTATACCTTTCCGTCTTTTTCAAAAAACCTTTCATATGCACCCGATACCGAAACAAAACCTTTGGTCAATGTCAGTGTGCCCGAAAGCTCGTTTTTGTCAAATGGATTTGTGATACCCACATTCCATCCGTCTTTATTATTCTTTCGGTTTGCTTCTGAAGAACCTCTGACACCCACGTTTCCGCCGATGCTTACGCAAACATTTGCGTCCTTTTCCGATGACTCAATCTCAACCATCTTTTGGAGTGCATATCCCTTTGCAACACCTCCGAGGTCTATTTTCATGCCCTTTGGCAGAGTCACTTTATTTCCTTCGATTTTTACTTCTTCATAGGAAGTATTTTTGAGTGCTGTCTCTATTTCCCCCTTGTCGGGAACATACTCTTTTCCCGAAGTTATGTCCCAAAGCTCCGACAAAGTGCCGAGACATGGGTTAAAGGCACCGTCTGTATTTACCGCAATTTCAAGGGATTTTTTGAGAATTGAAAGTGTATCCTCGGAAAGCACAGCCGAACCGTCTCTATTGAGCCTTGCTATTTCGCTGTCGGATTTTGTGCGTGATATTCTGTTTTCAAAATCCTTTGCATAGTTTTCAACATTGTCAAAATTCCCGTCGCCGTCGGATATGACATTTACAAAGGTGGTCATGGAATAAAATTCGGTGCTCGTATACCTGTATACGTCGCTGCAGGAACAGAGACACAACACAAAGCAAAGGACAATCATGCATATACGTTTCATGCTGTAAACCCCGCCTTTCCGCCCAGCATAACCGAAAACCTCGGCAGTATAAGGTTCATAATGCAGCCGCTGACAGAACCTGCAACACTTGAAGCGGCTATAAGTACGGGCAGGTACCACAAAAGTGCCGTATCACCCATAATAATCATTGCGGCAATAATCTGACCTATACTGTGAAATACGGCAGAAATACAGGAAACACCTGCAAAGCTGAAGGTTTTACCGTAAAGCTTTTTTGTAAGAAACAGAGATGTGCAGGAAAGGACCGAGCCGCACATGCTCATGGCAAGTGAAACGGGATTTCCCGTTAACACGAACATGAAAAGCGGTCTAATTACCGAAATGGCAAATGCACCGGGTATCGAAACAAGGTACATACATGCCGTCACCGCAATATTACAAAAGCCGAGTCTTACACCGGGCAGAGGTATAAGTGCATTGACACCGCTTACCGATTCTGCAATTGAAATAATGACAGACGCGGCAAGGAACAGTGCACAGAAGGACAGATTCTTTATTTTTTGTTTACTATCCTGCAACTGCATCTACCCCCTTTTCTTCACCGTCACCGACGATTTTCACCGACACCTTATTAGGTACACATACGATACTGTCGCCGTTTCTTTCCGCCTTTTTCATGTCGGTACAGAGTCGGTCGGGACAGTCGGATTCGGAAACGTATGCCTTGCCGTCCTTAACCTCAATCCGAACACCGTTTATCTCAAAGCTATCGTCTTTATCAAGAGGCATTCTACAAGCCTCTTTACCTTCGGCAGATACAACAACTGTCTTCTTTTGGTCTTTTCCAAAGACCGAAAGGCATATCGGTACGGATATGCACAGAAGGATTATTAAGATGTTGAGAATGATATCGTTAAGGTGGAGTTTTTTCATGTTTTCTTCTTTCTTTAGGGGATTTCGACACTGCGGTGACACTTCTTTCGTACTTTTGTCCCGAAACAAAAGTACCAAAAATTCTCCGCTCAAAAGGAGAGATGGCTCGACACCAATATCAGCAAAAGCGGAAGTCTCGGAAAGTCTGCGCTGACCTCTCTCCTTCGCCGCGGCAGCTTACCTCTCACATCACGGGCAATCTTTAGTTGAAAATCCAAGCCCTCTTTTTCGCGGAAAAGTCGGAGAACCTTTGATGTGCTGCCAAACCACTCGTGCAGGCACAAAGCGTATTACCGCTGCACTGTCAGGACATCCTGACAGCAAACCTCTCCAAAATTCTACATTTTGCATTTTTCAAATCCCCGCAATATAGGGATTCCAGTTTCTTTCGTCACCTATGGTCGTACTTTCCCCGTGTCCCGAATAGACACGGTATGAGTCATCAAGCTCCATGAGCCTTTTAAGAGACTCTCTCATTTTACCCATATCACCGCCGGGAAAATCGGTTCTTCCTATCGAGCCCTCAAAGAGAACGTCCCCTGCAAAGATTATCTTTTCTTCGTCGTTTATATAGCAGGCACTTCCTACGGTATGTCCCGGTGCCGACATCACTCTGAAGTTCAAATTACCAACCGCCACAACATCGCCGTCGGACAGTTCATTAAGTATACCTGTATACTCATACGGCATCCTGAACAAGGGTGAAGACAGATTCTTTTCTCTGCTTCTCATGGCTGGTGCGTCGGCAGAGTGGATATATACAGGGATATCCTTGCCGTCGTCTTTTGCCGAGTTGAGAACTCCGTCAAGACCGTAGATGTGGTCAAAATGGGCATGGGTGATGATAACGGCAGAAAGATTAAGTCCCTGCTCTTTTATATATGCGTAAATTTCCTCTCCTCTTTCGCAGGGGTCGAAAAGTACGGCATTGCCGTCACAGTCCGACACAATATAACAGTTGCAGGAAAGAGGTAAGCATTTTATGTTCATACAGTTCTCCTGAAAAACACAAAGAGGCAGATACACTGCCCCTTTGTAATATGTCCATAAGGGACATTTATATTTGGTTTTTACAATCCCTCAGTCACTTCGTGACAGCTCCCTTTACACAAGGGAGCCTTTCAATGTTGCCGGCATTTTGTATCTGAGCCTCCCTTGTGTAAAGGGAGGTGGGTTTTGCGCTTCTGAGCAAAACTCGGAGGGATTGTTTATCACTTACCTAAATTGTTAAGCATATCCTCGACATTCTTGAGCATTTCGGTATATTTTGCGAGCTTTGCCTTTTCAGCTTCAACCACTGCCGCAGGAGCCTTGTCAACAAAGGAAGCATTTGAAAGCTTCTTATTTACTCTGTCGATTTCGGAAAGAGCCGTTGCCTTTTCCTTTTCAAGTCTTTCACGTTCCTTTTCAAGGTCAACCATTTCAGCCATGGGAATGAAAATCTTTGCACCGTCGGAAACGATACTTACAGCACCCTCGCCGTCAAAGCTGTCAACCACTTCAACCTCGGAAGCGGACGCAAGTCTTTCAAAGAACTTGCTTGTCTTTTCGTTGAAGGATTCCTTATAGTCGGAAACGATAAAGAGCTTTGCCTTTCTTGAGGGAGGTACGTTCATACCTGTTCTTGTGTTTCTTACGTTCTTTATTGCATCGATAACTCTGTCCATGTTTGCACATTCGCTGCCGAAGTCGAGCTTTTCGTCGTATTCGGGATAATCGGAAACAATGAGCATCTTATCGGAAACATTGATGTTAGACCAGATTTCTTCGGAAATGTAAGGCATAAAGGGATGAATGAGCTTGAGAATACCTGTGAGAACGTAGAGAAGCACGCTCTGGGCATTCTTGTTGTCCTCACTTCCCTTGTCAAAGAGTCTCGGTTTTACAACCTCGATGTACCAGTCGCAGAATACGTCCCAGATAAATTCGTGGAGCTTTGCAGCCGCAATACCAAGCTCGAACTTGTCGAGATTGCTTGTGATTTCCTTTACTGCATTGTTGAAGTGGGTAAGAATCCACTTGTCTTCTACCTGAAGTGTTTCTGGAATAACGGGCTTTGTATCGTCGTCGAGATTGAGAAGTACAAAACGCGAAGCATTCCAAAGCTTGTTTGCAAAGTTACGGGAATTGTCCATCTTTGTAGACGAGAATCTCATGTCGTTACCGGGGGCATTACCCGTAACAAGTGTAAATCTCAAAGCATCGGCACCGTACTGAGCAATAACTTCAAGCGGGTCAATACCGTTGCCGAGGGATTTTGACATCTTTCGACCCTGCTCGTCACGCACAAGACCGTGGATAAGTACATTTTCAAAGGGTGCTTTTCCTGTGTGTTCAAGTCCCGAGAAAATCATACGGCTTACCCAGAATGTAATAATGTCATAGCCTGTAACAAGGGTGGATGTAGGATAGTATCTCTTTAAATCCTCTGTTTCTTCGGGCCAGCCGAGGGTTGAGAAGGGCCAGAGTGCAGATGAGAACCATGTGTCGAGTACGTCTTCTTCCTGACGGAGTTCCCCGCCGCAGTCGGGACAAATCTTTTCGTCTTCCTTTGATACAATCATCTTACCGCACTTGTCGCAGTAGAAGGCAGGAATTCTGTGTCCCCACCAAAGCTGACGGGAAATACACCAGTCATGGATGTTTTCCATCCAGTTAAAGTACTTCTTTGCCTGATTGTCGGGAATAAACTTGATTGTGCCGTCTCTTACTGCCTCAATTGCAGGCTCAGCTAAAGGCTGCATCTTTACAAACCACTGGTCGGAAATGAGGGGTTCAACGGTAGTACCGCATCTGTAGCAGACACCTACGTTGTGAACTGTGGGTTCAACCTTAACCAAAATTCCCATTTCTTCAAGCTCTTTGACAATCTGCTTTCTTGCTTCGTATCTGTCCATGCCCTCGAACTTACCTGCAACGCTGTTGAGGGTTGCATCGTCGTTCATAACAACAATCTGTTCAAGGTCATGTCGCTGTCCTACAAGGAAGTCGTTGGGGTCGTGGGCAGGTGTAATCTTAACGCAGCCCGTACCCTTTTCCATGTCGGCATATTCGTCTGTAATAATGGGTATTTCTCTGTTTACAAAAGGCACAACAACGCACTTGCCTACAAGATGTGCGTATCTCTTGTCCTCGGGGTTAACAGCTACTGCTGTATCGCCGAAAAGCGTTTCGGGACGGGTTGTGGCAACTACTACATAGTCGTCGCTGTCAACTGCCTTATACTTGATGTGCCAGTATGCACCCTGCTGTTCGGGGTTTTCTACTTCTGCATCAGAAAGGGCAGTTAAACAGTGGGGACACCAGTTTGCAATTCTGTGGCCCTTGTAGATAAGTCCCTTGTCGTAAAGGTTTACAAACACTTCCTTTACAGCCTTGGAACAGCCTTCGTCCATTGTGAAGCGTAATTTTGACCAGTCGCAGGAGCAACCGAGCTTCTTTAACTGCATAATGATTCTGTTGCCGTACTGGTTCTTCCAGTCCCATACACGTTCGAGGAATTTTTCACGTCCGAGGTCGTAACGTGTTAAACCTTCTTCTTTTCTGAGGTTTTCTTCAACCTTAATCTGTGTCGCAATACCTGCATGGTCTGTACCGGGAACCCAGAGTGTGTCAAAGCCCTTCATTCTCTTGTAACGGATAAGGATATCCTGCAAGGTGTCGTCAAGGGCGTGGCCCATGTGGAGCTGACCTGTTACGTTTGGCGGGGGGATAACGATTGTATAGGGGTCTTTTGTCTTATCGCCCGAGGGCTTAAAACAACCGTTATCTTCCCAAGCCCTGTATATTTTTTCTTCGCTTGTGGAAGGGTCGTAGTTCTTTTGTAATTCTTTTGGCATAATTTATTTGTCCTTTCGGTTGTATTATCTTTATGTCGTAGGGGACGGCGTCCTCGACGTCCCGAATGATTCTTTTTAAAGACAAACGGATTTTTGAATTCAATGTTTTTTTGAAAATTACAAACAGGACGTCCGGGAGGCCGTCCCCTACACCGTTTGTGTTTGGTGTAGATTTGTTATCTCAGAATCTCCTTATCGGAAAGTCTGTTCATCACAAGACCCGTAATAAGTTTAGGATAGAAATATGTAGACTTCTGAGGCATTTTTTCGTTTGCAAGAGCAACCGCCTTTATTTCCTCAACCTTTGTTGCATTGATGATAAAGGAGCAGTTTGCCTTGCCCGACTTTACCGACTCAATTGCTTCGTCCTTGTCTCTTGTATACTTTAAGTTTATCTGCTGTGCCATGTTTTCCTTGTCAATGCCGAGTACATTTTCAAGGATTAAGGAGTGAAGCACCGTAACGTCAAGTCCCTTGTAGGAATCGGACTTATCGGGGTTCATTTCCGACAGCTTCTTTTCGGCATCCGCCTTCATAACAGACAGATAGAATTTTCCGTCGGGTGCGGCAAGCACGTTTGCCTTGTTGTCGGCATTTTCGGAAAGTGCCTTGTCAACGTCGGCTTCGGCAATTTCTGTCACGTCAAAATACTGCTTCATGCCGTCAAGTGCCTTGTCAAGGTCAAAATTCTCAAGTCCCGTCACCATTCTGTGTGTGGGGAATACAACAAGACCCGAGTTTTCCATGTCGATAAGGAACATCATAATGAAGTTAGCATCGTGGTCGCGGTCTTTGATTACACCCTT
The DNA here is from genome assembly GCA_015064895.1 of Oscillospiraceae bacterium. Taxonomy (GTDB): domain Bacteria; phylum Bacillota; class Clostridia; order Oscillospirales; family CAG-382; genus UMGS1387. Next base: position 4,995 of record SVRI01000003.1, on the reverse strand, counting down.
GTCAATAAGGTGGTTTCTGAAACGAAGTCCTGTTTCGTATCTGTGGTGGCCGTCGGCAATAAAGAGCTGTTTGTCTTTGAAAAGCTCCTCAACCTTGTCTGTAACACTTTCGTCCTCGCACTTCCAGATTCTCTGGATAACGCCGTCACGTGCCGTAAATTCAACCTCTGCGTCCCCAGCTGACATTACATCAACAAGGGAAGAAATCTCTCTCTTTTCGTCGGTGTACATACAGTAGATGGGGCTGAAGTTGCAGAAGGTGGAGCACATGAGGTCAAATCTGTCCTGCTTTGCTTTTGAAAGTGTTTCCTCGTGGGGAAGCACAACCTTCTTGTCAAATTCTTCAAGACGGACTCTTACGAATATGCCCTTGATTTTGTATCGGTTTCCGAGGGCATCAAATTCTTCCTCGTATACGTAAATACCCTTCTTTTCGTCGCAGTCGATGATGCCCTTGTCGCTCATTTCGAGATAGAGCTTCTTTGCATTCTCATAAGCATTATCGCCCACAGGCTTTTCGAGTCTTATTATGTTGTTTTCGCTTGTCTTTATATAGTCAAGTCTTTCTTCTTCGCTGATAATGTCATAGGGCGGGCAGACATTCTTTGAAATGTCCCCTGCTCTTTCGGTAAAACGCAGTGCTTTAAAAGCTTTTACTTCTGCCATAATTATACTCACCCAATTTCTATAAAGTAATTCATATTATTATACTACATATAAATTGAATTATCAATAGTTTTTTCAACTTTTCCGCATATAAAATGACATTCTTTAGAACATTTGTACTTTTTTCATTGACATTTTCGAACATTTGTGCTATAATATATACATAAAATAAAACTTCAAAAAAAAGGAGAGATTGAATGAATCAGGACAACAACGAAAACATCCAAAACGAAAGTATGGTATTATACCGCGGAATATATGAGGCAATAAAAGAATATCCGCCGAGAAGCAAGGCAGATGCGCTGTACGCCATACTTGATTACGGTTTTTACGGAATAATACCGCAAAGTAAAAATTATAACGTAATTTCCGCCTTTAATTTTTCAAAACCCGTAATTGACAAAGCTAAAAAAAGATACAAACGCCGTGTAGAAAACGGCAGAAAAGGCGGTGCTCCCAAGGGAAACACCAATGCACTGAAGAAAATAACATACAGTCAGGAAACAACCGAAAACAACCGAAAAACAACCGAAAACAACCTTAATGACAATGTTAATGTTAATGATAATGATAATAATAATGAGAATGTGTATGATAATATACAAAAAGAGCCGGACAAAGCCGGCTCAAACACACTCCCCGTAGGAGAATATAAAAACGTATTTCTTTCAGCAACAGAAAAAGCAAAGCTGATTGTCGAGCTTGGGTATGACGGATATGAAAAATCCGTTGACTGCCTGTCGAGATACATAAAGCGAAAGCCGGGATTCAGCAGTGCCTGTCACTTTGAGGATTTGCGAGGCTGGGTTCAGGACCATATGCGTAAAAACGGTGTTTATCATACTGCCGAAGCCGAAGAAAAGCACCGTAAAGCAATAGAAGCAGGGTTTGATTTTGAATTTGAAGACATATTTGAAAAGCCTTAGCGGCGGGAGCACCCGCCGGCAATTCACGGTGCGGAATCCGCGCTGACAATTCACGGGAAATGTTCGAAATAATCAAGCCCTTGGTGTCGCACAAACAACCCCGTTTGGTCGGCAGTCGGGACAGCCCGACAGCAAATTCACGGGCAACATTCGAAATTAGCAATCCTTTGGTGTCGCACAAACACCCCGTTTGGTCGGCATAAACCCGACCGACCAAACTCATTCCGCATTTTGCATTTAACTCCTAACTCCTAACTCCTTATCAGGTGTTCGTTTGCGTTCTTGAGCATTTCGGGAATATCAAAGCCCTGAGGGCACTTATCCATGCAGGCACGGCACTCGATACATTGAGATGCGTCCTTGTTTTCCTCGACGAGCTTTTTATAGCTGCCGTCTTTGATGTCGTACATATAAGAGTAGTTCCACTTTGCGAAAATCTTGGGAATCTCAACTCCCATGGGACAAGGCATGCAATATTCACAGCCGGTGCAGTCTACCTTGATGCGCTTTTTATAGATTTCACGTGCTTCTGCTACCGTCTGAAGCTCCGCCTTCGACATGATTCCCACGTCACATCTGTCGAAAATTTTGAGGTTATCGACAGCCTGCTCCATGGTGGCAACACCCGAAAGGACTGTGGCAACCTCGGGGAAGTTACACAGCCATCTGAATGCCCATTCAACAGGGCTCATATCGGGATTTGCCGCCTTGAAATGTTCCTTTACGTCACTCGGGACATTGGCGAGCTTTCCGCCGAGAAGTCCCTCCATAATTACAACGGGAATACCCAGTTTTCCTGCGAGCTTAACACCCTTGAGTCCCGCCTGATTTTCGATGTCCATATAGTTGAACTGCAACTGGCACATATCCCAGTTATAGCCCGTCACTATTTCTTCAAAGGCTTCGTAATTGTCATGGAACGAGAAGCAGGCATACTTGATTCTGCCTTTTGCCTTAAGGTCGTCGAGAAATTCGCATATGCCCAGCTCTTTTACCTTTCTCCACTTTTCGCCCGTCAGGCAATGTACAAGGTAAAAATCTATGTAGTCTGTTCCGAGACGCTTGCACTGTTCCTCGAATTTTGAATACATATAGTCCTTGCCGTCGCAGTCCCACACGGGAAGTTTTGTGGCAAGGTACACCTTTTCACGGTAGCCGTCACGAAGGGCAAGTCCGACATAGTGTTCGTTTAAACCATTCGAGTATACGTAGGCGGTATCTATATAGTTTACGCCGCCGTCTATACAGGCACGGATAATTTCGGTTGAAATTTTTTCATCGACAACTTCCCTGCCGTTTTCATCCTTTGTCATGGGAAAACGCATACAGCCGAGTCCGAAGGCTGATACGTCGATATTAAGTTTTTCAATGTGGCGGTATTTCATAATAAACTTCCTCCGTCTATGTCTTTCTGAATCTATTATATATCACGATACAAATCAAAAAAAGATATATTTTATAAACAATCCGCCTATTTTTTAACCAAAAACCACCCCCAAGCATACAATGACATTGAAGACAGCAAAAAAGTGTCTTTAATAAACTTTCCGGAGGTTTTTCCTATGTCAGACAAATCCTGCACAAATTCCCGTTCCTGCACCGCATCGGGTTCCCTTGCACAGAACGCGGCAAACGCCGTTCTCGGCACAAGCACACAAAACGGCACAAATGACAAGTCCACCTGCATCGACGTAAACAAAATCTACGATTCGGCAAAAGACAAGGAATGTATTGAAGATTTAAGAGTGTACTTAGGTCCCGAGGCTCAGGAAATCATTGACAACGCATCCAATCTTCGTTCCAAGTGTGCCGAGGTTTTATGGGCAAGCATTTCGGTGTCCGACGTTGCCTTCAACAAGGGCTACTATTCCATTTCCGTTCGTTACTACTTCCGTCTCTGCTTTGAAGCCTGCGTAATGGGAAGGGCAAGAGAATTCTGCGGTATTGCCGTATTCGACAAGCAGTCGATAATGTTCGGCGGTGACGGCAACGTCAGCGTTTTCACCTCTGACACGGTACACAACGACATCTGTGCCGCACTTCCTGCCGATGCCTTTACCCAAAACATGGCAAACACACCCAAGGTTCAGCTTGAAGTGGCTTCTCCCATTGTTCTGTCCGTCAAGCTTGCCGACAGAAACTGGCACTGCGGTACCTGCTGCTGTCCCATTGAACAGATACCCGAAAACCTTTGCCAGTGCTGCGGTTGTACTCCCATGCCCCAGGATATGGGCGCAAAATGTCTCTATGTAACCCTCGGTCTTTTCTCGCTCATAAAGATTGAAAGACCCGTTTCGCTTCTCATCAACTCCGCCGAATACTGCATTCCCAACCGTGAAAGCAATGTTCTTTCCGACACCGCTTCCGATCCTTGCGAAATCTTCAAGAGCATGGCATTCCCCACCTGCGACTTCTACCCTGCCTCTGCCGGTGCTCTTTCCTCGGGCATTGCAGGCGGTGAAGGCTGCAAGGATGTGGTGACACCCATGGCAAATGTTCTTGGTACTACGACAACGACGACGCACACAGGTAATTGCGGCTGCGGATGCCATTAAGAGTTAGAAGTTAGGAGTTAGGAGTTAGGAGTTAAATGCAAAATGCAAAATGCGGAATGAAGAAGTAATTTCAGCCTTGCGTTACTGACATAATGTACTTTTTCCCTATACAGATAAGATCCTTTGGCTTCGAGAAGACATGACAAAACAAAAAGGGCGGAGTAATTCCGCCCGTGTTTTTTTATTCAAATCTGTTTATTTACTAGATTACTGTTATTTATTTTTCTTCTTTTTATTTACCAAAACCACCGTGACAACCGCAGCTCCGATAATCAGGAACACAACCGCAATGCATACGGCAACTACAATTATAACGTTGTTTTCGCCATCCGAGGTTGCTTCCGAGGCGGCGTTTGCTTGTGAATCTTTGTTCTTTTTAGGTTTTTTGGATTCTTCAGACTTTTCCGAATTTTCGGGGTCTTTCACATCGTTTTCGTTAATTTTCTCTTGAGTCTCGTTTTCCTCAATTTCGTAAACAACGTCTTCGGAAACATAGTTGAAGATAATTTCTGCTTCAAGTAATGAGTCATTTTCTTCACCAACATCAATCTCGTTCCATTCTTCTTCAGTACCGCTGTAGTAAACTGTTTCAAGGCTGTCGCAATCATTGAACGCATAATCACCTATACTCGTTACGCTGTCGGGGATTTCTATACTTGTAAGGCTGTTGCAAGCAGAGAACGCAGAATCACCTATGCTCGTTACGCTGTCGGGGATTTCTATACTTGTAAGGCTGTTGCAAACAGAGAACGCAGAATCACCTATACTCGTTACGCTGTCGGGGATTTCTATACTTGTAAGGCTGTAGCAATTACTGAACGCATAATCGCCTATACTCGTTACGCTGT
>SVRI01000019.1 GCA_015064895.1 Oscillospiraceae bacterium | reverse complement strand
ACCGAAGGTCACTCCGCAATCGGTGCTGATTCTATAGCTTGCACCGAGGTACTTTTCTTCCTCCTCATCCGTCACGGTATCGAGATAGGCGTGAACATATGGGTTATCGGTGGATTCCCTCTGGAATTTTCGTGTGTTGGTAAAGGATGTGACAATGACATTCGACTTACCGTAGGCAAGTATTCCGCCGTCTCTGTCATCGAGCGGTGTATCAATTACGGGACAGGGATAAGTAAAGGTCTCGCCCTCATCCTCGCTGTAGGAAATTACGGTTTTCCCAAACGGACACACATGACCAAGTCTGAATCCCGATGCCACAACTGCGATTTTACCGTTCTGAAGACGGCACACGGTAGGCCAGCCGAAGTAGTTATGCTTGGAATCGGGGTTTGACATTACCGTCTTAACTTGTCCTAAAAGCTTGATTTTCATGTCCATCACCTTGACTTACTTTTATTTTTCGTCTATAATTCTATTATAGTCAAAGAAAAGTCTATTGTAAATAGGCATTAGCGACAATCGCAAAAAATAAATGTCGGGTCAGGAAATGTAAAATGTACAACGAACTGAGTTTTTCCATTGCAAACGAAAAGCACCGTGCCTTTTTTATGAACGGTTTTCTCTCATCCTCAAAGGAAACGGCGTCAAATCTTCACAAGCACAATTTCTCCGAGATTCATTTTATAACCGGCGGAAACGCCACATTTCTCGTAAGTGAAAACAAAATAAATCTCCAAAGCGGACATATTATGATAATTCCTCAGGGTGAATTTCACTGCTGTATCCAAAAGGATACGGGTGTATTTCACAACGCTTTTCAGGTGGATTTTGATGTACGGGAGCTAAGAACAGCCGACATCGGAAACGGCGTTATTTCAAATCTGTTCTCTGAAATTGAAAGTCTCAAAAAAACGGGAGACTATGCAAAGGTATCGGCATACGTATCGCTGTTTTGCAGTTATCTCTGTCCCGAAAGCAAGAGCATTGCCGAACCCGTCTCCGACTACGGATTTATAATTCAGGAGTTCATTTCCACAAACTACAACAAAAAAATAAAGCTCTCTGACCTTGCAAAAGAGCTTCATCTGTCCGAAAGACAGACCGAAAGGCTTGTAAGGGAGCATACCGGAGGCAGCTTCAAGGACGAGGTGAGGAAAATAAGGGTAAATGTTGCAAATCGGCTTTTAGCCTCATCGGACATGACTCTTTCCGAGGTTGCCGAATATGTTGGGTACGAATCCTATGCAGGGTTTTGGAAAGCTCATAATCTTTATTAATTGGGGAGTCGTTTCTTTCGTACTTTTGCCCCGATGCAAAAGTACCAAAAAATCTCCGCTCAAAAGGAGAGATGACTCGACACCAATCGCATCAAAAACCATCATGTCAGCGAGTCTGCGTGACCTCTCTCCTTTGCCGCGGCGGCTTACCTCTCTCAACGCGGGTAAGTATTTGCTGAATTTCATGTTTTCATTTTCGCGAAACTGTATCAGGCTTAGTTTGGTAAACTCTGTTTAACCACATTTAATCCAACCAACCGAATTTAATTCAAATTTGCACCAACACCAAGAGAGGGGAGTTAAGCCGCCACGGCGAAAGAGGGGAGGTCAGCGGAATGAGGGCGGTAGTATCATTGAAATTGGTAGAATCCAAATTTTGACGGCTTCGTAGAAGTGTTTTGCTTCATTTGTCCGAGTCAAAATTTGCCTTTTAGCACTTTGTTTCTCCCGAATGAGCCATCCCCTCTTTTTGAGTGGAGATTTTTTGGTACTTTTGCATCGGGGCAAAAGTACAGAAATACACAAAAAAGTCAGCAAGCAAAAACTTACTGACTTCAATTCTATTCATTTTTAACCCTCTGAAATCCTATTCCTCTATGCTGTCAAGAATCTTCTTTATCGCCTGAACAGCATATGCGTAGCTTCTCTTTTTGCCTGTGTCGAGCCCTGTTACCCAATCCTCTGCATCTTCGGGAATCTGATACTGGGCATAGAGATGGGGTTCCATGCTTACAACACCGCGATATCCGTACTTATAAATATCGGAAATGATTTCGGGAATCTTGCCGTCGCCGTGGCCTGCAGGAACAACGGTGTGACCGCCCTTATTGTCCTTGATATGAATCTGCTCGATATAGGGCTTTAACATTTCGTAGGCTTCAAGGCAATCCTGTCCGCACTCAACAAAGTTTGAAAAGTCAAATGCACATCTGAAGTTGGGGGATACGATTCTTTCAAAGAGTCTCTTGCAACGGCTTGCCACATTGCCGTAAATGCCCTTTTCGTTTTCGTGAAGAAGAATAACGTCATGCTCCTCTGCGTACTTAACGTAGGAAGTGAGCTTTTCAACTACAAAATCTTCATAGGAATCGAAGTCCTCGTTTTCGGGGAGATAGAAGGAGAAAATTCTTATGTACTTTGCGCCTGCCTTCTTGGCAATTTCAACGATTCTCTTGAACTGCTCGAAATGATTGTCGAAATTTCCGTCGGTCTTGATTTTGCCGATAAATGAGCCGATACTTGTTACTGTCATACCGTATTCCTTGCCCATATCAAGAACGGCGTCGATTGTCTCGTCCGAGAAGTCAAGGGGATTCTTGGCATTGATGAGTCTGAAATCGTAGTGGTTGATACCGAGTTCCTTGAGTACATCAAACTGGATTTTATTAAAGTCATGGATTTCATCGCAGAAACCCGAGATTGTAAGCTTTGTTTCGAGCATTTTGTGTCCCTCCGCTGATACTTTGTTATTTATATGTATTTTATCACCTTTTACTCAGCAATGCAAGGGAAAAGCAAAAAATGTTTTTATCAGTTTTTATTTTTTATCAATAATCCAAAAATTCAGTATTTTATTATTCACAAAATAATGGTAAAATTAAGTGTAAACCAATATTCTCACATGAAAAGGAGAGCATTATGAAGGAAAAGATTTATTCGTTGCTTGAAGACATCAAAGCTTTGAGCACAAAAAATCCCGAGGAGTATACCCTCCCCGACAACGTTTTCTACCTCAATGACACAGACATCCTCTGTCTCGAAAGACACGGCGGTGAGTCAAGATACCCTTATGAAATGGACGGTCTCAACCTCTGGGTACATTCCACAGGTCACGTTTGTGCAAATGAAAGCAACTTTGTAATCTTCCGTACAGCTTCCCAGCAGGAAGAACCCTCGGTTGAATTTTGGGGCGGCATCAAAAAAGACGGTGAATGGGTACCTGTTTCAATCACAGGTGCAACAAAACAGCTCTATGAGCCTATAAAGATTGAAAGATATCTTGTATACACAAAAAGATGTGCATATTACATTGCAGAAACCGACGAATGCATCTTCTCTGTTCGTGTAAACATCACAAGCGAAAAGAAGATAAATTTCCTTGTATCCGCAATCAACAAGACAGATAAAGACATTGAAGTAAAGCTCACAAGCTACATTGATCCCCTTGTAAGATACTCAAACAACGAGGACAGCTGGTGCTTTTGGAACAGACACGGCTTTATTAAGGAAAACGGCTCTTTCAAGATTGTCAGAATCCCCAGCCCCGAAGGTACAGACGTAACCCATCAGACAAACTGTGCTGTAGTAAACAAGGCTGTTTTTGCGAATGACTACTCCGTACAGTCCACAGCATCAAAGGCTGACTTTTTCGGTGCTTCCGGTCACTGTCTTTTCAATTCCCTTTGTTTAAGAAGCGGAGAATTTGAACACGTTTCCGAATCCGTAAATACCGTAAGTCTTCCTGCGGCATGCGACATTATTACACTAAAGCTGGCATCAGGACAGGAAGCACTCTGCGACTATCTTGTTTCAGCCGTTCACGACGAAGCATCGGCTGACGCACTTGTGGGCATGGTGCCCGACCTTTCGGTTATTGACGAAGACCTCATGGCTCAGGAAAAGGCAGAAGACGAGCTTCTCTGTAATCTCACACTCGAATTCGGAAAATTAAAGGGTATTGACCTTAACAACAAGGTGTTCAACAGATTTGTAAAGAACATACAGAAGCAGGTTTCCTTCTGTGCCCTCGGCAAAAACTATGTAGGCGAGCTTTTAGGTGTTCGTGACGTATTCCAGCAGCTTACATCCACAAGTCTTTGGAACACAAAGAAGGTAAGAGAAAAGATTGTCAAGGCTCTCAACTTTATTATGGACACAGGCAGAAGCCCGAGACAGTTCTCTGTTCCTCCGACAGACGACATCATCCCAAAGTTTGACATTCGTCAGTTTATCGACCAAGGGTTATGGGTAATTGAAACGCTTCACAAGTACATTTCCCTTACAGGCGACTACACAATCCTCGACGAAATGTGTTCCTACTACACCATCATCGACGAAAAGAAGGGCCTTTACAAGAAGAGTGACATCAGGGATTCTGTTCTTGACCACCTTGTCCGCATCACAGACTATCTCGTTTCCAACATTGATGACAGAACAGGCTGTCTTAAGATTCTCTACGGTGACTGGAATGACTCTGTTAACGGTCTTGGTGCAAGTCTTGACGGCTCGAGCGAATTCGGTACAGGTGTCAGCACAATGGCGACACTTCAGCTTTATAAACTCCTTGACGAAATGGTTGAAATCCTCATCGCCGTTAAGAAGTATGACGACAAGGCAAAGGCTTATGCCGAAAGACGCATAAACATCGCTGAAAGCCTTGAAAAGCATGCATATCAGCTTGATGGTGAAAGACGCCACATTCTCCACGGCTGGGGCGACAAGGGTGCATACAACGTCGGTTCTCTCTGCGACACTGACGGTCAGATGCGCTTCGGTGCAAATGCATTCTCCTTCTGGTGTATCTGCCACATGATTGACAGAGACCTTTCCTTCAAGAAGGATATTCTCTATGCTTATGACAAGCTCGATTCAAAGTACGGCTTTAAGACATTTGACAAGCACTTCCCCAAGGGTATGGAAGGTGTCGGCAGAATCACAAACCTCACACCCGGTACTCACGAAAATGGTGCTACATACATCCACGGCACAATGTTTGCCATCATGGCACTCTTTATCATTGGCGAAGGCGAAAGAGCATGGGAACAGATTTTCAAGACTCTTCCCATCACTCACAAGACTGTATTCAAGTCACCCTTCGTTATGCCCAACTGCTACTACTACAACGAGGACTACAAGCTTGACGGTCAGTCGGCAGGCGACTGGTACACAGGCAGCGGTGCGGTGCTTATGAGATGTATTATTGAGCACGCAATGGGCTTCCTTGCTTATCCCGAAGGACTAAAAGTTGCTCCTCCCAACTATATGCCCTCCGATGAAGTTACAATGAAGATTGTTTTAAAGAACAGCAACATTACCTTCAAGTACACCGACAAGGGCTCCGGCAAGAGAGAATACTTTGTTAACGGCGTAAAGAGAGAAAAACTCTTTGACAAGGTATCAAGCAGCGAATACATCTGGCTTGGAAATAATGAAATTTCAGGCGATATGGTTATTGAGGTTATTGATTAAGCAAAAAAAGACGGTTTAAGAAGTCTTTACACAGGGAATAAATTAAAGTCAGCGAGTTTTTTGCTTGCTGACTTTTTATATCTTTATTATTCTTTTCCGTACTTTTGTATCGACAAAAGTACCAAAAACGCCCACTCAAAAAGAGGGGATGGCTCATTCGGGAATAGCTAAGTGCAAAAAGGCAAATTTTGACTAGGACAAATGAAGCCAAACACTTCTACGAAGCCGTCAAAATTTGGACATCTTCAAACTTAAACTATACTACCACCCTCATTCCGCTGACTTCCCCTCTTTCGCCGTGGTGGCTTAACTCCCCTCATTTATATTTGTGCTAATTTGAAGCATATTCGGTTGGTTGGATTAGAGTATACCAAACTAATCCTGATACAGTTTCGCGATAATTAAGGCTTGAATCCCGTAAACACTTACCCGCGTTGTGAGAGGTAAGCCGCCGCGGGTCGGGAAAGCCCGACAGCAAATACACGGGAAATTTCATTTATCCACCAATTATTGGTGTCGCACAAATAGTGTGAGGAGTTAAGCCTCCACGGCAAAAGAGGAGAGGTTAGCGCAGACTCGCCGAGATTGTGGTTTTTGCTGTTGTTGGTGTCGAGCCATCTCCTCTTTTTGAGTGGAGAATTTTTGGTTCTTTTGTTTCGGGACAAAAGAACGAATAATAGATTGAGTTTGCATTGTTGCGTTTATGCAATGCAAACGGTGTTTGTTGTGCGACACCAAAGGTGTTGTTTTTTACGAGCATTACCCGCGAAATTGTCAGCGGCGACTCGCCGCCGAGTCATCTCTCCTTTTGAGCGGTCGGTTTTGGTTCATTTTCCCGAGTGAAAATGAACGGAAAACGCACGTCGCAACGTGCGGAACACCCTTTATACATAAAAAGCCAGAAAACAATTTGCTTTCTGACTTCTTTTTTTATTCCTTTAATTTGAATCCTATTTATAATAATCAAATTCTACATCATAGATATTAACCGTATCTCCGTCTTTTATGCCCTTTGCTTCAAGAGCCTCGATGATACCCGAATTTCTGAGTACCTTCTGGAAATATGTGGATGATTCGTAGTCATTAAAGTTAATAGACTCAATAACCTTGATAATTCTGGGTGCTTCGACAAAGTATACACCGTTTTCGTTTCTGACGGTGATTTCCTCCGACACCTCTTCATTGAGAAGCTCGTCTGCAATGGTGTAGTCGGCTTCGTAAATCTTAAGAGGAGGCAGGTCAACAAGCATCTTGCCGATAAGCTCCTTAAGCTCGTCTGTGCCCTCGCCTATTCCCGCACACATGAAGATTATGGGTGTATTTGTCTCATTTGCAAACTTTTCAAGTGCCGCCTTGTTTTCCTCGGGCATCATATCAATCTTGTTCGCCGCAATGATTCTCGGGCGGCTCGCAAGCTCGGGACTGTACTTTTCAAGCTCTTCATTTATAACCTTGATATCCTCAACAGGGTCTCTGCCCTCATAGCCCGATGCATCGACTACGTTGACAAGAAGTCTGCACCTTTCAACGTGCCTGAGGAACTGATGACCGAGACCTTCGCCGTCACTTGCACCCTCAATAAGACCGGGAATATCCGCAAGAACGTACGAGCCTGCCTTGGCATCAACAACGCCGAGAACGGGTGAAAGTGTTGTGAAGTGATACTCGGCAATCTTGGGCTTTGCGGCACTTACCATTGAAACAATGGTGCTCTTACCTGCACTGGGCATACCCACAAGACCTGCGTCTGCAAGCATCTTAAGTTCAAGCTCAACTTCAAGCTCTTTGCCCTTGATACCTGCCTTGGCAAAGTTTGGAGCCTGTCTTACGGGATTTGCAAAGTGTGTATTGCCAAAGCCGCCCTTACCGCCCTTAAGGATGGTAAAACGACCCGTTTCGGCAACATCTGCATCCGACATATCCTTAATAACTCTGCCTGATGCCGCATCCTTTATAATAGTTCCCGGAGGAACGGGAATTTCGATGTTTTCGGCTGTTGCACCGTGGAACTTCTTTGCCATACCGTCACCGCCGTTGGGTGCTACGAATTTCCTGCGGTACTTGAAGTCAAGAAGGGTATTCTTGCCCTCGTCTGCAACAAATATTACGTCTCCGCCCTTACCGCCGTCGCCGCCGTCGGGACCGCCGTGGGAAACGTATTTTTCTCGTCTGAAGGAAACACAGCCGTTACCGCCGTTTCCTGCTTTTATATAGATTTTTACTTTATCTATGAACATAACAATGCACCTCCGTTTTTTGGGGGTTAAGTATTTTACAGCTTGCACGCTGCGGTTATACGTACTTTTGTCCGCAAAAAAAGCAACAGAAAGGGAGTTCCGCGGCTTGCGAGCCGCGTTTTCCGTTACGTTTTCGTGACCGAAAAGTAACCAAAAGGTCCCGCTCAAAAGGAGAGATGGGCGGCAAGTTGCCGCTGACAAACCGTCATTTTGACGGCATACCGAAAACCGTCAAAATGACAAATACTGCTGTCGGGCTTTCCCGACCCGCGGAGGCTTACCTCTCACATTTGGCACAGTGCAAAACTTGTTGAGTTTGACCGCTTTCGTTTATGGCGGTCAAATGGGATAACATTCGGGCATCAAATATAGAAATTGCCCTGAAATGCGGTCTCGAATTCTTTTCTTCTTGCTTACTTCTTCTTTTCCGAAAAAGAAGAAGTAAGGACTGTCGTCGATACACGGGACAGTCCTCATAAATCATATTCTGCAGCGTTATGCTTCGTAAACGCTTACGCGCTTCTTGCCGCCTGCCATATGTTCAAACTTAACCTTGCCGCTAACGAGTGCGAAAAGTGTATCGTCGGAACCGATGCCTACGTTTACGCCGGGATGGATATGTGTTCCGCGCTGTCTAACGAGAATGTTACCAGCGAGAACGGGCTGACCGTCAGCTCTCTTTACGCCGAGTCTCTTGGATTCAGAGTCTCTACCGTTCTTTGTAGAACCAACACCCTTTTTATGAGCAAAAAACTGAATGTTTAATCTTAACATTGCTTTATACCTCCGTTGAAATTTCAATAAATTCGGGATACGCTTCGGCTAAATCTGAAATGTAGCTTTTGTATCCTTCTACAATGTTCCTTAGCTGTTCCTTTTTCCCACGGTTATTGTCGCCGTCAAGGATAAGCACAAGAACGCTTGGTGCTTCCTCATCAACTTCAATATCGAGGTCGATGGAAAACTTTTCGAGTATATTTACCACAAGTTCGGTTGCAGAAGAAATTGCCGCACAGATTATATCCGTACCTTCTTCTCCGTAACCCGAATGTCCTTCCGTCTGAATTCTCTCATATGGAAGATTTTCACCTTTTGTAAATGTTACTCTTGTCATTTTAATTAACCGATCTTTGTGATCTGTACCTTAGAATAAGGCTGTCTGTGGCCCTGCTTCTTCTTTTCGCCCTTCTTGGACTTGTACTTGAACACAACAACCTTCTTAGCCTTTGCGTTTCTGAGAACAGTACCTTCAACAGTAACACCTGTATCGCCTGTCTTGATACCGTCTTCTGTGGAAGCTGCAAGAACGTCGAAAGAAACCTTTTCATTTTCTTCTACGCCGAGCTTTTCAACGAAGATGATGTCGCCTTCCTGAACCTTATACTGCTTTCCGCCTGTAGTAATGATTGCGTACACGAAAAGCACCTCTCTTTCATATAGAACTCGCTGATATAAGAGGTTTTTACACCCGTAAAAATGGGCATAAAATTAGAGACCCCTATCATGCGGCTATAGTAGTATAGCATAGGAGTCTCGGTTTGTCAAGAGTTTTTTTATGTTTTTTTATTTTCCCAATTCAAGCATCGCATCAATACAACGCTTTGCCTCTTTCAAAGTCACCTCATCCAGCAGGATTTCCTCTCCATTGCCCGTTTTAAGAAACTCCAGAACACATGAAAGTGTTGTCAATTTCATATCGGGACAGATGAAATTTTTTGAAAGTGTATAGAACTTCTTATCGGGCATTTCAAGTGACAAATGCTCGGCAATGCTGTTTTCTGTGCCGATGATAAACTCTTTTGCCGAGCTTTCACGGGCATAGTCCATGATGTCCTTTGTCGAACCTACCATGTCGGCATGCTTTGTGACATCGGGGGTACATTCGGGATGAACAAGGAAAAGTGCGTCGGGGTGTTCTTCCTTAGCCTTAAGCACCTCTTCTTCTTTGATGCTTCCGTGAATTGGACAGCCGCCGCGAAGCAGCTGCACGTCCTTTTCGGGACATTTTTCTGCAATATACGAGCCGAGGTTGATATCGGGTATAAAGAGAATCTTATCCGCATCCATATTCTTTACGATTTTTAGTGCCGACGAGCTTGTTACACACACATCGCACACCGTTTTAAGCTCTGCCGTTGTGTTGACATATGCCACAACCTTATGGTCGGGAAAACGCTTTTTGTGTGCAAGGATATAGTCCTTTGTGAACTGCTCTGCCATGGGACAGCCCGCGTCTTTATGGGAAAGGAAAACCCTCTTTTGGGGTGACAGTATCTTTGCCGTCTCCGCCATGAAACGCACTCCGCACATAAGGAGAGTTTTATTTTCAACCCCCTGTGCCTTTACACTGAGGGCATAGCTGTCCCCCACAAAGTCTGCGATTTCGCAGATGTCGGGTGTCTCGTAGCTGTGGGCAAGTATGCACACGTCTTTTTCTTTTTTGAGTCTTAGTATTTCGTCTTGTATTTGTCTTATTGTCATATTAGTTCTTTTATGTTTACAATCCCTCAGTCACCATTCGGTGACAGCTCCCTTTGCACAAGGGAGCCTTTGGTTGGATTCAAGTCTTTCATGGATGTTTGCGACCGTCGGTGTTTGATGGTCGCAAACGGTTATTTATGCGACACCAATGGTTTGTTATTCACAGGGATTACCCGTGAATTGCCTGCGGGGGCTCCCCGCTTATTTCTTAGGCACTATCTTTTCAATACCGCCCATGTAAGGTCTGAGAGCCTCGGGAATACGAACAGAGCCGTCTGCCTGGAGGTTGTTTTCAAAGAAAGCAATGAGCATTCTGGGAGGAGCAACAACGGTGTTGTTGAGTGTGTGAGCAAAGTACTTACCGTCCTTGCCGGCAACTCTTATCTTAAGTCTTCTTGCCTGTGCATCACCAAGGTTGGAGCAAGAACCTACTTCAAAGTACTTCTGCTGTCTGGGGCTCCATGCTTCAACGTCAACGCTCTTTACCTTGAGGTCAGCAAGGTCACCTGAGCAGCATTCGAGGGTTCTTACGGGAATGTCAAGGCTGCGGAAGAGGTCAACTGTGTTCTGCCAGAGCTTGTCGTACCACATCATGCTGTCTTCGGGCTTACATACAACAATCATTTCCTGCTTTTCAAACTGGTGGATTCGGTATACGCCTCTTTCTTCAATACCGTGAGCACCCTTTTCCTTTCTGAAGCAGGGAGAATAGCTTGTGAGATTATAAGGAAGCTTTTCTTCGGGGATGATTGTGTCGATAAACTTACCGATCATGGAGTGTTCGCTTGTACCGATTAGATAAAGGTCTTCGCCTTCAATCTTGTACATCATGGCATCCATTTCGGCAAAGGACATAACACCTGTAACTACTTCGCTTCTGATCATGAAAGGAGGTACGCAGTAGGTAAATCCGCGGTTAATCATAAAATCTCTTGCATAGGAGATAACTGCCGAGTGGATTCTTGCAACGTCGCCCATGAGGTAGTAGAAGCCGTTGCCTGCAACCTTTCTTGCCGAGTCAAGGTCGATACCGTCGAAGGTTTCGAAGATATCTGTATGGTAAGGAATTTCAAAGTCGGGGGTTACGGGTTCGCCGTATCTCTGAATTTCTACGTTTTCGCTGTCGTCCTTACCTATCGGAACACTGGGGTCGATGATGTTGGGTATTGTCATCATAATTACCTTGATGCGTTCTGCTACTTCTGCTTCTTCCGCCTCTAATGCCGCCATTTTATCAGCCTGTGCGGAAACCAGCTTCTTCATTTCTTCGGCTTCTTCCTTTTTGCCCTGACCCATGAGCATACCTATCTGCTTTGAGTACTTATTTCTGTCGGCACGGATTGCTTCTGCTTCCTGCTTTAAGGCTCTGTCCTTGACATCAAGCTCGATTACTTCGTCAACGAGGGGAAGCTTTGAGTCCTGAAACTTATTTCTGATATTCTGCTTTACGATTTCGGGGTTTTCTCTTACAAATCTGAGGTCTAACATTTTGATTTTCTCCTTTATATTGTAATGTTTTATTGAAAACAAAAAAAGCCCGTGATTCCATAAAGAAATCAAGGGTGCAAAAACACGGTACCACCTTGTGTTTAACTCTTGCCTTTAACGCAGGACTACGTTCCGTTCATCACGGAATGCTCGGGAATGGAAAACGGTCATTCACTTACGCACTCACAGCAAACGTGCGATTCTCTTTGAAGTAAATACATCCGTATTTTTTCCGTCATTGCTTTTTTTAGTGTTTAAATTATAACTCTAAAAGCCACCGTTGTCAATAGATTTTGAAAAAATGCTGTGAGGTGACGTTTCTTTCGTACTTTTGGGGCAGGTTTTTTCGTACTTTTGGGGTAGGTTCTTACGTACTTTTGTATCGACAAAAGTACCAAAAACGCCCACTCAAAAAGAGGGGATGGCTCATTCGGGAGGAATAAAGTACTAAAAGGCAAATTTTGACTCAAACAATTGAAACAGGCTACTTCTACGAAGCCGTCAAAATTTGGGCATCTACAAACTTCAATGATACTGCCGCCCTCATTCCGCTGACCTCCCCTCTTTCGCCGTGGTGGCTTAACTCCCCTCTCTTGGTGTCAGTGCAAATTTGAAGCATATTCGGTTGGTTGGATTAGAGTATACCAAACTAATCCTGATACAGTTTCGCGATAATTAATGTTTGAATCCTGTAAACAATTACCCGCGTTGTGAGAGGTAAGCCGCCGCGGCAAAGGAGAGAGGTCACGCAGACTCGCTGACATTATGGTTTTTGATGAGATTGGTGTCGAGTCATCTCTCCTTTTGAGCGGAGAATTTTTGGTTCTTTTGTTTCGGGACAAAAGAACAAATAAAAGACGTTTTTTATGCGACCACGAGTGTTTGTTTTTAATCCGAAATACCCCGTGTATTTGCTGTCGGGCTTCCCCGACTTGTTTCGGGACAAAAGAACGAATAAAAGACGTTGTTTATGCGACCACGAGTGTTTGTTTTTAATCCGAAATACCCCGTGTATTTGCCGTCGGGCTTCCCCGACCTCCGCAGAGTCGAAACCTCTCCAAAAAAGTGCAAAAAACATACGCATTTTGTTACACTTATGTAACTTGACTTTTCCATATTTTGAGTGTAAAATATATACTGTATAGATATTTTAAGATTCAAGAAGGGACAAAAACATGATATCAGTACCCGAAATATTCGCGTCCAATGTTTTTAATGACGATGTGATGCGTGACAAATTACCCAAAGACGTATATAACACCCTTTGCAAGACAATAGAAGACGGCGCAGACCTTGACAAAAGTGTTGCCAATGTCGTTGCAGGTGCCATGAAGGACTGGGCGGTTGAACACGGTGCAACTCACTTTACACACTGGTTCCAGCCCCTTACAGGCGTTACTGCCGAAAAGCATGACAGCTTTATTTCTCCCACCTCATCCTGCCATGTAATTATGGATTTTTCGGGTAAAGAGCTTATCAAGGGCGAAACCGACGCTTCGAGCTTTCCGTCAGGCGGTCTTCGTGCCACATTTGAAGCAAGAGGCTATACGGCATGGGACCCCACAAGCTATGCCTTTGTAAAGGATGGCTCACTGTACATACCTACCGTTTTCTGTTCCTACGGCGGCGAAGCTCTTGACAAAAAGACCCCCCTTCTGCATTCAATGGAGGTAGTAAACGAACAGGCTCTGAGAATCCTTCGTCTTTTCGGCAACACAACCGCAAAGAGAGTTACCCCCTCTGCCGGTGCCGAACAGGAATACTTTATAGTTGACAAAGAAACCTTCTCAAAGAGAGAAGACCTTATTTTCTGCGGAAGAACCCTTTTCGGTGCAAATCCCCCCAAGGGTCAGGAAATGGATGACCATTACTTCGGCACAATAAAGCCCAGAATTGCCGCTTTCATGAAGGAACTTGATGAAGAATTGTGGAAGCTGGGTGTTCTTTCCAAAACAAAGCACAACGAAGCGGCTCCTGCCCAGCACGAGCTTGCACCCATATTCACAAGTGCCAATATCGCCACCGACCACAACCAGCTCATTATGGAAATTATGAGAAAGGTTGCCGACAAGCACGGTCTTGTGGCACTTCTCCATGAAAAGCCCTTTGCAGGTGTCAACGGCAGCGGTAAGCACAACAACTGGTCACTCGGTACAGACAAGGGTGAAAACCTGTTAAATCCCGGAAAAACACCCCATGAAAACGCACAGTTCTTACTCTTCCTTGTGGCTGTTATCAAGGCAGTTGACGAATATCAGGACCTGCTTCGTATTTCGGTAGCCTCCGCCGGCAACGACCACAGACTGGGTGCAGGTGAAGCACCGCCTGCCATTGTTTCAATGTTCATAGGCGACGAGCTTGAAGCTATTCTTTCATCAATCGAAAACGGCGAAAACTATCTCGGCGTTGAAAAGCAGAGAATGGAAACGGGCGTACACGTACTTCCCACCTTCACAAAGGACACAACCGACAGAAACAGAACAAGTCCCTTTGCCTTTACGGGTAACAAATTCGAGTTCAGAATGCTCGGTTCATCCCAGTCAATTGCCGACCCCAACGTGGTTCTTAACACCATTGTTGCAGAAGAACTAGGGCAGTTTGCAGACGAGCTTGAAGCGGCAAAGGATTTTGGCAAAGCACTTGACGAGCTTTTAAGAAGGGTAATCAAAGAGCACAAGAGAATTATATACAACGGCAACTGCTACAGCGACGAATGGAAGGCTGAGGCTCAGAGACGCGGTCTTCACAACTATGCAACTACGGTTGAGGCACTTCCCCACTTTGTTGGCAGCGAAAACGTAAAGCTTTTCACAAGCCACAAGGTATTCTGCGAGGCTGAAATGCATTCCCGTCTTGAAATTCTGCTTGAAACCTACTCAAAGACCATTAACATTGAGGCACGCACCTTTGTTGATATGATGAAAAAGCAGATTGTTCCTGCAATATGTGAGTATTCTTCCCACCTTGCCAAGGACATTTCGGCAAAGAAGGCTGTCGGCGACTTTATCGACGCCACACCCGAAACAGAGCTTCTTACAAAGATTTCAAATCTCAACAAGACGCTTTTTGAGGCGGGCAAGGTGCTGGAGCACAATGTGAAAAATGTCCCCGCCGAGCTTGACGAGCTTGGAAAGGCACAGTATTTCAGAAAGGACATTTTCGAGGTTATGCAGGAAATGAGAGCCATTATCGACGAAATTGAGCCCCACATTCCCAAGACCATCTGGCCTGTTCCCACATACAGCGAATTACTCTTTAACGTATAATCCCGTAATAACAACGGTTTTTTAACACGCATAATTAAAAGTCAGCGAGTTTTTTACTTGCTGACTTTTTTGTGTTCATTCTTGTGTTCATTCTTGTGTTTATTCTTGTGTTCATTCTGTACTTTTGCCCCGATGCAAAAGTACCAAAAAATCTCCACTCAAAAAGAGGGGATGGCTCATTCGGGAGGAATAAAGTACTAAAAGGCAAATTTTGACTCGGACAAATGAAACCAAACACTTCTACGATGCAGTCAAAATTTGGATTCTACCAATTTCAATGATACTGCCGCCCTCATTCCGCTGACCTCCCCTCTTTCGCCGTGGTGGCTTAACTCCCCTCTCTTGGTGTCAGTGCAAATTTGAAGCATATTCGGTTGATTGGATTAGAGTATACCAAACTAATCCTGATACAGTTTCGCGATAATTAATGTTTGAATTTTTGTAAATACTTGCCCGCGTTGAGAGAGGTAAGCCTCCGCGGCGAAGGAGAGAGGTCACGCAGACTCGCTGACATGATGGTTTTTGATGCGATTGGTGTCGAGTCATCTCTCCTTTTGAGCGGAGAATTTTTGGTTCTTTTGTTTCGGGACAAAAGAACGAATAATAGATGCTGTTTATGCGACCACGAGTGTTAGTTTTTAATCCGAAACACCCCGTGTATTTGCTGTCGGGCTTCCCCGACTTGTTTCGGGACAAAAGAACGAATAAAAGACGTTTTTTATGCGACAACTAAAGTCTGAATTTTACCTGAAACACCCCGTGCATTTGATGTCGGGCTTTCCCGACTTGTTTCGATACAAAAGTACAGAAACACACATGTATAACAAGACCGCCGTCACGAGACGGCGGTCTTTCTTAAATATTACTTTGAAAAGAATGAAAACAGTACCGTCGGCACGCACCATACAAGCTGGAAGAGAATGATAAATACCATTCCTACAGTAGTTGCACCGGAAAGACTCAGGAATGCCGCAAGTCCCATGCCGATTATGGCACTGACAAGGCTGATAATTGAGTTTGTGCGGTAGATGTTTCTCAAATGGTCAAGTCTGATAAAGTTCTTGAGGAAATTGTGTGTGCCCGAAAGGGTGATAACTGCACCGTCAACATCCTTTGTTCCCTGTATTTCGGCAATTTCAGGATGGTTCTTTATAACACTTACGGGATAATTGCTGCCCTGGAGGTTTGCACATACAAACTCGGTTGTAATGCAAGGATCAAGTGTCTTGATACCGACGCAGATACCGGCTTCATAGAAAGCATGAAGTATATTTTCAAAGTTTCTGTTCATGGTGTACTTGACGTAGAACTTTGCCGCAAGCTCACCGTCTACCGACAGATACATGATACTGCCGAGTGAATGAACAAAGGATTCGTCAATATTATCGGTTGTAGTTTCTATATCGTAAAGACGAAGAAACTCATCAGTTCCAACAAGGATTTCCTTGCCATCTATTCTTGCACTTATACCGTTGGAGAAGTGTTCAACAATCTGTGCCTCGATTTCCTGTTCTTCAAGATTCTGTACGGAATTTGCAAAAACATAGGAAAGCGGACCTTCAACCTTGTCAAATACTCTTGCCATATAAAGGATAACCTTATCGATACGATTGCTTCCGTATGTTCTGATGCTGGACACCTTGACGCTCTTTGCCGGAAAAACCTCTGTGTCCTCAAAAGAAATAATACTGCAGTTTTCATATGTGTCACATGCTGCCTCACCTATATAAGCAGTCTGTGTATTCTTTGCTTTGACAGATGCAAGAAGGAACGGCACTGCCGTTGCAAGAAGTGCGTTTACGGGAATTGCCGCAAGGCTGACTGAAGTAAACATACGCACTGCCGCGTATACGTTTCCCTCAATAATGCCGCCTATCAGTGCCGCAACTGCCGAAACAATCACTATTGCAACAGATATCTTGAAGGTGCCTGCCATTGCCGCAGGTACTGCATACGTCTTCTTGAAGAAGCCGTTTACGAAATCACCCTTGCCTACCGTGATAACCTCCGAGTCGCTGTCAAGGTACTTTTCAAAGCACTTTGCCTCCTGAGAATGGATATCAAGACTGAAGGTGGATGTTTTAGGAGCTTTGGAAGCTGCAATACAGAAGGATGTGAGGGTTGTATATGCCTTGATAAAGCTATTTACCGAAAGTACAACAAGTGAAACACAACCTACCGAGCAGTATGTTCTGAGTTCCGTGCTGTTATGAACAAGAACGCATGAAAGCACTGTATGCAATGTGCAAATAATGAGTGCAAGAGCACAGAAGCCTTCTGCTGAAGCTCTGTGAGGTCTGAGACCGCGGAATGCTCTCTTTACGCCGTCAAGGTTAAACATGATTCCGACAAACATAAACTGGAGCATGGAAAGGGCGAATGTTACACCGTACTTGCCGGGCTCAAACACCTCCGGATGGGGTGCATTCGTGCCCGATGCAGCTTCAAAATAAATACACAAAGCAGTTACTATAAGTGTGAGAACAACCGAAAGCATGGAGAATATTGCCTTGCTTCTGAGTCCCTTGAGAATATCCGCTTCCTGATTTCTTGAAACGTATTCCTCATCGGGTTCATCATCACCGAAAACCGCTTCAAAGGACTTATACTCCTTCTTCTTTGCAGCAACAATTCTTATCGGTGCATCCTTTTCTTCCTCGGCTTTGGGCTCCGAAGACTCTTCTTCATCAAATACTTCGGAAACAGAAGTGTATTCTTTTACCTCTTCATCGCCGTATGAATCATACAGCGGCTCTTCGGCAAAGGTTCTTGTGAGCATTTCAATATCATCATCAAGAACAACGCCCTTCTTCTTTCGCTTCTTTTCTTCCTTGAGTCGCTTCTTTTCCTCTTTTTCTCTCTTTTTACGGTCAGCATCGCTTTCCTCGGAGAAAATATCGGCAACAGCATTTTCGTCAACATTGAATGACTCATCGTTTGAGTCATCAAACACCTCGTCAGCAAGCTTACGAAGGTCGCCTATCTTATCTTCAATGCTGTCAGAATGGGTTGCATTATAGTAATCCTTTGCGGTATCCTGAAGCTCTCCCACCGAAAGCTCCCGATGTTCGATTTCGGTGCCTTCGGGTTTATCCTTGGCAAAGCTGAAAACGGCAGTATTCCCGTTTTGGTCAGGGTTTATTTCAACGTCCTGCTTTTCCACCACCATGGACTCGGAAAACGCCTCATCTGCATCAAACATGCTCTGCTGGTCACTATGCACATCATTTGTACTTTCAGTCTGTCCCTTGATTTCAGGCACTTCCTGTGTTTTTTCATTCTCCTTGAACATACATTAACCTCCTTCTTGTATTTGTCATTTCAAGCCGCGTTGCCTTATTGCCTCATAAAGAAGCACTGCAGATGCGGTTGAAACATTAAGGGAGTTCACCTTTCCTCTCATGGGAAGTGAAACAATATAATCACAATTTTTCTTGACGAGGGCAGAAATTCCGTTTTCTTCACTGCCCACCACTATTGCACACGGCAGAGTGTAGTCAACTCTTGTATAATCCTCACCGTCTGCCTCTGCACCGAACACCCAAAGACCGTAATCCTTAAGTTTCTTTATGGTTTCGGTAACATTTACGCATTTTACACATGCCATATGCTCTGTAGCACCTGCCGAAGCTTTGGCAACCGCCGGTGTAATACATGCACTTCTGCGTTTGGGAATAACAATTCCATGGGCACCTGCACCCTCTGCACATCTGATTATGGCACCGAGATTGTGAGGATCTGAAACATTATCGGCAATGACGATAAGAGGCTTTTCTCCTCTTTCTTCGGCAATTTTCAGAACATCTTCAATTTCCACATATTCCTTTTCCGAAGCAATTGCCACAATACCCTGATGCTGTTCATAGCCGCACAGCTTATCAAGCTTTGCTTTTTCCACCTCGATAAGAGGAATGCCTCTTGCTATGGCTTCTGCCGCAAGCACTGTAATCGAGCCTTCACGTTCACCGCTCTGGACATAGATTTTTTCAACCGTTCTTCCCGATTTCAACAGTTCTCTTACCGCATTTCTGCCGGGGACCGAACCGTTTTCAAGTCCCTCTTCATAACCGTTTCCGTCATTATATGTTTTTGAACGGCGGTAATCTCTGTTTCTGCCGTCTGAGCCTTTATCCGAGTACCGTTTGCCGTTTGATTTCTTGTTAAATTTATTGTTCATGATATCCTTTCATATTCAAAGCCTGTTTTGATATTGTTGCCAAGCCGCATTAACCCTTTGACAATGCCTGCTGGCTCTTCAGATATGTGATTGCCTCCTGAAGAGGAGTGTCCTGATTCTTGGTAAGTGTTGTATAGGACATTTTCAGCTCAATCGGAAGTTCAACCGTTGTATCCGGCACAACTCCTATTGAATCAAAGCTTTTTCCGTCCTTTGTTGTATATACCTTGGTAGAAATGCAAAGTGCACCGCCGGATGACAGCGGGAATATTTCCTGAGTTGTCGCCTTGCCGTAAGTGTTTGTGCCGAAAAGCTTTACTCTGTCGGATTCATTAAGGGCTGCGGCAAATATTTCTGCTCCGCCCACGGTCCCTTTATTTACAAGAACCGCAAGAGGATACGGAACAGAGTTTGTATCCGAAAGCACAGTGTTCTTTGCATTCGATTTGCTTCCCTCTGTTACCGAAAAAAGCTCGCCTTCTTCAAGCAAAAAGTCAAGTATTCTTGATATTGCCTCGAAGTTTCCGCCCGAATTGTTTCTTACGTCTATAACAAACTTTTCACAGCCGCCTACGATAAGATCTTCCATTGTCGCCTTGAACACCTCTTCATCACCGGGTGCAAAGCCGCTTATATTTATAAGACCTATACTGCTGCCGAGTTTTTCGCCGCTTATCTTTTCCTGCTCGACTTTTTTTCTTGACACACTGCACTGCCCGATGCTGCCATCATTTCTTTTAATGGTGAGATGCACCTGTTCGTTTTCGTCACCCAGTGCAATTTTTGCCATTGATGAATAATAGCCAAGCTGCTTTACCGAAACACCGTCAACATGGGTGATTATATCGCCGGGAACCATACCCGAAAGCTCAGCGGGTGAGCCTCTGTGAACATTTACAACAAATATTCCGTCCAAAGTAGAATCATAAAGGGCATTGACACCGATTCCGACATTATTTGCGTTATTCTGAAGTGCAAGATAGCTGTTATACTGCTCTTCATTCATGTACATTGAGAACTTATCAAGAGAAGCCATATAGCCGTTCATGACGTTTTCGGATGCCTTTTCGCTGTCTTTTTCACCTACATAATTGTCATTTACAATTTCAGTAACCTCGGAAAGGCTGTTTTCAACATCGGTTTTCCCCGAAAACAACATGTCGGTAATTTTATTCTTCCAGAACTTGTCAGTTTCGGTATATGTTATCTGAAAAACAAGAAGACATGCCGCCATTATGACGAATAATGATAACATAAACTGTCTTATTTTCTGATGCATAACTGCACTCCTTACGACTTATTTTGGATGCTTTAATAAACAAACTCACGGCGGTATTGCTGCCGCCGTTTTTTTATTTAATTAAGGGTTGGAAGGAAGGTATTCTCTGGGATTTACTGCCACACCGTTCTTATAAACGGTAAAATGCAGATGGTTACCCGTAGACCAGCCCGTTGTTCCGACGGTTGCAATCTGTTCTCCCGCACTTACAACCTGACCCTTGGTTACAAGTCTTGTTGTACAATGGGCATAAAGCGTAACTATACCGCCGCCGTGGTCTATCTGAACGACGTTACCCCAGGAACTGGAGTATCTCGAGTCGATAACCGTTCCCGACGCCGCAGCATATATGGGTTCGCCGGCATTTGCCGCCATATCGATACCGTTATGGCTTTCTATCTTACCGCTTATGGGACTTACTCTTACTTCAAATTCGGAAGAAATACGTCTTCTCGTGGGACAGGGATGAACAAATGCACCGCCGATATACTGCTGGTTTACATTATTTGCTCTTTCCTCTTCATAACGTCTCTTGATTTCAGCCTCCATGGCATCGAGTTCCGTTTCCTTATCCGAAAGAAGCTGGGTGTTTATATCAAGACTGTTTTGATATTCCGTCTTCATTGTTTCGGCTTCACTTCTCTTGAGTTCAAGGTCAGCTCCCAAAAGCTCCTGTGCTGTGCCGTAGCTTGCAAGTGCTTCCTGAGATGCGGTATACTGTGACTCTAATGTTTCAAGAGAGGTTATTGTGGTGGCAAGGCTGTTGAGAATATTATTCTCTGCCTGAGCATGATAGGAAATCATATCCACTCTTGAAAGGAAGTCAAGCATATCCTGAGAACCGAAAATTATGTCGAAATATGTATTATCGCCGTACTTGTATGACATTCTGAGCATTTCTTCAAATGCTTCTATTTCTTCTGCCTGTCGTATTTTGGCATCATCAATCTGAGTCTGTATACTGTCTGACTGAGCCTGCCACTGTGTACCGAGCGACTCGATAATTACAAGTCTGTCGGCAAGAATCTGAATCTCAACCTCAAGATCTGCAAGCTTCTGCGTATACACTGAAAGGTTTGCGGTGTCGGACGCCACCTGATCCCTGAGTTTCTGTTCTTCTGCTTCAAGATCCTTAAGGTCGCTCTCAAGCTCATATATTGTTTTGCTTCTGTCTATGTCCGGTGCCGCAATTACTTTTGTTGCGGCATCATATACCATAAGTCCGACTATTGCAAAACTCACCACGGTAAGTATCAGCAAAAATGTGATGATTTTGCGTGCTCTTATTGACATATGAGCCTTCTCCTTCCGAATTTTATACCTTCATGTACTTTCTTATTGTAATTATACTGCCAAACACACCGATAACAAGACCTGCACCGAAGTAAATGATAAGGAACAGTCTATGCATCTGTGTATACGGAATGATTTCGATAATGTCGTATTTTTCGGTAAGTCCGCGTAAAACTCTTGTGTAGACATACCACTGGGCAAGATATCCAAGTCCTGCACTCACTGCCGAAATAATGACACTTTCAAAGACAAACGGCATTGTGATATATGTCTTTGTCGCACCGATATATCTCATGATACCTATTTCAAGCTCACGGGAATGGTATGTGATTTTGATTGTATTTGCAATAACAAACACCGAGATTACAACAAGCAGAACCATGAGCCATGTACCGCCGAGGGTTATTATATTCTTCAGCTTCTGGATATTCTGCGCAACGGCATAGCTGTTTCTTACCGTTTCAACCCCCTCAACTCTCGAAAGCTTTTCTTCAAGGGTTGCAAGGTCATTTACGGATTTATACTCTATTCTGTATGCATCGGGCAGAGGATTGCTTTTACCTCCTTCTGCTTCCGTTTTTTCATACATTTCAAAAATCTGCTTGTATTCGTCACCGTACTTTTGCTTTTCGGCTTCAAGTGCTTCTTCCTTTGATACAAATGTGACGCCGGTGACATTATTGAAGTTCTTCATGGTGACGCCCGCTTTGGCTACCTGTTCTTGTGTTGCATCAAGCTTCATATAGCAGACAAGCTCATTGAAGTCTTCCATCTTGTCAAGATTGTAATTTACATTTTTAATGATAGTGGTAAAAATACCTATCATAAAGAGCGATGAGAAAAGAACCAGTATTGAGGCAACACTCATGAGTCCGTTTCTGAATACGCCCTTAAAGCCTTCCTTGATGAACGTAAACAGTCTGAATCTACGCATTTGCCATACCGCCTATTCTATCGTTTTCTATACCGCCTTCGCCTATTGTAATAACACGCTTCTGATACTTATTTACAAGGCTCTGCTCGTGTGTTACAACAATGACCGTCTTACCGAGCTTTTCGTTGAGTGCCATGAGAAGATTCATGATTTCACGGCTCATCTGAGGGTCAAGGTTACCCGTAGGTTCATCGGCTATTATAATGTTGGGGTTATTCACAATGGCACGTGCAAGGGCAACTCTCTGCTGTTCACCGCCCGAAAGCTGTGTCGGGAAGGATTTCATCTTATCGCCGAGTCCCACAAGATCAAGGAAAAAGGGTACTCTTTTCTTGATTGAGCTTGAAGGTGCACCTATTACTTCCATTGCAAAAGCAACATTTTCATACACATTTTTCTTTGGGAAAAGTCTGAAGTCCTGGAAAACCATACCTATTTCACGGCGGAGATACGGCACCTTTCCCTGTCTCATTTTGTCGAGTCTGAAGCCGTTGATAATGATTCTGCCTTCAGTAACCTTTTCTTCTCTGAGAAGAAGTTTTGTAAGGGTAGTTTTACCCGAACCGGATCTTCCGACAACAAACACAAACTCTCCGTCTTCAATTCTGAGGTTTACGTCCTTGAGGACATATTCTCTGTTGTTATATGTTTTTGATACGTTCTTAAATTCTATCATCTAAAACTACCTTTATTAATACTTAACCGGCTTTGATGTGAGATACTTCTTAACCATGAGTGCTACCTTGAATGTGATTGCATGCTCAAATTCACGAAGGTCAAGACCTGTAATCTTTCTTATCTTTTCAAGTCTGTACACAAGTGTATTTCTGTGCACAAAGAGCTTTCTTGATGTTTCGGAAACATTAAGGTTATTTTCAAAGAACGCCTGAATTGTCATAAGTGTTTCATGGTCAAGGCTTTCTAAAGAACCCTTCTTGAACACTTCGTGAAGGAACATATCACAAAGTGTTGTGGGAAGCTGATAGATAAGTCTGCCGATACCGAGGTTTTCGTAGCTGATAACACTCTTCTTTGTATCAAACACCTTACCTACCTCAATTGCAACCTGGCTTTCTCTGAAGGCAGTTGCAAGGTCCTTGATGTTTTCGGAAACAGAGCCGATACCGATGGTTACGGAATGGAAGAACTCGGCACTGATTGTATCGACGATGGAATGAGCTATCTTTTCAAGCTCCTTCTGGTCAATACCCGTCTTTACCTCCTTGACAAGAACAACATCGTTTTCACCGATTGAAATAACATAGTCCTTGTTCTTGTCGGGGAACATGTTCTGCATGATATCGTAAGGAATTACCTCACCCTTTTCCGCAAAGCGTACAAAGAATACTGCTCTTGAGGATTCGGCGTTGAAGTGAAGCTCCTTTGCCTTTATGTAAATATCGCTGGGAAGAATGTTATCAAGGATGATATTCTTGATAAAGCTGGATTTGTCGTACTTTTCGCCGTAAAGGTTCTTTATATTGGTAAAGGAAACGGCAAGAACCGCACAGATATCGGCACTTTCCTTATCGTCACCCTGTACCATGATGATGTTGTCAATCTTTGCAAAGCTGCCCATGAGTCTGTATGTATTGCCGCCGTTTGTGACAACCTCGTTGTCATCCGAGAAAAGCTCGGCTGCACCGGGCATTTTTTCACCCATTCTCACAAGTTCGCTGCAGGCAACTATTGTACCCGTTTCATCCAAAACCGCAATTGTTCTGTCAACTGTATCCTTAAGCTGATTTATTACACTCTGAAAAACTCTTGTAGACATATATATATTTCCGTCCTTTCTGTTTAACAATTAGTCTTTGATTCGTCTTACCGTATATACTATTGCAAAAGCAATGTACTGTACCATCATGATCACAAGCATTTTTGTTCTGTTGAGGAACACGATGTTATACAGGGTAAGAAGAACGTTATTCTGCGTATTGGTATACAGTACTTTGTTCTGGAAGTATGCCCAGAAGAGGAACAACGAGCCGAGAACAAGCGGTACGTATATGGGAAACTTGATGAATGCCGCCTTTGTTTTCTTTGAAATCTTGAGTTTGTTCATTCTCTTATGGAAGTAAACGCAGCATACGGCACAAATAAGGATAAATGCAATTCTGAGTGCCACAGTCAAGGGCTCAAAGGTGGGCTTGAACAAATATATTGCTCCGCAGAAAACACCTGTGATTACAGAATACATAATGAAATCTGCGTAGAATATTTTTGATATGTAATAAAGTATTGCCATAACCACCGTTGCCGAAACAAAGAAGCCGTGAAGCTTACTGTCGGGTACGAGTCCGAAGCATGCCGAGAAAAATCCGAGATATGCAACAACCGCAAGACAGTTGAGACTTGTAAAAATCCGCTTCGACTCGTCAATCTTCTTAACCCTGCACACTGCAAACCAGACGACCGCCGCCACTGCCGCAACACCTGCTATAACAAAGAAGAGCGGTGTTCTGCAGAATTTATAGAAATTCTCGGTCATATCGCTTCCGGCAGGTGCACGGGATATACCGGATGAACTCTGCATTTTGAGAACAAGCATTATAAACACGCTTGCGATTGCAAGTACGCCCGTCATTTTGTAAAAATCAATATCAGATTTTTTGAGAACGTACTTTTCTTCCTTTTTCTGTTTGAATGATGACAATTACAACACTCCGAATCTAAAATGTATTTTCTTAAATAGCAAACTAAGTCATATTGCCCGACATGAGCATAACAGCCGACATTACACATAACGGTGCCGTTTCGGTACGAAGTATTCTCGGTCCGAGACTTGCAAGAGATATTCCCTCACCCATCGTTTTTTCGGCTTCCTTTTCGGAAATGCCGCCTTCGGGTCCCACAAGGAATGCACATGTTTTTATACTGCCCTTTTCCTTGCATTTGTTATAGATTTCATCTATCGCCGTATGGGGATTTGATTCATAGCAGAGAAAACCGCAGTCCGTCCTCTTTAAACCCGCAAGAGCCTCATCAAAGCTTACCGCATTTTCGACTGTCGGGATATGTCCCCTGCCGCTTTGCATTGCCGCTTCCTTTGCGATTTTATTCCATCTTACGAGCTTTTTCGCAAGGGACGCATCATCCGGCTTTGATATACACCTGTCGGTGACTACCGGAACAATCTTTGTTACGCCCAGCTCTGTACATTTCTGGACAATGAAATCGAATTTATCGGATTTCACAAGTGCCTGATACAGTGTCACCTCGATATCGGGTTCGGTTTCGCTGTTTTTCTTTTCAAGCACCGAAAGTGTAACTTCGTTTTTTGTGATGTCCGAAATTTCACATTCGTAATCGACGCCTTTTCCGTCGCAGGCAGTGATTTTTTCTCCCACTCTTGCCCGCAGTGACAGTGATATATGCTTTGCATCCTCGCCGCCGATTACAATTTTTTCACCGAGGATGTTTTCATTTTCTACAAAAAAGCGTGGCATAATACTACCGCCGCCCATTCCTGGCTTTCTGCAAACTCTTTTACACAAAGTCCGTTTTCTTTAAGGGCATCCACAACCTCATCGCTTCTCTCCGAGATAATGCCCGAAACGAGAAGATATCCGTCTTCGGCTAACACCTTTTTAAACACCGGTGCCATCCAGATAAGAACATCCGCAACAATGTTTGCCGCAATCAGGTCATATTTCTTTGCCGTAACAACATCGTAAAAGGCTTGGTCATTGAGGATATTGCCCGCCATTACCTTATACTTGCCGTCGGCAATCTTATTTTCCTTGAAGTTTTCTGCCGCAATTCTTGCGCTGTTTTCATCAATATCAACAGCCGTTATAAACTCTGCCCCCAGGAGCGATGCCGCAATGCCGAGTATTCCGCTGCCGCAGCCCATGTCAAGAACCTGAACATTGTCACCCGACTTTGCCATATACTTTTCAACCATTTCAAGACAGAGTCTTGTGGTTGTATGGGAGCCTGTGCCGAAGGAGCTTGAGGGGTCAAGTTCGATTACGGTTTTATCCTTGAGCTCATCGGGAAGATTTTCCCATGAGGGTTTTATGCAAAGATTCTTTCCTACGGGAAAAGGCTTGAAATACTTTTTCCAGTTATTTTCCCAGTCCTGCTCCTCAATTTTGGAGTCGGTTGTAAGGGTAAGGGTGCCGAATGCCCCTTCCTTGTCCATAGCACGAAGCTCATCAAGGCTCTTCTTTACGGCAAGGAGCATTTCAAGTCCCTGTGCATTTTCACACACATAGAATTTAACGGTTGTTTCGCAGTCCTTGAGTTTCAGAAGGTCATCCTCAACATAGTCGAAGAACACGCCCTCTCCTTCAAGAAATTCGTTGAATTCGTTTGCATCCTCAACGGCGTAACCGTTTATTCCGTTCATAAGAAGTCTGCCCGCAACAGGCTCAATACCCGCGCTTGTTGTAGTTACAACCGCTTCAATCCAATACATGTGCTCTATCCCTTCGGAACCGTTTTTCACCAAAAAAGGTGATTTTTTTGTACATTTTGCTATTTAGCAAATATATCTATCCTATTTTATCTTTTTTTGTAGCAATTGTCAATAGAGTTGGGAGTAATTTTTATGAAAAATTCATATATTTAACCCAAAAAACTGTGCAATAAGTCTAATTGGCAAAAAAATAACGTCAGATTATTGACAAATTAATTTGAAAGTGATAATATACAAACAAGGGAATATTGTGCATTTTCACATATTATCCTTAGCATTTTTTTGAAACAAAAATATAATGTAGATAGAGGAGCATTTGACATCAGTAATCCTTTACGAAAAAGAACCGTAGTCGGCGGGAGTAATGGATGAAAGGGAAAAATGCCGAAGTGCCGGAATCGACAGTTCCGGAAGCTGGGCGTAAGGTTAACAGCCTTACGACTGTCACATGGAAACATGTGTTGTGCTATCGGATGAAAGAACACCGCGACCATTTTCAGCGGTTTTTGAGGATTCTTTGCCGCCGATAGTATTTTCGGCGTTTTTTGTTGCAAAGCCCGTTACATTCAACTTTTTTCATCCGAAGGGAGATTTACTTTATGAAGAACACATTTAAGGGTGCGGCTACCGCTTTAATCACCCCCATGAAGGACGGCGGTAAAATTGATTATGCCGCATTTGAAGCTTTAATCGAGGATCAGATAAAGAATGATATCGATGCCCTTGTTGTATGCGGTACAACGGGCGAAAGCGCAACTCTTGACGACAAGGAACACAGAGAGCTTATCAAGTTCTGTGTTGACAAGGTTGACAAAAGAGTTCCCGTTATTGCAGGTACAGGCAGCAACGACACAAGATACGCCATCGACCTTTCGGCTCACGCATGCGAAATGGGTGCGGATATGCTTCTTCTTGTTACACCCTACTATAACAAGACAACACAAAGAGGTCTTATCAAGCACTTTGAAGCCGTGGCAGAGGTTGTTGACAAACCCATGATTCTCTACAACGTGCCTTCAAGAACAGGTCTCAACATCCTGCCCGAAACATACAAAGAGCTGTCCTACAACGAAAAGATTGTTGCGGCAAAGGAAGCCAACGGCAACATCTCGGCAGTCGCAGAAACAATAGCACTCTGCGGCGACAGGCTCGACATCATTTCGGGTAACGATGACCAGATAGTTCCCATCATGGCACTTGGCGGCGTGGGTGTTATCTCGGTGCTTTCAAACGTAGTGCCCAAGGAAACACACGAGATGTGCAAGCTTATGCTTGAAGGAAAGGTAAAGGAAGCGGCAGCACTTCAGCTCAAGTATCTTCCCCTTATCAACGCACTCTTCTGCGAAACAAACCCCATTCCCGCAAAGGCGGCTATGGCAGAGCTTGGTTTCTGCGGAGAAGATATAAGACTTCCCCTTTGCGAAATGTCCGAGGGTAACAGAGCCAAGATGGTTCAGATTATGAAGGAAGCAGGCATCAAGTTTTAAATGCAAAATGCAAAATGCCAAGTTCGGAATGAAAACATGACTCAACAAAAGCATTAGCAAATCAAACAAAAATGTATGGGCGGTCCTGTGTGGCCGCCCGAAATCATATCAAGGAACGGTAAATTGAAATGACTAACATAATAATAAGCGGTATAAACGGCAGAATGGGAAAGGCACTTGAGGAAATGTGCAAAGTCTCCGACAGATATACAATCGTCGGCGGTGTTGACATAAATCTCGGTATTCCCCACGAATTTCCCGTGGTATCCGACATAAACGACCTTGCCGTCAAGGCAGACGCACTTATCGACTTTTCACATCACAGTGCGGCAAAGGTTCTGTGCGACTATGCAGTAAAGACATCCACTCCCGTAATCTTCTGCACAACAGGCTACACCGAAGAAGAACTCGGCATCATACATGAAACAAGCGGTAAGGTTGCCGTATTCAGAAGCGGAAACATGAGTCTAGGCATAAATCTTCTTATTGAGCTTTCAAAGAAGGCGGCGGAAATACTTGAGGGCTTTGACATTGAAATTATCGAGCAGCACCACAATCAGAAGCTCGATGCTCCCAGCGGCACGGCTCTTATGATTGCCGACGGCATAAAGAGCGTAAAAGAAGCTTCGGAATATGTTTATGACAGAACAAAGGTAAGACAGAAAAGAGCACAAAACGAAATCGGCATCCACTCTGTAAGAGGCGGTTCGATTGTAGGTGAACATGAGGTGCTTTTCGCAGGCAGAAACGAAAACATTACCCTTCGTCATTCGGCTCTCAGCCGCGAGGTTTTTGCAGACGGTGCACTCAAGGCGGCAGAGTTCATCAAGGGCAAGGGTGCCGGCATGTACAACATGTCGAACGTACTTGAAAATTTAATGTAACAAAAAAGGGGCTGTATCAACCGATACAGCTCCTGTTTCATTTATTTTGAGTTCTGCTTATCATCAAGCAGTTTTTTTATTGCCATAAACACTTCATCTCTGTTTTTCATGAGGATACAGTCGAACTTTCCCACTGCCGTTCTCACGGATATGGAATTAAACCACATCATATCCACCGCACGTATGGAATTAAGCGGAAGATAGGTATGTCTGCCGAGAAGTGTTTTACGGTAAATACACTGTTTTGTGACTTCAAGCTTGACCTTTGAGTCTCTTATGCTTATTATCTTGCCTGCAACAGACAAAATAAGCGATATTGAACACATCACAATACAAAGAGTTGTGTTGAGAAAAAGAGCCGACAGCATTGCAAGAACAACTGCTCCGAGAGAGCTGAAAAGCAAGGTTTTCCATACACGTTCGGAGTAAAACTCGCCGACAATTATTTTTTCGCCGGTTTCTACAACGACAAGGTCCGTCTTTTCTTCTGTCTTTGCCATTTTTTCTTCCCCTTTTCCAAAATAGTGCGTCTGTATTCTATCACACATTCTTTTTTTCGTCAAGTCCTACCTTCGGTGTGTTATATTTTGAAGTTGTTTGTTTAATGTATTTTGTGTGTTTTGCACAAAGTATCCTATAAATATATAGCATTATTGTGCATTGAAAACAAAGACTCATTGATATATAATATTATACAAGGACAAAGCTTTCAAAACAAAAATCTATTTTCCAATGAAAGAGCGTACCCCATTTTTTAACAAAACTACGCTTCCTTAAAAGCTATGAAAGGAGCTAAAGGCAATGGGCAATTTAATTGAAACAAAAAACATCAGAAACGTGTGTCTTCTCGGACACGGAGGTAACGGTAAGACTTCTCTTGCAGAAGCAATGCTTTACATAGCAAAGGAAACAGACCGTCTCGGTAAGACAGACGACGGAAATACAGTATGCGACTTTGATGCAGAAGAAATAAAGAGAAAGTTTTCATTATCAACTGCTATCGCACCCCTTACCTGGAAGGGCGTAAAGATAAACTTAATCGACACCCCCGGTTATCAGGATTTCTCGGGTGAAGTTGCTCAGGGTCTTCGTGTTGCAGGTACAGCACTCATCGTCATGGACGCAAAGAGCGGTGTTGACGTAGGAAGTGAACTTGCATGGGATTATGCAACAAAGGCTCGTGTTCCCAAGGCATTCTTCATTAACAAGATGGACGACGAAAACGCAAACTTCGGTAAGGCTATCGAGGCTATGCGTATCAAGTTCGGCAACTCCGTATGTCCTATCGAAGTGCCTATCATCATCGACAGACAGCTTAAAGGTTATGTTGACCTTGTAACAATGAAGGGCTTTGAATATCTCGGCGACGGTAAGACAAGTGAAATCCCCGTTCCCGAAGAAAGTGTTGACAAGATTGCACACTTCAGAGAAAGACTCGTAGAATCGGTTGCTTCCACAAGCGACGAAATGCTTGAAAAGTTCTTTGAAGGTGAAGAATTTACTCTCGAAGAAATGCAGGAAGCTCTCAACAAGGGTATCATCTCGGGTGCCATTGCTCCCGTATTCGTAGGTTCCGCTGCCAAGGCAACAGGTATTGCTTCCTTCCTTGACATCGTTGCTTCCTCCTTCCCCAATCCTCTTGACAGACTCGGTGAAAGAGATTCAGAAGGAAATGCAGTTAAGCCAAGCGAGGTCGGCGAAGCTTCCGTATTTGTATTCAAGACAGTAGCCGATCCCTTTGTAGGTAAGATGTCTTACTTCAAGGTTATGAACGGTTCATTAAAGAAGGACTCCACTCTTACAAACAGAAGAACTGGCAAGCCCGAAAAGTTCAGCCACATCTACGTTATCCGCGGTAAGAAGCAGATTGAAGTGGACGAGCTCTCCTGCGGTGATATCGGTATGACAGCAAAGCTTGCCGACACAAACACCAACGATACACTCGGCGGTGCATTCGACTACGAACCCGTTGTTTATCCCAAGCCCTATATGAAGAAGGCTATCATGCCTAAGGACAAGGGCGATGAAGACAAGATAAGCCAGGGTATTGCAAGACTTCTTGAAGAAGACAGAACAATGCTCTACGAAAACGATCCCGAAACAAAGCAGCTTACAATCTCAGGTCTCGGAGATATTCACCTTGACGTTATCGTTTCCAAGCTCAAGTCGAGATACGGTGCTAACGTAGAACTCAAGGATGCAAAGATTGCATACCGCGAAACAATCAAGAAGAGTGTTCAGGTAGAAGGTAAGCACAAGAAGCAGTCAGGCGGTTCGGGTCAGTACGGTCACGTTAAGATTACATTCAGCCACGGCTTTGAAGACGGTCTTACATTCACACAGTCGGTTGTCGGCGGTGCAGTTCCCAAGGGCTTCTATCCCGCAGTTGAAAAGGGTCTTCTTGAAGCCATGAACACAGGTGTTCTTGCAGGTTACCCCGTAGTTAACCTTGCGGCTGACCTCTTTGACGGTTCTTACCACGATGTTGACTCCAATGAAATCTCCTTCAAGCTTGCAGCTATCCTTGCATTCAAGGAAGGTCTTCCCAAGGCAGGCCCCGTGATTCTCGAACCTGTAAATGCTCTCAAGGTTACAGTTCCCGAATCCCTCGTT
The DNA here is from genome assembly GCA_015064895.1 of Oscillospiraceae bacterium. Lineage (GTDB taxonomy): Bacteria > Bacillota > Clostridia > Oscillospirales > CAG-382 > UMGS1387. Next base: position 11,290 of record SVRI01000019.1, on the reverse strand, counting down.
GGTGACGTTATGGGTGACCTCAACAAGAGACGCGGACGTGTTCTCGGTATGAACCCCGTTGAAGACAGAAACGGCTATACAGTTATCGAAGCTGAAGCACCTCTTGCTGAACTTTCCAACTACGTTATCAGCCTCAGAGCTATGACTCAGGGCAGAGGTTCATTTGACATGGAACTTGCAAGATACGAAGAAGTTCCCGGTCCCAATGCTCAGAAGATTATTGATGAAGCAAAGAAGAACGGTTTCTCTGCATAACATAACTTAATATATGTCCGAGGCATTTTGCCTCGGACTTTTTTGCAATTCAAGCAAATTAAACCTAAACTTCATCTTTGTATTGCTCAACTAATGAAAATCCAAAACATTATAACCCGGACAGTCGAGGACGCCTGTCCCTACACTCCTAACTCCTAACTCCTAACTCCTAACTTCATTTAACTCCTAACTTCATTTAACTCCTAACTTTTTCTTAATACTCTTGTCACATAAGGGGTATAGAATAAAATAGATGTAATGGAAAAGCGTGGTGATACGAGTGAATTTTGATGACAGATTTGAAAATGATTATTTTGACGGTGCGGATTTTGATATAGAGTTTGACGAAGCATCTGTGTCGGCAGAACCGTTTTTCGAATATGACAACAAAAGATGCTCATGCTCATTCACCGGGCACAGAAGTCTTACTCCCGAGGAAACAAGAAGCCTTGTGCCAAAGCTTAAAAGCACAGTTCTTTATCTTTCTTCTCTCGGTGTCAAGGAATTTCACTGCGGCGGTGCAATAGGCTTTGACACTTTGGCGGCGACGGTGGTGTATGACCTTTCAAGAGAACATACAGACATAAAGCTCGTGCTCGAACTTCCATACGAAAACCAAAGTAAAGGCTGGAACGAAACAAACCGCAGGTTTTACGATTTTGTCAAGTCCAAGGCACATGAAATCAATATACACGGCGAAAATCCAAAAAACAGAGAACAGGCCGTAAAGCTTTTGCTCTCACGTAACCGGCTGATGATTGATAAATCCCATTATTGCGTTTGCTACCTCAAGGATATGAATGCAAAAAAAGGCGGTACGGCTTATACCGTAAACTATGCAAAGCTGCATGATTTGCAGATAATAAACCTGGCAGGCGGCGAGTCGCCGCTGACAACTCACGGGAAATCTCTAATTTAACCATGATTTTCGGTGCCGCATAACCGGCACTGAGTTTGCACCGTAGCCTTATTGCGGTGCAAACGGAATAATACTCGAGAAATAAACTCTAATAACATATCCAAAACAGAAAGTTGGGCAATGCGAGTTCTTTGCCAAGCTTTCTCCGAAAGAAAGCGGGGAAAAAGTAAGTGGATAAGAATAAATATGATATTATAAGACTTAAAATGGAACGTACTGCCGAGGCACTCAGGGATAATAATATGTACTGCGAATGCGTGGATAGTGCGGAGGAAGCACTTGAAGTAATCGAGTCGCTCATAAATGAGGGGGATACCGTGACGGTCGGCGGTTCAATGACACTTTTTGAAACAGGCGTTATTGATATGCTGAGAAACGGCAAATATAACTTCCTTGACAGATACGCACAAGACGCTGACGTTCAGGGCATTTATGAGGCGGCATTTACAAGTGACGTGTACTTTATGAGCAGTAATGCCATTACCGAAAACGGCGAGCTTTATAATGTTGACGGTAACGGCAATAGGGTTGCGGCTCTTACATGGGGACCAAAAAGCGTAATTGTTGTTGCAGGCTATAATAAGATTGTCAAGGATATAGAGTCGGCAAAGGTAAGAGTCCAGGAAATTGCTGCCCCTGCAAATGCCGCCCGTCTTAATTGTGAAACACCCTGCACAAAGGTCGGTCATTGCATGAACTGTGCTTCTCCTCGGAGAATCTGTGCAACAACAGTTATCAGCGGCCGTCAGAGAGTACAAAACAGAATCAAAGTTATCCTTATAGGAGAGGAACTGGGTTATTAATATGGCAAGACTCAATGTTGTACTTCTTGAACCCGAGATTCCGCAGAATACGGGAAATATATCAAGAACCTGCGCCGCAACGGGTATTTCTTTACATATGATTGAGCCGTTCGGCTTTGAAATCACCGACGCAAAGCTTAAAAGAGCGGGTCTTGACTACTGGCAGTATCTTGACGTACACTATTATAAGAATATCGAAGAATTTTATGAAAAAAATAAGGGCGGTAATTTCTATTACCTGTCCACCAAAGCACCAAAGTGCTATACAGAGGTGGAATATCCCGAAAATACATACCTGATTTTCGGCAAGGAATCGGCAGGTATCCCCGAGGAAATACTGAAAAAGAACCTCGATAGTTGTGTTCGTATTCCCATGCTGGAGAACATAAGAAGTCTTAATCTTTCAAATTCGGTTGCCATTGCCGTTTATGAGGTACTGAGACAACAGAATTTCAAAGGACTTGAAGACGCAGGCTTTTTGAAATTATTTATAGAATAATTTCAAAGTTAGAAGTTAGGAGTTAGGAGTTAGGAGTTAGGAGTTATAAATGTTACTGAGATTATTTGGAGACGGATTTCAGACAAGTGATTTAATAGAATTGCTTCTGTTTATTCCGATTATACTCATTTCACTTACCGTACATGAATACTGCCACGGCTATGCGGCATATAAGTGCGGTGACAATACCGCCAAATGGCACGGCAGACTGACGCTGAATCCCATTAAGCATCTGGACCCCATCGGTACGATAATGATGCTTTTATTCGGCTTCGGTTTTGCAAAGCCTGTTCCCATAAATCCAAGAAATTTTAAAAAGTATAAAAGGGATTTGTGCATAGTTTCGGTTGCAGGTCCGCTTTCCAACGTGCTGCTTGCACTTATAGGACTTTTGCTTAAGTACTGTGTGCTTCAGATTCTGATTCTGACACATCCGGTACTTGTAGTTTCATCCTTCGCATATAAGCTGTATGTGATGTGGAATACTTTTATCACTTTGTTTGTAAGTGCAAACGTAACACTTGCCGTGTTCAATATGATTCCCATTCCGCCCCTTGACGGTTCAAGACTTGTTTCGGTTATTCTCCCCGCGAAAATAGCATATGTAATCGAAAAGTATGAGCAGTTCATAATGCTTGGGGTTCTTGTGCTTTTGTGGTTCGGAAGACTTGACGGCATCATCAACACTTTGGGCGGCGGTCTTTTAAACGGTCTTACGTGGTTGGTTGAGCTTATCCCCTTTACATTCTTGAAATAGAGGTATAACAAATGTCCGAAACAATGCTTCCTGTAGGTCAGGAACAAATCAATGAAGAAGCAATCGAGCAGTATGCAAAAGACGACGGCTCGCTGTCCTTCAAGCTTGAAATTTTTGAGGGGCCTCTTGAACTTCTTCTGTCACTTATAACAAAGAACAAAGTAAACATCTATGACATTCCGATAGCACTTATATTAGAGCAGTACATGGACTATCTTCATACAATGGAGATGTTCAACATGGAAATAGCCTCGGAATTTATCGTAATGGCTTCCCAGCTTATGGTGATAAAGTCGAGAATGCTTCTTCCCAAGGTCGAGGATGAAGAAGACCCGAGACAAGAGCTTGTCGATATGCTTCTTGAATATCAGAGGGCAAAGCAGGCGGCAGAGGTTTTACACGACCTTGAGCTTACATACAGCGGCAGATACGAAAAGCCGCCGGAAGAAATCAAGAACATCAACAAAGGTGAATACAAGCTCACCCATGATATTCAGATTCTTCAGGAAGCCTATATGAGAATATATCAAAGACGTCTTGAACTCATGGAAGCTCAGGCAAACACCGAAAAGCTTGACAATCTTTTGAAGACAACAAGACACGTTCCCGTAAATGAGAGAATACTTCATGTTATGAAATTGCTTGTACGCAAAGGTAACTGCTCCTTTGCAGGGCTTTTTGAAAAAGCAGAATCAAGAAGTGAAATTGTGGCAACATTTCTTGCGGTACTTGAGCTTATAAAAGGCAGACGTATCATGGTTGAGGGTGTTTCCGAGGACTATGAGGACTGCCGTATTACACTTATAAGAGACAAGGAAAAGGCTGAGGAATTGATGTCGCCCGAAGTAAACGAATAAAATAAAAATTCGCTGATGCCGTTGTTTGGTATCAGCGAATCACTTTATTTGGGAAAATTTTTCCGGGTTTTTGTTTTTATAAATGGGTGTTTAGTTTAAAAGTTCTTTGCCTGCTTTTTAATAATTCCAACCCATGAATCAAACCCATTTCGGGTAGTATCATTTTGGTTTTCGATAGCAATCCCCGAGTTTTAAAAGTTCTTTGCCTGCTTTTTTATAATTCCAACCCATGAATCAAACCCGTTTCGGGCAGTGTCGTTTGGGTTTTCGATAGCAATCCCCGAGTTTTAAAAGTTCTTTGCCTACTTTCTTTCAAGAAAGTAGGTCTATGAATACCGTCTTTGTCTGTGCATCCCAGCCAACAGTACATCCGAGAGCCTCTGCAACAAAACGGGCAGGTGTGTATGTGTAATCGTCGATTATGCAGGCAGGGCTTGCAAGCTCTACTTCACTGCCGTTTACCTTTGCAACCTTCGAGTCAATAACAAGCTCAATTACCGTCTGGTTCTTTGTGATAACAACCTTGCGTTCGGCTGCTATCCATTCAACGGATGCCCCAAACCTTTCGGCAACAAATCTTGCAGGAGTAAGTGTCGAGCCGTCACGGATAACGGCAGGACTCTGAGGCACTATCTTTTCACCGTCGTGGATGGCAAGGGGCTTCTTTGTTGACAGAAGCATAACCGAGTTCCCTTTGTGGAACTTCAGAAACTCAAGCTCAACGTCATACATGGACTTGTCTTCCGTAAAGCTGTTTACATAAATTTTGAAGCAAACAATCTTTTCATCCGTTTCGGGCATTTTTTCGGTGTACATTTCGGCAGAAGTGGTTGTAAGAGGTACGCTCCATGTAAACTCCTTGCCGCTTTCGGTAATGGCAGTTAAATCAAGACTGCTGTTACTGTCTGCATACTGGCTCATAAGACCGAAGGATACTGCACCGTAGCCTTGGAGCGACAGATTGTCGAATCTGTATGTCACGGGAAGACCGAGTGTGCAGGTTGTAGAAAGTTTGCCGAGCCAGATCGAGTTGTGAAAACCGTTTTCTATGACAATGTCCTCGGGGATATTTGCAGGATCCTCCGACATTAAATCCGCAGGAAAATCAAAAGTTACGGTTTCATCTGCCGCAAAGCAAACTGCAGAGAGCATAATGAGTGCAACAAGTGTAATAATAATCTTTTTCATATCTTTTCTCCTAAATAAAATACTGTGTATTCAATGTATCGGGATATGCCGGCTCATCGCTTGAAGAATCAAGAATAACAAAGCTTCCGTCATCTTCCATTTCAAAAAGAAGCCTGTTGAGCCCCGAAGAAAGCCTAAGTATATCCCCGTCTTTTCTGCCCTTTATGCTTCCCGAAAGAATGCCGAGGCGGTATTGGGCTTCCTCCATAAGAGGAATTTCAACAAAAACCGTCTCACCCTTGTTGGCAAAAAAAACTCCGCCGCCAGTGAAAAGCATGCTTTCAGTCGGAGTAAAACCTTCTTTTACGTCACCGCATTTGTATGCCGATTCTGTCAGCAGTTCAAACTCGTAAAGCGTCTTTGAATCAAAGATTCTGTCGAGGATTTCAAGCTCTGCAATGCCTTTTCCCGAAAAGAGCTTGGAATCGGTTTCCTTTGAAAAAACAATTTGAACCTGTGTTTTGCCCTCTGCGGGCAGTACCACATCAAAGGAAGATTTGTCAACATCTGCTGATGTTGTAAAATTAAGACTGCATGAAAGCGGCAGGTCATATTCCGTATCATTCGAAAAGAGAAGCGTAACAGAACACTTTTTGCCGGGGGTTATGATGACTTTTTTGTCAAGGCTTACGTCAAAGGGTGCCTGACCCAGAATTTTTTTAAGCATCCGTCCTCTCCCCTCTTTGTTTTTCATAAATATATCACATGTGCGTTCCGATTTCAAGCGGTTATTGTAAATTTCAAGTATGTTTTAAAATGTTGTAGACTTCTTAATAAATATGTTATAAAATTATATAGTAAAATATCGGGAAAGGAGGCAGGAACTTGAAATTCATACTGCGTTATATAAAACCCTATAAATGGGCAATATTTCTTGGACTTTTCATAAAGTTTATAGGCACAATTTCAGATCTTGTACTCCCCTCGGTGCTGGCAAGACTCATAGACAAGGAAGTTCCCGAAAAGAGTGTTTCGGGCATTGTAATATGCGGTGTTGTCATGCTGTTTTTCTCACTGATTGCGTTTGTGTTCAATGTTGTTGCCAACAGAATGGCGGCGGATGTGGCAAGAAAAAGCTGTGAAAAGATACGACACGATTTATTTGATAAAATCTTAAAGCTCTCCTGCAAAAAGTCGGATGAAATGACAATTGCATCCCTTGAAGCAAGACTTACAAGCGATACATATAACCTTCACAACTTCATAGGACGTATACAGAGAATCGGAGTACGTGCACCTATACTTCTTGCGGGCGGTATAATGGTTACTCTGTTTATGGATACCTATCTTACCCTTATTCTTCTTGCAACACTTCCCTTTATTTTCCTTGTTGTTTATACCGTATCGAAAAAAGGTATAAAGCTTTACAAAAAGCTTCAGGACAGCGTTGACGACATGGTAAGGGTTGTGAGAGAAAACGCCCTCGGTGTACGTGTTATCAAGGCACTTTCAAAGGGCGACTATGAAATACAGAGATTTGACGAAGTAAACTCCACCCTGTCAAACCGTGACAGAAAGGCAAGCCTTGTGATGGGAATTTCAAACCCCATTATCAGCCTTCTTCTCAATGCAGGGCTTTGCGGTGTTATTCTTCTGGGTGCATTCAGGGTAGACTCGGGACTTACCCAGCCCGGCAAAATCATTGCCTTCATGAACTACTTTATCATGATTTCCAATGCCATGCTTGCAATTACAAGGGTGTTTATCATGACATCAAAGGGTATTGCCTCTGCCGACAGAATTGCCGAGGTTGTGGACACGGATGACGGAATTGACGTTCTTTACAACCAAACGGCTTTGCAACAGTCTCAAGAAAGTAAAGAAGACAAAAGCGATGCCTTTCTCAGCTTCAGAAATGTCACCTTCGGGTACAACAAGGGTAAAAATGTACTTGAAAACATAGATTTTTCAATAAATGAAGGACAGAGTCTTGGAATTATCGGTGCAACGGGCAGCGGCAAAAGTACAATTCTTTCGCTTTTGTACAGATTCTATGAACCCGACATGGGTGAAATTTTCATTGACGGAAAAAACATATGCACATACAAGAAGGATGAATTCCGAAACCTCTTCGGTGTGGCAATGCAAAATGACTTCATCTTTGAGGGAACGCTTAAAGAAAACATCGTCTTTGGCAAGGACATAGAGCAGGATGATATAGAAAAAGCCGTTTCAATTTCCTGTGCAAAGGAATTTGTTGACGTACTCTCGGATAAATACGAGCACATGATAACGGCAAAAGGCACAAACCTTTCGGGCGGTCAGAGACAGAGACTTCTCATATCCCGTGCCATTGCAAGAAATCCGAGAATACTTGTGCTTGACGACTCATCAAGTGCCCTTGACTACAAAACAGACATGCTTTTGCGAAGTGCCATAAAGGAAGGCTGCAGAAAAGACGGTGTACTGGTTCTTGTTTCCCAGAGAGTTTCAACCGTCAAAGACTGTGACTTGATTTTGGTACTGGACAAAGGAAAAATCATAGGCAAAGGAAAACACGACGAGCTTCTTTGCGAATGTGAAGAATACGCACTTATTGCAAAGGGACAGATGGGCAAAACATCCCATTAAAAACACGACAGAAAGGAAGTGAGTACAAATGGCAAAGGACGAAAAGAACAAGCTTACACGTTCAAGAAAAAATATCATGATACGTCTGTTTTCTTATCTTGCAAAGCATAAGACTCTTCTCATTACGGCATTTGTGCTTATGATTCTGTCAAACGTACTTGCCCTTGCAGGGCCTGCACTTGCAGGCTTTGCGGTGGATTGCATAACAAAAGAGACGGGTGTGGACTTTGACGGCGTATGGAAGTACTGCATTCTTATGATTTCCGTATATGTTCTGTCGGCAGTTTTGTCCTATCTTCTGACGGTTGTCATGTCAACGGTATCAAAAAAGGTAACTTACGCCATGAGAAAGGATGTATTCGAGCATCTTTCAAGACTTCCCGTTTCCTACTACGACAAAAATCAGACGGGCGATATAATAAGCCGTATTTCATATGACATTGACACCATAAACACATCCCTTTCAAACGATGTTCTCCAAATTGGGGCAAGCCTTATAACGGTTGTCGGCTCGTTTGTCATGATGTGCACCATAAACGTAAATCTTCTTGTCATATTCGTAATAACCGTTCCCATAACAATTATCTTTACAAGATACAAGACAAAAAAGGTACAGCCGCTTTTCAAAAAGCGTTCCAAATCCCTTGGCGAGCTCAACGGCTATGCCGAAGAAATGATGTCGGGGCTCCGCACGATAAAGGTATATGGAAACGAGAAAAATGTCACAAAAAAATTCGATATCTTCAACAAAGAGGCGGTTGACGCATATTACGAGGCAGATTACCACGCATGTGCAGTAGGTCCGTCGGTAAACTTCATTAACAACCTGTCCCTTGCACTTGTGAGTCTTTTCGGCTCGGTGCTCTACCTTTTTAGCAGAATAACCCTCGGCGACATTTCGTCATTTATCCTCTATTCGAGAAAATTCTCAGGACCCATAAACGAATCGGCAAACATCATTTCCGAGCTTCAATCGGCATTTGCTGCGGCTGACAGAATGTTCAATTTACTTGACGAAGAGCCCGAAAAAGAAGACATACCTGATGCTATAGAGCTTATGTCACCAAAAGGCGACGTTTCAATAGAAAATCTCGACTTCTCCTACGACAAGAAGAAGGACATAATAAAGGACTTTTCCATTGACATAAAGGCAGGTCAGACAGTAGCAATTGTCGGACACACGGGTGCAGGAAAAACCACCATAATAAACCTGCTAATGCGTTTTTACGACCCCGACAAAGGAAGCATCAGAATAGACGGCGTTGACATAAGAGACCTTACGAGAAAATCCCTTCGTCAGAGCTTTACCATGGTACTTCAGGACACCTGGCTGTTTTCGGGTTCGGTATTTGAAAACATTGCCTACGGTAAAGAGGGTGCAACACTCGACGATGTAAAAAGGGTTGCAAAAGACGCAAAGATTGATTTGTTTATTGAAAATCTGCCCGACGGATACGACACAGTACTGTCGGATGACGGGCAAGGCATATCAAAGGGTCAGAAGCAGCTTATAACCATTGCCCGTGCAATGCTTATCGACTCCCATCTTCTCATTCTTGACGAGGCTACATCAAACGTCGATTCCAGAACCGAAATGCAGATTTCGGATGCCATGCAGAATCTCATGAAAGGCAAAACAAGCTTTATCATTGCACACAGGCTTTCAACCATAATGAATGCAGATGTGATAATAGTAATGGGAAAAGGTAAAATTCTTGAGGTCGGAAAACACGACGAGCTTTTGAAAAACAAGGGACACTATTACGAAATATACAATTCTCAGTTCAAATAATGTATAATAAAGCAAAATAATTCAAAACATAAACAAAACACAAAGTTACGGAGAGAATAAAATGAAAATAGCATTTTTTGATGCAAAGGGTTACGACAAGCCGGGCTTTGACAAATACTCCGAAAATGCCGGCATTAAAATAAAATATTTTGAAACAAAGCTGTCGGAGGATACGGTAAATCTTGCACAAGGCTACGACGGTGTATGCGTTTTTGTAAACGACACGGTAAACAAAACCGTTATTGACAGACTTTACGAATACGGAATAAAATTCATTGCCTTAAGATGTGCCGGCTACAACAATGTTGACATACAGTACTGCTACGGCAAGATTCATGTATTCCACGTGCCTGCATATTCCCCCTATGCCGTTGCAGAGCATGCAATTGCCATGCTTCTGACTTCTATAAGACGCATACACAAGGCATACATCAGAACAAGAGATTTCAACTTCAGCCTGCAGAATCTTGACGGTTTTGACTTACACGGAAAAACCGTAGGTGTTGTGGGTACGGGCAAAATCGGTCAGTGTTTTATAAACATCTGCCGAGGATTTGGCATGAACGTTCTCTGCTTTGACAAGTATCCGAATGAAAAGCTCGGTGTTCAGTATGTTTCACTGGATGAGATTTTTGAAAAATGCGACATCATATCCCTTCACTGTCCACTTACAGATGAAACCAAATATATGATAAACAAAAACAGCATTGAAAAAATGAAAAAGGGTATTGTGATTATCAACACCTCACGAGGTGCTTTAATTGACACCGACGCCCTTATTGAAGGAATAAAGGCAAGAAAGGTTGGGGCTGCCTGCCTTGACGTATACGAAGAAGAATCCGACTTTTTCTTCCGCGACTTTTCGGGACACATTGTCGAAGACGACACTCTTGCCCGTCTTATTTCAATGCCCAACGTAATTGTGACAAGCCATCAGGCATATCTTACAAAGGAAGCCCTTGACAACATTGCAGAAACCACCGTTACAAACATTGTGACCTTTACTCAGAAAGGCACGTGTGAAAACGAGCTTTGCTATCATTGCGGCAAAATCGACAACTGCAAGACAAAGGGTATAAGCAAATGCTTCTGATAAGGCTATATCCCAAAACAATACAAATGACCAAATTCAACAAAAAAGCAAGGTCGGCAAGTTTTTTACTTGCCGACCTTTTTTATATCTTTTATTATTATTTTCTGTACTTTTGCCCCGATGCAAAAGTACCAAAAAATCTCCACTCAAAAAGAGGGGATGGCTCATTCGGGAAAAGCAAAGTACTAAAAGGCAAATTTTGACTCGGACAAATGAAACCAAACACTTCTACGAGGCCGTCAAAATTTGGACATCTACAAACTTCAATGATACTGCCGCCCTCATTCCGCTGACCTCCCCTCTTTCGCCGTGGTGGCTTAACTCCCCTCTCTTGGTGTCAGTGCAAATTTGAAGAAAAATCGGTTGATTGGATTGAATGCGTTCAACAAAAGTATACCAAGCAAAGCTTTATACCTTTTCGCGAAAATGAGAGTTTAAAATTCAGTAATTACTTACCCGCGTTGTGAGAGGTAAGCCGCCGCGGCAAAGGAGAGAGGTCACGCAGACTCGCTGACATGATGGTTTTTGATGCGATTGGTGTCGAGTCATCTCTCCT
>SVRI01000018.1 GCA_015064895.1 Oscillospiraceae bacterium | reverse complement strand
GTGGAAAGGTGTAATTTTTTAATACCTTTCTCCTTGCCGAAGGCAAAGATCTTCGGCCATATGACCATAAGGAGGTGCAGAATAATGGAACAGCTTACATCCAAGTATGAAAATGTTTTCATCGTCAGCCCCGATCTTACAGAAGAAGCAGCAAAGGCTCTTCTCGAAAAGTTCACAGGCATCATCACTGCAAACGGTGGAATCATTGACAATGTCAGCGAATGGGGCAAGAAAAAGCTTGCTTACCTTATTGATGACTACGCTGAAGGCTACTACTATGTAGTTAACTTCACATCCGTAGCTTCTCTTCCCGCTGAGCTTGAACGTGTATACAACATTACTGAAGGTATACTTCGTTCCCTTATCGTTAAGCTCGACAAGTAATTGCGGTTTACGGTAGATTTCGCCATGTAAAGGAGATGCAAAACAATGGCAGGACTTAATAAGGTTATACTCATGGGTAATTTAACAAAGGACCCGGAATACAAGACAACACCGTCAGGCGTTTCTGTGACAACTTTTACCGTTGCCGTTGGTCGCAGATTCGCAAAGCAGGGCGATGAAGTAACAGCAGATTTCTTTAATGTTGTTGCTTGGAGAAACACAGCTGAGTTTGTTTCCAAGTATTTTAATAAGGGTCGTGCAATCGTTGTTGTAGGTTCTCTCCAGAACAGAAACTGGACTGATCAGAACGGTCAGAAGCACTACATCACAGAGGTTGTTGCAGACGAATGTTACTTTGCCGGCAATTCCGGAAATGGAAACAATCAGAACGACGGCGGCACATTTTTAGGTGCTGAGCCTGCAGCTCAGAACATGGGCACAAAGCCCGCAGCTGCAACATTTGAAGAGCTTTCTACGGAAGACGACCTTCCTTTCTAAGCACTTCAGAGTTCCAAATTTTTAAGGAGGTATTTTAAAATGGATAAAGAAATGCAGAAGCCTTTCCGCGCTAAGAGAAAGAAGAAGATTTGTAATTTCTGCGCAGAAAAGTCTGAATTCATCGATTACAAGGATGTTCTCAAGCTCCGCAAGTATGTTTCTGAAAGAAGCAAGATTCTTCCCAGAAGAATTACAGGTACCTGTGCAAAGCATCAGAGAGAACTCACAATCGCTATAAAGAGAGCTAGACACATCGCTCTTATGCCCTACATCAGCGACTAACTTTTTTCTTTGCTAAAAAGAAAAAAGTTAGCAAAAAAGAAAAGAATTTGGCACCAACACAGTGTTGGTGCTTTTTTTACACTCATTGCTCGATTGGACATTCCTCGCACCAAACAACGGCGCGAGGAATTGTTATTTATGCGACTTCCTCAATTTGATTTTTTAAGTTTCTCCCCGTGTTTTTGCAGCGGTGCTTCACCGCTTGCTAAAAAGAAAAAAGTCAGCAAAAAAGAAAAGAATTTAGCACCAACACAGTGTTGGTGCTTTTTTTATTGTCGCAAGAGATATTTTATAAAATTGGTATTGACTTTACAAAACACGGGTGGTAGAATGAGACAATCCAAAATGTTTTCAAAATCAGGAGTTGACAATATGCACCTTAAAATAGCATCATACAACATTATGTCAGGACGAACATACACTACTCCACCAAAGCGTAGTTTCGATTTTTCTGCAGAAGTTATAAATGATATTTCACCCGACATCGTTGGTCTTAATGAAGTGGGAAGGCACGCAACAGCAGGATTTCCTGTACTTGACATGGATGATGAACCTTCGGAATATCTCAGCAAAAAGACACATATGTATCATTATTTTGCAAAAGCAATAGAATTCGAAGGACATGGTTACGGCAACGCAATTTTGTCAAAATATCCGATTAAAAATGCAAAAACCGTTATAATTCCCGACCCGGAAAGAAAAGCAAATGATGAGTACAGCGTATATTACGAAACCCGTAGTATCCTTGTGGCAGAAATTGATGTGTGCGGCGGAATTACGGTTTTAGTCACCCATTTCGGACTTATGCCTGAAGAAAAGAATAATGCAGTCAACACAATTCTCTCCCTGTTAAAAACAATAAAAACTCCTATTTTGCTGATGGGAGATTTCAATATGCTGGCAGACGATGAACGCCTAAAACCTATTTTTGAAGCGCTTCATGACACCGCCTGCGGTGAAAAGACGCCTTATACCTGGCCTTCGGATATGCAGAAATATGTTGGCGAATATGAGGCAAAAATCAAAAATATCAAGGAAAACGATGCGTCACGAAAGATAGACTACATTTTCACATCATCTCACTTTGAAACAAAGAGCATCGAGGTATATCAGAGTACTGCTTCTGACCATATGCCATACATTGCTCATCTTGAACTGGGAGGAAAATAAAATGTCTAAAACAGTAATGTATCAGATATGTGGCACAAGATTTCCTATGATGTCGTTTGTTGTCGTGACAAAATCAAACAATATAATTGTCATTGACGGCGGTCACAAGGAAGACATGGACTTGCTTAAAGAATATGTCGGCAAAAGACATATTTCTGCATGGATTCTGACTCATGCACACGATGACCACATTGAAGGCTTTATGCATGAGGTTGAAGAAAACGGACTTTCTGACTTTGACGTTGAAAAGATTTACATCAACTTCCCTCCCCTTGAACTTATAGACAAACCCGGCGTTCCCAAATCTGATATCATGGAATGTATACCAAGGTTTTACAACAATGTTCTGCCTCGCATTCAGGATAAAGTACGTATTGCAAATCAGGGTGAAAGCATTGAAATTGACGAAGTAAAAATCGAATTTATCTTTTCATTCCATGACGGACTTTACAACAATCTCATGAACGACAGCTCGCTTGTTTTCAAGCTTTCTACACCAGAAACATCTGTCATGTTTTTAGGAGATATAGGTCCGCTTGCAGGTGATGTTCTCTACTATGAGTCAAACCACCTTCTGAAAGCCGACATAGTGCAGATGGCACATCACGGCGGTCTATGCTGCGGCATGGAAGTTTATGCGGCAATAGAACCTAAGGCTTGCCTGTGGTGCTGTTCTATGGACAACTACGAGGGAAAGGTTTATCCCAAAATAATGGATGACAAAGAAACCATAAAGAAACTCGGTTGGGAAAGAATGCACATTATTCCCGTCACAAGAAAATGGATGGAACAGCTCGGCGTTAAAAAACACTACATCGCAGGAATAGGTACAAATGAAATTACGCTATAACAACAAAACCTTGCAACCACTCCCGGATGCAAGGTTTTATTATTACAATTATTTTCTCAAAAAGTCTTTGAGTATTCTTCCGTTATTGAGAATATCGTCAGAATAAAGGAAAAGAACATCGCTGTTTTCAAGCGCCACATACTGGCTGACCATATCTGGATACATATATCTCAGATCCACCAGTGTCACCTTTTTATAGCCGTATGACAAAAGGGGTGCAATACTCGAGCCAAATGAATCGCGGAATACCACGAGTTCTTTATCTGTGGCTGCCGACGGGTTTTCAAGAGTTACAACAGTCTTGGCGCCACCGAGGAAAAAGTCATATTGCTCTGTATTTGAAAATCTATCCTTTGAATACACCGCAAAACGTTCAAATGCCAGCTTATCGGAAAGATATTTCGCCGAGATACCGTTTATATAATCACCGGTAAAGCATCTGAGGTTTTCGCTGTCAAGCTCAAGACTTTCATCTGATGAATATACACCGTTAAAGCCCTTAAGACCGCTTATTGTAAATACATCTTCATTGATAGGTGCAATATCGGGATTCATGGCCGACAGAAGCACATTTGCGGTATCTGTGATTTTTACCTGATCCCAATGCGAATCGGTTTTATAATAGTCATGAAGCTCAAGAGTCTGAGAAATGTCAACAAATTTATCCTCTCCGAGTCTGTCTTTCAGCACCGATACTGCCGTATCATAATACGAAGTGTCCCCGCCGCCATCTCTTGAAACGCAGTATGATTTACTTGGTATTACCGACACATATACGTTATTGCTTTCATCAAGAAGTTTATTCATTACATTATCAATAACGCCTGCGGCATATTCAATCTGCTTTGCATCTGCTTCTTTGTTTTCAACAGCGTATCCGTCAACAAGATATGTGCCCTGCTTTTGACGGGCTTCGTAAGAGATTGCCGCTTGCTTATTTTCAAAGCGTTTAAAGGTAGCACCGCTGTTGAGCATACCCATCGAATAGAGCATAAGCACATCGGCATCATCCGAGAATTGTGCAAACCTCTTTATTCTGTCGGGTGTTGTATAACGAAGGTCTACTACCGTCACCTTTTTATATGCACATGCAATAAGCGGAGAAATGCTTGAACCGAAGGAATCTCTGAAAATCACAAGCTCTTTATCGTTCTTTGCCTTGACATTTTCTATAACAATGAGTTCCTGTGCACCTGCCATAAACAAGTCATACGGGTCATTATTACCAAACATTTCGGTTACATATACAGGGTACTTTTCTTTTTTGGGTGTAATTTCTCCCTTATCATTAATCTCCGCCTTGATGACAGTCATAGTCATACTGTCAGTCACATCACTTGAAAGATACTTTATTTCATCGGGAGAAAGTTTTAGTGCCGATCTTCCGTAATACACACCGTAAAAAGGTTTCTTTGTATTGACAGTCCAGCCGTTTTCGGGTGTTATTTTTTCACCCTCATTCATTACCGAAACGAGTTTTTCGGCTACATGTGTGATTTTGTCCTGGCTCCAGTGGGAGTCGGTGGTATAATAGTCAGACAGCTCAAGAAGACCTGTTATATCTATATACTCTCCCCTGTCAAGCTCGGTTTTCACAGTACTGAGGATTTTATCATAATCCATTGCAGGATATCCGTTTTGCTTTGAAGCGTAATAGTGCTTATCGGGAATAACCGAATAATAAACATTACTGTCCTCGAAATACACATCTATTACATCATTCAGTACATCTGTAGCATACTTTACCTGTGCTTCATTGAGTGTATCCTGAATTTCAACAACGGTATCATCGTGAATATATATTTTGTTGTTATCATTCTTTCTGAGAATATCAGTGAACAAAACCGCCTTCAGTGTTCTGAAGGAATCACGGTACGGGAACTGGTCAAGGAAATAGCCTTCGATTTCTTCAAAAGGATGGTTCTTTCCGTCTGTTACCTCATCAAAGGTTTTAAGAGGACGTCTTTCCGACAAAGATATTTCATCGTCGGGTTTGATTATAAATATAACCGACAAAGAAACAATCACGAGGCAGAAAACAACCACATTAAGAATAAGTCTTACTTTTTTCATATCTCCGCCTCCTTAAAATCTGAAATAAAGGAACGGATTATATGAACCGTCCACAAGAAGTGCAGTACTTACAAGCACAAGTGCTGCAATGCTGAGAGGCTCTGCCACGGTAAACACGGCATTTCCGATCTTTGTGTTTGAAATCTTTGTGAATATCCATTTGAACAAGGGAGTTGAAGCGAGAATACACAAAACAAGAAGTATCAAGTAGCTGTCTGCAAAATAAAGTGTTGTCTTATCAACAAGTCCCGTTGTTCCCGCACCGAACAGACCGCCGAGAAATACGGGAAGCTTTGTCATGGATTCAACGCTGAATATTACAAAGCTTATAAGGGTTACAAACAGCACATAGATATGTCTTACAACTCCGGGGCACTTTTCAAGAAGCTTTGCAAGAAAGAACTTTTCTATGACAAGAAGCACACCGAAGTAAAGTCCCCACAGTATAAAGTTCCACGCCGCACCGTGCCAGAAGCCAGTTACAAACCATACTATGAGGATGTTACGAAGCCACTTAAATGTTGTGGTTCTGCTTCCTCCGAGCGGAAAATAGATATAATCTCTGAACCATGTACCGAGTGTCATGTGCCATCTGCGCCAGAATTCGGTAATGGATTTGGATATGAAAGGATAGTCAAAGTTTTCGGGGAAATTAAAGCCGAAGATTTTGCCAAGACCTATTGCCATATCGGAATACGCCGAGAAATCAAGGTATATCTGAAGTGCAAAGCCGATTGCATACAACCAGTACATGAGTACGCTGTTTCCGCCGCCGGCAAGCAAATCCTTGCAGAGTTCTCCCATTCCGTTGGCAAGTATTACCTTTTTACCGAGACCGAAAGCAAATCTTCTGATACCCAGCGAAAAGCCTTCAAGGCTGTGTTTTCTCGAATCAAGTTCTCTGTCAACATCGGTATATCTTACTATAGGACCTGCAATAAGCTGGGGGAAAAGACACACAAAAGTTGCAAAGCTGATAAAGTTTCTCTGTGCCTTTGCCCTTCCTCTGTATACATCTATTGTATAGGACAGTGTCTGGAAGGTGTAGAAGCTGATACCTATGGGAAGATGCACATTTGTGAGAGGAATTGCCGTTCCGAAAAGTGCATTTATATTACTTATAAAGAAATCGGAATACTTAAAGAAGCCGAGAAGTCCGAGATTCACCGCAAGAGAACCTATAAGAAACCACTTTGTGACCTTCTCTTTTCCCTTGGCTCTGTAATGTTCAATGAGCAAGCTCCATATCCAGTCTGTTATGGAGGAAATGAGCATTATTGCAATATATGTTCTTTCTCCGAAGTAATAAAAGAACAGACTGGCTGCAAGAAGTACTGCATTTTTCAATTTTTTTGGTGCTGCAAAATACAGCACCAAAACGATAGGTAAAAAGGCGTACAAAAATGTTACACTTGAAAATAGCATTTTATGTCTCCGTTTTTAAATATATTTATGCGTTTGCAAGGAAGTTATCAATAATAAGCTGAGCTCTTTCTTCAGACTTTGTGTTTGACATTTCTTCTGCAGCTGCTTCATCGATGTCATCACCGGGCATTACTTCAACGCTTGTCATAACAAGAATGGCAAGGTTGCCCTTGGATGCACTCTTTACGCTTCTTGCACTTACACAAATCCACTTTCTGGGGTCTGCGTTTGCTTCCATTTCGGCAGCAAGTGCCTGTGCTTCTGCCGCGCTGTCAGCCTTTACAATTACAACAGAGTGAGGCTGTGAACCCATCATGGGCATGTTTTCAACCGCAAGGTAAGAATCCTTATAAGGAACAAATGCAGAGTATTCAAAGCTTTCGGAATCAAGTTCCATTGTGCCTACCATAGGCATATCTTCGGGGTTGATACCCTCGTAAAGCTTTTCTGTAAGAGCATAAAGATCGTCAATTGTAACATCGGATACAGTTTCTTCAACTGCAGGAGTTTCTTCGATTTCGGGAGTTACCGAAGGGGTTTCATCAACTTCAGGTGTAACCTCGGGCATTACAGCAGGAACATTTTCTTCTTCAAATCCTGCTGCGGGTACATCATCAACATCAACCGAGGGAAGATCAACAACTACATTTTCATCATCTGTTATAACTTCGCCTTCGGTGAGTTCATCATCAACGAACTCGTCTTCAAAATTCTCAAAGTTTTCCTCGGATTCAACATCTGCTGCCTGAGACTTGAGTGAAGCAACCTTTTTTTCATCAAGTGCATTGAAGTTTTTAAGGATTGTTTCGGACATGCCGCCTTCTGTTGTTGTCATAAGGAGCATTGCAAGGTTCTTGTTTGTTACTGTTTCAACAATGTCAGCCTCAACACACATCCACTTTCTGGGGTCGCAGTTTTCCTTCATTGCCTTTGCAAGTTCTTGTGCCTTTTCAGCTGTGGGAGCTTTAACGAGAACAATAGAGTGTGCAATAGAGCTCATCATGGGTTCATTTGCAACCGCTTCAAGACCTTCTTCATAGGGTACAAATGTGAAGAATTCAAAATCTTCGCTTGTAAGGGGCATAGACATTACAAAGGGTCTCTGGTCTTCTGCAATACCGTCATAAAGGCTGTCGGCAATGGCAGCAAGGTCAGCTTCTTCGTATACGGTTTCACCTGCATTGTTTTCGGTAACGTCATTGCCGTTTGCATCAATACCGGGGTCTGTTACGTCATCATCCTTGTTTGCTGAGCAAGCAATAAGTGCTGTAGCAAGTACAGCTGCGAGTAAAAGTGCAATAATTCTTTTCATTTTTTCTTTCCTTTCAAACTATGTATTTTTTTCACACAAGCCTTTAGACGAAGCATTTGAGATTTTGTTCCGCCTTTTTATAAATTTTTTTATTTTTTTATTTTTTCTTCTATAGCACCGATGAATTCACCCGTGATGCCCGTGAAATTATCATCATCGAGCAACCGTTTTACCTCATCAAAAGTAAAGCTTGATAATTCTTCAACCTCACCCGCCTGCGGTGTAAGAGCCGAAAGGTCATAATCGCAGTCGAAAAGCCAAACATCATAAAACCAATTGCTGCCCGGCCAGTATTTTGTGTTTTGGAATATTATACTTCCCTGACACATTGTGACATCAAGTCCGGTTTCTTCAAGAAGCTCTCTTTGTGCCGCCTGCCTTGAGGTTTCACCCGAAAGTGCAGAGCCGCCGCAAAACTCCCATGTTCCTCCGAACATTTTATTTCTGTCTCGAAGGCCGCAAAGCAATTTGTTTTCAGAATTGCGTACAACGGCAAAGATGACGAGATGAAATTCATCATCCTTCATATCGTCGCTTCCTCTTGCCGACACACGTCCTTCTATTCTGTTTCTGTTTATATCATATACGTCCCAAAGTTCCATTTCAACCTCTATATTGTTAATATCATTGAAAAAAGCAGTTTTTTAGTAAACCGGTATACTTTTTTTCGTAAAACTATTGTATTTTGGAATAATTTAATATAAAATATAAGTGTAATATATTTTCCAAAGGAGGAAAAACAATGCCATATATCGAAGCTAAATTTTCATGTACAATCAGTGATGACAAGGCAACTGCACTCAAAACCGCCTTCGGCAAAGCAATAGAATGTATCCCGGGAAAAAGCGAAACCTGGCTCATGGTAAACATCGAAGACAACAAAAAGCTCTTTTTCAAGGGTGACAATTCAAAGGACACTTCTTTCATATCCGTTGCCATTTTCGGCAGTGCCGATGCAGAGTCATATTCTGCACTTACAGCCGAAATATGTAAAATCGTTTCGGATATAACAGGCATATCGCCCGACCGCACTTACGTAACATACAGCGAATACGACAAGTGGGGCTGGAACGGTTTCAACTTCTGAAAGTGAGGATATGACGATGTCAGAAAAAAAGAAATCGGTTTATTCATCCATTGCCGATGACATACTCGGTAAAATAATCGACGGCACTTACAAAATAGGAACCCTTCTTCCTCCCGAAAGAGAATTTATGGGTATCTATTCGGTACAAAGAACCACAATACGCAGAGGTCTTGACATTCTGAGTGATAAAGGCTATATCAAGAAGGTTGCCGGTCTCGGTTCTGTTGTACAGTCAAAAACTCCCGTTGCGACTGACGGTGCACCTGCCGAAAAAGCAGTATCAAACAATGTCGAAACAGCACTTCTTCTTACAAGCGAGGATGCAAAAAACATGGATAGTCTCCCACCTTTTATGGTTGAACTCATCTCATGTCTCTGCAAGAACGGGGGCTTCATTACTTCCGACATATCTCAAGCCCAAAAGCATTATCCCTTTATTGCTTTAAACCACATTCCCGAAACGGATTTACCCGTTTGCATCGGGTTATATCAGTCGGATGACCACAGATGTGTCATTCTTGACAATGACAAAGGTGCGTATGTGGCTCTTACATATCTCGAGGGTCTCGGTCATTCGAAGATTGCTTATATCGGTACAGAAAACGGACTTTCCTTTGAAAACGCCGCATATGATTCATTCAGCACCGTAAATTCCTATTTTGATAATGAGCTTGTAAATCTTGCAGGCAGTGACGAAAAAAGCGGTTTTGACGGTTTTTCCGAGTTATTCCGCCGTCACGGAGGAAAATTCACCGCAGTCTGTGCCCAGAACAGCAATGTGGCAAGGGGTATTATCAAGGCGGCAAAGTACTACAAGGTAAAGGTTCCCGAAGATTTATCCGTAATTTCTCTTTGCAGCAATGAAAAGGAAAAAGATATTGACTGCATCATATACAACACAGGTGACCTTGCCGATGAAATCATTGCATCTCTCGGATGTGCAACAAGAGTAAGCACTGTTCTTTTCGGAGGAAATCTTACCGTCAACGGAAGCTGTGCATCAATAAATGCACAAAAATCCGATGAAAAACATATGTCAAACTTTCTTTTATAATGTACACCAAAAATCCGCTTACTTATTGCAGGCGGATTTTCTGTTTTTTATAAGACCGTACACAAGAGCAATCACAATAAGCAAGGCACCGATATACACCGGCACATCGCCGATATATGTGTAAAGGGTTTTATCTTCGGGAAGTGATACCGTTTCTCTGATATACGTTCTTGTGTTCACCTTTGTTTCGGCAAGCACATTGCCTTTGGAATCTATAATCTTTGAAACACCCGTATTCGCACTTCTGATTACGGGTCTGTTATTTTCTATAGCACGCATTACCGAATGGTCTGCATGCTGGTAAAGGGCATCTGAGGTTTTATACCATGAGTCATTGGTTGAAACAACTATATAATCGGCACCGTTCTTTACCTGCTTTCTTGCCGTGTCCGAGAAAATTGAGTCAAAGCATATAAGACATGCGGCTTTACCGACTTTTGTTTCCAACGGCCGGTAATCGGTACCTTTTGACAAGTCCGAGGACAGCATATTGATTTCCGCAAGTGAAGGAACAATGGCAGACAGCACTTTCCTATAGGGCATAAATTCGCCGAAAGGAACAAGATGCTGTTTATTATATGGCTTTGAAACATTTCCCTCTTTATCAACAACAAACAGCGAATTGTACTCATTATCACCATCTTTACAAAATGCACCCACCATGACTTCGGCATCAAGTCTGTTTGCAATATAAACCGAATCAACCTTTGCCACGGTCATATGTCCGTCGTCATGTTTCAACACTGTGGGAAATGCCGTTTCGGGCATGACTGCAATATCCGGGCTTTGAGTATAGGCAGTATCCTCTGCGGCATAATCGGCAAGTGTTCTGTAAACCTCACCGTCGGACACTTTACCCGTCCATTTTTCGCTAGAAGGTATATTGCCCTGAAGCACAACTGCATCCAACTTTTTACAATCAGTATAGTCGGCTGTATTGATTCTTACAAGTCCAAACCCGAGATTTAAGCAAAACACGGCAAGGGCAATACAAAAGCAATTACGAGCCCTTCGTCTTTCACCGTTCATATCAAGCAAAGCCTGAGCAAGCAGTGCATTTTCAAGCACCATGATAAAGGTGATGAAATATGAGCCGAAAAGCGATGCCGACTGGAGAAGTGCTGTATGCTCCGTCTGTCCCACAAAAAGTCTTACCCACGGCATTGCAAATGTTCCGAGCGACTGCACAAATTCTCCCAGTACATATCCAACGCTTACAAGCACAACTCTCAGATACACATTTCGGGTCTGTTTTGCCGCAATATATCCTATAAGCACACAAACAGACATCATACTTGTATGAATCAGAGAAATAACTATCGTGCCGCCTACAACAACAACGGCACTTTCAGCATTTCCGAGTCCTGCAAAATCAAGGGGATACAAGCTCAGAAACCAGCTGTAAGCAAACAGATAAAAGAATCCGAAAAAGCAAAAAAGAGAGCCGAACACTCTCTTTAATGACTTTCTGAAATCGAATACCGTTACGAAAAGCATTGACAGTATAATCCAGCTAAAAGCGGCAAAACAGCCGCGGACTTCTGTAAATGCTACCGTGTTTTTTGTCATAAAAGGAAGTGCAAACAAGAAAGCTGCCGATAAAAGGAACAGTACCTTCTTAATTCCGCCAAATTCCGATGCGGTAATGACAAAACGTTTAATTGTATTCATTTTTTTATTTTAGCCTACTACAGTTTCAAGATACTTTGTGAAATCTCCAACTGTTACGACTTCTCTTACCTTTTCTTCTTCGAGCTCTACATCGTACTTTTCTTCGCAAAGTGCAACAAGGTCTGCAAGTTCAAGTGAGTTAAAGCCAAGGTCGTTAATGAATTCCGCATCAAGCTTGATTTCGGATTCGTCAATTGACATTTCCTCAACAAGCATTGCTTTGATTTCTTCAAACATTAGTAATGTCTCCTTTAACAATGTTTTTATTTAACAAGGAAGCGTTTAATCTTTCTTGTTGTTGTCTTTTCAAACTCTGTCTTTCTGATTTCAATGTTTCTGATATGCTTGAAAGACGGGAGCTTTTTGTTGATTTCCGCAACACGTCTCTTGATATCGGCTGCAATAACGGCAATATCTGTATTCTTTTCATAAAGGTTGAAATCGGGATATACAACAGCTGTAAGAACTACTTCTTCGCTGTCTTCCTTCTTTCTGCCGACTACAACACATTCTGCAATCTGATCGACGTCTTCAAGGTATTCTTCGATTTCTTCGGGGAATACGTTCTTACCGTTTTCAAGAACGATTACGCTCTTGCATCTGCCGGTAATATAAATATATCCGTCTTTATCAAGATGACCGATATCACCTGTTCTGAACCAACCGTCGGCTGTGAAAACCTCTTCGTTTGCTTCGGGATTATTATAATATCCCAGCATGACATTTTCACCTCTTA
The DNA here is from genome assembly GCA_015064895.1 of Oscillospiraceae bacterium. Classification (GTDB taxonomy): domain Bacteria; phylum Bacillota; class Clostridia; order Oscillospirales; family CAG-382; genus UMGS1387. The sequence continues at coordinate 33,375 of SVRI01000018.1, read as the reverse complement.
CCTGGATTTCACCGGTAAGATTGCCCTTTTCATCAAAGGACTCTGCATCAATTCTCACCTTACAGCAGTCTGCCGCAGGTCCTACGGAGCCGACACGTCTCTTATAATAGGGATTTACCGCAATAAGAGGTGAACACTCCGTAATGCCGTAGCCTTCGCAGAGAGTAATACCAAGGTTTTCAAAGAATTTCATAAGCTGAGGATTCATTGCAGCACCGCCGCAGATAATCTTTTCAAGATTACCGCCGAAGGCAGAAAGAATTTCGGAAAACATCTTACGTCTTATATCAATTCCGACCTTCTGCATTGCACCTGTGGCAAGCATACCGATCTTAAGCTGATTTTCCTTGCCCTTTTTTCTTACTTCTTCAAGAATCTTCTTCTGGAAGGTTGTTGCAAACAAAGGAACTATTACAATACCCGTAGGCTTGAAAAGTTTGAGATTCTTTACCACATTTTTAAGGCTGTCATTGATACATACCGTAGCGCCGAGAGCCTGTATTGCAACGTTGATTGTAAGCTCGTATGTGTGATGGATGGGAAGCACCGAAAGAAGCACATCGTGTTCATAGAAATCGGTAGCACGAACAGCACTCTGTGCACATGAAACCTGATTTCTTTCGGAAAGCATAACACACTTACTTGTACCTGTTGTACCTGATGTGAAAAGCATGATGCTCATATCGCCTCTTGAGGGCTTTCTCATTATGGCTGCATCAGATTCACGCTTCATGCCGATACCTGTATTAACAAATTCACCGAAGGTCATGATTCTTTCATCATTCTCTTCCCATACGGTACCGTCTTCTACTCTGATGATAAGCTCAAGGTTATCAAATACACCTGCCGCCTTGAGTTCTTCGTACTTTTTGGAGTACTTGGGGCTCATGATTATGGCATTTGCTTCGGCTACATCAAGAAAACCTTTAATCTGGTCATAAAGCAGTTCCTTGTCAAGAGGAATTGCAACAGCACCTGCACTGATAACTGCAAAATAAGAGGCAAACCATTCGGGACATGTTTCGCCGATGATTGCTACTCTTTTGCCCTCAAAACCACGCTTTCTTAAAGCGCATATCATATTTTCAATATTTTCACTGTGTTCTTTGAATGTTACTTCTACAATCTTCTTGCCTGCACCCAAATATTTGAAAATCGCCTTGTTGGGTCGCTTGATTGCATTATACTTTGCGATGGCACGAAGAGAAGTTGCATGGGATGCGTCTTTTTTTACATATTTCATAATAAAACTCACTCCTACAAACCGGTTACGTAAAGTACCACAATAATTATACTTATTTTTTTTGCAATGTCAATAAACAAACTATTAAATATTCCTCATTGTTTCTTGACATAGCAAGTAAGAACGTATATAATATATGTAGTATTTGTTAATACTTATGCTACCGTACATGTTAATACCCGTTTTACTCAGAAAGGATACAGCTTTATGAACAGACGTGAAGTAAGAGAAGCAGCCCTTTGCATGATATTTGACTACAGCTTTCATTCCGACGATATCGACGGAAACGAACAGCTCGAATTATATCTTGACAACTTCCAGGACAAGGATGAAAAGAATATAAGTGAAGAGCTTCGCAGTGATGAATATTTTACAAAGGTATACTTCGGTGTCATTTCAAACATTGATGAACTTGATGCAATAATCGAAGCAAATTCCAAAAAGTGGAGTTCCAAGAGAATTTCACGTGTTTCAAGAAGCATTCTTCGTCTTGCTCTTTACGAAATCAGATATGTTGACGACATTCCCGAAGAGGTTTCGATAAACGAAGCTGTTGAGCTTGCAAAGAAGTTCGATGCAGACGAAAGCTATTCCTTTGTCAACGGCATACTCGGTGCATATGTCAGAGGCGAAAAAAAGTAATGAAAAAGTATTTTCTCGGCGTTGATACAAGCAACTATACAACAAGTCTTGCTCTTGTATGTGACGGCGAGGTTGTTTCAAGTGTAAGAAGACTTTTGCCCGTAAAAGACGGTGAAAAAGGTCTTCGTCAGAGTGATGCGGTTTTTCACCACACAAAGGCTCTGCCTTCCCTTTCCGAGGAACTTTTCCATGGTTTTGGAATATCCGACGGCGAGCTTTGCGGCATAGGCGTTTCATCAAGACCGCGGGATGCCGAAGGCTCTTACATGCCCTGCTTTCTTGCGGGATATTCATATGCTTCGGGAATAGCACATTCTCACAACATCCCGATGTTTGAGTTTTCACATCAAAGCGGACATATTGCAGCAGCAGTATATTCATCGGGCAAAGATTTTTCATTTTTTGAATGCAACCCTTTTATATCCTTTCACATATCGGGCGGCACTACCGAGGCCCTTTTGACAGAGTTTTGCAACGAGACTTATCTTTGCAAAATAGTCGGCGGCACAAATGATGCCTCCTGCGGTCAGATTATTGACAGGGCAGGTGTTGAAATGGGTATTAAGTTTCCTTGCGGAAAAGAACTTGATATGCTGTCGCAGAAAAGTACGAAAAAATTGCCGGCAAGTGTCAGTTTTAAGGACGGATATTTTTCCATGTCCGGTCTTCAGAACAAATATGAGAAGTATCTTGCCGACGGTGAAAGAAAAGAAGATGTCGCTCTGTTCTTATTCGGGAGCATTGCTCTTGCAATCAAAAAATCAAGCATTTACTTAAGAGAATTATATGGCAATCTGCCCATACTTTATGCAGGCGGTGTAATGTCAAACAGCGTTATAAGAAAAGAGCTGTCGGCACTTTCGGATGTATACTTTGCATCCCCCGAATTATCCTGCGACAATGCCTGCGGCACGGCAATTCTTACATACAAAAAATACATTTCACTTTCTTCAATGTGAACGCTTCCCTGTACTGGGAAGCCTTTAATTTATTCTTACACGAAAGGGGGCAAATAATGATGAATGAGCCTTTTGCAATGACGGTCTCACAGCTTAACGAATACATGAAGACACTCATAGATTCATCTCCCGTACTTTCAAATGTATGCATTGTCGGTGAAATATCAAACTTTACCAATCATTACAAGACGGGACATCTTTATTTCACCCTCAAGGATGAATCAGCTCTTGTTAAGGCGGTGATGTTCCGCACATATACGGGAAAACTTCGTTTTGTTCCCAAGGACAACATGAAGGTACTCGTCTACGGCAGAATCTCGGTTTTTGCCAGAGACGGCGTATACCAGCTTTATGCCGAGGACATGGAACAGTTTGGTGTCGGCGACCTTTATCTGAAATTTGAAGAACTAAAAAAGAAGCTCTCAAGTCTCGGAATGTTCGATGAACAATACAAAAAGCCGCTTCCGAGATTTCCAAAACGCATCGGAATAATAACAAGTCCCGAGGCTGCGGCGGTTGCCGATATGAAAAACATTCTCACACGCCGTTATCCACTTTGTGAAATACACATCTACCCTGCCCTTGTTCAGGGTCCGGGTGCTCCCAAGGAATTATGCGACGGCATAGTACACTTTGACAACGATCCCGACTGCGACTGCATCATAATAGGTCGAGGCGGCGGTTCAATTGAAGATTTATGGGCATTCAACGATGAAACTCTTGCAAAAACAATTTTTGCCTGCAAAACGCCCGTAATATCCGCTGTCGGACACGAAACAGACTTTACAATATGCGATTTCGTCGCAGACAGACGTGCTCCAACCCCATCTGCGGCGGCAGAAATTGCCGTACCGGATATGCAGGATTTGAAAAGACAGCTTTTAATGATTTCCTCATCACTAAAAACAAGAATGGGTGAGCTTATCGGATACAAGCGTCAGTATTTACAAAACCTTGCGGAAAGACGGTCGCTTAAGTCCCCTATGTATTATGTGGATTCAAAGCAGGAATTACTCCTTTCCTACGAAAAACAGATAAACACCCTGTTTGAAGCCCTTTACAAATCAAAGGCGAACATTCTGTCGGTTGTTTCGTCAAAGCTTGCCGCACTCAATCCCATGGCGGTGCTCAGCCGAGGATATGCCGCAGTATTTGACGGTGAAGGAAAGGTAATCAATTCTGTCACTTGCTTAAAAGAAAACGATGAAATATCACTACAGGTGGCAGACGGAAAAGCAAAGGCGAAAATTTCAAAAATTATCCCAAAAGGAGAATGATATATGGCTGCAAAAAAAGAAAAGGTTCTTTCATTTGAAGAATCACTGAACAGACTTGAAGAAATAGCAAATGTACTTGAAAACGAATCCCCCAATCTTTCAGCAGCACTTGAAATGTATGAGGAAAGTGCAAAGCTGTTGAAGGATTGCTCGGAAATGCTGGATGAAGCACAAAAGAAAATTACAGTGCTGTCAAAGGCTGAATAAGACGTAAAAAAGGTGTTTATTCAGGTGTATTTACTTGGGTTGGAAGGCGTACTGCAGTACGCCTTTCTTTGTGCCTTTGAGAGTGTTTCGTCATTGCGGTGACGTTCTTCGTACTTTTGTCCCGAAACAAAAGTACCAAAAATTCTCCGCTCAAAAGGAGAGAGGGCTCGGTTGAGGTTATGGCTAAGACGAAACCTGTTCGTCTTGACCACTAGTGGGGTCAAGACTCAAGCTCGTAAAAAAAACAAGTTTCAGCAATCTCAACCTACGCTGACTTCTCTCCTTTGGCGCGGTGCCTTACCTCTCTCAACGCGGGCAAGCATTTACAAAAAATCAAACTTTTATTTTCGCGAAAATGCACAAGACATGGCTTGGGAGATATTGACTGAACACATTCAATCCAACTAAATAAATATACTTCAAATTTTCACCAACACCAAGAGAGAGGAGTTAAGCCGCCACGGGTCGGGAAAGCCCGACAGCAGTATTTGTTGTTTTGGCGGCATACCGAAAACCGCCAAAACAACGGTTTGTCAGCGGCAACTTGCCGCCCATCCCCTCTTTTTGAGTGGAGATTTTTTGGTACTTTTGCATCGGGGCAAAAGTACAGAATAAACACAAGAATAAACATAAAAAGTCAGCAAGCATAAAACTTACTGACTTTTAAATTATTGCCTGTACCAAGGCCCTTTAATTCTTATTGTTCCATAGCCTTTTGAGAGTATTTTTCCCATCTGCCGCTTCTGTAACGGATATATATGATTATTGCCCTGAGAACCAGATCCGCAAGCGTCGCAAGCCATACATAGAATATGCCGAGTCCAAGCACCTTTACAACGACGTATGCAAGTACAACCCTTACGAAAAGAGTACAGAAAATAGCGGAATACAACGGGAATTTTGTATCCCCTGCCCCTTTGAGTGCACCCGAATAGCAGTTCTGAAATGCCGTAACTATCAGTATTACACTGCAGACATACATGATTTCGGTTGCTATTTTAATTACGTTTGCATCGTCTGTGTAAAGCCCAAGCAAATTCCTTGCAAACAAGGCAAGAATCACTGCCATGACACAGCATATCATAACGGTCATTTTTGTTATGGTGCGGGTATAATACTTTGCACCCTCAATGTTTTTTGCACCGAGGTTTTGCCCCACGAGAGTACCCGTTGCCGATGAAAACGAAACGCATATCATGAGGAACATATTGTTAATGCTGTTTGATATCTGGTGTGCCGCATAGCTGTCATTACCTGTTGATATAACCAGCTTTGTAAAGAGAATCATACCAAACTGCATAATAATGCTCTCAAGCATGGAGGGTACACCTATTGCAAGTATTTTCTTTGAAATAGACCAATCGGGAACAAAGAAAGGAAGTTTTTTTCTGTTTTCTCCCGATTCGGAGAAATTTGTGGCATAGGCTTTGTTTCTGAAAGAGAACTTGGACTTCTTCGAAAAACATAAGAAAATAATTGCAAACATCATGGCAAGAAAACGGCTTATGGAGGTTGAAAGAGCCGCACCTTGTGCCGCCATTTCGGGAATGCCGAGGAAATCCACACCGTAAATGAATATGTAATTGCCGATAACATTAAGGAAATTTGCAAGCATGTTATAAAACAGAGGTATTCTGTTTTCACCTGCACCTCTAAGTGCCGAGGTAATTGCCGCAGTAACACCTGAGAAAACAAATCCAAAGGAGCATATCTGGAAAACCTGCACACCGTCATAGGCAATAGTGCCTTTTTCATAAACACTGCCGTACTGTCCGCCCGCCATGTAATCAATAATCTGAGGTGCGAACACAACACCGATAGCCGTAATGACAAGTCCTACAAAAATATTGAGAATAATGCTTGTTCTCATAACCCTACGTGCAGAGTCAATTCTTCCTGCACCGATATTCCAAGCAACACGGGTTGTAGTACCCGTGTTAATAGCAGTAAACAACACAACAAGCAATGCCGACGGACTGTTGAAAAGGCCGATGGCATTAAGTGCATGGGTTGAATGCTGTCCTGCCATCATGTGGTCTACCATTCCGAAAAGCGATGATAGAATAGTTTCGCACAAAATCGGGATTACAAGCGTCAGAATAATTTTGACACTGCTTTTTTCAAATGTGAAAAAGCTTCGGATTTTGGAAACAAGTCCCTTATTATTTGTCGTCATAAGCACTACCTCCGGCAAACCGCGCCGTATACAGGTGTTTTTATTTCGAAATAGCCCATAAAAAGAGCCGACGAAATTCGTTTGCTGAATTCGTCGGCAAATTTTAGATATTATTCGTTAGCTGTCTGATTCTCTGTGTTATCTTCGGGAGCAGGTTCGCCGCCGTTTTCTTCCGGAGTAGTTTCAGGTTCAACTTCAGGTTCAACTTCAGGTTCTGCCTCGGGTTCTACCACAGGTTCTGTCACTTCTTCTTCGGGAGCCTTTTCAGCTTCTTCCAAAGACTTGAAGTAATCAGCAAGAGAGATTTCACCGGCATTCATAATCATGCCATAACCATAATTGTAATACTCTGCAAGGTAAATCTTTTCGCCATAAGGCTTGAGAGCATTAAGCATGTTGTTTGTGGGTCCTTCGCAAGCTACGTCAATCGTAATCTTCTTAATCTTGGAGTAATCAAGCTTTGCGAGTTCTTCAAAGTTTTCAATCTTGGAAGCAGTAATTGTGAGTTCCGAAAGATTCTTGAGACCCTTGAGGTTATTGATATCAACCTTACCGCCCAAAATATTAACAGTCTTTGCACCTGTAAAGTACTTGATGTCGTTCATATTGATCAAAGCACCGGATGTTTCAGTCGAAGCAGACTTCAAAAGCTTTTCGGGATAAGCAATCTTTGCTTCGGGTACTACTACATCAACCTCAGGCACAACATATGCATCGTCAAAAGCCTTCTGGTCTTCTTCAGTCCATTCGCCTTCTGTCTTTTCTGCCTTCTTTGCATCAAGAGCTTCATTGTAAAGTTCATCAAGCTTTGCCTGTTTATCGGAGTTTGCTTTTGCAATAACATCCTGCTCTGCATTATAGGAGCCAAGTGCTGCAATAAAATCGTCCTTGCCGAGAGCAACATTGAACTGAGCACTGCCGGGAGCAAGTTCAACATTTGACAATTCCACATAAGTATACTTTGCAAGATCATCCTTCTTGAGTGAGCCGGCCTTATTCTTTCCGCCGAGGGATTCAGCAACTGCCTTCTCAACTGTTTCGTTACCGAAAGAAGCAACTGTGATTCCGTTATATACAACAAGTGCAATTGCCGCAACAACAAGAACTATTGCTATGCATAATGCAATAAAAATGTTGCGTTTCTTTTTCTGTGAGCCTGTTAAATGTGCCATAATATCCTCCAAATTTCAAATATCCTGATTGGCTTTATCAGCTATCTCATGTATTATAACATGACTTTTTGAAAAAAACAACCTCTTTTTACAATTTTTATAAAATTGTATAAAATTTATTCTTATATAGTAATATATAATTGACGGGAGCTTTGAAAAGTAGTATAATAATTTATGGAAAAACTAATGTCGGATGTGATAAAATGACAGAATTACAAGCTGAAAAACGAATAGAAGAATTATCGTCTCTTATCGACTACCACAGAAAGAAATATTATCTTGAAGACTCGCCGGAAATTACCGACGACGAATTCGATTCACTCATGCACGAGCTGAAGGCACTGGAAGCTGAATTTCCCAAGTTTTACAAGCCAACCTCCCCTTCAACAAGAGTCGGGGGATATGTTGCGGAAAAATTTGAAAAGGTAACTCACAAGGTGCCCCTCAAGAGTCTTAATGACGTTTTTTCTCCCGATGAAGTAAAGAGTTATCTGGAAAAATGCGAAGCGACACTCGGTCACAAGGCGCCATTCGTTGTCGAATACAAGATTGACGGGCTTTCGGTAAGTCTTGAATATGAAAACGGCCTTTTTGTAAGGGGTGCCACACGCGGAGACGGCCAGATTGGTGAAGACATCACCGAAAACATCAAAACCGTTTCGGCAGTACCCTTGGAGCTAAACGAGAAGATTCCTTATCTCTGTGTAAGAGGTGAAGTATACATGCCCAAAAAGGCATTTGCACTTCTTAACGAAAAAAGGGATGAAAACGGCGAAACGCCCTTTGCAAATCCCAGAAATGCGGCGGCAGGGTCGCTTCGACAACTTGACAGCAGAATATGTGCATCGAGAAATCTGTCAATTTTCATTTTCAACATCCAGGACATTTCGGGCGGTCCCGAAATAAAATCCCACAAAGACAGCCTTGATTATCTGAAAAAGCTGGGCTTTGTGGTATCACCAAGCTATGATTCCTTTACCTCGTTTGAGGATATAATGGACAGAATATACCGGTTCGGCGAAAACAGAAGTTCCCTTGCTTTTGACATTGACGGTGCAGTTATCAAGGCGGATTTATATTCGGACAGAGAAATTCTCGGTGAGCTTCCGCACGTACCCAAATGGGCCATTGCCTACAAATATCCTCCCGAAGAAAAGACAACAAAGCTCATTTCCATTGAGGTAAATGTGGGAAGAACGGGCGTAATTACCCCCTTTGCGGTGCTTGAACCCGTAAAGCTTGCAGGCAGTGTTGTCAGCCGTGCCACATTACACAACGCCGATTTCATTGCAGAACGTGACATCCGTGAGGGTGACATGGTTGTTGTACGCAAGGCAGGAGACATTATACCCGAAATTTTAAAGGTTGACAAAAATCACAGAAATACACAGGTACCCTTCGAAATGCCCAAGGTTTGTCCTTCATGCGGCGAAAAGGTTGCAAGAGAGGAAAACGAAGCGGCATACAGATGTGTGAACCCCGAATGTCCCGCACAGCTATCCCGCAGTCTTGAGCATTTTGTCAGCCGCGATGCCATGAACATTGACGGTTGCGGTGAGGCACAGATAAATGCACTCATTGAAAACGGACTTGTGAAGGATGCGGCAGATTTATACTCATTGAAAGCAGAGCAAATCGAAGTTCTGGACAGAATGGGCAAAAAGAGTGCAGACAATCTGATCAATGCAATAGAAAAATCAAAAGAGGCAGGTCTTTCGAGGCTTTTACATGCACTCGGAATACGTCATGTCGGAAAACAGACGGCAATTGCACTTTCAAAGTTCTTTGGTTCACTTGATGCTTTGATGTGTGCTGATGTTGAGTTGTTATCACAGATTGACGATGTGGGTGAGGTTGTTGCAAAAAGCATTGTCAACTATTTCTCGCTCGAATCGACAAAGCATCTATGTGAAAAATTAAAGTCAGCAGGTGTCATTACCGAGGACAATACTGCCGAAAAGAAGAGCAGCAAGCTCGACGGTTCAACTTTTGTAATTACAGGTACACTTCCCGGTATGAAGCGTGAAGAAGCGGCGGCAATCATCGAGGAAAACGGCGGCAAGGTTTCGGGTTCTGTTTCCAAGAAAACGAGCTATCTTCTTTGTGGTTCCGATGCAGGCAGCAAACTTACAAAGGCTGAAAGTCTCGGAGTTCCCGTAATTTCTCTTGACGATTTACTGAATATGATTTCATAACATAAAAATCCCTCTGCAAAAAGCAGAGGGATTTGTGTTTCATTAATTAAAACCAAACTTGGGATTGGGGAAAACTCTGAGATATGCTTTGCCGAGAATCATTCGTTCATCAACATCTCCGAGAAGTCTTGAGTCAAGAGAATTATTTCTGTTATCACCCATGACAAAAACGTGTCCTTTTTCTACGGTATGGGGATATTCATTAAGCGGTATTGCCTCGGGATAATAGCTTTTATCAGAGAATTTACCAACTCTCATATTGTCAAGCTCTTTTATCACTGCTTCTTTCGGAAGCTTTTGTGATGTGCCGTTTCCGAAAGTAAGAGTTGCATCAAGAGTTTTTGTGTTTACCGAAACGGTTCTTCCGAATGTAAGTGATACTCTCAGATTATTTTCATCCAAGCTTTCGACGGAAACTAATTTACCGCTATCCATATCAATCAGATATGCGGCAAGAGATTCAAGATGTATCTCTACCTTTTCGGTTTCGGAAACAAGAACTGTTATCAAATTGACTTTCTTTGCATAATCTTCCTTCAGAACCCTGACGTTACCGTTTACATCTGTTACCGATACCTGCCATGTTTCGGGGTCGATATTGACAGTTTCACCCTCGGTAGCAATAACACGTTTAATTATTGGTCCCTGAACATGCTTGGATGAAGCATCGTGGACAACCACCACATCTCCGGTCTTTGGCTTATAGAACATGTCGGAAATTATGAGTCTGTCACCATGCTGAAGCGTATCATTCATTGACGGGCCGTCAACGGTTACAAGTCTGAACGCAAAGGTAAACAGCAAAACAACAGCAAAAAGAGCAACACATATTACCTCAACCCATTCATAGACAGAGGCAATAAAACTGTTTTTAACTTTCTTATTATTAGACACAAGCTTTCCTCTTTTCAAAATATATGTGTATCTTTTTCATGGGATATTCACAACTTTATAAGCAAAAAAGCCGTGAAGTAAATCACGGCTTCTTACGTCTTATAAAGACTTTGCCGCTTTAATTTGCGGCTTTCGGCACAGGGTCTTAGATGTTTTCCTTAACCTTAGCTGCCTTACCAACTCTGTCACGGAGATAGAAGAGCTTAGCACGTCTAACCTTACCGCGTCTGATAACGTCGATCTTCGCAACGTTAGGAGAGTGGAGAGGGAAAGTCTTTTCGACACCGCAGCCATAAGCTACTCTTCTTACTGTGAATGTTTCGGAGATACCGCCGTTTCTCTTTGCGATAACTGTACCTTCGAAAAGCTGGATTCTTTCTCTGTTACCTTCCTTGATTCTGTTGTGTACTCTGATTGTATCACCAACATTGAAGGATGTAACTTCAGTTTTAAGCTGTTCGTTTGTAAAAGCCTCAAGGACAAGATTCTTGCTCATTGGGTTTTCCTCCTTATTTTTCGGACATTCATGCCAGCTATTTAACAGAGGACTGTCCGTGATAATGTATATTACAGGCTAATGCCCATAACGCAACGAATGTATTATATCACAGGGTTCGGGGGAGTTTGTTAAGGAATTGTAAATTGTTGCAAACGCTTTTATGGATATGCTCAAAAAGAAATGTGTGTATTATTTGAAAGCAGGCTCAACATAATATGTGCCGTCATATATTTGTTTCCCAAATATTTCAACACTTATACCTCGCAAGCCGTCAAAAGAATGGTAGTCGTATATATCATATATCAAGGAGCTATAACAAACGCTTCCGCCGTCTTTCATATATCCTTTTGTCGGGAACAAATAAACTGCCAAAACTAAAACAATTACCAGTATGATTTTGACTTTTGTTCTCATAGTATACCTCTTTACACCTTTCTGTTCTTTTGTCCCGAAACAAAAGAACCAAAAATTCTCCGCTCAACAGGAGAGATGGCTCGGTCGTGAGAAGCGTTTTCCCACGAGGCAAATTTTGACATAAACAATTTCGGCAAAATTCTTCTACGAAATCGTCAAAATTTGGGCAACTGCAAGTCTACACGATACAGCCGCACGCCCTACGCTGACTTCTCTCCTTCGGCACGGAGCCTTACCTCTCACATTTGGTGTCAATGCCAACTCCTAACTCCTAACTCCTAACTCCTAACTCCTAACTCCTAACTTTTACTTAATAAAGTTCCCCTTTGCCTTAAGGAATGCCGTGATAAATTCATCAATATCACCGTCCATAACCGCCGAGATATTACCGTCTTCACAACCTGTACGGGTATCTTTGACGAGTGTATAGGGCATAAATACATAGGAACGAATCTGGCTGCCCCACTCTATGTTGAGCTTTTCGCCCTTGATATCTTCAATCTTATCGAGCTTTTCTCTCTGCTTGATTTCCATAAGTTTGGATTTCAGCATCTTCATACAGGTTTCTCTGTTTTGAAGCTGGCTTCTTTCGGTCTGACAGCCGACAACGATACCCGTAGGCTTATGGGTAATACGAACCGCCGAGTCGGTCTTGTTAACATGCTGACCGCCTGCACCGCTGGCTCTGTGGGTTTCGATTTCGATATCTTCGTCTCTGATTTCAATAGCGATTTCATCATTGAATTCGGGCATTACTTCAACAGAAGCAAAGGATGTGTGTCTGCGTCCTGACGAGTCAAAGGGTGAAACACGCACAAGTCTGTGAACCCCGACCTCACTTCTGAGGTAACCGTAGGCATAGTCGCCTGTGATGAGGATTGTTGCACTCTTAATGCCTGCTTCTTCACCGTCAAGGTAGTCGAGCAGTTTCACCTTGAAGCCTCTCTTTTCAGCCCAGCGGCAGTACATACGGTAGAGCATGAGTGCCCAGTCCTGAGCCTCGGTTCCGCCTGCACCGGGATGGATTGCAAGAATTGCGTTATTCTTATCAAATTCACCCGAAAGAAGTGCCATGATTCTCTGATTGTCATAGCTTTTTGAAAGTCTTGAGAGTTCGGAAAGGATTTCTTCGGTAAAGCTTTCGTCATCCATTTCGATTGCCATTTCAATCATTTCATAAAGGGCATCTATTCCGTCGGCAAGGTCGTTATATGTGTTTACGATATTTCTTGCGTTGTTAAGTTCAGCCATAATGCTCTGAGTGTCATCCCTGCCCCAGAAATCCTCGGCACAGGTAGCTTTTTCAAGCTCCTTAGCCTTTGCCGAAAGCTCTTCAACATTAAGAGCTTCTTTGAGTTCTGCGGCATCACCTTTAAGAACACCGAGCTGCTGTTTTGCTTCTTCAAGTTGTACTATCATATATGTCTCCTAAAAAAATTTATCCTATTTACCTACACAGAAATGTGCAAATATATTATTTACTATTTCCTCAGACACCTGTCTTCCGTCGGCTTCAAGAAGTTCTCCGAGAGCCGATTCCATATCAAGACACGCAGTATCGGGCGTTAGATTTTCAAGGGCGGAAAGTGCCTTATCAATATCGGACACAGCCTTGGTAAGTGCCGCGTGCTGTCTTGCATTTGCAAGGATTTCGCCCTCCATGGCAGAGTCGACATCGGGATAGAATGACTTAACGGCATCTTCTATTTTTTCCATACCGCTGCCGTCTTTTGCGCTGATGGAAACTATTTTGTCAAAGCCAAGGTTTTTGAAATACTCTTCGTGATTTTGCGATGTATTTTTATCGCACTTATTAAGTACGACAATGACGTTTTTATCATTCTTTGCATCTACAAGAAGCTTTGCAATTTCTTCTTCATCTGCTCCCGGGCTTTCGCTGACATCAAACACACCGAAAACAAGGCTTGAGTCACTGAGTGCCGCCTTTGAACGCTCAACACCGATTTTTTCGACTGTATCCTCTGTTTCGTGAAGTCCCGCAGTATCCGAAAGACAAAGCTTTATGCCTCCGACAATTACGCTTTCGGTGACAACATCTCGTGTTGTGCCCGCAATATCGGTAACTATTGCCCTGTCAAAGCCGAGAAGTGCATTTAAAAGTGAGCTCTTGCCGGTATTGGGAAGTCCCACTATTGCACTCTTGACACCCTCTGTAATTGCAAGACCTGTAGCATAGGAGCCGGTAAGTTTTTGCAGTTTCTTCTTTATTGTAAGCAATCTTTCTTTCAGTTCATCTTCGGGAATATCTGTCATATCCTCGTCGGGATAGTCAATATAAGCATAGAGCGAAGCAAGAAGATGTGTTATCTCATCGGCTTGCTCTCTGACAAGTTTTCCGACGCTTCCCGAAAGCTGTGCCGAAAACAGCTTATGTGCCGTAGTACTTTCTGCATCAATCAGCTCGCCCACCGCCTCTGCCTGAGTTAAATCAAGTTTGCCGTTGACAAAGGCACGTTTTGTATATTCACCCGGAAGTGCGTGCTCTGCACCGTTTTCAAAAAGTGCTGTGAGTATAAGGCTTACACCCACAGGGCTTCCGTGACAACTTATTTCAACCGTATTTTCGCCCGTATATGAATGAGGTGCACGAAAAACCGTTGCAAGTCCCGTATCAATCCGCACTCCGTCACTGCCGACGATTTCGCCGTAGATTTGCATATTACTTTGTGCATCGCAGAGCTGTGTCCTGAAAGGCTTGAAAACCTTTGATGCAATGTCTATGCAGTCGTCACCCGACAGTCTTATTACGGCAATGCCGCCTTTTCCGCCTGCAGTTGCCAGCGCTGCTATTGTGTGCATGAGGTTTTCTCCCCTACTTTCTCCTACTTTTCTTTCGCAGAAAAGTAGGCAAAAGAACTCGCATTTGTCACCTTTCCGCTATAATTTTAAATCGTTTCTTTTGTGCTCAATTGCAATTTCATTTTGCATTTTGCACTTTGCATTTTGCATTTATCAAATGTCTGCAAGGTCTATATAATCTGCGCCGTACTTTGCGATATAGTCTTTTCTTGCCGCAAGGTCATCACCGAGAAGTGTATTGAACATGATATATGTTGCCTGTTCATCGTCGGGTGTAACTCTGATAAGTCTTCGGCTGGCAGGATTCATTGTGGTCTTATTCATCATATCCGGTTCGTTTTCACCGAGACCTTTGGAACGCTGAATTGTATATTTTTCGCCTTCGATTTCTTTAAGAATCTGTGCCTTTTCAGCTTCGTTATAGGCAAATCTGATGCCCGACTTTGATGTAATTTCATAAAGGGGAGATTCTGCGATATAAACCTTACCCATTTTGATGAGTGTGGGAAGAAGTCTATAGAAAATCGTAAGGATAAGTGTTCTTATCTGATATCCGTCCTCATCCGCATCGGTACATATAATGATTTTACTCCACTTTAAGGAATCGGGGTCGAAGTCATTAAGCTTTCCCGCCTTACTCTTACCCATTTCAACGCCGCAGCCGATAACCTTAAGAAGGTCTACGATAATATCACTCTTGAAAATTCTGTCATATCCCGACTTCAAGCAGTTAAGAGTCTTACCTCTTACAGGCATGATAGCCTGAAAATCGGGGTCACGTGCAAGCATACAGGACGATTTTGCCGAGTCGCCTTCCACGATGAAAAGCTCACGTTTATCTGCGTTCTTACTTCTGCAGTCGGCAAACTTTTCAACTCTGTTGACAATATCAATTTTAGCCGACAGTTTCTTTTTAATATTTACTCTTGTGCTTTCGGCATTCTCACGGCTTCTCTTATTTACAAGAACCTGCTGAGCACACTTTTCTGCCTGCTTGGGATTTTCTGCAAAGAAAACCTCAAGAGAATGCAGGAAGAACTGAGTCATTGCCTCGGTTATAAATGTATTGGTAATCGCCTTCTTGGTCTGATTTTCGTAGCTTGCCATAGTTGAGTGTGAATTAACTACAAGAATCAGGCAGTCTTCAACGTCTCCGAAGGTGATTTTACTTTCGTTTTTATTATATTTATTATTGTTTTTAAGATAGGTATCAAACGCCTTTACAAAGGCACTCTTTGCCGCTTTATCGGGTGAACCGCCGTGTTCAAGGAAAGATGAGTTATGATAGTATTCTATCTTATTTACTGCATTTGAGAAGCAGAACACCGCTTCAACCTTGAGTTTATACTCAGGCTTATCCTCTCTGTCTCTGCCCTGGCGCTCTGTCTGGAAATAGGCAGGAGTGGAAAGTGCAAGAGTTCTCGATGTATCTGCATCCTTTTCCTCGGTTGCTTCTTGTGATACTTCCTCGGTGCTTTCTTCTTCCTCGGATTCCTCTGATTTTTCTTCTGCTGAGGGCACTATATCACCAACGCTTATAAGCTCATTGACATAGTCAACAATACCGTTTTTATAAAGGTATTCCTTCTTTATATGTTCGCCGTTTTCTGTTTCATAGTCAATTGTAAGGGTAATTCCCGAATTTACGATTGCCTGCTTTTTCATTACCTCATCAAAGTATTCAAAAGGCATATTGATGTCGGTAAAAACGTTAAGGTCAGGCTTCCATTCAATAACAGTACCGGTTCTTCTTCTGACAGGATCTTCCCTTATAAGTTCAGTTGTAGGAAAGCCTTTTTCAAAGGAAATAGAGTACTTTCCCTGCTTTGTGAAGCTGGTTACATTCATAAACTCAGAACTGAACTGTGTAGCACAGGCACCAAGACCGTTAAGACCAAGGGAATATTCGTATGCCTCGCCTTCGTTATTATCGTACTTACCGCCGGCATAAAGCTCACAGAAAACAAGGTCCCAGTTATATCTCTGTTCGTTCTCGTTCCAATCAAGAGGTACACCTCGTCCGAAGTCCTCAACTTTTATCACTTTGTCTCTTGTTACGGTTACGTTTATTCTATCGCCGTAGCCTGCTTCAGCTTCGTCTATGGAATTCGCAAGTATTTCAAAGAAGGAATGCTCACAGCCCTCAAGACCGTCCGAGCCGAATATTACCGCAGGTCTTTTTCTTACCTTATCGGGTCCTTTAAGGGATGAAATACTCTGATTGCCATACTCTCCTGCTTTTTTAGCCATTATATCTTTTTCTCCTACTTTTCTTTCGCAGAAAAGTAGGCAAAAGAACTCGCATTTGTCACCTTTTCTGCTAAAATTAAATTCTTATAATAGTTTACTCGAGTATTTTTCCGTTTTACCGCCATTAAGCAGGGCGGTAAAACTCATTGCTTTTTGTGCGACACTTCGGCTTTGGTTCAATCCAAAACACCCCGTGTTCCGTCAGCGGCGACTCGCCGCCTTTCGCAGAAAAGTAGGCAAAAGAACTCGCATTTGTCACCTTTTCCGCTAAAATTAAATTCTTATAATAGTTTACTCGAGTATTATTCCGCCTGTGTGCCATAAATCAAAGCACACAGGCTCATTTTTTCTCAAAGAGTTTGCATCGTTGCACATATGCGATGCAAACGGTGTTATTTGTGCGACACTTCGGCTTTGGTTCAATCCAAAGCACCCCGTGTTCTGTCAGCGGCGACTCGCCGCCTTTCGCAGAAAAGCAGGCAAAAGAACTCGCATTTGTCACCTTTTCTGCTAAAATTAAATTCTTATAATAGTTTACTCGAGTATTTTTCCGCCTGTGTGCCATAAATCAAAGCACACAGGCTCATTTTTTCTCAAAGAGTTTGCATCGTTGCACATATGCGATGCAAACGGTGTTATTTGTGCGACACAAACAGTTTTATTTTTGCCAAAATTCCCCGTGTATTTGCTGTCGGGCTCTCCCGACTAGTCCCAGGGTTTAACTTCTTTCAGTTCATTGAACAGTGTTTTATAGCTTTCGTGTCTTGACAGTGAAATTTTTCCGTCTTCCAGCGCCGCCATTACATTACAGCCGTCTTCACACACGTGGGTGCATTTTTTATATTTACAATCGAGAGCAAATTCTTCAATATCGGGAAATGCCGATAAAAGCGACTCAGAATCCAGCATATTAAACCCCACAACGTCAAGCATTGAAAAACCGGGGGTGTCACCCACATATGTGTTTTCATCCATTTTGAAAAGGGTTGTTACTCTTGTTGTGTGCTTGCCTCTCTGGATTTTTCTGCTTATCTCGCCTGTTTCGAGACTGAGTTCGGGATAAACTGCATTAAGTACGCTGGATTTGCCAACTCCCGATGCTCCGGTAAAGAAGCTGATTTTATTCTTTGCTTCATTACGGATTACATCTATGCTCTTTTCATACCCCGTGGGCGATGTTGCACACATAGGCACAACTTTAAAGCCTGCCTTTGTATAAATGCCGCTTATCTCATCGCTGTCGCCGATATCGTCTTTATTGACGATAAGCAAAACCTCAATTCCGTTATGTTTTGCCACGGCACACAGTTTGTCGAGGATAAACAAATCGGGGTCGGGATTCTTTGCCGCAATTACAACGCAAAGAAGGTCTACATTTGCAACGGCAGGGCGTATAAGGCTGTTTTTACGTTCATGGATTTTGGTTATAAAGCCTTCCTTGCCGTCTGCCTTTTCAAAGGTTACCCTATCCCCTGCAAGGGGTGTTATTTTACTGTGTCTGAATGCACCTTTAGCACGGCAGTCTTCACTCACACCGTCTTTTTTCTCGACAGTATAAAGACCGCCCGTACTTTTGGTGATTATTCCTTCAAAGGAAATATTTTCCAATGCTTTTCTCCGTTTTCTTAAGTTTAATATCCGCCAAGGTCAAGAAGGTCGTCAAAGCTTTCGTCAGAAATACCGCCTTCATCGGACTCGTTATTTGTATTATCAGATTCATTTCCGTTATCTGTGCTTCCGGAATTGTCCTCTTCTGATTCGGAATATACATACAGAATAATCTGTGTATCTTGGTAGATCGGTTCGTTGTATGTGACGTTACAGTCTACAACCTCGCCGTCTTTGACGTTATTCTGTGCATCATAAACATAAACAGTACGAATGTTTTCATCAGGCACGCCTGCCTGTGCAAGACGTGTTCTTGCAACATTTTCCTTTTCGTAAATAACCTCAGGCATACGGGGATGTCTACCCTTGCTGACGGTAAGAATTACAGAATCTTCTTCGCCTGCAACAACCAAATCTCCTGCCACGGGATTTGTAGAAATGACTTTGCCCGCTTCAACCGTTTCGCTATACTCTTCAACTACATTTATAATGCTTTCGTCTATTTCAAATTCTTCAGCAATCGTCTTCTTTGCCTCATCGGCAGGCATATCTTTACATGCCGGCATTGTATAAACGGCATTTGGGTCTCCTCCGACACTTATATATACGATAACTTCTTCATCGCTGTAGAATACCGTGTTTGCCTCGATATTTGTTCTTATAACCTTTCCGGGTTCAACCTCTTTACTGAAATCTTGCATTTCGGTGTAGGTAATACCCGCTTCTTCAAGGATATCTGCCGCCTCTTCCCGTGTCTTTTCCACAACATCAGGCATAATCTTTTCTATGGGCTGCGGTCCCTTGCTGACATAAAGAACAATTTTATCGGGAATATTATCGGGATCTATTACAGAGCCGGCTTCAGGTTGCATATAATACACGGTTCCTTTGCTGACAGAGTCATTATACTCCTCTTTAACCTCGATCATATCTACACCGATGTATAATTCACTGAGAGCTCGTTTAATCTTTGTTTTCGCCTGATTAACCGAATAGTTGATACAATCCGGCACAGCATACTCTTTATCGGTATAATTATTTACATAGAATGTAATTCTGACATTTCCGCCTGCCTTTGGGTCAACCTGTTCCGTACCGGCCTTTGGATCCTGTGCGAGAATCTGATTAAAAGGCTTATCCTGTTCTTTTCTGAGGCGGTTCTCGTATATTACAAAGCCGTTTGCTTCAAGTTCAGCCTTGAGCTCGGGGGTGTAAATCTTTCCGACATAGTCTTCTATGGTAATTACTCTTGATTCACGGTTATTCCCTTCAACACCAAACAAATAGTCGATGAATATTACCATCTTATCGGTAAATTCAAGTTCATCAAGAAGCTTAAGCTTTCCGTTTCCCGAGCCGTTTGACTCCGAAAGCAAATTATTATCCTTAAGATACTGCTTCTTTTCTGCAGAATCCATGTCCTCAAAGGCTTCAAGATTCTTTGACATAAACTTTATCCAGTTATCCTCAGATATTTTTTCGGAAGCAGGAACTCCCTTAAGAGTGTCTTTGTTTTTTGATATGAATTTTTCCCGATCTTCAAGGCTCATATGATTAACAGTTGTTTTAATATAATCAACAAACTGTTCTGTCTCATATTCATTCAATACGCTGTTCCACATAAACACTATAGAACATAACAAAACAGTGAAAAAGCTGAGAGTAATACCCAGTACTATCGGGAACATTGAGCGGTGTTTTCTTCGGCTGTTAAGCTTCTTTTCTTCTTTTTCACGCTTTTTCTTGTTAAATCTTGCTTCCTCTGTAGTACCTGTGTTTTCTGCAACACCCGAAAAAACAACTGCGGGATTATTGACAAAAAACTCAAGTGCCTTTTCCATGGAAGCGGCACTGCTGAATCTTGCCGCAGGATCTTTGCTCATGGATTTTATGATAATCTGCTCAAGTCCCACGGGAATCTGAGAATTGATTTCTCTCGGACTCTTGGGTTCTTCAGACACCTGCATCATTGCAACTGCAACGGGGCTTTCTGCCGTAAAAGGTAGAGTGCCTGTAAGCATTTCATAAAGCATGACGCCGACAGAATAAAGATCGCTCTTTTCATCAACCTTACCGCCGCTTGCCTGTTCGGGGCTGATATAGTTTACAGTACCGATTGCCTTATCGGTCATGGTAAGAGATTCGGAAGTCGGTGTCTTTGCAATACCGAAATCTGTAACCTTTACAGTACCGTCTCGAAGCAACATTATATTCTGCGGTTTGATGTCACGGTGAACTATACCCTTTTCATGGGCATGGGAAAGTGCCAAAAGAATCTGTCTGACATAGTGAACAGCCTCTTTCCAGCTCAAAGCACCGACTTTATCTATATAGTCCTTAAGAGTTATACCGTCAACAAATTCCATAACGATATACTTTAAGCTTTCTGAAATTGCAACGTCATATATCTTTACAATATTCGGTGAATCAACCATGGCAACAGCCTCGGATTCATTGACAAATCTCTTTACCGCATTTTCATCGCTGTTAAATTCCTGGTTGAGAATCTTTATGGCAACAGGTCTGTTTTCCTGCTTTAAATCTATAGCTTTAAGGACATATGCCATACCGCCTATGCCTACAACATTTTCAATTTTATATCTCGAGTCAAGAACACGGTTTATAAGTTTTTCAAACGAATTATCCATATGTTACTCCTCCAAAAGCTATTTCTTTTTGTGAACAATAACAGTTATATTATCTGAACCGCCCGCAGCATTTGCCGCAGAAACCAATTTTTCAACACACTTACATGCATCGTCTTCATTGTTGCATATGTCACAAATCCGTTCTTCCTCCACATATCCGCAAAGACCGTCTGAACACAGAAGAATACCGTCAAGCTCACTGTCGGGAAATTCGCACACATCCCCTTCAATATCCTTCATGGTTCCTATTGCTTTGGTAATTATATTTCTGTTAGGATGTGTTTTTGCTTCTTCGCTTGTAATGTTTCCGCTATCAACAAGTGCCTGAACAAATGAATGGTCATGGGAAATCTGCTTTATTGCTCCCTTTGTCAAGGCATATATACGGCTGTCACCCACCCAAAGGCAGGTATACTTCTTGCCGTCATACAACGCCGCAACAATTGTTGTTCCCATTCCGTCAAGACCTGAAACTTTTTCCGCCTTTTCGCACACGGCTTCATTCGCCTTCATCTGTGCTTCAAGCAAAAGCTTACTTTTGCAGTCACTTGCAGCAAAATTCTCTCTCACATGTTCAGTAAACACGTCACAAGCAAGTGTACTTGCCTCACTGCCGCCTGCCGCACCGCCCATACCGTCGCATACAACCATGAGAACGGCATCGTCGTTAATTTCGCAGATTCCGAAGCAGTCCTGATTATTATTTCTTTTAAGACCTACGTCTGTCTTTCCGCAAAAGTTCTTTACCATTTTTATCACTCCCCAATCGGGATTTCATATGTCTATTTACTTTCATTTTCAGCTCTGAGCTGTCCGCAGGAAGCATTGATGTCGCTTCCGAGCTTTCTTCTTACCGTAGCCGTAATATGCTTCTTTTCAAGAATTTTCACAAAGTCCTCTATTGCCTTTTTGGAGCTCTTTGTATATGACCTTTCCTTAACGTCATTCAAGGGAATCAGGTTTACATGGCAAATCATTCCCGAAAGAAGATTGCCGAGTCTTTCCGCATGGGCATGGGAATCGTTTTCACCTGCTATCATGGCATATTCAAAGGAAATCCTGCGTCCTGTTTTGTTTATGTAGTAACGGCAGGATTCAATAAGCTCGTCAAGGTCATATTTTCTTGCCACGGGCATAAGCTTTTTTCGTGTTTCGGCATCACTTGCATGAAGTGACAATGAAAGTGTTATCTGCTTTTTCTCGTCGGCAAGCTGTCTTATTTTATCGCAGAGTCCGCAGGTGGAAAGACTTATATGTCTATGACCTATATTTACGCCTTTTTCGTCATTTACAAGTTCTAAGAACTTCATTACATTATCGTAATTGTCAAGCGGCTCTCCTATACCCATCATAACGATATTGGAAATTCTCTCACCCATGTCACGCATAGCCGCAATGACCTGACCGAGAATTTCGGAAGGATACAGGTTTCTTGTAAGCCCCGTAAGAGTCGATGCACAAAATGTACAGCCCATACGGCAGCCGACCTGAGTAGAAACACATATAGTGTTTCCGTGCTCATATCTCATAAATACACTTTCCACAAACTCGCCGTCATGAAGTCTGAAAAGATACTTGACAGTGCCGTCTATTTTTGACACCAGCTTCTTTTCAATCTGAGGCAAAGCAAGGAAACAGTATTCATCAAGCACGTTTTTTATGCTCTTCGGAACATTCAGCATTTCATCAAAGCTGTAGACGCCCTTTACAAGCCATCCGTAAATCTGACCGCCTCTGAATTTTTCGATTTTTACGCCTGATTTTTCCGAGATTTCCTGCAATGTCTTTGCAAGCTCATCGGAATTTTGGCTCATTATATCAATTCTATCCAAGTTTATCTCACTTTTTCTTTCTGAGCTTTGCCGCAAAAAAACCGTCTGTACCTGTTTTATGAGGCAGGAATGTAACCATTCCGGTTTCATCTCCGAAAATTCCCGTCGGACAAAGTTCAAAGTCTTTATTGTTTTTGAGAAATTCCGAAACCACTTCCTCGTTTTCGGCTTTTCGCAGGGTGCATGTAGAGTAGATTATAAAACCGTCATCCTTTAAGTAGTTTTTCGACGCTTCAAGTATTGATTTCTGCACATCTGGAAGCTTTTCAATTTCCTCGTATGTTTTATATCTTATATCCGGCTTTTTGGCAATGACGCCAAGGCCCGAACAGGGTACGTCGCAAAGTACGACATCTGCAGTACCGAAAAGTTCTTCTTTCGGTTTTCTGCCGTCACATTCATGCGTTTCTATACAAGTAATTCCCAGTCTTTCAGCACCGCTTCTCACAAGCTTCAATCTTGACTCATGCAGATCCATGGAATAAATCTTCGCCTTGTTTTCAAGGTTTATAGCCATGGAAAAGCTTTTGCCGCCGGGACATGAGCATGTATCAACGATTACTGGATTTTCCTTTTTCACGCTTGTTTTATTTACAAGCGACGAAACAATCGTTGAAGCAGGGTCCTGAACAAAAAACAGTCCCTCGTCATATCCGTAAAGTTCTGTAACAACACAGGATTTAGGTATAATAATACTTGTATTGCCGACCGCCTTTGCTTCAAGCTCTGAAGGCAGCTTGTCAAGCAACTCTTTGGCACTTATTCTGAGTGTATTTACTCTCAGTGCCACACCTACCTTCACTTTACTGAGTGCTTTTACAATTTGACGGCTTTCACCGTAATTTTGTTCCCACATTTTGCACAACCATTCGGGAACGCTGTACTTGATACTGAGACCATAGGAACCTTTAAGAGCTGAAATTTCTTCCAAAAGCTCTTTTTTCTGTCTGACCGCAGAACGCATTATGCCGTTGACAAAGCCTGCATATGCTTTGGGACATGTCGTTTTGACAAGTTCTGTCGATTCATTACATGCTGCAGAATCGGGGACTTTATCCATAAAAAACACCTGATAAAGTCCCGTTTCCAGAACACACAGAACAAGGGGTTCTATTTTTTCAAACTTCACCGTCGAGAGCTTGCGTATAATATAGTCAAGGGTAATTTTTCTTTCAACCGTTCCGTAGAAAAGTCTTGTGAAAAATGCCTTATCCTTATCCTCAAAGCCGTATTTTTTTATTGCGGCATCAAGCTCGAGATTTGAATATTTTCCATTTTTTATGCTTGAGTTAAGCGACAGCACTGCCGCCTTTCTCGGAGAAAAATCTTTCATAATCAGTCTCTGCTTCTGCCGTTTACAATGAGTATAAGTCTGAGAAGGTTAGCAAGGGATACCGCAAGGGCTGCCACATATGTGAGGGCTGCCGCTGTAAGCACCTTCTTGGATGCATTGACATCCTCATCGGGCATTCCTGCGTTTTCGAGTATTGCAAGTGCTCTTTTGGAAGCATTGAACTCTACGGGAAGTGTCACAAGCTGGAAGAAGGTTGCAGTAGCAAAGGCGAGTATGCCGAGATAGCAAAGCGGCGGATAAGACAAAACTATACCAAGAAGAATAAGAGGCATGGAAAGTGTCGATCCGATATTACAAACAGGGATTATTACCATGCGGAGCTTTATGGGTCCGTAGCCTACAGCATGCTGTACCGCATGTCCTGCTTCATGGGCAGCAACACCTATTGCTGCGGCACTTCTTGAACCGTCGGTTGTATCGGAAAGTCTGATAACATTTGCTTTGGGATCATAATGGTCGGTAAGGTCGCCGCTTACATGCTCAATTCGGACATGGTGAAGTCCGTACGCATCAAGGATGTTTCTTACAACATCGTTTGCGGTATATCCCGACTTTGAGATAACCTTTGAATATTTTTTATATGTGGAATTTACATTTGCCGATGCCCACATTGCAAGTATAACTGCCGGTAATACTATAACAACATAGGTCCAAATTGAATCAAAACTGTAAAAGAACATGTTTATTCTCCTTTCTTAGTTCAGATTGAAGCACATAGCATATCTGCAAGAGATATTTTTCTGCCGTTGATAAGGTCTATGGCATTCATCACACCTTTACCCTCGGGTTTTACCTTTGTTAAAAGAACAGCACCGTCACGGCACTTTACCAGTATTCCCTCTTTGGAAAGTCCGACAACTTCGCCCGTCTTTCCGTCGGGTATGCTGTCTTTATAAACTCTTGATTCACAAAGCTTCAGCATCTTTCCGTTATGATAACAGAAGGCACCGGGAAACGGGAAAAGTCCCCTTATCTTATTATGCACCGTTTGTGCGTTATCATCAAAGCTTGTGGCACATTCTTCTTTGAAAATCTTTTCTGCATAGGTGGCTTTACTGTCATCCTGCTTTACGGGAGTGATTGTGCCCTTTTCAAGTCCGTCGAGTGTTTCAAGAAGAAGTTCTGCACCTATTTTTGCAAGGTCATCAAAAACCTCGCCTGTATTTGCGTTTTCATCTATTTCGTATTCCCGTTTCAGAAGCATATCGCCGGTATCAAGGCCCTTATCCATAAACATTGTGGTAACACCTGTCACCTTTTTGCCGTCGATTACGGCTCTCTGTATGGGAGAAGCTCCTCTGTATTCGGGAAGAAGCGAGCCGTGTACATTTATACAGCCGTATTTCGGGAACTTCAGAACATATTCGGGAAGAATTTTTCCGTATGCCACAACCACGATAATGTCGGGGTTTAATTCTTCCAAAAGTCCCTTTATAGCTTCATCTTTAAGGGTTTCAGGCTGATATACCTCAAGTTCTTTTTCAAGTGCATACCGCTTTACATCGCAGTACTGCACCCGCATTCCCCTGCCCTTCTGTTTATCGGGCTGAGTGACTACACCTACGACATTCTGACCGTTTTCCACAAGTGCCTTTAAGCAGCTTTCGGCAAAATCGGGTGTACCCATAAATAAAATCTTAAGCATTGTTTACCTCGTTTATTCTTCGTCCTCTACCATTTCATATGCCTTATCGACGTAAAGAATACCGTCAAGGTGGTCATATTCATGGCAAAGGCATCTTGCCATAAGCTCGGTGCCGGTATATGTGAAGCGGTTACCGTTTCTGTCGGTGGCTTCTACCGTCACTTTATTGGGTCTCTTTACATTTCCCTGCTTACCGGGAACCGAAAGACAGCCCTCGGCCCCATCCTGCTCACCGCTTGTTTCGACAATCACAGGATCAATAAATTCTATGAATTCATCTCTGCCTTCTTCAATGCCGACATTGATGATGAAAATGCGTCTGAGTATTCCCACCTGAGGTGCGGCAAGGCCTACGCCTTCTGCATCACGAAGCGTATCAATCATATCGTCAAGAAGTGCCTTTGTTCTTTCATTGGGTGTTCCGACTTCTCTTGATTTCTTTCTGAGAAGCGGGTCTTCTTCTGTTACAATTTTTCTGAGTGCCATTTTTATAGCCTCCTGTTTTACAAGTTCTGCGGATTCACGTCAGCAGAAATGCTGACATTTTTAAGTCCGCCCATATATTTTGTCAAAAGACCTGAAATCATATTTCGAATTTCTTTGTTATTTACGCATTTAATCAGGTATCTCATTCTGTACCTGCCTGCAATTTTATAGACATCGTTTCTGAAAGGCCCGTACAAAATGAATTTTGCATCCGGATATTCAGTCTTTGCCGTTTCATTGAACCCTGCACCGAACTGCTTTACGGCATTAGCTACATCGTTTTCGATTTCACCCGAGAACGTTATTGTAATAATATCACAGAACGGGGGAAACACACTGGCACGTCTGAAAAGGATTTCCCTCTCGTAAAACTCTCTGTAATCCTGCTTTGACGAAAGGTTTAAAACGTCATTTTCGGGATTATATGTCTGAATGACTGCCCTTCCCCTCTTTTTACTTCTGCCGCTTCTGCCGAGCACCTGGGTAAGAAGTGAAAATGTCTTTTCATTTGCCTTGAAATCGTTCATGTAAAGGGATGTATCAGCATTGATTACCCCCACAAGCGACACATCGGGAAAATCATGTCCCTTTGCCACCATCTGAGTGCCGACAAGAACATCTGCCTCTTTATTTCTGAACTTTTCAAGTATTTCTTCATGGGAGAATTTTCCGCCTGTTGTATCGGCATCCATTCTCAGTACCCTTATTGTCGGGAACATTTTTTTCAGCTGACTTTCAAGAAGCTGTGTTCCTGCACCCATATACACAATGCTGTCGCTCTTTTTACATACGGGACATACCTCCGGCATGGGTTCTGAGTGACCGCAATAGTGGCATGACATGGTATCTCTGCCGTAGCGTTTGTTTCTATGATGAGTAAGGGTTACGGAGCAGGACGGACACTGGAATGTATGTCCGCAGGAATGGCACTGGGCAAAGGAACGGAAGCCTCTGCGGTTGATGAACAGAATTGATTGTTCACCGCCAACAAGATTTTCCGCAAGCTCTGCTTCAAGAGTAGCCCCCACCGTTGTGGGAATACCTCCTGCAATCTGCTCGTTTTCGTTTTCGTCAAATTCGGATTTCATTTCAAAGTAAGGCTCATTTCTCATGTCATGGAAAAGAACCTCGGGAAGCTGAACGCCCCCGTACCTTTCGGTAAGGCTTACAAGGGTATATTTACCCGTTTTTGCCTTATAGTAGCTTTCAATACTCGGAGTTGCAGATGCAAGCACCATAAGTGCTTTATTATATGCACAGCGGAATCTTGCAATATCCCTTGCGTGGTATCTCGGCGATTTTTCGGATTTGAATGAGCCTTCCTGCTCTTCGTCAATCACAATAAGTCCGAGATTTTTTACAGGTGCAAACACCGCAGATCTTGTGCCGATGACAATTCTTGCCTTGCCTTCGGTAATGGACTTGAAGGCATCCATACGTTCGCCGCTTGAAAGTGCCGAATGTATAAGGGCAATTCTGTCTCCGAACACAGAGGTAAATCTGCCAACCGTCTGACCCGTCAGTGCAATTTCGGGAACAAGAACTATTACGTTCTTTCCGTCATCAATGACCTTTTGTATAAGCTTGAGAATTACATTTGTTTTGCCCGAACCCGTAACACCGTGAAGAAGTGCCGCCTGTGCTTGCCCTTTATGATACAGAGAAAGCAGGGTTTCAAGGGCATCATTCTGCATATCCGAAAGTTCAAATTCCTTTGAATATCCCTTATCGGAATATGCACCGAGAAGCTCGCTGTTTCTGTCAAAATCAACCTTTGCAAAGGTTATTACGCCTTTTTTTGAAAGCTCATTTATAACAGAAACTCCCGCACCCGAGATTTCGCAAAGCTCGGTTACGGGGCAAGGTGATTCATAACGCAGAAGTGCTTCAAACACGTTAAGCTGTTTGGGAGACATTTTGATTGTGCCGTCAGAAACGGCAGAAATTATGCCTTCATCATCCGACAGCACAACATATTTTTCACTCTTTGTGTTGATTTTACATTCGAAGTCGTCGTGGGATGACAAAAGTCCCATTTTTTCAAGTGCTCTTACACATGAAACGGCACCCTGACCAAAGACAGAACGCAGTTCGCTTTCACTCATTTCCCCGCGTTTTTCGATTTCCGCAAGTACGGTAAGTGAAGAATGATTGAGGTTGCATTCATCCTTGTCTGCACCCTCTTTAGCTGTGTAAAACTTTGCACTTTTGACACCCAGTCCCGACGGAAGAACACAGCTTGCCGCATCACCCAAAGAGCAGAAAAGATGCTCCTTCATGAATTTGCAAAGCTCCAGCATTTCGCCGTCGATGTACATGTACTTTCCCGGAACACCGAGAACAGGCTTTGTCGTAGGAAATTCACATGTGCCGCAAAGCTCGGTAACAAGTGCAAGTTTCTGCTTGTTACCGCCGCCAAAGGGCACAACCACAACACTGCCGACTCTTACCTTCTTTTCAAGTTCCATCGGCAGATGGTAGGTATATGCTTTGTCAATATGATACGGTGCATTGATTATATGCACTTTGGCGAATGTCAATTCCGTTTCCTCCAAATTTGCTTAAATTTCAATAATTATTCGCTTACTTCCTCGTTAAGAGTAGTCTTATCATGTTCTTCCATTGCCTTGATGGCCTCTTCGGGAAGCTTAATCTGCATCTTGCCTTCATGGAAAAGCTTGATTGCATTCTTTACGGGCTTGTTGTTGAAATCGATTTCTATATCGTTTGTGTTATAGAGCATTTCGGGGCTGTCACCGTGTTCCTTCTGGAAATTTTCTCTGTCTGTAACATACTTTGCGCCCTTTGCCGCCATCATAACGAGCATGTATCTGTTGTAAGTGTTTCCTTTTGAAAGTTCTGCGATTGAAGGTTTTACCATTTTAATTTCTCCTTTGAATTTGGTTATGTAAAAATATTTTTGACTAATTAAAAAAATCTGAAACGCAATTATACATATTGCTTGGTTTCATGCTGTCCGACTTCACTGCACATACAATATCGTCGGCACATTCCTTTATTGCACCGTCTCGGTTGATAACTATGTAGTCATACAAAAGACATGCCCTTATTTCATTTTCGGCAATTTTAAGTCTTCCCGATATTACATCGTCCGTTTCTGTGCCTCTTCCGCGAAGACGTGCTTCAAGTATTTCTCTGCTTTCGGGTGCAATGAAAACAAAAATTGCTTCGGGCATTACCTTTTTGACCTGCATGGCACCCTTGACTTCGATTTCAAGAATTACATTCTTTCCCTCGGAAAGCATTTTTTCGACAAAAAATCTGGGAGTACCGTAATAGTTTCCGTTGTACTGTGCATATTCGATAAATTCGTCCTTTGAGATCATATCCTCGAACTTATCTCTCGAAATAAAGAAATAGTTTACTCCGTCAACCTCGCCGTCTCTGGGGTTTCTTGTGGTAGCCGACACCGAATACACAAAATCGTCTCTTTCAAGAACATGCTTGAGCACCGTGCCTTTTCCGACACCCGAAGGACCTGATACAACCACAAGGCGTCCTCTTCTTACATTACTCATCGGCTTCATCCTCCGCATTGTCGGCACCGCCCGCAGCTCTCGACTGTATTGTCTCGCAGGTAAGTGCCGAAAGAATTATATGACCGCTGTCGGATACTATAACGCTTCTTGTTTTTTTACCGCCCGTGGCATCAACAAGCTTGCCCGTGGTTCTTGTATCCTGCACAAGTCTTTTTATGGGTGCGGCATCAGGGCTTACAACAGAAACAATTCTTGATGTATTTACCATGTTGCCGTAACCTATGTTTACAAGTTTCATTATCTTTTCAATCCCCCTTGTTTTAAGCGGGTTTCGATGGGTTTTTATGCCCCATTTTCACCAATTTGTTTCCAGCTTTGATTATTATACGCCAATTGTATATTCCAATTCAATTTATTGTATCACATTCATCCCGTTTAGTCAAGAAAAAATGTGAAAAATCAAGGGACTGTTTTCGAGTTTTTTTGAGATAAAACAAGCAAACCGATGCACTTTTCGCTTGCATCGGTTTTTACGTTATTTATAAATCTGTTTTTCTCAAATACCAAAACATGAATATACGTAAATCCACTGCCTAGTGCTGTAATTGTTTTATTTAACCTTTTGATTTGCGTATATTTACAAAATTGAGTCTCAGTGCGTTGGTAACAACACAAAAGCTTGAAAGACTCATGGCAAGTGCTCCGAACATGGGGTTCATTTCCCAACCGAGAAGTGATATGAAACAACCTGCAGCAAGAGGTATTCCTATGACATTGTATATAAATGCCCAGAAAAGATTCTGCTTTATGTTTCTGAGTGTTGCTCTGCCAAGTCTTATTGCCGCAGGTACATCCATAAGCGAGCTGTTGACAAGCACAACATCGGCAGCATCAATTGCAACATCGGTTCCTGCACCAATTGCAATACCCACATCAGCCCTTGTAAGTGCAGGGGCATCATTTATGCCGTCACCTACCATGGCGGTAACACCTTTATCACAAAACGCTTTAACAACATTTTCCTTGCCGTCTGGCAAAACACCTGCAATAATCTCGTCAACTCCCGCCTGTCTGCCGACAGCTTCGGCCGTCTTTTTGTTATCGCCCGTCAGCATTACAACATGTATACCCATTTTTTTAAGCTGTAATACCGCCTCAGTACTGTCATCTTTTATTACGTCCGCCACGGCAATTATTCCGCAAAGCTTTCCGTCGCAGGCAAAGAACAACGGTGTTTTTCCTTTATCTGCAAGGCTATCTGCAATGTCACGCATGTTTTCGCCAATGTCAGCCTTTTCTGATATAAACTTGCCGTTTCCGCCAAAAATAACCTTACCGTCAACTGTACCTTTGAGGCCGTTACCCGAAAAAATTTCAAAATCGGTCGAGTCGGCAGACGAAATGCCGTCTTCGTTTGCTTTTTTTACAATTGCCTTTGCAAGCGGATGTTCACTTTTGATTTCGAGTGAATATGCAAGGGTTAAAAGTTCTTTTTCTGTAAAACCGTCGGCAGGAACAATATCCGTCACCTCAGGATTTCCTCTTGTAACCGTCCCTGTCTTGTCGAGTATTACCGTTTTGATTTTTCCCATATATTCAAGGGCAGATGCCGTTTTGAAAAGTATGCCGTTCTTTGCACCCATACCGCTTCCTACCATAATTGCAACGGGCGTTGCAAGACCGAGTGCACACGGACAGCTTATGACAAGCACCGATATTCCTCTTGCCAATGCAAAACCGATGCTTTGTCCGACCGTGAGCCAAACAAAAGAAGTGATTATAGCAATAGCAATAACGACAGGCACAAAAACACCCGACACCTTATCCGCAATTTTGGCAATGGGTGCCTTTGTTGCAGCAGCATCGCTGACCATTTTTATTATCTGTGAAAGGGTTGTGTCCTTTCCGACTCTTGATGCTCTGCATTCCATATATCCCGAAAGATTTACCGTTGCGGCAGACACCCCGCTTCCTTCTTTTTTATCTACGGGAAGGCTTTCACCAGTAAGTGCCGATTCATTTACCGAGCTTGATCCCTTTACTACAATGCCGTCAACGGGTATTGATTCACCCGGCCGAACGGCAAAAATGTCGCCGACTCTGACTTTGTCGATACTTACCTTTGTTTCTTTTCCCGAAACAATAAGGGTTGCTGTTTTTGGTGCAAGCTTCATAAGGCTTTTAAGGGCATCCGTCGTCTTGCCCTTAGACCTTGATTCCAGCATTTTTCCGACTGTGATAAGTGCAAGAATCATAGCTGCCGATTCAAAATAAAATTCATGAAGATACGCCTTAGGGTCTGAGGAAAGCATCATTCTGACAAGAGCATATACGCTGTAAACAAATGCAGAACCCGAACCCAAGGATACAAGTGTATCCATGTTCGGCGAACGGTGAATGAGTCCTTTAAAGCCATTGGTGAAAAACTTACGGTTTATTATCATAACCGCAAGAGACAAAAGCATCTGCAAAACACCTATTATAACAGGATTGTTTTCAAGAAAAGCAGGCAAAGGAAGCCCAAACATCGTGTGTCCCATGGACAAATACATCAGAAGAACAAGAAATACAATTGAAGAAACAAGCCGTTTAAAAAGAGCCGCCGTTTCCTTGTCGGCAGCGTCTTCCGACATGTCTTCATTTATAACATCCGAACCGTGCTCGGAAATGCCGTAGCCTGCCTTTTCCACAGCCTCAATTATTGCCTCTGCGTTTGCCGTACCTTCGACACTCATTGAACCGGTTAGCAGATTTACGGAACATTCGGTAACACCTTCAACGCCCATAACTGCTTTTTCAACCCTTGCACTGCAGGCTGCACAGCTCATGCCTTTTACATTAAACTGTTCCATGTCGGCTTTCACTCCTTTCTTCATGTATTATACCATAATTTTTTATTTTTTCAAGAAAAACAATCAAAAGGTGTTCCAAAGGGAAGTGTTTCGGCACTGCGGTGGTCGGGGAAGCCCGACATCAAATGCACGGGGTATTTCAGGCAAAATTCAGTCTGTAGTTGTCGCATAAACAGCATCTATTATTCGTACTTTTGTCCCGAAACAAAAGTACCAAAAATTCTCCGCTCAAAAGGAGAGAGGGCTCGGTTGAGGTTACAGTAAAGACGAAACGGGTTCGCTTTGACCACTAATGGGGTCAAAGCTCAAGTTATCAAAAAATCAAGTTTTCGCA
Source organism: Oscillospiraceae bacterium (assembly GCA_015064895.1). Classification (GTDB taxonomy): domain Bacteria; phylum Bacillota; class Clostridia; order Oscillospirales; family CAG-382; genus UMGS1387. The sequence continues at coordinate 368 of SVRI01000018.1, read as the reverse complement.
ATCTCAACCTACGCTGACTTCTCTCCTTTGCCGCGGCGGCTTACCTCTCACAACGCGGGTAATTGTTTACAGGATTCAAACATTTATTATCGCGAAACTGTATCAGGCTTAGTTTGGTATATTCTAATCCAACCAACCGAATTAACTTCAAATTTGTGCCAATACAAATGAGGGGAGTTAAGCCACCACGGCAAAAGAGGGGAGGTCAGCGGAATGAGGGCGGTAGTATCATTGAAATTGGTAGAATTCAAATTTTGACGGCTTCGTAGAAGTATTTGGTTTCATTTGTCCGAGTCAAAATTTGCCTTTTAGCACTTTGTTTCTCCCGAATGAGCCATCCCCTCTTTTTGAGTGGAGATTTTTTGGTA
>SVRI01000002.1 GCA_015064895.1 Oscillospiraceae bacterium | reverse complement strand
GCTCCAAGGAAAAGTCTCAGGCACACATCGATGCAGGTGCTAAGAAGGTAGTTATTTCTGCTCCCGCAGGTAACGATCTTCCTACAATCGTTTACAGCGTTAACGAAAACACACTTACAAAGGAAGACACAATCATCTCTGCTGCTTCTTGTACGACAAACTGCCTCGCTCCCATGGCTAAGGCTCTTAATGACTACGCAGCAATCCAGTCCGGTATCATGACAACAGTTCATGCATACACAGGCGACCAGATGATCCTCGACGGTCCCCACAGAAAGGGTGACTTCAGAAGAGCAAGAGCAGGCGCACAGAACATCGTTCCTAACTCCACAGGCGCAGCTAAGGCTATCGGTCTTGTAATTCCCGAACTCAACGGCAAGCTCATCGGTTCTGCTCAGAGAGTTCCTACTTGCACAGGTTCTACAACAATCCTCGTTGCAGTTGTTAAGGGTAAGGACGTAACTAAGGAAGGCATCAACGCTGCTATGAAGGCTGCTGCTAACGAATCCTACGGTTACAACGAAGACCAGATCGTATCCAGCGACGTTATCGGTATGAGATTCGGTTCTCTCTTCGATGCTACACAGACAATGGTAGCTAAGATTGACGAAGACACATATCAGGTACAGGTAGTTTCTTGGTACGACAACGAAAACTCCTACACAAGCCAGATGGTTCGTACAATCAAGTACTTCGCAGAACTCGCATAGTCGAGACAGCTCGACACCAAATTTCGCGGGATATGATTTCGCGAAACAAATGGTATCAATCGCATAAATAATGTTCCCCGATGTCAAACACCGACATCGGGGAATTATCGTTTGTTGAGCGACAGCTGACACTTGTATTTTTGATAAGCTTTCCCGTGAATTGTCAGCAGCGACTCGCTGCCAAACACCGACATCGGCGATTTTCAATGGTGTATTTATAGGGATTGCTATAAAAAGGCAAGAATTATCCGGCAACAAATCATGTTTTTGTTGAACATTGTAAAAAGCATGAAATGAAATGTTCATAAATCTCCCTTGATAATAGGAGTTAAATAGAGTATAATGACTAAGATGTAAAAGAGCAACAAATAATGGAGGTTTTGAACGTGAAAAGCTTTTTAAAAATTTTGGTTGCCCTAATGTTGGGTATGCTTGTGGTCTTTTCGACAGTATCCTGCAGCGACTCTAACGATGCCGGACAAAAAGAAGAAGAGAAAGACGATGAAAAAGATAACAATGACAAGTCAGAAGAGAAAGAAAAATCCGAAACGGTTTCAAATGTTTCTGAAGACGAAGAAATAAACGACGGTGGTTCAGAAAGCAATGATGATAACGGTAAAGAAGACACAAAGTCTGAAGACGAGGTAGAAGCAGAGAAAGTATTGAAGGATGCTCTTGATTGCCTTGAGGATTGTGATTTTGACGGTCTTGCCGAATTTATGGTTGACCCCGGAGACTATGAAGACTGCGGTATTTCCAGTGCAGATGATTTTGTTGATGAATTAGTTGAGTACTACGGTCTTGAATTTGTTTTGTGGTATGAATTTGGTTACAATGCAGATGATGTTCAGGAAGCAGTTACGGATTTCTGTGAAGATGTTCTTAACTCTATCGATTATGAAATCGAAGAGTGTACACATGCGTCCAATAATAAAGTGGTTTTTGATGTCAGAATAGATTATCCTGATATAACCAGTATCAGTCTTGATAAATTAGATGACAGAAGTGAAGCATTTGAAGTTCTCGAGGAAGCATACGGAAACGGAGTTTTAGATGGAAGCATGACAGAAGATGAGGCTGTGGAAACTCTTCTTGATTTTTCTGTTGATGTAATCGACAATGCTATGGATAATCTTGAAAAAACTTCCGAATACAAAAGTATAACTGTTATCAAGAAAAATGGCGAATGGCTTGTAGATGATGATTTCGAAAATCCGATTTTTAAATATTTGTATTAAATCATATAATCACTCGGGACTTTAATCCGAGTGATTTTTTGTTTGATAGACTATAGAATGATTGACATTTCGCAAATATTATGATATAGTCTTTGTGAGGTGAAAGACATGGATGAACTCACAATGACCGTAAAAAGTGAAATAAAACGTAAATATAAAAGTGTAAGACAGTTTGCAGCTGCGATAGATATTCCTCAGTCCACCATTATAAGCGGACTTCGTAAAGGGGTTGGCGGAATGGCATTTGATACTGTGGTAAAAATGTGTACGGCACTGGGGATTAAGCTTTCGATGAATTCCGGCGTGTTTATGGATAAAGAAAAGTCAGAACTTCTTGAATATTTCGGTGAGCTTGATGACAGGGGAAGATATACTGTCAGAGCGGTTTGCAATGTTGAACTCTTGAGATGCCGCAATGTGCCTGTCACGAGTGTTGTGGCGGCACTTGACAAAATCCAGAATCCCGGCGGAGATAAGAATGACTAAATTCTTAAAATATATATCTTTGCATATTCCCGAAACGATATGCCTGTTTATAACATTCATTATGCTTTTGGCATATTCAATTTGTGCAGTTGTACTTGAGACAAAAGCCAAAAACTCTATAAATAATCCTTTGGAAAACATCGAGACGGCAAATTTTGCAGAAATCGAAACGGATGTAACTGACAGTAATGAGAAAAACGAAGAAGAACAATATGAGCCGAAGGCAGTATCGTCGATAACGGTAAATAATGCAGAATCTGTTGATAAGACCTCTGAAATACTGCAAACGGAGGAGAAGTCCGAGTCAAACACAGAAGCTGCTGCTTCTTACTGCATTATCGGAAATGGCAAAAAGTATCATAAAACGACATGCTCGTATATTAAGGAAGACTCTAAGTGTACTCCTATAACACCTGAAGAAGCACTGAAAGACGGATATGAACCCTGCTCAAGGTGTATAAAATAAAAGACTGTCATAAAGTGTTTTCATACAGGGAAAAAATTAGAAAAGAAGGCGTACTGCGGTACGCCTTTTGTCGTTCTTTTGTCCCGAAACAAGTCGGGGAAGCCCGACGGGCGGCGAGTTGCCGCTGACAATTTCGCGGGTAATGCCCGTGAAAAACAACACCTTTGGTGTCGCACAACAAACACCGTTTGCATTGCATAAACGCAACAATGCAAACTCAATCTATTATTCGTTCTTTTGTCCCGAAACAAAAGAACCAAAAATTCTCTGCTCAAAAGGAGAGATGACTCGACACCAATCTCATCAAAAACCATCATGTCAGCGAGTCTGCGTGACCTCTCTCCTTTGCCGCGGCGGCTTACCTCTCACAATGCGGGTAATTGTTTACAGGATTCAAACATTAATTATCGCGAAACTGTATCAGGCTTAGTTTGGTATACTCTGTTTAACCAAATTTAATCCAACCAACCGAATATACTTCAAAGTAGCACAAATATAAATGAGGGGAGTTAAGCCACCACGGCGAAAGAGGGGAAGTCAGCGGAATGAGGGCAGCAGTATCGTTGAAGTTAGCAGTTTATCAAATTTTGACAGCTATGTAGAAATATTTAGTTTCATTTGTTTGAGTCAAAATTTGCCTTTTTGCACTTAGCTATTCCCGAATGAGCCATCCCCTCTTTTTGAGTGGGCGTTTTTGGTACTTTTGTCGATACAAAAGTACAGAAAGAACAATATAAAAAAATCAGCAAGCAAAAAACTCGCTGACTTTAATTTATTCCTATATGAAGCCCCTTTATACCGTCTTTTTTACTTATGATACCTTTTTTATAAAATCAGTAACTGTCTTTGTGTATTCGTCGGTGTTGACAAAATAGCTGAGCCCGTGTCCTGCTCCGTGAACCGACAGAAATTGCTTGTGCTCAGATGAGCAGGCATCATAGATTTTCTTTCCCATGCTGTATGGAACAAGCCTGTCATCGTCGCCGTGAATTACCAGTACCGGCACCTTTGCGTGCTTTACCGCTTCAATTGCAGAAGATTCCTCAATGTTTACTCCCGCATAAATTCTTGCCGAGAGTTTTATAAAGAAATACATGAAATTTGCGGGAAGCTTTCGGTTTTTCGTCACCCTCATTATTATTTCCTTGGGTGAAGAATAGGGACAGTCGGCAATAACCCCGACAACATTTTTTGGTAAATCAAGCTCACATGCCATAAGAACGGTTGCCGCACCCATTGAAATGCCCGTAAGGATAATCTTAACATCCTTCCCGAAACGGTCAATAACGCAGTTTACCCACGTCAGAACATCGTATCTCTCTTTCAAACCGAAAGTGACGGATGAACCCTCACTGTTTTCGTGACTTCTCTGATCAACAAGAATTGTGCTGATACCTCCATTGCGGGAAATACAGCTGCCTCCGCAGAAATCGCGTATTGCATGACCGTGATATCCGTGAAAAGCGATTTCAATTAAATCTTTGCTGCCTCTGTCATAGAATCTGCCGTAAAGCTTCAACTTGTCATAAGACTTTACAGTAATTTCTTCAAACGGTGTGGCTTCAAGGTTGTCAATAAGCTCAAGCATTCTTCCTTTAACCGTGTCGTACTGTTTTGTGTTTGGTAATTCTCTTGAAGAGTTTGGTGAAGTTTTCTTTTTTGAAAACACCATGGAATAAACTATTCTCAGAAAAAGCATGAAAAGAAAAACTACGAGAGTGAGAAAAAGAGCTGCAATAATAAACGGCATTGTTTACCTCCTTAGCAGGTTATGTCACAAATTCTTGCACCGATAAGTCTGATAAGCTCATCGGGATTGAGAAGCAGTTGACAGCCCTTGACTCCTGCACTTACTGTGATTTTTTCAAACAGAGTACAAGCTTCGTCAATGTATGTGGGATAAAGTTTTTTCATTCCGACGGGGCTGCATCCGCCTCGTATGTAACCTGTGTTAGGGAGTAATTCTTTAACGGGTAAAAGCTCTATTTTTTTGTCTCCCGAAGCCTTTGCGCACTTTTTTAAATCAAGCTCAGAGTTGCAGGGAATGCAAAATACCAAAAGTCCGCTTTTGTCGCCTCTTGCCACAAGTGTTTTAAAAACAAAATCGGGGTTAAGTCCTATTTGCTCTGCGATATGAACACCCGTAAGATCGTTGTCGTCGGGTACATATTCGTAAGGTGTATATTCGATTTTTGCACTGTCAAGAATACGCATTGCGTTGGTCTTTGTCAATATTATCTCCCCATTTTTCGGAAATTATAGTAAGTATAAAACAAAAAATCAAAAAAATAAAGATTTTTATGTAAATAATGATATAGGACTTGAATTTGTAAAGGTGTTTCGGTATAATAAAGATGAGGTGAAAAATATGGAAAAGTACAGTATTCCATTGAGTTCCATTGTAAATGAACTTAAGCTTGAAAAGGTATATGTTCCCGATAATTTTGAAGAAATACTCGTTACGAAAAAGGAAGTAAACCGACCCGGACTTCAGCTTGTGGGCTTTTTCGACCATTTTGATAACGGACGTATTCAGATAATGGGAAAGGTTGAATATCACTATCTTCTTGAGCTTTCTCACGAAGACAGAAAAAAGAGCCTTATGGAGTTCTTTTCTCACGGTGTACTGGCATTTGTCATTTCGACTAATCTTGAAGTGTTCCCCGAACTCCTTGAGGCGGGCGAAACTTATAAAACACCCATTCTCCGTTCTGCTTTGACCACCAGTGAAATCATGGGTGCAATGATTGCTTCGCTCAATGTGCATCTTGCAGAAAGAATGACAAGACACGGCGTGTTCGTTGAATGTTACGGTGAAGGTATACTCATTCTCGGCGACAGCGGTATCGGTAAGAGTGAAACGGCGATAGAGCTTGTAAAAAGAGGCCATAGACTTATTGCCGATGATGCGGTGGAAATCAAGAAGGTGTCGTCAAAGACACTTGTCGGTTCAGCACCCGAGCTTATTCGCCACTATATTGAGCTTCGCGGTATCGGCATTGTTGATGTTAGAAGAATATTCGGTATGGGTGCTGTAAAGCTTACCGAAAAAATCGATATGATTATTAACCTTGAACCCTGGCAGGAGGGTAAATTTTACGAAAGAGTGGGACTTGATACCGAATATACAAATATCATGGGTATTGATATTCCCTCAACAACAATTCCCGTTCGTCCCGGACGAAATCTTGCAATTGTAATTGAAATTGCGGCAATGAATAACCGTCAGAAGAAAATGGGATATAATACAGCTGTTGAGTTTAATAAAAAGCTCATGGGACAGCTTGGTGACGACAGCGACAGATAAGGAAACGGCATTATGTTTGAAAATATGACACTTAAAGAAAAGATATATCAGACCATAGTTGTAGACAATCACACAATGAAAATCAACGGCGGACCAAAGAACTTTTTTGAAAAGTATCCTGTCGGCGGTGTGTATTTTGCAAATTATTATGCACAGGATCTGGGTGCACTTATGGCAGAAGAAGCTCTCAGCAGTGAGGGTTTTATAAAGAAATGCAGAGAGTATTCAAAGGTGCCGCTTCTTGTGTGTGCAGACGATGCACTTATAAATGGCGGGCTTAATATGAGTCTTGGCGGTGCTGCTGCGTGTGAAGATGAAAATGTTTATTTCAAGTACGGCGAAATGCGCGGTATCGAAATGAACCATCACGATATCGACTGGATACTTGCTCCTTGTATTGACCTTAATTTTACAAGACATGACCATACTTCACAGATGGTTACCGATGCCCCCGAATTTTGTGCAAGATTCTTCTCACAGATAATAAAGGGTATACAGTCAAGGGGCGTTATAGCTACGGCAAAGCATTTCCCCGGACAGGGCTCGTATAATGTAAACTTCCACTATGCACCCGGCAGAAACACCCTCGATTTTGACACCTGGATGAAAACATATGGTTATACATATAAAGAGATGTTCAAAGCAGGCTGTATGAGTGTAATGACAAGCCATATTGTGTTCCCTGACTACTGCTATGAATCGGAAGACGGATATCCTCCCATTTGTACCTTCTCAAAGAGAATGACAATAGACCTTCTTAAAGGTACTCTCGGCTTTGAGGGTGCGGTTGTAACGGATGCACTTACCATGGGCGGTATGAGCTGCGGAAATACGGCAAGAGAGTCGGCTCAAAGCTTTAAATGCGGTGCAGACCTTCTTCTCTGGGCACCGGTGGAAACAGCCGATATTATCGAAGAAATGATTATTTCGGGTGAGATTCCCATGAGCAGACTCGATGATGCACTGTCGAGAATTGCAAAGATGCGTGAATTTGTAAAGGCTAACAGAAAGCAGGCACCTGAAAACGCAGGCGAAATTGTAGATGCCTTTGCAAAGAAGACATATGAGCTGGGACCCGAACTCTTAAAGAATAGAAATAATGCACTTCCTCTTAAAAAGGAAGATAAAATTCTCGTTATTGCCAACGGATTTACACAGGCAAATCTCGATGCTGTCAAAGAGTTTTCGGATATTCTTTCCGAGAGGGGATATGATGTCACCTTCCGTGAGTATCTTCTTACCTGCTATCAGGATGAAATAAACGCAATAATCGACGGATTTGATAAGATTGTGATTGTTCTCAATCATCCCATGCCCGTCATTGAGACGAATTATTCCTCAACCACATGGGCAAGCCATCTTGTTGATAAGTCAAGAAAAATTATTCTTAACTTCTCCAACCCCTTCCTTGCCGAAGATTTTTATCCCGATGAGCCTTGCGTTGTAAATACAAATGTAAAGCTGAGTAAAGCATCGGCAGAGGCTGTAATTGATAAGCTTGCAGGCGATAAGGAATTTACGGGCAAAGCCCACATAACAATGAAATATTTAAGATAGGAGAAATAGAAATGTACAGTTTTGGTATTGACCTTGGCGGAACAAATATCGCTATAGGTGTTGTAGACACAGAAACAGGTGCAATAGTAAAGAAAGGCAGCGTTCCCACATTGGCTTTGCGTCATGCAGACGAAATCATGAAGGATATGGCTTCTCTCTGTAAAAAGCTCGCAGAAGAAATGGGACTTTCCATCGACGATTTTGCATATGCAGGTATCGCCGCACCCGGCACAATCGATAATGAAACGGGTACTGTAATATATTCAAACAATATCAGAATGGATAATTACCCCATAGCTGCAAAGCTCATGGAGTATTCGGGAGTAAAGAAGGTTTACTGTGAAAACGATGCAAATGCCGCAGCTTACGGTGAAGCGGCATACGGTGCGTCAAAGGGCACAAAGAACTCTGTTATGATTACCCTCGGTACAGGTCTTGGCGGCGGCGTTATTGTTGACGGTAAGCTCGTTACAGGCTCGAATGCGGCGGGTTCAGAGCTCGGTCATACAGTAATTTCGGTCGGCGGACTAGCCTGTACCTGCGGAAGACGCGGCTGCTGGGAGGCATATTCCTCGGCAACAGGTCTTATCAACATGACAAAGAGAAAGCTTGAGGTTACACCCAAAGATGCAACAATCATGCATAAGATGGTCCTTGAAGACGGTAAGGTAAGCGGAAGAACTGCTTTCAATGCAATGAAACAGGGGGATAAAGTCGGTAAGGAAGTTGTAGATGAATACCTTCTCTATCTTGCTGAGGGTATCACAAATATGATTAATATTTTCCAGCCCGAAGTTGTTGTTATCGGCGGCGGTGTATGTAACGAAAAGGAACACCTGGTAGAGCCTTTAAAGGTTATGGTTGCCGAGGGCGACTACTATAAGGGAGAGGGCATCCATGCACAGATTAAGGTTGCAGAGCTCGGTAACGATGCAGGCATCATCGGTGCGGCGATGTTGGGCTTCTAAAGATTAAAACTTGCAGTTTTTTGGCGGCAAATCTCAAAAACAACGGGGTTTGCCGCCTCTTTTTGCATTTTTGCAAGAAAAATTATTCAAAAAATTGTAAACAAATATCTTTTTCTATTGCCAAACGGAAATGTTTACTGTATAATGCTAAAGAACGTGAAAAATAATATATTACAGTGTTTTGAAAGGCAGCATCAAATGATGAATTATATGTCTATGAGCAAAGAAGAACTGCTCAATGAAAAAGAAAAACTGCAAAAAGAATACGACGAATATGCAAAATTGAACCTTTCACTCAATATGGCACGCGGTAAACCCTGCGAAGAACAGCTTGACATCACAGAGGGTATGCTGACTGTTATGCAGAAGAATGAAGACTGCTTTACAGATAAGGGCTTCGACTGCAGAAACTACGGTCTTGTTGACGGTCTTGACGATGCAAAGAAAATGTTCGCACCCATTATCGGTGTTCCGTGGGATCAGATTATAATGGGCGGTAACTCCAGCCTCAATCTCATGTACGACGCTATGGCAAGATGTATGCTTTACGGTGTAAACGGCGGAAACGGTCCTTGGGTGAAGCAGGAAAAGGTAAAGTTCCTCTGTCCCGTGCCCGGTTATGACAGACACTTTGCAATCTGCGAAAGCCTTGGCATTGAAATGGTAAATGTTCCTCTTCTTAATGACGGCCCCGATATGGACGTTGTTGAAGAACTTATCAAGGACGAAGCGGTTAAGGGTATTTGGTGCGTACCTAAATATTCCAACCCCACAGGCTGCACATACAGCGATGCTACGGTAAAGAGACTTGCTTCAATGAAGCCTGCATCAAAGGACTTCAGAATTTTCTGGGATAACGCATATGCAATCCATGACATCTATGAAGATAAAAAAGATGAGCTTTTAGACATTCTTCCCGAATGTGAAAAGGCGGGTAATCCCAATCTTGTTTATATCTTTGCTTCCACAAGTAAGATTTCTTTCCCCGGAAGCGGTGTTTCGTGCCTCGGTTCTTCAAAGGAGAATATTGAGTATATCAAGAGCATTATGCAGATGCAGACCATCGGCCATGATAAGATGAATATGCTAAGACATGTTAAGTTCTTTAAGGATGCAGACGGTGTTGTGGCATTCATGAAGAAGCACGCGGATATCTTAAGACCTAAGTTTGAAATCTGCGAAAAGAAGCTTTCAAAAGAGCTTTCGGGTCTCGGTATTGCAGAATGGACAAAGCCTCTCGGTGGTTATTTTGTAAGCCTTGATGTGCCCGAAGGATGCGCAAAGAGGGTTGTTTCTCTTGCAAAGCAGGCAGGCGTTGTGCTTACCGATGCAGGTGCAACATTCCCTTACCATAATGATCCCAAGGATACAAATATCAGAATTGCACCCAGTTTTCCTCCTGTTTCAGAGCTTGAAACTGCAATGGATGTTCTCTGTGTGTGCGTAAAACTTGCAAGCGTTGAAAAGCTTGTTGGCTAAATTATTAATAAAGGACGGAGAAATCCGTCCTTATTTTTATATATTATTCAAAATATATTGTTTAATTCCGTTATATTTGTGGTATAATTATTATGTATGGATATATATGAAACAAGATTGTCTGTATAAAAAAGGAGATAAGTAGATGTCTTTTACAAACGGAATGGATAAAACATCTTCGGTTATGACAAAAGGCAAAGAGAAAATTAAAAGTTTTTGCAGCTTTGTAGATGGTCTGACAGTGAAAAACAAGGCGAATTTTGATATTCAGTTGAAATCCGATAAAAGCTTTACACCGATATGTAAGCACAGCTTCGGATATAACAAAGAAATCAAACTCAAGCATATTATCATCGCCCTTTCTGTCCTTGCGGCTGTAGCGGCAATGCTTGGTGCTTTCAGAAAAAAAGACTGAATAAACCTGCCATGGGGCAGGTACATACTCAGCTTTCCATGAGAGCGATTATTTCTGAGAGATTTTGTTTTCCCGTTATTTCAATACCTTCATAAAGATTGCGTTTGTCTTTTTCGGTAAGCTCTGATACATTCAGCTTCACTTTATAAACCGGCTTGCCGTCAAGCATCACGTAAATGCCGTTGTCCATTATGGTTATTATGAACGGACCATCGCTGAAAATTTCCGATATGTTTTCCTTGATGCTCTCGGTATCTCCGTGTGTTTCGAAAACCTTATCGTTGCCGGTAGAAGTTACATTGTAGCAGACGGCACGCGGTAAAAAATGCTTTGACAGCAAAAAGAATGAAATAACAAAAGTACAGCAAAGAATTAATAAAACGGTTTTTATAAAGGGTTTGCTTTTAAAATTAATTTTCAAAAAAATCCCTCCTTTGTTTCTATTATGGAAATACGGAGCCGAGAATATTCATTAATCCGATTATAATTTTCTATCACAGCGGAGGCAGTATGAATAATAATTATAACAAGAATAATTCTCAAAAACAAAATAAAGAGCCTTCGAACGAAACAAGAAGCTTTACCAACACATCCAAGCTCGAGGTGGGTAAAGACGGCATGAAGTTCAACACCGAAGCCAATATAAAAAAGGCAAAGGTCAAAAGATCCGTCAAGAAGGTTCTTCTTGTGTCGCTTATGGTTCTTAAAAAGGCTTTCCAATGGACTTTCAATGTGGCTCTTACGCTTATGCTTGTATGCACCATATGTGCTATTATTGTCGGCGGATGGGGATACATGTATGTCAAGAATGATCTTATGATTGATGACTTTGACATTCAACCGTCAGACCTCAGAAATGACCTTAGCCAGACATCGTGGATTTATTATGACAGTAAATACGACCAGATGTATGTAGATGAAAACGGAAATCCCATATATGACCCCATTGAACTGTACGGCACCGAGAACAGAATGTGGGTAAGCTATGACCAGATGCCCGAAGACCTTGTAAATGCATTTATTGCCATTGAGGATGAAAGGTACTGGCAGCATAACGGTGTAGACTGGAGAAGAACCTTTGGTGCTGTCAGAGGTTATGTTACAGGCAGCGACACGTACGGCGGTTCGACCATTACTCAGCAGCTCATAAAAAACGTAACGGGTGATGATGAAACAACAGCCGAAAGAAAGATTACAGAAATCTTCAGAGCCCTCAGCCTTTCGGAAAAAAGAACCAAGGAAGAGGTGCTTGAAATGTACCTCAATAAAATACATCTTTCGAGAAGTAACTACGGTGTATGGGCAGCGGCAAACTATTATTTTGGAAAGGATATTGCGGCAGGAGATGAGCTTACACTTGTCGAGTGTGCGGCACTTGCTTCAATTCCAAAGTCACCTACAAAGTATGATCCTGTAAGAAATCCCGAATATAATAAAGAACGACGTCAGCTTGTACTTGATAAGATGTACGAACTCGAATGGATAACCAAGGATGAGTATGAAGAAGCTAAAGACGCTGACCTTGAACTCAAGATAACCTATGAACAGACACAGCAGCAGGGTAAGTATTCCTACTTTACCGATGCACTTATAGAACAGCTTGTTGAAGACCTCGGTACAGAATACGGTTATGACAGAGTCGAGGCAATGGATATCATATATACCGGCGGTCTTACTATTTATTCTACAGAAAACCCCGTGATTCAGGGAAAAATGGAAACCATATTCAATGACCCTGAAACATTCAAAAAGGTCGATGAAGGTATACAACCGCAGTCGGCAATGGTTGTAATGGACCCGTATACGGGAGAGGTTGTAGGACTTGTCGGAGGCAGAGGTGAAAAAGACGGTAAACTCGACTTCAACAGAGCAACACAGAGTACCCGTCAGGTAGGTTCATCCATTAAACCTCTTACCGTTTATGCACCTGCCATGGACTTGGGTATTATAAATTACGGCACAATGATGGACGATACTCCTGTTTACATGGAAAACATGAACCGTTACTGGCCAAGTAACTCACCCAACCGTTATGAAGGACATATTTCGATAAATGAAGCAGTAGTCAAATCCAAGAACACAACAGCTGTTAAGCTCGTGAAGGATGCTATGGGTGTTGATTATGTGTACGATTTTGCCAAGAATACGCTTCATCTCGAAAGCCTTGTGGATGATGATAAAAATATTGCACCATTGGCACTCGGCGGTTTTACAAACGGGCTTACCGTAATGGAAATGACGGCGGCATATTCGATATTCCCGAATAACGGGTATTATTCACCGCCAAGACTCTACACAAAGGTACTTCGTCCCGACGGTACGGTTCTTCTTGATAAAACAAAGAATCACGAAGAGTATGTAATAGCAGAATCGACATCGAAGGTGATGACAAAAATTCTTGAGAATGTTGTCTGGAACGGTACGGCTGCAAAGATTACTCTTAAATATGAACTTGATTGTGCAGGTAAAACCGGTTCTACCAATGACAATAAAGACATCTATTATTGCGGATTTACACCTTATTATGTGGGTGCATGCTGGTTTGGATACGATATAGCAAAGGACCTTACGGCATTCGGTACAAATCCTGCAATGCTCGCATGGGAAAAGGTGATGAGATCTATCCATGAGCCGGAAATGACCATGGCACTTGATGCTGAAAATCCCGTGCCGCTTAAAACCTTTGATGACTCTAAACTGAAAAGTGCCCTCGTTTGTAAGGACAGCGGACTTTTGCCAAGTGAAAAGTGTGCACTTGACCTGAGAGGATCAAGAGTAATTACAGCATGGTACTATGACGGAATAGGCATGCCTACCCGTACATGTACTGCCCATGACAGGGTATTCAAATGGTGCACCGAAAGTAATATGCGTGCCGGAGAATTCTGTCCTACAGTAGTTAATGCATCACTTGTACGTGAAACATCCAGAGACTTTGGTGAACATAATGTTACAGTGCTTGACTCAGAATATACGTATGACCCTGTAACGGCAATTGAAATATGTACACTCCATGCACCGTATGTGCCGCCGGAAGATGTGCCCGGTGCAGATGGTGAAGGCGGCGAAGCATTGCCCGAGGACATTACGGAGGTAAATGACGGAGGTTATGATCCGACACTTGACATGCCTTAAGATAATGCTTGCAGGCAGGTTGCCGCGGTATTAAAAATAATAATTAACGGAATTTGCGAAAATATGAAGTTGAAAAAGACATTTTTTTGCCTGATAATGGTAATAAGCTGTATGCTGGGAACCATGTTTCCACAGATCAGCGCCGACAGCAGCTCCGGTTTTGACTTTTCCGAGATACTTGACGAAAGAGAGAATGAAGACGGTATACCCGAACAGCCTGTAGGATCCGAGGAACAAAGAAAGATTCTCATATCCGACTTTGGTGATGTAAAAGAAGAGGACTGGTTTTATCCCTATCTTGAATATCTTGTTGATAATGATATGATAAAGGGAAAAACAGAGGATTCCTTCGAACCTTACAGTACGTTTTCATATGCTGAATGCAGTACGGTTATAGTAAGGTATCTGGGACTTGAAAGGGAAGCACAGATGCGTTTTGAACAAATATCTGACAGACTTCCGGAACTTCAAAACCAGTGGTATGCCGGTTACTTTGAGGTATTGGCAAACCTCGGTGTATTTACAGAATACGGTTTGTTTGAAACGAGAAACGGGCAAATCGTGTCGGTTGATAAAACTCTTGCCAACAGCCCCATTGAGAGATATAGATTTGCTGAGAGCATATCACAGTCCTTTGAACTGGAAAGCCCGCTTAAGGCAAGAAATGTCTATCCCGAAATAGGCGGAAGCGGCAGAGAGTTTATAGCCGGCGGCGGATATAATGAGAATGTGCTAGACAGGTATGAGAGTTTAATCAGCGATTTTGCTGACATTCCGTCAGAGAGTAGAAGAAACGTTCTCAAAGCATATTATAACGGCATATTCAATGGCGACATTACCGGCAATTTCTATCCCCATAATAATCTGACAAGAGCCGAGATGGCAAAGGTGCTTGCAACAGTTTGTGATTACTCTTTGAGAACACGGCTTATAGAGGACGGATATGCAGAAGCTTTAAGTGAGGAGTTTATTCATACTGATGCCTTCGGAGTAAAGACTCTGCGTTTCAGCTCGGCGACCACCGTTTTGTTACGAGAAACGGAAAACCTTTCCATAAACGGCGGAAAAGTAGAGTTTGTCAGCAGTAATAATGCACCTTTCGGCTATGCAATAGACACTTACCTGTATGAAAACGGAAACCTTTCTGCCCAGTGTACTCTGCATGATTATAATAACGGCGGCTTTACATATGAAACCGATAACGCAAAGGTGCTTTTGGTTTTGAGAAATGTAGCACAAAAGGCAAGGGTAGAGGGAACACTTGAGGTTGAGATAGTTGACGGAGAGTTTCTTGAGGCAAAACCCAAAATAAGAACAATGTAATTTAAGACACGTCGTTTTTCGGCGTGTCTTTTGACTTTTTCACTAAAAAATAATGATCGGTTTTCTGTAATTTGTCCATAAAAATATTATTCATTTTATTGACACGCGGGCAAAGAGGGTATATAATATTTCTGTTATAGGATTTTTTCAATAGTTAAATAAAACAAGAGGTATTTATATGAGCGGATTTTTCGGTGCAGCATTAAGAGAAGATTGCATTTTTGATATTTTCTACGGGACAGACTATCATTCCCACCTCGGCACACGTAGAGCAGGTCTTGCGGTATATGATAAGGTAAACGGTTTTGAAAGATCTATCCATAATATTGAAAATGCACCATTCAGAACAAAGTTTTCATCTGACTTTTCACAGATGAAGGGAAATCTCGGTATAGGTTGTATATCGGATTTTGAACCTCAGCCTCTTTTTATCCGTTCTCATCATGGCTCTTTTGCCATTACCACGGTCGGTAAAATCAATAATGCTGCCGAGCTTGCGGAATCTATAATTGAAAAAGGAACTCACTTTTTTGAAATGACAAGCGGTGAGATTAATCCTACAGAGCTTGTTGCGGCAATTATCAATCAGAAGGATAATTTTATCGACGGTATCAAGCATGCTCTTAATGTTATCGACGGTTCACTCAGCATGCTGATTCTTACACCTATCGGAATATATGCTGCCCGTGATAAATACGGTAAGACACCTATTGTAATCGGCAAAAAAAGCGACGGTGCAGGCTTTTGTGCATGCTTTGAATCCTTTGCATATCTTAATCTCGGCTATACCGATTATAAAGAACTCGGCCCCGGCGAAATAGTTGTTTTCACTCCCGATGAAGTTAAGACGCTTGTGGCACCGGTTGGCGAAAACAGAAAAATCTGTACCTTCCTTTGGATTTATTATGGCTATCCTTGTTCGTCATATGAAGGAAGAAGCGTCGAACAGGTGAGATATAATTGCGGAAAACTTCTTGCAAAACGAGATGATGTAAAGCCTGACCTTGTAACAGGTATTCCCGACTCGGGTATTGCCCATGCAATCGGTTATTCTACAGAATCGGGTATTCCTTATGCCCGTCCATTTATCAAGTATACTCCTACCTGGCCCCGTTCGTTTATGCCGCCTACACAGACAAAGAGAAATCTTATCGCCAAGATGAAGCTTATTGCCATTCATGACCTTATTGACAGCAAGAGCCTGCTTCTTATCGACGACTCTATTGTCAGAGGAACACAGTTGAGAGAAACTACCGAATTTCTCTATGACTGCGGTGCAAAGGAAGTACATATAAGAGTAGGTTGTCCGCCTCTTCTTTACGGTTGTAAGTATCTTAATTTCTCACGTTCCACAAGTGAAATGGAGCTTATTACCAGAAGGGTGATTACACGTCTTGAAGGCAGAGAACCCGATGAGGAGCTTCTCAGAGTATACTCTGATCCCGAAACACAAGAGTATAATAACATGGTGGAAGAAATCCGAAAGGAACTTCATTTCACATCACTTCGCTATCATAGACTCGATGATATGATTGAAGCAACAGGTCTTCCCGAGGATCAGCTTTGTACATATTGCTGGAGCGGTAAAAAAGGAACAAAATAAATTAAAAGAAGAAGGTATCAGCCTTCTTCTTTTTTGTTGTGTGTATGAAAGAGATGATGCCTGCAACCGCCGTTTTTTTCGCATTCATGACGGTTTTCGCATTCAAAACAACTCTGATTATCCTTTGTGTAACGGCTGAATGTTGTATTTTTGCCGATAACGTGACAATAACGTTCAACAGTTTCCTTGTAATACTCTTTCTTGTCTGACAAAACATATTCCTCCCGATTATAGTGCTAAAGACATTATATGCAAATCGGAGAAAAAATATGATTGTTTGCTATAAATTTATACTTACAGAAATAGGATAGTGGTCAGAAAGATAGATGCCGCGTTTTTCGTCGGTGTGTACCTTGAGGTTTGAAGCGGTACTGCCAAAATTCGAGAAAATGTAATCAATTTTATAGTCTTTTATGACTTTTCCATAGTTATGAAATGTTGCGTAATCTTTACCCAAAGACTTTGTTATGTCCACAATTGAAGGGTTTTCAAGGATAAGCTTTATTGGTTCGTCATTGGGACGTGCATTGAAATCGCCTGTAAGAATAAACGGCAGACCATCCTTTGCAAGCTCGGAAACAATAAGCGTTGAAGCATCAGCCTTTGCCTGGTTGCCCTTGTGGTCAAGATGTGTGTTGGCGAAAGTGAACACTTTACCGTCGGGCTTGTGGAAAAACGTAGCAATTACACATATTCTCGGATATTTGCTTTGGTCTGAGTTTTCAAAACGTGATCCGGGAACGGACGGTGTGTCCGATAACCAAAACTGACGGTACGATAATAACTCAAACTTTTCCTTTTTGTAGGCAATCGGTACTGCTTCACCCGAAAAATCAGCATTCCTGCCGATTCCGATAAATTCATAATCACGGAGCTTTTTTGTCAGCCACTTTTTGACGTGAGGCAATACTTCCTGAAATCCGATTATATCGGGGTTTTCTCTTAAAAGCATTTTTTTGACAAGCCTTCTTCTGCCCGAAAATGAATTTTTTCCGTCGATTGAATTATCACATCTTATGTTGAAAGTCATCACATTAATTGTCATTTGTATCTGTTTCCTCTTTAAGAAGTTTAAACTCTCCGCCTTCTTTGTACCCGTCAATGCCTGCTCTTTGCATTGCTCCGAATATGCGGTACTTTATGCCCTTGTTTTCTTTGTCAAGCGAATGGAGAAGCTGCTTGATGTTTTCTCTGTCGCTTGTTTTGTCTGCAGGACATGGACTTTTAAGTACGGGAAGGTCTGAATGGTTTATAAAGTATCTGATATCCTTTTCAGGAGTGTATACAAGGGGGCGTAGTAGTGTTATGTCCATTCTGTCAAGGTAAGTAACGGGTGAAAAACAACCGATTCTTCCTTCGTTGAAAAGATTCATCATAAATGTTTCAACTGCATCGTCAAAGTGATGACCCAGAGCTATCTTATTGCATCCTAATTCCTTTGCATGTGTGTGAAGAGCACCTCTTCTCATTCTTGCACAAAGTGAACAAGGATTCTTTTCTTTTCGTATATCAAAGATTATTTTTGCAATGTCTGTTTCAAAAAGGGTGAAATTAACTTCTAGCTGGCGGCATAAATCCGAAAGTGCCGTGTAGCCTTTTTTTGTTTCCGACTCATCTCCGAAGCCTGCCTTGTAAAAGCCCGGGTCCATGGTAATAACCTCAAGATCAAACCTTTTAGGATAGAACTTTTTCAGATTTGCCAAGGCACATACAAGGGCAAGAGAGTCTTTTCCGCCCGAAAGACCGACAGCAATTTTGTCTCCGTCTTCAATCATGCCGTAGTCATCTACCGCACGGCGGGTGTAACTCAGGATTCTTCTTGTGTTGAATGTGTATTCCATAAATAATACCTTTCGGGCTGTTTCATACTTTAAAAAGCCACTCATATAATTAAGTATAAATCTATAAGCAGGTGACAATATGAAACAGAGTACTAAAAAATATTTGCTTTTATTTAACTGTATGATAATTGCAATTGTGGCAGTGATTGCGTCTGTTTTGGACAGTAAAGATGTCGAGAATGTCCGACAGGTATCTATCACAACACCGATTGCCGTTTCGACATATACCGATACTGTATTTTGCCCGTCAGCAAAGGCTGCGGTACTTATTGATGCCAAAAGCGGTGCCGTACTGTATGAAAAAAATTCGAATGTCCGTCTTCCAATGGCAAGTACAACTAAAATAATGACGGCTCTTTGTGTCCTTGAACAGTCAGACCCCGACGATGTGATAAGTGTCACAAAAGAATCTGCGGGTATTGAAGGCTCGTCAATATACCTTAAAGCCGGTGAGAAGATAACCGTCAATGACCTTCTCTACGGTCTTTTGCTGGAATCGGGAAATGATGCAGCACACGCTCTTGCAGTAGGTGTTTTCGGTTCGGAAAAGGCATGCACAGAATATATGAATAAGAGAGCGCATGAAATGGGACTTGTCAGTACAAATTTTGAAAATGTCCACGGTCTTGACAGCGAAAACCACTATACAACGGCATATGAGCTTGCTCTTATTGCCAAAGAAGCAATGAAAAACGGCATCTTCAGGCAAATTGTATCGTCAAAAACATATACAACAAACGGCGAAAACCAAAGATTTTTTTCAAATCATAACCGTCTTCTTGTCACAACCGACTATGTAACGGGTGTGAAAACAGGATATACATCAAAGTCGGGAAGGTGTCTTGTATCGTCCGCCGTTGATGGTGAAAAGGAATATATTGCCGTAACCCTCTGTGACCGCAATGACTGGAATGACCATAAAGCAATGCTTACGTACGCAATGGATAACTATGATGTCACACAGATTGTCTCGGATAAAGACAGTGTGTTCAGAGTAGGCTTTGATGATTACATTGCGTATGATGACATATACCTGACGTTTCCCAAAGGTGATGAGCCGACGATAGCGTATAAGGTAACAATAGACCTTGTGAGTGGCATCGGCCGTGCCGAATACTATGCCGACGGTGTCCCCATAGGACATTTCGGAGTAGAATTACTTGACAGAGATTGATTTTTTGTCAAATACAATAACAATATCTCCGTCTTTGTTTGTCTGATAAATGTCAACATCCATTTTGTTCAAGGCTTTGATAACCTCGGTGTGAGGATGGCCGTAGCTGTTGTCTGTTCCGCAGCTTATTACGCTTATATCGGGAGAAACCTCGTCAAGAAAATCCTCCGAGTTTGAAGTGGATGAACCGTGGTGGCCGCAGTGATATACATCTGCTTCAACATTAAAATCACTCTCTAATAAATCTTCTTCAACTTCTTTTTCGGCGTCGCCCGTAAATAAAAACGAGCTTTTACCATATTCAAGCTTTACACAAATGCTTGAATTGTTTATGTTATCGCCGTATCCGCTGCCGTCGGAAAGTATGGTAAATTCAAGATCCGATAATGAAATGGTGTCGCCCTCACGGGGATTTAAAAGCTTTGTACCGTATTTGCCTTTACTCTTTTTTATTGCATTTATAACATTCTCATAGGCAGAGGTGTTTTGTGTCACCTTATTCATATAAACGGTTTTAACCTTAAATTCATTAATGATTTCATCGCCGCAACCAATGTGGTCTTCATGGGGATGAGTAAAAAGAATAAATTCAATCTCTTTGACGTTTCTGTCTTTTAGGTAATCGGTTATCTTGTCAGATGCATCCTGTGTTGACGCATCAATTATTGCAAATTTGCCGTCGCTTGTCTCAATAAGCGTACAATCGCCTTGACCTGCATCGATAAAATGTACGGCTGCATATTCGTCACCGATGAGGCTTCTGCGTTTATTGTTTTCGTATAATTCAAATACTACACAAAACAGGATAACTGCAATACATAATATTGCAGTTATCAATTTCTTTTTTTCTCTTTTTGAAAGTGAGTTAAACATATTATTCGTCTGTACCTTCGTAGTTCATTCTCATTTCTAGATATTCTTCACGTGTTATGAGTACTTTTCTTGGTTTGGAACCTTCAAAAGGACCTACAACGCCAATCTTTTCAAGCTTGTCTACAATTCTTGCGGCTCTTGCATAGCCGAGAGAAAGCTTTCTCTGAAGAAGTGAAGTTGATACAGAACCCGAATCTACAGCAATTTCAATTGCAGGAAGAACTGCATCGTCGCTTGCAATGATGGAAGCTCTGTCTTCGCCGCCCTCAAAATCATCGGTATCGGCAGAAGCCTTGCCCTTCTTCTTTTCGCCGCACCTTGCCGCTTCTCTTTCGATGCTTTCGATGATATCGTTGTCATATTCGTGGGTCTTGCCGTTCTTGAGAAATTCGACAATGTTTTCGATTTCTTTTTCGCTGACAAATGAACCCTGAACTCTTGTCGGCTTCATGCATCCGACAGGGGCATAAAGCATGTCACCGCGACCGAGAAGCTTTTCGGCTCCCGATACGTCAATGATTGTTCTTGAGTCGACCTGCGACGCAACTGTACAAGCAATACGTGAAGGCACGTTTGCCTTGATAAGACCTGTGATAACGTCAACAGAGGGACGCTGGGTACCGATAACGAGATGCATGCCCGCAGCTCTTGCCTTCTGTGCAAGACGGCATATGGAGGTTTCTACTTCATCTCTGGCCGTCATCATAAGGTCCGCAAGCTCGTCAATAATAATAACGATTTTTGGCATGTATTCCTTTTCGGGATCGTTCTTTGTTACTTCGTTGTATGTATCAATGTCACGGACTCCTACTTCTTCAATAAGCAGGAATCTGCGTTCCATTTCGTTTACAGCCCATGCAAGAGAGCCTGCCGCCTTCTTGGGGTCGCTGACAACGGGTACAAGAAGGTGGGGAAGACCGTTGTATATGGAAAGCTCGACCTTTTTCGGGTCAATAAGGATAAATTTTACTTCGTCGGGTTTTGCCTTGTAAAGCATGCTGACAATGAATGTGTTGATACATACCGACTTACCCATACCCGTAGCACCGGCAATGAGAAGATGGGGCATTTTTGCAACATTCATGTAAACGGGGCTTCCTGCAACGTCCATGCCGAGGGCTACCGTAAGCTTGCCCTTCTGAGTTTCAAAGGCATTGCTTTCAATAAGATTTCTTATGTATACCGTTGAAACCGTTTTGTTAGGTACTTCGATACCAACAGCATCCTTGCCCGGGATTGGTGCTTCAATTCTTACACCGTTTGCGGCAAGATGAAGTGCAATGTCGTCTGCAAGGTTTGCGATTGAACGTACTCTTACACCGACTTCGGGCTGAAGCTCATATCTTGTTACGGTGGGACCGCAGCAAATATTCATAATCTTTGTCTTGACACCGAAGTTTTTGAGCGTTTCAACAAGCTTAATGCTTGTCTGCTTAAGCTCATCGGTAACGGTAAATGTAAGTGGGTTGGGGTCTTTCTGTAAAAAGTTTATGGGCGGAAAATGATATACTTCTTCAATTACAGGCTCGGGTTTTACTTCAACGGGCTCTGTCTCGGCGGATATTTCCTCTGTCGATTCAGAAACTCTTTTTACGGTGGATGCTTCCGCACCGTCCATTACGGCAGCTGAGGATTCTTCACCTGCAATAGCGATGGAGGCATCGTTGGTGAATATTTCGGATAAATCTGTAAATGTGGCACCCTGTACGTTGGCAGGAGGTTCCATGGAGGATGCCTTTTCAGCCATTCTTTCCTCGGTGCTTTCTTTTATTTCGTCGAAGGCATTGATGTCAATCATTCCGTCATTGTTTTCGCCGTAAGCAATGGGCTCGTCAAAGTCAGAAAGACTGGGTTTGATTTCCTCTGGAGGAAGAACATCACCCTCGTCAACACCCGCATCGTCGTTGATATCTGTAAGAAATGCACGCCTTTTTCTGATGAGTGTTGCATCTTCAGCTTCTTCCTTGGCACTTTTTTCCTTTGCCTCCGAAACAACCTTCTTTTTTGACTCATTCTGAAGTCTTATGGCTTCTTCAAGACGAGCTTGCTTCTTCATGTTGGCATTGTATATTGCTTCTTTGATTTTATTTTTTATAAATTCAATGATATCGTAGGGCGATATGTTGAAAAGTGCAAAGCCCAATACCAAGAGTAAGAAAATGGTAAAAATCCATGCACCGACACCTGTGATACTGCTAAGTGCTTTTTCAAGCAGACCGCCGACTTTACCGCCGCTTGATGGCAGCAGATTCATCAAAATCGAGAAGAAAATGAGAAGCAGACCCGAAATAATACTCTTTCTTGCAACGTGATAATTGACATAGTCCTGCTTCCAGAAAAAAGAATTAACGGCAAGTATTGCGGGAATAATCCATTTTGCACTGCCGAAAAGCCATGTGAGAAATTCGACAAGATATGAAAGAAAACCCATTTTGCCGGGTATTATAAAGCAAACAGTAAGGAAAAGCGCACCAAAAAGAAGTATTATGGGCATGATGCTGTAAATGGGACGGTTGCCCCTTTCCTGCTGTTTTTTTAATTCTTTTATATTCTGCTTGACTTTTGCACTTTCGCTCAGTTCAAGCTGTTTTTCCTTTTTGCTGTCGGTATTCTTTTTAACTGCCGATTTACTTGTTTTTTTATTATTTTCAGCCAAAATCGTATTCCTCCGTTTTTAACGCATGAGTCCG
The DNA here is from genome assembly GCA_015064895.1 of Oscillospiraceae bacterium. Lineage (GTDB taxonomy): Bacteria > Bacillota > Clostridia > Oscillospirales > CAG-382 > UMGS1387. The sequence continues at coordinate 140,344 of SVRI01000002.1, read as the reverse complement.
TTAAATGATAAATCTTGTCACAACATCATAACCGATGGCAATTACACCGGCTGCAAAGCAGTAGTATGCAAATACCTTGAAGTTGTGCTTGTTTGTTATGTACTGCAAAAGCTTGATTGCCGCAAGACCTGAAATGAAAGAAGCAGCAACACCGGCGAGAATTATACCGGTCGAGTCACCGAAATTGATTGCTTCCCAATCCTTTAAAAGGGTAATGAGTGTTGAACCAAGAATTGCGGGAATTGAGAGAATAAATGAGAATTTAACTGCAAATTCTCTCTTGAATCCGTGAAGGACACCGCCTGTGATGGTCATACCCGAACGTGAAATGCCGGGAAGAATCGCAAAGAGCTGGAAAAAGCCAACCTTGAAAGCGTCTGAAGGCTTTATTTCATCAAGCTGCTTTTGCTTTACCGCAGCATTTTCGGATAATATAAATACAACACCGTTAATAAGCCAGAGAATACCTACGGCAAATGTGTAACCCGAAAGGAATTCAACTGCATTTTCAAGAAGTGCACCTATAACAAGAGGGATAAGGGCAATGAACAGTAAACAGAAGAATTTTTCGCCGTCATTCAGGTTTTTGAATTTGAATTTGCCCGTAAATATCTTTCCCACTACCGAGAAGAAGCTCTTAATAAGCTCCCATACATCCTTGTAGTATACCAGGAGTACCGCAGCTAGGGTACCTACATGTAAAAGCAGTGTGAAGGTGACTTCAGGAACGCCTACCGAACCGAAAATATTCTGAAAAACCGCAAGATGCCCCGAACTTGAAACGGGCAAAAACTCAGTAAGCCCCTGTATTATTCCGTAAACAATTGATTTAATGTATTCAATCATGGTTCTAATATACCCCTTTGCATAATTACACTAATATATCATATTACATTATAGCAGAAAAAATTATAATTATCAATAGTTAAACTTATTTTTGTTTACATTATTTATTAATTGATGTTGTTGACTTTAGGTGTGTTTTGTGGTAATGTATATTAGAATAGGACTATAATACTTTATACGGAGGTACACATAAATGAAAGTATTACTTTTGAATGACGTAAAGGGTCAGGGTAAAAAGGGCGACGTTATCAACGTATCCGACGGATATGCAAGAAATTTCCTTTTTCCCAAGAAGCTTGCATGTGAAGTGGATGCGGCAGTTCTTAACGATCTCAAGAATAAGGAAGAAGCAAAAAAGAGAAGAGAGGCGCTTGAAAGACAGGCGGCTGTCGATACGGCAAAGAAGTTTGAAAGCATTGTTGTTAAAATCTTTGCTACTGCAGGTGCAGACAATAAGTTCTTCGGCTCTGTAACAAATAAGGAAATCGCAGAAGAACTCCAGAAGCAGTTTTCCATCGAAGTTGACAAGAGAAAGATTGTACTTGCCGAAGCAATCAAAACATTCGGCACTCATACGGTTGACGTAAAGCTTCACCCTGAAATTACAGGTAAGCTCAACGTTCTTATCACAAATAAGGAATGATAAATAATGGCTGACGTTTTTCTTACTGAAGAAAATTTGAACAGAATGCCTTTTTCGCTTGAGGCAGAGCAGTCTGTACTCGGTGCAATAATCCTTGATCCCGAAAAAATCAGGGATGTGGCGAATGTTATTCACGCAGAGGACTTCTATCTTGAACAGCATAGAGCAATTTATGAAGCAATGCGTGAGCTTTTTCTTTCGAATAATACAATTGACGTAGTAACACTTATTGATGAGCTTGTAAAAAGCGGCACATATGACGATGCGGGCGGTAAGAACTATGTGGCTCTTCTTGCCCAGTCGGTGCCTTCAATTGCCAATCTTCCCGACTACCTCAGAATCATTAAGGATAAGGCACTTCTTCGCAGACTTATCGAGGCATCGGGCGAAATTTCCCGTCTTGCATATGCTGCGGAAGGGGATACTGCAGATATTCTCGACAGATCCGAGCAGCTTATTTTTGACATTGCCGAAAAGAAGGAAACAAAAGGCTTTTTGCATATCAGGGATGTTATCCTTTCAAACTATAAACATCTTGATGAGCTTCAAAAGAACGGTGTTGATGCTCTGGGTACTCCTACGTATTTTTCCGATATTGATAAATACCTTATCGGAATGGGCAAATCGGACCTCATTATTGTTGCTGCACGTCCGGGTGTAGGTAAGACAAGCTTTTGCCTTAACATTGCAACGCAGGTTGCGATAAAGACAAAAAAGAAGGTTGTTGTATTTTCACTGGAAATGTCTTGTGAACAGCTTGCACAGAGAATGCTTTCATCAGAGGCGCTTATTGATGCTTCAAAGTTCAGAATGGGCAATTTCACGGAGGATGAATGGGTAAAGCTTGCAAGGGCATCGAGTGTGCTTTCGCAGACAGACATCCTTCTTGACGATACTGCAAACATCTCTGTTTCGGAAATGAAGTCAAAGCTCAGAAGAGTAGAAAACCTTGGACTTGTGGTTGTCGACTATCTCGGTCTTATGAAATCCGACAGAAAAACAGATAACCGTGTAAACGAAGTTTCGGATATTTCGAGAAACTTAAAGCTTATGGCAAAGGAACTTGAGGTTCCCGTAATCGTGTGCTCGCAGCTTTCCCGTGGACCTGAAAAGACGGATAAGCCTCCAATGCTTTCAGACCTTCGTGACTCGGGTGCCATTGAGCAGGATGCGGATATCGTTATGTTCTTGTCCCGTGACTACTATCAGAATGACCCCGACATGCAGAATGTTGCAACATGTAACATTGCAAAGAACAGACACGGCTCAATGGGTAAGGTAGACCTTGGATGGTTTGCACAGTATACCAAGTTTACAAGCCTAGACAATACACATGAACAGCACTAACATAACTTTTTCCTTTTTGGAAAAAATAGAAAAAGCCAACAGAGATTTTTCACTGTTTGATAAAGACTCAAGGATTCTTGCAGGACTTTCGGGCGGCGCAGACTCGGTAAGTCTTGTGCTGTCGTTAAAGAAGCTGTCAGAAAAATACGGTTTCACCCTGTGTGCTCTTCATGTAAATCACATGATAAGAGGACAAGAAGCCGATAGAGATGAAGCGTTTTCCAGGTCTTTATGTGAAAAACTCGGCATACAATTCTTTTGTGAAAAGGCTGATGTGCCCGCACTTGCCGAAAAGAGTGGCGAATCGGTGGAGCTTTGTGCAAGAAACGTAAGGTATTCTGCCTTTGAAAAAATCTGTAACGAGCAGAATATGAATCTTGTTGCAACGGCACATAATGCCAACGATAACGCCGAAACGGTGCTTTTCAACCTTGCAAGAGGAACAGGACTCAAAGGCGTTTGCGGTATTCCTCCAAAAAGAATACTTTGCGAAGGCATTTCGGTAATCCGACCGCTGATTTATATCGGCAGAAAGGAAATCGAGGAGTTTTTGTCATTTAACCGACAGACCTTTGTTACCGATTCTACCAATGAGTGCTCCGATTATACAAGGAATTATATTAGACATGAAATTCTTCCTCTTTTTGAAAAGGTAAACATGTCTTTTGAAGAAAGCTTTGTAAGAAGTTCAAAGCTTTTGAGACAGGACGAAGAGTATCTATCTTCTGTGGCAAAAAATAATATAACAAGTGATATAAAAACATTGTCACAACTTGACGAAAGTATACTTTCAAGGGTTGTTATTGAGCTTTTTGCAGCAGTAAGTGATGAAACCTTGTCAGAATACCATGTAAAGGGTGTTTGTGAAAAGATAAAATCCTTTGACGGAAAGAAAACAAGTATCTCATTGCCTGACAGTATGACAGCAAGACTTGAAAAAGGAAAAATCACCTTTGAAAAGGACACAAGAGTAACTCAGAATGTTTCTGATTTTGAAAAAACGCTGTATACGGGCAGTACATTTTTTGAAGAAAATCCGTATGCTTTGTATATAAGCTTTGACCAAAATAAGGATATTCCGCAAACTCTTGAAAATGGTAAAATTGTTTACAAAAAATACACTACAGATTATTTGTATTTTGATACAATACCCCATGTGATTTTTGCACGTAACAGACGCGACGGCGATAAAATTCAGAATTCGGGTATGAATAAGAGTATCAAACGCATAATGACGGACTCCGCCTTTGGCGTTAAAGACAGATACCTTGTGCCGTTTATATGCGATAATGAAGAAATTCTGCTTGTTCCCGGCTGCGTAAAAAATGATAAATGTAAAAAAAGTGAGCATACAGATAAAATAGTGAGTGTGTCACTTTACCGCAAAGTATAGATTAGGAGAGATGCCTTCGATGAAGAAAAACGTAAAGGTTATAATTTTCTACATTGTGCTGATTGTCGGCATACTTATAGCGACCTCAACCCTGATGGGTACTAAAACCAACAACAAAGAAATTCAGTACAGCGAAGTGGTTGAACTGTTCCAGAATGAACAGGTAAAGTCCTATGTCGTCCATGAAGACAATACAATAGACATTACAACACAAAAAGACGAAAAGCTGACATTTAAAATACGTGACCTCGCAATATTTGAAAATGACCTCAAGGAACTTATTCTCGAACAGAAGAAAGAGGGTATAATTACCGAGTTCCATTATGAGGAACCAACAGAGATGCCTTGGTGGGTAAGCTTTGTGCCGTATATCATTATTGCCGTGATATTCATAGTAATCTGGATTGTTATCATGAATTCGGCAGGCGGTAAGGGCGGCAAGATGAACTCCTTCGGAAGAAGTAAGGCAAAGCTTGGTGCAAATGAAAAGAATAAAGTTCTTTTCACCGACGTTGCGGGTGCGGATGAGGAAAAGGAAGAACTTCAGGAGGTTGTTGAATTTTTAAAGAATCCCCAGAAGTTTACAAAGCTCGGTGCAAAAATCCCCAGAGGCGTACTCCTTGTAGGCCCTCCCGGTACGGGTAAAACCCTTCTTGCAAAAGCTGTTGCAGGTGAAGCAAATGTACCATTCTTCTCAATCTCAGGTTCTGACTTTGTTGAAATGTATGTCGGTGTCGGTGCATCCCGTGTGCGTGACCTTTTTGATACAGCAAAGAAGAGCCAGAACGCAATTATCTTCATCGACGAAATTGATGCGGTAGGACGCCATAGAGGCGCTGGTCTTGGCGGCGGACATGATGAAAGAGAACAGACACTTAACCAGTTGCTGGTTGAAATGGACGGTTTCGGCAACAATGACGGCATAATTGTTATTGCGGCAACAAACAGACCTGACATTCTTGACCCTGCACTACTCCGACCCGGACGTTTTGACAGACAGATTACCGTCAATTACCCTGATATCAAGGGCAGAGAAGAAATACTCAAGGTTCATTCAAGAAATAAACCCTTTGAAAAGGACGTTGACCTTAAGACGCTTGCAAAGACAACTGCAGGCTTTACGGGTGCAGACCTTGCAAACCTTCTCAATGAAGCGGCACTCCTTGCCGCACGTAAGGGTAAGCACCTTATCGGTATGACAGAACTCGAAGAAGCTACAATCAAGACAATTGTAGGTCCTAAGAAGAAGTCAAAGGTTATTTCCGAACGTGAAAAGAAGATTACCGCATACCATGAAGCCGGTCATGCAGTTATCACCCAGCTTCTTGAAACCCAGGATACAGTTCATCAGATTTCCATCATTCCTGCAGGACGTGCAGGCGGTTATACACTTTCACTTCCCACAGAAGATAAAATGTATATGACAAAGAGAGAAATGGAAGAAGAAATCGTATCACTTCTCGGCGGACGTGTTGCAGAAGCTATTGTGTTTGGTGACATTTCAACGGGTGCTTCAAATGATATCGAAAGAGCGACTAAGATGGCACGCGGCATGGTTACAAAGTACGGTATGAGCGACCTTTTAGGTCCTATCGTTTACGGTACGGGACATGAAGAAGTGTTCCTGGGACGTGACTTTGGTTCAACGCGTGACTTCTCCGAAAAGGTTGCGGCAGATATTGACGCAGAAGTCAGAAGCATTGTTGATAAGGCTTATAAGCATGCTACAGATATTCTCACAAAGAACCGTGACAAGCTTAACTTTACTGCAGAGTACCTTATCGACCATGAAATCATGGACGAAGATCAGTTTAAGTATATCATGGAAACCTCAGAGCCTACTGTTGAGGGTGTGGAAGCAATCGCAGAAAGTAAGACAAAGAAGAGCGATGCCGAAAACCTTGAACAGAAGGAATTGAATGCACAGAAGGAACAGCAGGAAAAAGAAAAACAGCAGCAGGAAAACCAGAGATGGCAGCAGGCAGCTCGTATGACCGATCCCGAGTTTCAGAGATACACGGTTAAGAAAAAGGAAGAAGAAGACTCACAAAAGCCTTCCGATGACGAAAATAAAACCGAATAAATAAGTAAAGCCGCGGCAGTGCCGCGGCTTTTTATGTTGCCTTGATTATTCCTTATTAAACAATTCATCAATGGTTATACCGAGTATTTTTGAAATGGCATATAATTCTTTGTCGGTAACGATACGTAACTGACCTTCTAGCTTTGAATAACTTGTAGGGTTGATGTCAACACCTAAAACTTGCATTTTTGATACAAAATCCTTTTGCTTGATGCCATGCGATTTCCTAATGGATTCAATTTGTTTACCAACCATATTTGCGTTTCCGTAGTCTTTTTTACGAATCTTCAAAACAATCACCCTTTAATAATCTTTACCAAATTATAAAAGATGATACGATTGACAAAATTCCGTAAAAGAATTATAATGTAAATAATTCCAAAACAGAATTATAAGGGTGCTAAAATGAAAACGATAAGACTAACAATAGGCGGATGCAGAACTTTTGATAATTACAAAATTTTCAGTAAATTCGTAGGAGAATGTATCGAAAGCATAAATCATCATGACAGAATTATAATTTTGTCGGGACATTGCAAAGGCACCGATCTGATGGCAGAAAAGTATGCATCCGAAAAGGGATATGAAATTGAAATTTATCCTGCAGATTGGAAAAAATACGGCAGATCTGCAGGACCTAAAAGAAACAGGGAAATGGTTGAAAAAAGTGATGTGGTTGTTGCCTTTTGGGACAGCAATTCAAGAGGAACAAAGAGTCTTATAGAATATGCAAAAAAGAAAAATGTTACGGTTTTTATAAAGCATATATAAAAGACAGCATAAGGTGTATTCATATAGGGAACAAATAAAAGCCAGTAAGTTTGTGCTTGCTGGCTTTTTTGTGTTTATTCTTTTTCTGTACTTTTGTATCGACAAAAGTACCAAAAACGCCCACTCAACAAGAGGGGATGGCTCATTCGGGAAAAGCAAAGTACAAAAGGCAAATTTTGACTAGGACAAATGAAACAAGCTACTTCTACCAAGCCGTCAAAATTTGAATTTCTTCAAACTTAAATGATACTGCCGCCCTCATTCCGCTAACTTCCCCTCTTTCGCCGTGGCGGCTTAACTCCTCTCTCTTGGTGTTGGTGCAAATTCAAAGTTAATTCGGTTGGTTGGATTAAATGTGGTTAAACAGAGTATACCAAGTTATGTCTTTGGCATTTTCGCGATAATTAAGGCTTAAATCCTGTAAACACTTACCCGCGTTGTGAGAGGTAAGCCGCCGCGGCAAAGGAGAGAAGTCAGCGTAGGTTGAGATTGCGAAAGCTTACTTATTGCGAACCTGAGTCTTGACCCATCCCGTGGTCAAGACGAACCTTTTCCGTCTTTGCCATAACCTCAACCGAGCCCTCTCTCCTTTTGAGCGGAGAATTTTTGGTTCTTTTGTTTCGGGACAAAAGAACGACAAAAGGCGTACCGCAGTACGCCTTCTATCCCTAAGGAAACATTTTTTATTAATATACCCTCGTAACTCTTGGAGCTACCGAACATAAAAGCTCGTAACTGATGGTTCCTGCATTTTTTGCTTGCTCGTCGGCAGAAAGACCTTCGCCCCAGATTGTAACAACGTCACAAACTTTCGCATCCGGAACATGACTTATGTCAATCATTGTCATGTCCATGCAGACTCTTCCGAGGATAGGGCATTTTTTACCTCTGACAAGAACATACCCCTTGCCGTCTGAAAGGCATCTGAAAATGCCGTCGGCATAGCCTGCACCGATAACGGCAATTTTCATTTCTTTGTCAGCAATAAAGTCAAGACCGTAGCTGACACCGTCGCCCTCTTTCAATGTGTGTATGTCGACTATTCTTGTATAGAAATCCATGGCAGGAAGATAGTTTTTGTCATCCGAACTGCATCCGTAAAGGTGAATGCCAAGCCTTACGGCATCAAGATGCATGGAAGGATAATTGTAAGTGCCCATGCTGTTGCAAATGTGAATCACTTTTGGAGAAACACCCTTTGATTTTATAAAATCGACGGCGTTTTCAAAATATCCCCATTGCTTTTGAGAGAAAGCAGTGTCATCTTCAGCCTTTGCAAAGTGAGAAAAAACACCCTCAACCTCTATGTTATTCTCTCGTATAAGCTCAATTGCCTCGGCTAACTCCTGATATCCTGAATTATGACACACAGTAAATCCTGTACGGTTCATGCCGGTGTTTAGCTTTATATGTACCTTTGGTGCTTTTTCTGTGTCAGTTTCACAAAGTTGTTTTGCGAAATCGTATGAAGCCAGGGCGAACGAAATGTCGTTTTCAACTGCCTCTTTTATACGGCAGGGAAGGACATACCCGAGAACAAGAATACAGCAGTCTGTTATTCCGCCTAAACGAAGTTCAAGAGCCTCTTCAATGGAGGAAACCGCAAAGCTCCTGCACCCCTCGTCGTAAAGACGCCTTGCAATAGGGACAGCACCGTGTCCGTATGCATTTGCCTTGATAACACATATTACCGCGGAATCTGTTCTTGAACAGGTGTATTTGTAGTTGTGTGCGATGGCATCAAGATTGATGTTGCACCATGTTTTCAGTTCTTTTGTCATTTTTTCCATTCTTTTCTGTATGTTATTGCTGATTGTTTATTGTTTTGAAATCCGAAAGTTCAATACTGACGGAAAGTTTGTCGTTTCCTGCATCAATAGATTGTGGAATGCCTGTATCTTTGTCATACGTTACGGTATAGTTGTAACCGTTTTCAATAAAGGATACTTCGGTCAGTGCTTTCCCGTTTTTGTCTTTGCGGGATGATTCACGAAAAGCTGTAGAGTCAAGTGATTTGATTTTGGTGGGTATGTTATCCGAAAATAAAGAGAAAATCAAGGATAAATCACCCGAGAGACTTTTGGGGACCTTTGCAGGTATTCCCGATAATTCAAAGATAAAAGTGTCGGCATTTCCCGTATTATCGCTTTTGATTGAGATTCCGCCGTATACCGACGGCTCAGAAAAGGTGACGGTCGTCGTGTCGCGCTTTGAAATGTCAGCCTTTCCGCTTGTGTTGTTTTCGCCGTCTGAAATGATAAAGTCAGCCTTTGTGCTGTAGTGGGAATAAAGAGTTGAACATAGACGCTCTTTTTCAAACCTGTCTTGTGCACATGAGCATAGACAAAATAACAACAGTGTAATTAATACGGTGAAAAATGAAAGCTTTGTCGGTTTGATACAGCACCATTCCTTAGCAGATATTAAGGAAGCAGCTTTGCAATTTCCAACGGCAGATCCGAGGGCAACATTCCATACTCACCTATTGTTTCTTTGAGAATATCTGCGGCTTTGCCGTGTAGATAAACACCGCATACTGCACTTTCAAAAGGCGGCAATCCTTGAGCACATAAGGATGAGATAACACCTGCAAGAACATCACCGCTTCCGCCCTTTGCGAGCCCCGGATTTCCGGTTGTGTTAACGGCAAGTCTTCCGTCGGGTGATGCAATAACCGTTGCTGCACCTTTGAGCACCAAAACACATCTGTACTCCTTAGCAAAGCTTTTTGCACAGTTGATTCTGTCTTGCTGAATTTCTGATACGGTTTTACCCAAAAGTCTTGAAAACTCAAGGGGATGGGGTGTGAGAATGGGAGGCTTTTTTGCTTCCTTTAATATAATTGTATTCTCACAAATAAGATTTATACCGTCTGCATCAATAATTAAGTTGCAATTTGCATTTTTTATCAGTGAATAAAGTGCGTTTTTGTCATATTCGGAAGTACCGAGACCGCATCCTGTGAGTACTGCCGTTGCCTTTTCGGACAATGATAATAAATCGTTTTCGGCATTTTCCGAAATGGGAGAGAAAATGGGTTCGGTAAGATGGGATTGAAGAATCCGTATTGTCCCTTTGTCACGGGCAATGTTTACAAGACCCGCACCCGAACGAAGTGCAGCCTTGGCACTGAGAATAGCGGCGCCCGTCATGTTCTGACATCCGCAAAACATCAGAAGACGTCCGTAAGTGCCCTTGTGTGAATCGACACTCCTTTTTGGAATGACTGTTTTGATATAATCATCATCGGGGATCAGAGCATCTTTTAAAATCTCATCGCAAAGCTCTTTCGGATACTCTATGTCAGCAGTCATAATATTACCGCAGTATTTCTTTGCAGGGTATGATACCATTCCCGTTTTGATGTATGCCATGGTGATTGTATGGTCGGCAGCAAAAGCGATGCCTCTGCATGTGCCGTCGGCGGAATTTATTCCTGACGGTGTATCAATCGCAATTCTGAGAACGTCGAGACCGTTACATAATGAGAATAGTTTTCCTAAATCGGAAGACTTGTCAATACTTCCGTAAAAACCGACACCGAAAACAGCATCAATTATGACGGTTGACTTGGAAAGAACTTTTTCATACTCCGCAAAGGCTAAAACATTGACTCCGTTTTTCAAGCAGTCGTCAAATACATGCTTTGCCGTATCTGTGCCCGGAATTGTGTCAAATACATTTATTACAGTAATGTCAAAACCGTCATTTTTCAGCAGGGAGGCGATTTCGTATCCGTCACCGCCGTTGTTTCCTTTTCCGCAGAGTATTGTAACCCTGTCATTTTTTGTGATAAGAGTGTAAATGTACTTGTGACAGCTTTTAGCGGCATTTTTCATTAAAGTAAGCTCGGAAATGCCGTACTTTGATACGGCAAGGGCATCGGCATCTTTAATTGTTTTGGGACTTAATGTGTACATTTACTCACCTTCTTTATATTTCGTAATAGATAGGTTCTCTTTTTTTGAAGTAGTAACAGCCGAAAATCCCGTGTTCCTTGAGAAATGCAGCCGCATTTTCAAAGCATCTTCCTTCACTGCCGGCAATGTGGCTGTCGGAGGCAAGACTGAACATTTTCCCGCCAACCGACAGATATAATTCTAGTAAATCCTCTTCGGGACAGAAGGCACAGGGATTGTCTTTTGTGCACTTGGCAGTATTAATTTCAAGGGCGATTTTTTTGTCAATTATGACCTTGAAAATATCTTCAATTCGCTTTGTGTAAGAATCAAGAGTAAAGCCATGCTTGTAAATACCGTTGATATATCTTAGAGGATATGTCACATGACAAAGTGCAGAGTAGCTGTTTTCATAAACCGTTTTGAGCATGTATTCAAAGTAGGTGTCCATGAGTTTTGTAAGTGTTTCAGTATCAAAATTAGAAAAATCCGTACTTGAAAACTCACATGGCTTGTCATAGAGGTCTACAATGTGCACACTTGCAAGAACAGTATCATAGTCATAGAAATTAAGGGCGGCATCCAATCTGTCATGATATCTGGGAATTGCGGCATCGCTTATTTCAATTCCCGAAAAAACCTGTATTTTGCCCTTGTACTTTTCTGCCAACCTGTCAGCTTCGCGGCATGAGGCAGGAATTTCGGTGGGGATGTTGTATGGTTCAAAAAGCCTAAGATCACTGTGGTCGGTAATTGCAATGCCCGAAAGCCCGTTTTTGATTGCTGTAAGAACACCGTCTTCGGGGATTTTGGAAGAATCACATGAATGCATTGTATGGGTGTGAGTATCGAAATACATGTTTTACCTCTTTTCGATTCTTTGCTAAAATATATTATACTCTCATGCGGTGTGTTTGTCAATAAAAGTGCCTACTTGAAATGATACAAAAAGGTGCGGCATTTGCACCGCACCTTAAATTAAATTTTATTCTGAAGCTTCAAGCTTGAATTTGATTGTAAGTTTTTCGCCTTCATCATCTCTGTATACAGTAACCGTGACTTCAGTACCCGGTCTCATATTGATCTTGGCATTGTTGAGTTCATTAATACTCTTTACTTCTTTTCCGTTAAAGTGCGTGATAATGTCTCCGCGCTTGAGACCGGCCTTGGCAGCAGAAGAATTCTTATCAATTTGCACGACGAGGACACCCTGGGGAATATCATAATAATTAGATTCGACCTCGGTAATATCAGAGCCTTCAATGCCGATTATGCTCTTGCCGTATACAAAATCTTCATCAGTTCTCTCTTTGACTTCCTTATAATCGATAAGCTGATTAATAATGGATACCGCACCGTTAATGGGAATTGCAAAACCAATACCCTCGTAGTCTGAGGCAAGCTTTAAGGTGTTGATGCCGATAACCTGTCCGCGGCTGTTGATAAGGGGACCGCCGGAATTGCCGTGGTTGATTGTGGCATTTGTCTGAATGAGAGCCATCGTTTTTTGCGTATTTCCTGATTCATCTGTAAGCTTAACATTTCTGTTTATGGATGAAATAATACCGTCAGTTACAGTATTTATAAACTCAATACCTGCGGGACATCCGATGGCAACAACAGACTCACCTACAACAAGCTCGTTTGAATCACCGAGCTCTATGGGAAGGAATGCTTCGCCGTCTTTGGGTTCAATCTTGAGAACTGCAATGTCAGAAAGTGAATCCGATGCCCAAAACTCAGCCTCGTATTCAGAACCGTCATGCATGACAACCGTAATTTTGTCAGCACCTTCAACTACGTGATGGTTTGTTATAATGTAGCCTTCGGCACTGTACACAAAGCCGGAGCCCGAAGCTTGTTGGATGCCTGTTGAATAACCAAAGAAGAAATTGCCGGTTGTGTATTCAGACTCAGCAATGATACCAACAGAGGAAGGAGTGCACTTTGCAGCAATTTCGGGGATAGAAAGTGACTCATCGGGAGCGTGTTCATCAAACTCGTAAGAAACATAGTTTTCATTATTAAGCGTTGTTTGGCTGTAATCATAATTGTCAGAATTCTGTATATCACCGGAAACAACATTACCGGGAGCCTGTTCTTTATTTTTGCTTCTGTCTTGTATTAATTCGGGAATAAAATAAGCAAGACCTACAATTGTTGCAACAGAAAAAATCGAAATCATGATTGTGAGAAGTACTTTGAGACCTGTGCGTGACGATTCCTTCTTTTCTTTTTTTACTTTCTCATCGGATTTGGACTCTGCACCGTTCCACTCATAACCGTTTGTTATATTTCCGTCGGCGTTTTTTGTATAAGCAACACCGTCTTTGAATTCGGTCGGAGCGGGGGGATCTGTTGAAATGCCGACTTCAGAATCCGGAACATATATGAGAGGAGCTTCGTCGCTGCCTGCCGCGTCCTTTTTTGCCTCAACAACCTCATTCGGGACATAAATTGCCGAAGCAGAACTTTCTTCTTCATTTGTTTCATTTGATGCTTCGGTTAAAGTTTCGCCTGCATTGTCACTGTCTGTCGATGGTGAATCGAATCCATCCGATGACAATAGAACATTTTCATCCGGAACGTAAAAAACATTGACTTCGGCAGGAGTTTCGCCATTGGAAATCTCCTCATTCGGAACATATATTAAAGAAGCTGTCTCTTCCGGCGAATCAGCAGATGTGTCGGTTGTGCTTTCCGAAACATCAGCTTCTACAGCATTGTTTTTTGCATTTTCTTCAATCTGTTCATTTTCATTTTTTCTTGTTTCTTCTGACATAGTTAATCTTCCTTTCGGGAATAATCATTTATTCTGTTGCTATTCTAAACGCATTTCGTTATGGTTTTTTGAATTTTATGTGATAATTACGTGAAAAATATAAAACAAAGCCGTATCCTAATGACGGATACGGCACTGTCTTTATCGGCTTTTGTTATGCTGTCATACCAAGGTCAACAACATTTGCGGCAATTGTATAAGCCTCTGCTCTTGTAAGAATATCATACGGTCTGAAGTTTTCGCCGTCACCCTGAATAAGACCAAAGCCCCTTGCTATTGCGGCATATCCGACGTCACCCGCAAGAAAATCCGAATTGTCAACAAAATCTGTTATAAATACATTTTCGAGTCCTGCGATTTTTGAGTATCCGAGGCAGTCAATGATATATTTTACTGCATCCATTCTGGTGATGGAATCTGTGGTTTCGGATTCAAATTCGTATGAATAAAGACCTATGGAGGAGCAGAGATTTACAAAATCGTCAAAAGAAATTTCCTTAGACGGTTCAAATTTTCCGCCGTCAAATCCCATGCCAATCCATGAAAAACGCATGATTGTTTCCTGTGCCCAGTGGGAACTTATGTCATCATAGGAATAGAAATTGCCGTTTTCGACATATTCTTCGCCGCTGTAGTCAATCATTTTACCGTCAAGTGCTCTAATTGTAGTTGTACCCAAATTATATGCCGAATATACTGCACGGCTGTAGAAGGCTGTGTCAAAGAGCTTGTCATAGTCGATATATTCGCCTTCAAATTCTTTGGTGAGATACTCGTTGTATGTATAATGTGCATTTACTTCATAGTTTATTCCGAAGCCGTCATATGAATAAAGGGACATAAGAGCTTCCTTTTCACCTATCGCATCCTTGGGGGATTCAAATACAACATCGTCATACCATGAATAGTTATAGTTTGTAACTTTACCTGTAAGAAGCTCAACACCAACCTGAACGTTATTATATGTAAAGTCAACGCCTTCGTTCTGTCTTACAAAGGTCATTCTTGAAACACCGTATGTGGGGATTCTTTTACCCTCGGCATCTTCTGTATAAAGAATGGGGGTGTTATAATAATTTGTGGAATAACGTACCTTTTCGTACTTGTCGGGAAGCATTTCCTTGATAAATTCCGATGCAATGCCTTGAGCCTCTGTATCGGTGTATTTAAGAGAAGGAACTTCTTTTTCTGTTTCTACATAGTAATAATAGTCGGGTATTTCTGCATGGAAGCTTAAAATTTCACCTGTAGAAGCATCTACGACAGCGCTCATTGAATGATAGTAATAAGGGTAATCTATGCCGAGTGTTTCGGGTGCGGAAAAATAAATATTCCATACATATTCTTCGGATGATTCTTCACCGTTCAAAGGTCTCACACCGTAACGGTTCTTTGCAAGATTGGCAGTTACTACATTTGCAACAGGGTCAATGTAGAGCTTTTCGTTGGAGGTTACAATCTTGATTGCCTCATCCTTTTTTATGAGCGATTCAAGCACTGCAAGCTGTGCCAGCTCTTCTTCTGAAAGCTGATATCCGCCGCCGGCTTCACCATCGGCACTTTCTTCTTTTGAAACAGAATCGCTGTCCATCAGTGCGCCGTTGAGTGTCGGTGCTCTTTTGACTGTATTCCAGGTATTTCTTTCGGTGTAAACCTCGCCGCTTTCGGCATCAACCGAGATATAACCGATGTCGGGTGTGTAAACAAGATACGCTTTTCTCGAAACAATATTTCCGTCATCGTCATATTCTGTCTTGAGCCTGTAAGAAAGGTTCATCTTCTGATTTTCACTCAAAATTTCCTTGGCTTTTTCCTCTGTAATAATGTTTTCGGGTTGTTTGAATACAACGCTGTCCGAAATATATGAGCTGAAGCGTGTGACCTCACAAGAGGAATAGTCAAATGTTACGGTTATATATTCATCGGGAACGATAATATCGTTTTCATATCTTGTGAAATAGTATGTATAACAAGGCGAGTAGATACTGCCGCAACTGACTTCGCTGAGTCTTAAATCCAAGCCTTTTGTATAAGGAGCAGTTTTTGCAACAAACGCCTTTACTGTTTCCTTATAGTCCTCGGGAGAAGCCTCGGGGAGCATGGGAGTACGGCTTTTATTATAATCATAAGTGCGGTACCCTGTAATTCTGCCCTGATTATCGCAGCTTACATAGATTTCGCCTTTTTCATGGTTTGCCCATGAAAAATTCCAGGAAGCTTCACTGTAAACAGATGCAGCATTGAAATTCCATTCAAAGATGGTATAATCCTCGGGAACGTCAATAAGAGGGCGTACCTTCTTTATCATTTGCTCCATGGCTTCGGGAGTTGCTTCTCCGGCTTGTGCCAAAGAAACGGGGGCTTCATATGAATAAGATTCAACATTCATCTGTGTTACTGCCGATGCGGAAACAACAAGGTAACCTGCAAGTACAGCACTGATAATTTTTTTCATATATTTGACCTCCTTGAATGTCTTTGTATAGTGTTAGACGCTGTTTTTTCAAAAAAGTTCCGCGTTTTACAAAAAAACGGGAAGAAAAAGTTTCTCCCCGTGTTGTTTTATCTCAGTATGGCAGAAAGTCCTTCAAAGTTTTCAACATAAGTGAGATTAACACTGTTCTGTGCCTCAATCAGCTTTTCGTTAAACTGCTCGGTTGCAGTATTTGCCGCAATCAGAGTATAATCGGGACTTGCTAAGAGTTCATTCTTCTTTATGGGAAGTCTTTTGATGATGTGATATCCCAAAGGTGTAGTAACTATTTCGCTTATTTCGCCTTCCTTTAGACCGTAAACGGCGTTCTCGATTTCCTTTGCTTTCCAGCCTTTGGTGAAATAGTAACCGCTCTGACGTGTTTTCATGCTTGGATCCTGACCGATTTCGACAAGCAACTCTTCAAAATCGGCACCGTTTGCAAGGTCGAGGTATGCCTGAAGAATAATCTTATATGCATCGGGAGTTGACTTTGCAATAAAAATTTCCCTTTCGCAAACAAAATCATTTTCCAACGCATAGTCGTAAACATCATCCTGAGATACAGATTCTGCACTTGCCTTTACGGCAAGGTAATATAATTCATTTATTGCCACAAGCTTTGCATAAAAACTGTCGCTGAGACGCTGTGCATCCAATGCGTCAAAGTAAGAGGAAGTGCCGTAGTTATCGGTTCTGGCATCGTAGTAAGTGCTTAAAATGTCGCAAAGAACATCAAACGACACCTGAGGTACAACCTGCCTGATTATATTCATCTTGGCAGCCGAAGATTTTACCAAGCCTTCGATTTTTGCGGCATCGCCGTTTGAAATACCGGAATAATATCTGTATTCTGCGGCAGATACGCTGTAGGAATCCGCACTGATAAGCTCAACGTCATCAAGCGTGTCCCTTACGGTTTCTTTATCAACAATTGCAAAAACTTCATCGAGAGTATATGTTTCACGTTTTGTTTCAAGGGAGTATTTGAGTCTTTGTTCGGGAAGAACTGTTCTTGCTAAAAGAACGGCAGCTCTTTTTCTTGTAATTTCACTCATCGGAAGAAATGTGCCATAGCTGTCATTACCGTTAAGAACACCTGCTCTGTAGAACATAAAAACATCGTCTGCAAAGCTCATATCTTCACGCACATCCTGAATATATGTGATGTCATTGATTTTTGGGAAATATTCTTCGGGAAGAGCAGAAGCAAAAAGCTGCACCATTTCAAAGGCCATAACGGGACGGCCGTATGAATTAAACTGGTTTTCATCTATAATGCCGTTTTCTTTACAGTAGTTCACATACTTCATATACCATGTATTGCCCGAAAATTCGGGAATCTCGGTGTTATTATAAATGCTGTGAAGACGTGCGGCAATAGTAATACTCTGAGCAACGCTCATCTGAGAGTCGGCATCAAAGGTGTCGGATGTAACACCTTCCATAAGAGCAAGCTCATACACATCCTTTACACTTTGGGTAAACCATTTGCCTTCCTGTATATCATTGAAATTAGAGGAATATGTACGGCTCTTTTCAAAGCCCGAAGCACCTGCCGAAACAGCAAGTACAAGTAAAAATACTGAGACAAATACGGAAAATCTAAGTTTTTTCATCAATATTACTCCCATTGATTATAGTATAGTTTATCTAATTCTATCATATCTTCTTTTTCATTTCAATAATAAAATGAAAACAAGCAAAAAAACTTCTTGACAATCCATCCTCTTTATGTTAAAATACCGCTACAACACACGGACGATTAGCTCAGTTGGTAGAGCACTCGCTTGACGTGCGAGTGGTCAGGGATTCGAGTTCCTTATCGTCCACCAGTGGGGGAAGCCCCACGGCAAAACCGAGACTACACGTTGGTTTCGGTTTATTTTTTTATTGCCCGAGTGAAGCACCGTTTGTCCGCCATAAACGAAAGCGGACAAACTCAGGCAAATGACTATGTGTTTTGTAAGGGGAAGCCCCACGGCAAAACCGAGACTATACTCTAGTTTCGGTTTATTTTTTTATTGCCCGAGTGAATCACCGTTTGTCCGCCATAAACGAAAGCGGACAAACTTAGGCAAAAGACTATGTGTTTTGTAAGGAGAAGCCCCGCGGCAAAACCGAGACTATACTCTAGTTTCGGTTTTGTTTTTTTATTGCCCGAGTGAAGTACCGTTTGTCCGCCATAAACGAAAGCGGACAAACTCAGGCAAAAGACTATGTGTTTTGTAAGGGGAAGCCCCGCGGCAAAACCGAGACTACACGTTAGTTTCGGTTTTAATTTATACAGAAAAAACCTCATGCTGATTAAAGCATGAGGTTTTAATATTATGTTTTACATTTTACCGTAAGAGCTTAAGAAGTTCTGAAGGTCAACCTGAGCCTTTGATTCGTTCTGAGCATAGAACTGAGCAAAGTCATGATTGCTTTGATTTGCAAGAGTAGCACCAACAGAGTTCATTGTACCGCCGGAAACGTAACCGAGGTCGTAGATGATAGAGTCCTTGATAATGTCAATCATCTTTTCGGATTCTGTATCTCTTGAGAACTTTGTCTTAAGAGATACTTCGTAGAACGCGGGAATAACTTCCTTATTACCGAGAGCACAAAGCGCTTCAATAATCTTGCCTGACTTCTGCTTATCGGGAACCGTGATAGGCATTGTAAGAAGGCTTGCATGACCGTTTACAACTGTTTCATACTTATCATCGGCAGAGAACTTAGGCCAGGGGAGAATACCGAATTCGTCATCCATGGCTCTGAGCTGCTGAGCCTGACCAAGGTCATTATCGGCGAACATTGCACGACCTGCAGGGAACAAGTCTTCCTTAGCAACCTTACCGGGTGAAATCTGAAGGAATACATCGTCGGAGTCGGCGAGCTTGAAGAAGTCAGAGAATACCTGAACTGTCTTAGGAGAGTTAAGTGTAAGTCTGGGAATGCCTGCGGCATCCTTTGCGTAAATTCTCTGGTTACCTGCATAAAGAACCTGAATTGCACCGAACCATTCTCTTGTATAATAGCCGAGCTGGTCGTCCTCCTGCTTGAGAAGACCGTCACCGTTGAGGTCCTTTGAACCCTTCTTTACGAGCTTTGAAAATTCGTCAAATGTCCAGTTATTATCCAAAACCATCTGATAAGGATATTCAAGACCGAGTTCATCAAAGATTCTCTTGTTGAAGTACATCGCAAAGCAGTAGTAAAGTCTGTGAGTAGAAATATCGCCGTCGAGAACGTAAAGATGTCCGTTTACGTTACAAGAGTCGATAATATCGGGAGACCACCATTCTTTTGATGTATCGATTGTTTTGATATCGTTGAAGTTTACGAGTGCATCCTGAATAGCATACTGGAATGCTGTTCTTGAGTGGGGCAGCATGATGTCATACTGGTCATCACCTGCAAGGATGGAACTGATAGCATCATCCGCAGTATTGGAGGAGCTTTCAATTGAAACAATGTCAATGTTAAAGTAACCCTTTACTGTTTCATTTCTTTTAAAAACGGCATCGTTGATGATATCACCTGTTTCTTCTTCAACATACTGGTCATCTACCATGCCTTTTCTTGAAAGGATTCTGAATTCGTAACCGTCCATGTTTTCCTGTGGGATGTGACCGAGCCAATATTCATCGCCGGCATTAGGAATGTACTTGGATATTTCTTCATCCTCGTTTTTACATGCACTGAAAGCAACAACTGAGAGAATCAGGGCAGCAAAACAAAGCAATCTTTTGATTTTCAAGGTATGTACCTCCTTAATAAATTCTTGCAATACACCATAACTATACCAAAATTCTGTTAACATATCAACGATTTTTTGTTTCATCAATATTAAGAAAGTTGTTTGGTATTGCTGAAATAAGAAAAACTCCCCAAAAAAGGGGAGTTTGAAAATTACATTTTACCGTAAGAGCTTAAGAAGTTCTGAAGGTCTGACTGAGCCTTTGATTCATTCTGTGCATAGAACTGAGAGAAATCGTGGTTGTCTCTCTGAGCAAGAGTAGCACCAACAGAGTTCATTGTACCTCCCGAAACGTAACCGAGGTCGTAGATGATGGAATCTTTTATGATATCAAACATTGCTTCGGATTCGGCGTCTCTAGAGAATTTTGTTTTAAGTGATACTTCGTAGAATGCAGGAATAACTTCCTTGTTACCGATGGCACAGAGTGCTTCTACAATCTTACCGGATTTTTGTTTGTCCGGAACAGTGATGGGCATAACCATAAGGCTTGCATGACCGTTTACAATCGTTTCATACTCATCTTCTTCAGAGAACTTAGGCCAGGGAAGGATACCGAATTCATCGTCCATGCTTCTGAGTGATTGAGCAGAGCCGAGACCCTTGTCTGCAAACATTGCACGACCTGCAGGGAACAAGTCTTCCTTTGCGAGATTTCCGGGTGAAATCTGCATGAATACATCATCGGAATCGGTCAGTTTAAAGAAGTCGGAAAACAACTGAACTGTTTTAGGTGTATTAAGCGAAAGTCTCGGAATTCCTCTTGCATCCTTTGAGTAGATTCTCTGGTTACCTGAATAAAGAACCTGAATTGCACCGAACCATTCTCTTGTATAATAGCCGAGCTGGTCATCTTCCTGCTTGAGAAGACCGTCACCGTTGAGGTCCTTTGAACCCTTCTTTACAAGCTTTGAGAATTCGTCAAATGTCCATGTGCCGTCAAGAGCCATCTGATAGGGATATTCAAGACAGAGTTCATCAAATATTCTCTTGTTGAAGTACATTGCAAAGCAGTAATAAAGTCTGTGAGTTGAGATATCACCGTCAAGTACGTAAAGGTTACCGTTTACGTTACATGAGTCAACAATATCCTGTGACCACCATTCTTTTGATGTATCGATTGTGTATACATCATTGAAATTGACAAGAGCATCCTGAACAGCATACTGGAATGCTGTTCTTGAGTGAGGGAACATGATATCGTACTGGTCATCGCCCGCAAGAATTGAGTTGATTGCGTCGGAAGCTGTGTCAGTGGAGCTTTCGATTGAAACAATGTCAATATTGAAGTAACCCTTTACAATTTCGTTTCTTTTGTAGACAGCATCGTTGACAATGTCACCTGTTTCTTCTTCAACATACTGGTCATCTACCATGCCTTTTCTTGAAAGGATTCTGAACGTATAACCGTCCATGTTTTCCTGTTCAATGTGACCAAGCCAGTTTTCATAGCCTGAATTAGGAAGATATGTTGTATTGTTGGGACGTAAAGATTCTGCATTGTTATTGTCGGGATAATTACTATTGTTGCTTGAGCTTTTCTTTTCGTTGTACAGTTCAAATTCGTCAATCAGCCCTTCGAGTATATCCTCGGTGTCGCCTTTGTCCAGCTCCTCATGGGTGGTTTCGTTGTAACAACCCGCAGGCGTAAGCTCATTGTCTTCAAGAATCATAAAAAAGTGGATTTTTTCTACAATATCTTTGCCCGAAACACGCTCATAGGTGTATGTATAAGCCTTTGCATCCTCGGATAAGTCATCTTCTTCGTTAAGCTCATCCGACTTGCCCCAACCTTCCTTTACCGTGACTTCTACCTCATCTGCACTGCTGTTTCCCAGAAACTTAACAAACTCAACATCATCATAGCCTTCCCATACAGCATCCTCCGGATCTGTTTCCTTTGTATCTGCAGAAGTACATGCGATAATTGAAACTATAAGTGAGATTAAAAGTAATGTAAGTGTCAGTTTGCGAATGTTTTTCATAATCAAACCTCCTTATTGTAATAGATTATATCACTGTTTCATGAATGAGTCAATAAAAAAACTCCCCAAAAAGGGGAGTTTGAAAATTACATTTTACCGTAGGATTTAAGGAAACTCTGAAGGTCTGTCTGAGCCTTTGATTCATTCTGTGCATAGAACTGAGAGAAATCATGGTTGTTACTCTGAGCAAGAGTAGCACCGACCGAGTTCATTGTACCGCCGGAAACGTAACCGAGGTCGTAGATAATGGAGTCCTTGATAATGTCAATCATCTTTTCGGATTCGGCATCTCTAGAGAACTTGGTCTTTAGTGATACTTCATAGAATGCAGGAAGTACTTCCTTGTTGCCGAGGGCACAGAGGGCTTCAATAATCTTACCTGACTTCTGCTTATCGGGAACAGTGATGGGCATTGTAAGTAAACATGCATGACCGTTAACCACCGTCTTGTATTCATCATCGGCAGAAAACTTTGGCCAGGGGAGAATACCGAATTCGTCATCCATACTTCTGAGTGCCTGGGCAGAGCCGAGACCTCTGTCTGCAAACATTGCACGTCCTACAGGGAATAAGTCTTCCTTTGCAAGTCTTCCGGGAGTCAACTGAAGGAAAACGTCATCTGAGTCGGCGAGCTTGAAGAAATCGGAGAAAATATCAACTGTTTTATTGGAGTTGAGTGAGAGAACGGGTATGCCTCTTGCATCCTTGGAATAGATTCTTTGTCCACCCGAATAAAGTGCCTGGATAGGACCGTACCATTCTCTTGTGTAGTAGCCGAGCTGGTCTTCTTCTTGCTTGAGCAAACCGTCACCGTTGAGGTCTTTTGAGCCCTTCTTTACAAGCTTTGAAAACTCATCAAATGTCCATGTGCCGTCAAGTGCCATCTGGTAAGGATATTCAACACCCAGCTCGTCAAAGATTCTCTTGTTGAAGAACATACAGAACGCATAGAAAAGTCTGTCAGTCTGAATGTCGCCGTCAAGAACATAAAGATGTCCGTTTACATTACATGAATCTATGATATCCTGTGACCACCAGGGTTTAGAGGTGTCAATTGTTTTAATGTCATTGAAGTTTACAAGTGCATCCTGAACAGCATACTGGAAAGCCGCTCTTGAGTGGGGGAACATTACGTCATACTGGTCATCGCCCGCAAGAATTGAGTTGATTGCGTCGGACGCGGTGTCAGTGGAACTTTCGATTGAAACTATGTCGATATTAAGATATCCCTTTACCGTTTCATTTCTCTTGTAGACGGCATCGTTGATGATATCGCCTGTTTCTTTTTCAACATACTGGTCATCTACCATGCCTTTTCTTGAAAGTATTCTGAACTGATATCCCTGCATGTCTTCCTGTTCAATGTGACCTAACCAATATTCGTCACCGGCTACAGGAACGTATGTGGTTCTGTCTTTGTCATCTTTCTTGCACGCACTGATTATAAATAAAGATGCTACGGCAAGAAGAATACATGATAATCTTTTGATTCTCAAAGGATATACCTCCTAAATATGAACTTCATATTGTATTTTACACAGTTTTTTCACTGTAGTCAACATCTAATTTGTAAAGAATAAAAAATGTACAAAAATAAAGGCTTGCCGTAAGACAAGCCTTTTGCTGTTGCATTTTATAATTTGCCGTAGGATGCGAGGAAGTTCTGAAGATCTGTCTGAGCCTTGGATTCGTTCTGTGCATAATAGGAGGCAAAGTCACGGTTACCCATTGATGCAAGTCTTTCACCGACATTCTGGAATGTACCGCCCGAAACATAGCCGAGGTCATATATGAGAGAGTCTCTGATAATATCAATCATTGCTTCGGATTCGGCGTCTCTCGAAAACTTTGTTTTAAGAGATACATCATAGAAAGCAGGAACTACTTCTTTGTTGCCAAGAGCACAGAGTGCTTCGATAATCTTGCCCGATTTTTGCTTGTCCGGAACAGTGATGGGCATAACGAGAAGGCTTGCATGACCGTTGATAACTGTCTTGTATTCATCTTCTGCTGTGTACTTGGGCCAGGGGAGAATACCGAATTCATCGCTCATGTTTCTAAATGTTTTTGCCTGACCGAGACCGTTGTCTGCGAACATTGCACGTCCTGCAGTGAATAAATTTTCTGACGGAGCATTCTGTGCAGCACAGAGTAATACGTCATCGGAATCGCAAAGTCTGAAGAAATCGGAATAAAGATTTAAAGTTTTTGTTGAGTTTAAAGAAAGATAGGGAACACCCGTAGCACTCTTGGAATAGATTCTCTGACCGCCCGTATAAAGCACCTGAATGGGTCCGAAGGCATGCCATGAATAGTAACCGTACTGGTCGTCCTCGGGCTTGATGAGACCGTCGCCGTTGAGGTCCTTTGAACCCTTCTTTACGAGCTTTGAAAATTCGTCAAATGTCCATGTACCGTCAATAGCCATCTGATAAGGATATTCAAGACCAAGCTCGTCAAAAATCCTCTTGTTGAAGTACATGGCAAAGCCGTATTCAAGTCTGTGGGTAGAGATGTCACCGTCAAGAACGTAGAGATAACCGTTTATGTTACAGGAGTCAATAATATCCTTCGACCACCAATCCTTGGATGTATCGATTGTCTTTACATCGTTGAAGTTAACAAGTGCATCCTGGATTGCATACTGGAAAGCCGATCTTGAGTGGGGAAGAAGAATGTCATACTGGTCATCGCCTGCAAGGATTGAGTTGATGGCATCGTCGGCCTTGTTTGTAGAGCTTTCTATTGTAATGATGTCGCAGTTGAAATAACCCTTTACCGTTTCATTTCTTTTGAAAACTGCATCATTGATAATATCGCCGGTTTCTTCTTCTGCATACTGGTCACTTTTCATGCCTTTTCTCGAAAGGATTCTGAATTGATATCCGTCCATATCTTCCTGCGGATTGTGACCCAGCCAGTACTCATCACCGGCAACAGGAACGTATGTAGAAATTCCGGAGTCTTTCTTCTTGCATGAGCTGACAGCAAAAATAGATAATACCGCAAGAAGGATTAAAAAAATACTCTTAATATTCAAAATATTACCCCCTAAAAAGCCTAACTCTCACTATACATTAACACCACTTTGTTAGAATGCGGATAACAAATTGTAAAAAAATAATAAATCGAAAAAAAGAAAAGCCCGTTGGAAAACGGGCTTTCAAATCTTAATATTATGAACCGTAAGCTTCAAGGAAGCTCTGAAGGTCTGACTGAGCCTTGGATTCGTTCTGAGCATAGAATTGAGCGAAGTCATGGTTGCTGCTCTTGGAAAGTGACGAACCTACAGAATTCAATACACCGCCGGAAACGTAACCGAGGTCGTAGATGATGGAATCTTTTATGATATCAATCATTGCTTCGGATTCGGCGTCTCTAGAGAATTTTGTTTTAAGTGATACATCGTAGAATGCAGGAATAACTTCCTTGTTACCGATAGCACAGAGTGCTTCGATAATTTTACCGGATTTCTGTTTGTCAGCAACGGTTATAGGCATAACCATAAGGCTTGCATGACCGTTTACTACAGTTGCATATACGTCTTCCTCGGTGAACTTGGGCCAAGGGAGAATACCGAATTCGTCGTTCATGCTTCTCATAGCCTTCGCATTACCAAGGCCCTTGTCTGCAAACATTGAACGGCCTTCATTGAAGGGATTTCCTGCAGGGTCGCTTTCATTGCTTATCTGATTGTAAATATAGACATCGTCGGAATCGGTAAGCTTAAAGAATTCTGAGAAAATTTCCACAGTCTTGTTGGAATTGAGAGATATATAAGGTACTCCTGCCGCATTTTTGGAATAAATTCTCTGACCGCCCGTATAAAGTACGTTGATAGGTCCGTACCAGTTACTTGTGTAATAACCGAACTGGTCGTCTTCGGGCTTAAGAATACCGTCACCGTTGAGGTCCTTTGAACCCTTCTTTACAAGCTTTGAAAACTCATCAAATGTCCATGTGCCGTCAAGAGCCATCCGGTAAGGATATTCAATACCGAGTTCGTCAAAGATTCTCTTGTTGAAGAACATACAGAATGCATACTGAAGTCTGTGTGTGGAGATATCGCCGTCAAGAACGTAAAGATGTCCGTTTACATTACATGAATCAATAATATCCTGCGACCACCAGGACTTGTCAAGGTGGATGGTTTTTATGTCATTGAAATTTACAAGAGCATCCTGAACAGCATACTGGAATGCTGATCTTGAGTGAGGGAAAATGATGTCATACTGGTCATCACCCGCAAGAATGGAGTTGATGGCATCATCGGCACTGCCTGATGAGCTTTCAATTGAAACGACATCACAGTTGAAATAACCCTTTACAGTTTCGTTCCTCTTGTAAATGGCATCGTTGATAATGTCACCGGTCTGTTCTTCAGCATACTGATCGCTTTTCATGCCTTTTCTGGAAAGAATTCTGAATTGATAACCTTTCATGTCTTCCTGAGGATT
Organism: Oscillospiraceae bacterium; assembly: GCA_015064895.1. Classification (GTDB taxonomy): domain Bacteria; phylum Bacillota; class Clostridia; order Oscillospirales; family CAG-382; genus UMGS1387. The sequence goes on along the minus strand of SVRI01000002.1, from coordinate 113,920 downwards.
GTGACCGAGCCAGTATTCGTCACCTGCTACAGGAACGTATGTAGATTTTTTGTCTTCATCTTTTTTGCAGGAGCAAATGGCAAGAAGTGAAATAAATGCAAGTAAAACAAATAATATTCGTTTCAATTTCAAAACAAACAACTCCTTTGAATTAAATAAAAAGCATTACAATTGCTATTATAACACGTCAATTCCGATTTTTCAATGAATAAAATGTGAAAATATGACAAAAGCACCAAAAAATGGTGCTTTTAATCCTTGAAAAAGACAAGTTTTAGAAAGAAATTCTTTGTGCAAGGTTGTAAAGACGAACAAGATAATCCTTCTTAGATGCCGCACGTTCCAACATTTCTGCTCTCAGCGTGGGTTCAAGGGCGTTGATTTCTTCTTCGGTAGCCTTGCCTTTTACGATTCTGTCGAAAGTGAAGGCATATTCCATTTCGGAAATATGAATGTTTCCTCTTGTGTAGCAAACAACCTCGTTGTATCTGCCTGCAAGAAGCTGTTCAACGGCACGGTAGCCCATTCTTGTAGCGATAACTCTGTCGGTACAGCTGGGCGAACCGCCTCTCTGTACGTGAGCAAGCACTGCAAGTCTTGTTTCGATGCCTGTCTTTTCTTCTATTTCCTTTGTAAGCTCAGCAGAGAAGCCCTTGCCCATACCCTCGGAAACCATTACAATGAAGTTTCTCTTGCCGTGCGTTGAAAGGGTTTTAAGATTTCGGATAAGACCTTCTTTGTCAAAATCAATTTCAGGAATGGCAATGCCTGTTGCACCGATTGCAATACCGCATTCTACGGGAATGTAGCCCGCGTGTCTGCCCATTACTTCAACAACATTACATCTTGCATGGGATTCGCATGTGTCTCTTAGTCTGTCAACCATTTCAATAACGGTGTTCTTTGCCGTATCGTAACCGATGGTGTAGTCGGTTGCGGAAATATCGTTGTCGATAGTACAGGGAATACCAATACAAGGAATACCGTTTCTTGAAAGGTCTGTAGCACCTCTGAAAGTACCGTCTCCGCCGAGGGTGACGATACCGTCAATGCCGTTCTTCTTACAGTTTTCAACGGCAAGATTGATACCTTCCTGGGTTTTGAACTTGTCGCATCTGTCGGAATAGAGCATTGTACCGCCGTGATTGAGTATATTTGAAACATCTCTTTCTGAGAGAAGCTTCATGTCATTTTCTATAAGTCCCTTGTAGCCGCAATAAATACCCATGACTTCAATGCCGCGGGAAATTGCACTTCTTACTACACTTCTGATTGCTGCGTTCATACCGGGCGCATCGCCGCCTGATGTAAGAACACCTATTCTCTTAAATTCTTTTGCCATTTTAATTACCTCTGGATTCTGTGATGATAGGCATTTGTGTTTGTTAAATACATAACACAACATCATAATTATAATATATTTTCCCCGCAATCTGTAAACACATTGCAAAATAAGTGTTACAATTTTGAATTTTCATGTCATTTTGTAACCATGTATTGACAAAACGACAATCATTTAATATAATTTGACTGTAATACTTTTCAAAGGAGGACACATATATATGAAAACATTTATGATTAAACTCAACACACTCGAAGATGTAAGAAAGTTTGTAAACGTTGTTACGGCATTTGAAGGTGAAATTGACCTCAAGTCGGGAAGATATACCGTAGATGCAAAATCCATCATGGGTATTTTCAGCCTTGACCTTTTAAATCCCGTTGAAATGACAATTCACTGTGATGACTGCGATGCAATCGTAGAAAAGCTTTCCGACTACATTGTAAAGTAATACAGACAATGAAGCCTGCCGCCCTTTATCGGGGGCGGCTTTTTTGTTTGTTATGGAAAAATATCGTTTTTTTCAAAAAAACTCTTTACTTTTACACTTTAAGTTGTTATAATATTAAAATCACCTATTATACGCAAAAATGTAGAAAGGAACTGTCTGAAAAATGAACGAAAAACTTAAAAGTGCGCGAGTAAACAATCTTTTCCGTGCAATACTTTCTCTTGAAACAATTGAGGAGTGCTATGACCTTTTCGAGGATCTTTGCACCGCCTCCGAAATAAATGAAATGGCAAAGAGAGTGGCAGCCGCCCATATGCTTTCGGAAGGCAAGAAGTATACCGAAATTGCCGACGAAACAGGACTTTCGACAGCGACAATCTCCAGAGTGAACCGCTGCCTTAAATACGGAAGCGACGGCTATACCAGAGCCCTCTCAAAAATAGAATATGAAGAATAAAGGCTACGGACAGTATCTGTCTGAAGTTTACGACAGACTCAACGCCGATGTTGACCCGAAAGATTGGGCAGACTTTTGTGAAGAATGCTTTGAAAAGTATGCAGAGTGTGAGGTAAAACACGTTTGCGAAATTGCATGCGGTACGGGTAGCGTTGCCATTGAACTTGAAAAACGCGGTTATAAAGTTACCGCCAGCGACCTTTCGGAGGATATGCTGTCAATTGCCGACAACAAGGCATTTGAAAAGGGATGCAGAAATGTAATTTTCGCAAAACAGGATATGTGCTCGTTTACAGCTTCAAATAAAGCGGGTGCCGTAATCTGCCTTCTTGACAGCGTAAACTGCCTGCTGACTCCCAAAAGCGTCAAGGAATGCTTTAAGAGTGCATACGATATACTTGTCGACGGCGGTGTGTTTGTCTTTGACGTAAACTCAAAGTATAAGTTTGAAAATATCTATGCCGACAATGCTTATGTCCTTGAAGATGATGGGGTACTCTGTGCATGGCAGAACTTCTATGATGAAGAAAAGAAAATCTGCGATTTTTATCTTTCATTCTTTATCGAAAACGAAGACGGTACATACTCACGCCACGATGAAGATAATAAGGAAAGGATGTATACCGAAAAGAATATACGTGCATACCTTAAGGAAGCAGGCTTTGAAAAGGTATACTCTTTCGGCGGCATGGACTTTTCAGGGGCAGACGAAAATGTAAATGAAAGATTGCATTTTATTGCACGGCGAGCCGCCGCAGGCAATTTCGCGGGCAAAGCTTCTGATAAGAACAAATAATATTAATCGCGTAACTAACCCCGTTTGCATCGCATAAACGCTACGATGCAAACTCAAGACAAAATATAAAAAGGAACTTAACCCTATGCTTGATAACACAATAACCCGTGCCATGACCACTTGCGGCTCGGCACGAATCATTATTATAAACTCCAAGGCTATGGTAAATGACGCGATAAAAATCCATAACCTTTCGCCGACTGCCGCTGCAGCTCTCGGAAGAACTCTGACAGCTACCAGTATGGCAGGTATCATGCTCAAAGACCGTGACGATACCGTAACCGTATCCTTTAACGGTGACGGTGTATGCGGCAAAGTTTTAGCCGTTGCCGATTACTACGGTAATGTAAAGGGCTTTGTTCAGAATCCTCAGGCAGACCTGCCCTTAAACTCCAGAGGTAAGCTTGACGTTGCAGGCGCTGTAGGTAAAGGTACTATGAGTATCGTCAAGGATATGGGACAGGGCGAACCCTTTGTGGGACTTGTACCCATAGTTTCGGGCGAAATCGCCGAAGACTTTACAAACTACTATGCCACAAGCGAGCAAACACCCACCGTCTGTGCCCTCGGTGTGCTTATGGGAAATGACTATAAATGTAAGGCAGCAGGCGGCTTTATGATACAGCTTCTTCCCGGTACCGATGATAAGTTTATTGACAGGCTCGAAGCAAGACTTCCTCTTATCCCGCCCGTGTCTCATATGTTCTCAAGCGGAAAAACAAACGAGGAATACCTTAAAGAAATCCTCGGCGATATCGAATTTGATATCTTTGACGAAGCAGATGTTTCATATTTCTGCGAATGTAATAAAGAAAAGGTAGAAAGAGCAATTCTTTCTGTCGGCAAGGACGAGATTGCGGACATGATAAATGAAGGCAAGGATATTGATGTGTCCTGTCAGTTCTGCGATAAAATCTATACATTCACACCCGATGATTTAAGAAAGCTCATGAAAGGCTAAACCTATGGCTAAAACTTTTGACGAAAATACAGCCGATATCAAAAATCAGGAAAAATATACTTTGCGTGTCCGTGAAATACTAAAGAGTAAGGGAAGAACGCCAAAGTATTATATCACAACCTTCGGCTGTCAGCAGAATGAAGCCGACAGTGAAAGACTCTCGGGTACTGCAAAAAATCTTGGCTATGAAAAGGCAGAGAGCATGGATGATGCCGACCTTATCATCTTCAATACCTGCGCGGTACGTGAACACGCAGAGCTGAGAGCTTTATCCAAAACGGGACAGTTAAAGCATCTTAAAGATAAGAATAAAAACCTTCTTATCGGTCTTTGGGGATGTATGGTAAGTCAGGAAAAAAGGGTAGAGGATATAAAGCATAAGTACCCCTATGTTGACTTTGTTGCAGGTACGAATATGCTTCACCGACTTCCCGAAATTCTATGTGATGTAATGGAATCGGACAGACGAAGATACTATGTGGATGAGCTCGATTATTCCATCGTTGAGGGCGTCCCCGTAGAAAGAAATAATGATATCAAGGCATATGTTTCCATTATGTACGGCTGTAATAACTTCTGTACATACTGTATAGTTCCGTATGTAAGAGGAAGGGAAAGAAGCCGAAAAAAAGAAGACATACTGAATGAAGTAAAAGGACTTGTTCGTGACGGCTATAAGGAAATCACACTTCTCGGTCAGAACGTAAACTCCTATGGAAAAAGCTTAGACGAACCGTGTGATTTTGCAACGCTTGTTGAAGAAATTTGCAAAATCGACGGAGACTTTACACTTCGCTTTATGACAAGTCACCCGAAGGATGTTTCGGACAGACTCATTGAGGTTATAAAGAACAATCCTAAGGTTGAACGTCATTTCCACCTGCCTGTGCAGTCGGGTTCCACAAGAACACTTTCGGAAATGAACAGAAAATACACCCGTGAAGGCTATCTTGAAACGGTTAGAAAGCTGAGAGAAGCTGTACCCGATATAGTTCTCACAACCGATATCATCGTCGGTTTTCCCGGTGAGACAGCTGAGGACTTTGAGGAAACCCTCAGCCTCATAAAAGAGGTAAAGTATGATTCGGTGTTCTCATTTATCTATTCAAGACGCCCCGGTACTCCCGCAAGTGAGATGCAAGACGGTACATCCGACGAGGAAAAGACCGAGAGAATGTCACGCCTACTCACCCTTCACAGGGAGAATATCACTGCAATAAATGCCTCATATGTCGGAAAAACGGTTCGAGTGCTGTGCGAACAGACCGAGGATGAAAACGGCATGTTCGGCGGAAGAACATCGGGCTTTAAACTTGTGAAATTCACAAGTGATAATAAGGATATATACGGAAAATACGTGAATGTAAAAATAGATGCCTTCGGAGAGTCATTACTCAAAGGCAACGCACAGTAACGAAAGGAAGTAATTACAATGATAGAAATGATGAATCTTGCCAGAGCTCTCGGCGAAAAACTCGCTGAAAGCACACAGTATAAAACATTTTGTGAAACAAGAGATGCATGCAAAGCAAACGCGGCACTCAAGGCAAAGCTTGACGAATTTAACGTACAGAAGAAGATTTACGATATAGAAAGCTCAAAAGGCGACGAAAACGATATGCAGCTTCTTGATGCGGTTTCGGCACGCATGGAAGCACTCTATTCGGAAATTACAAACCACCCCGAAATGATGGCATACAACACGGCAGAAGAAAACCTCAATATTCTTCTTAATGCCATCAATATGACAATCACATCCTATATCAGCCCCGAAAATCTTACAAGTGAAAAGCAGTACGACGATTATGAGGACGGTGTTGAGGGCGGTGCGGAATGTACCCATAACTGCGCAACTTGCAAAGGCTGCCACTGACTTTTTTCTTTGCTGAAAAGAAAAAAGTCAGCAAAAAAGAAAAGAATTCACGGGGCATGTTTTGTCGAAAACATGCCATCGGTGTCGCATAAATAACCCCGTTTGGTCGGCATAAATCCGACCGACCAAACTCTTTGCTTATTCCTAATTCATCATTTGGCATTTTTGGAGATGCCAAAATTATATTTCAGAAAAAAAGGTCGGGTAAAAAAATGCCATATACTCCCATGATGCTTCAGTACCTTGAAGTCAAGGAAAAGTATAAAAACGAAATACTCTTCTACCGTCTCGGTGACTTTTACGAGATGTTCTTTGACGATGCCAAAGTTGTATCCCGTGAGCTTGAACTGACACTTACAGGTAAGAGCTGCGGCATGGAAGAAAGAGCACCCATGTGCGGAGTACCCTATCACAGTGCCGAAACGTATATTGCAAGACTTGTCAAAAAGGGCTATACGGTAGTTGTCTGCGAGCAGGCAGAAGACCCTGCAACGGCTAAAGGACTTGTTAGACGTGAGGTGTCAAGAATAATCACACCGGGTACCGTAACCGAGAGTACAATGCTGCAAGAGGGTAAAAATAATTACCTCTGCTCAATGTACATCAGAGGAACTTCCTGCGGTCTATGCTTCTGCGACGTTTCAACGGCAAAGATATTTGTAACAAGTATAAGCGATGCGGATATGAACAAACGCATCATCAATGAGCTTGCGACCTACTGTCCCAGCGAAATTATTACAAACGCCGACAGAAGCGGTGTTCCCGAAATATATTCCTTTGTTTCGGAACGCCTCGGCTGTGTTTTCAATGACAGGGCGGCAGGGCTTTATAAGAACGGTGCATATACAGCAGTACTTGAGCACTTCGGCAAGGATGAGCTTGACAATGCTTTTCTTGATGAATCATCGCCCGCCGTGGATTCAATTGCGGCACTTCTTCTTTATATTGCAGATACCCAGAAGGTTGACCTTTCGTATCTTAATAAAATCACCGGATACGATAATAACGCATATCTCGGAATAGATGTAAATACAAGACGTAACCTTGAGCTTTGCGAAACCATGAGAACACGCGAAAAGAAGGGCACACTCCTTTGGGTTCTCGATAAAACAAAGACGGCTATGGGTGCAAGACTTCTTCGCAAATGGATTGAAATGCCCCTTGTCAACTGTAACGAAATAATAAAAAGACAGAACGCGGTAAAGGAGCTTTACTCCGACTTTATCACAAAAGAAGAGCTTCAGCACCTGTTATCTGAAATCGGCGACCTCGAACGCCTTATGACGCGTGTTGTGTATAACACCACCAACGGTAAGGATATGAAGGCAATTGAGCAGTCGATAAATGTTATAAAACCAATAAAAGAGTATGTGTCAAAGTTTAACAGTGAGGAACTGTCGTCTCTTTGCAATAGCCTTGATACACTTGATGATATTGCCGAATACATTGCCAATGCAATAAAAGACGACCCGCCCTTTTCAATCAGGGAAGGCGGCTTTATAAAGGAAGGCTTTTCAAAGGAAGCAGATGAGCTTCGCGATATGATGAATGACGGTCACTCCTGGATGGCAAGAATCGAACAGCAGGAAAAGGAACTGACGGGTATCAAAAACCTTAAAGTCGGCTATAACAGAGTGTTCGGCTACTATATTGAGGTTACAAATTCATTCAAAGACCTTGTTCCCGACAGCTATGTGAGAAAACAGACGCTTACGGGTGCCGAAAGATACATAACTCAGGAACTTAAAGAGATGGAAACTAAAGTTCTCGGTGCAAAGGAAAGACTTGTCACCCTGGAATATGAGCTTTTCCAGAGGCTTCGTGAATATGTTGCCTCCAACCTTGCAAGGGTTCAGAAAACTGCTGTTGCCCTCTCGAAGCTTGATGTGTATGTGTCGCTGGCAGATGTAGCAAAGAAGAATAACTACACCTGCCCTGAGGTTGATACAAGTGATGTAATTGACCTTGTAGACAGCCGTCATCCCGTAGTTGAAAAGTTTATGAAGAACGAAATGTTCGTTCCCAATGATGTGCATTTTGATGAAAACAGACGGCTTCTTCTCATTACAGGTCCCAACATGGCAGGTAAGAGTACATATATGCGCCAGACAGCACTTATTGTGATTATGGCACAGATAGGCTCTTTTGTTCCCGCAAGAAGTGCAAGAATAGGCATAATTGATAAGGTGTTTACACGAATAGGAGCATCGGATGACCTTGCACAGGGACAGAGTACCTTTATGCTTGAAATGTCGGAATGTGCCTATATTTTAAAGAATGCCACAAGTAAAAGCCTTGTAGTCTATGACGAAATCGGCAGAGGCACATCCACCTATGACGGCATGAGTATTGCAAGAGCCATTGTTGAATATACCGTCAGCAAAAAACTGAATTCAAAGACCATGTTTGCAACCCACTACCATGAACTTACGGAGCTTTCCGAAGTTTGTAAAGGTGTTGCCAATTTCCATATTGTTGCAAAAAAGAGGGGCGACGACCTAATCTTCCTCAGAAAGATTGTCGAAGGTGCAACAGACAAAAGCTACGGTATTGAAGTTGCAAAGCTTGCAGGCGTGCCGAAGTCGGTGGTTGACAGGGCAAATGAGATTTTGAAGGAAATTGAAGAAAAGCATAATGTTTCTCCCGTAAAGAGCCAGATGCCTAAAATAAAGATAACAGATGACTTTTCGGGAACACTCAGCCTTGATTCTCTTGAACAGGACAGGGTGATAGACGAAATCAAAAAGATTGATGTAAATACACTTACACCCATCGAAGCTCTTACAAAGCTGTATGAACTGAAAAATATGCTGAAGTAAATTTGAATTAAGAATTTATAATTTCTAATGAGCCTGTGTGCTTGGATTTATGGCACACAGACGTAAAACAATTTGAGAAACAAAAAATCGGAGAAAGATAATGGCAGGAACGAGCTAAGTGTGAGTTCTTTTTGCCTACTTTTTCTCCGAAAGAAAAAGTAGGTGAGTAGAATGAGTACGGACGGGCGAAGTTGCCTTTACAATTACATAAATCGCAGAAAGACGTATTCACTTCGGCTCACTGTCGCCTTTTAAAAGAGTAAATACGTACTTTCTGCCGCCGTCATGCTTTTTTGCGTGATGGCGGTATTGTCATATCCGAAAGAAAGGACTGTATTTACCGTGAAAGAAAATTATGATATTTTTGAAAGTGAAATGAATGAGCTTTTTGAAAATAAAAGCTATAAAAAGATGCGTGAGCTGGTAGAAGATACACCCGAAGCGGATACCGCTGAATATCTTCAGACTCTCGAACCCAAAACCGCGCTAATTGTCATGAAACTCATGCCCAAAGACCTTGCGGCAGACGTTTTCAGTTATATTGAACCCGATTTTCAGGAAGAAATCGTCGGAATTGCAACGGATGAAGAAATCAAAAAGCTCATTGAAGAACTTGCAACAGACGATGCCGTTGACATGCTGGAAGAAATGCCTGCAAATCTTGTGCAGAAGGTACTTCGTAATGCAAACGCAAATACCCGTGCCGAAATCAATAAATTTCTGAATTATAATGAAGACAGCGTGGGCAGTATTATGACCAGCGAATACACCAGCCTCAAATCGGGCATGACGGTCGGTGAGGCTATCGAATACATCAGAAAGGTTTCATATCATAAAGAAACGGTATATACCTGTTATGTTCTCGGAGAACGTAGAAAGCTTATAGGCGTTCTTGAACTGTCGGACATTCTCGGCTGCCGTGATGATGAAGAACTTATCGAAAACCTTATGGAAACAAATGTCATTAAGGTTGAAACCCATGACGACAGGGAAGAGGCGGTAAGGCTTACTCAGAAATATGACCTTTTTGCACTTCCTGTTGTTGACAGCGAAGAAAGAATCGTCGGCATTGTTACGGTCGACGACATTGTTGACGTTATCGAAGAAGAGGCAACACGAGATATCGAACAGATGGCGGCTATCGTTCCTACCGAAACGCCCTACCTTAAAACAAGCGTATTTTCTCATGTGAAAGCAAGAATTCCGTGGCTTTTCGTACTCATGCTTGCAGGTATGCTGAACGGACTTATCTTAGGAAAATACGAAATTGCAATCTCGGCGCTTCCGCTGCTTGTTACATTTATGCCGATGCTGACAGGTACCGGCGGCAATTCAGGATCTCAGACAACGGCAACGGTTATCCGTGCCATGACCCTTGATGAAATCAGCCTTCGCGACTCTTTCCGTGTCATGTGGAAGGAAATAAGAGTGGCGCTTACAATCGGTGTGATTTTCGGAGCACTCAATTTTGCAAGAATTTATTTCTTCACAAACGACCCTGACAGGGTAATGATGGGACTTGTTCTCGGTCTTGCCATGATTTTCACAATACTTATGGCAAAAACCCTCGGTGCATTTCTGCCGCTTCTTGCAAAGAGAATAAAACTCGACCCTGCCGTTGTGGCATCTCCCATGATTACGACTATAGTTGACGTTGTGTCGCTGATGTTCTACTTTAAGCTTGCAATGGTGCTGCTTGGTCATAGGATGTAAAAGAGTAAAAAAGAGAGGCTGTGTGCCTCTCTAAGATTGCCGATAAAGTGTATTCTCTAAAACTTTGTTAACAATGTGTATAAATGTATCAATTCAAGAGCCTCCCTTGTGTAAAGGGAGGTGTCATTTTCTTTGGAAAATGACGGAGGGATTGTGGTAATGTACGTAAACAGCCTAAAAACAACCCCTCAGTTTTGCATACGCAAAACAGCTCCCCTTACACAGGGGAGCCGCTGTTTGTACGATATGCCAATATCCGCTCTTAGAGTAGGGGTTTGTCATTAAGCTGAGTGGCTGTGTGCCTCTCTTTTACTGTTTATTCGGTATAACCTATGCTTGTGTCAATGGTAATGGTTTTAGTCTCATTGTCCCAACCGATACCGAAATCAAAAGCTTTGCCAATATCACGAAGCTTGAAGTAGTTGTTTCCACCGATGTTGAACGCAATGAATGAAACGGGCTCGCTATCCTTGTAAACTCTTGAATTTGTAACGATAGGTTCTGTTGAGGTAGCATTTGCATCAACAATGAGTTCGCCGCCGACCGATGTGTAGCTTTGGTTTGAAGTAAGAGAAATTGCATTGTTGGTGCTGTCCCAACCTACGTTGAAATTCTTTTCACTGCCGTTTAGTGCCATTGCAACATCACGGAGTTTGAAGTAGTTGTTGCCGCCGATGTTGTAGGCTGTAAATGCAACTTCTTTGCCGTTGATGAGTACTTTTGCGTTTGTGGGGGTGGCGGAAAGGGCAACAAACGGGCGGTTGTATTCTTTTGCTTCCGTTTCCGCCGTTGAACCTTTGTAGCCGTAGATGACGGGATTTGAACGTCCAAACACGTCATCTATACTAAAACTGAATTCTGCATTTCTGCTCAAAACAGTTGCTTTTTTTAGATTCCTACAATACATAAATGAAAATTGCCCTACGTATGTGACGCTTTCGGGAATTTCTATCGATTCAAGACTTGTGCAAAATGCAAATGCGTACATACCACCTATATTTGTTACTCTACTACCAATTTTTACACTTTTAAGATTTGTACAACCATAAAACGCACGTTCACCAATACCCGTTACACTGTCGGGAATGACTATTGCTTTAAGTCTTGTGCAATCCTCGAAAGCAGAATATCCAATACTTGTTACACCGTCAGGAATTAATACTTCTTCAAGACTTGTGCATCCTTTGAATGCGTAATCGTTAATTTTTGTTACACCGTCGGGAATTTCATAAGAAGTTCCTTCAATTTTAACTGGATATTTTATAAGTATTGTTTTGTCCTTATTAAACAAAACACCTCTTTCATCTTTTGAATATAACTCGTTATTTTCAGCAACAGTTATGTTTTTAAGGCTTGTGCAACCGTCAAACGCACTTTCATCAATGATTGTTATGCTATTTCCAACATCAACGCTTTCGAGGTTTGTGCAATCTTCGAACGCCCCGTAGTCAACGCTTATTACGCTTTCAGGAATAATTATTTCCTTAAGATTTGAACAACCTTCGAATGCATAACTGCTTATACATGTTACACCTTCAGGAATAATTATTTCCTTAAGATTTGAACAACCTTCGAATGCACCTCTGCCAATGATTGTTACGCCGTCGGGGATTTTATAAGAAGTTGCTTTATTTCCGATAGGGTATTTAATAAGTATTGTTTTGTCCTTATTAAATAAAACACCTCTTTCATCATTAGAATACATTTTATTGTTTGAATCAACTGTAATGCTTTCAAGACTTGTGCAACCTCCGAGTACAGTGCCGCCAAAGTCTCCTTCAGCGTAATCGTAAATCACCTCGTCTTGGCTTACTAGTCCCCCGATCACTTGACGTCCAAGGCTTGTTACACTTGCAGGAATGAATATCTCTTTAAGGCTTGTACAACAATTGAACGCTCTATTTCCAATACTGGTTACACTGTTTGGAATTACTATTGATTCAAGGCTTGAACAATGTTCGAATGCCCGTTCACCGATTTTTACCACGGTATCGGGAATGCTTATGCTTGTAAGAGGACCGCCTATGCTTTCATAATATAATACAAGTCGGAAGCAACTAAACGCCTGATTACCTATGCTTGTTACACCTGCTTCTACAATAACATTATCTATCGTTTCTCTGTAACGATACCACGGTGCATCGTACTCTGGCTCAGCATCTTCGAACCGCCAATTATACATATCCCCCGTACCACTGATAGTAAGCGTTCCTATATCATCAAAAGTCCATGTTAAATTATCACCGCAAGTTCCGGAATCTACTACAGTTGCAGATGTGGAAAAAGCAAAAAACAGACACATTAAGAGTGATAACAGAATAATAACTCGTTTTTTCATGGAAATACCTCCTAAAATAAAAAAGTGTGTAGCCCAAACAGAGCCACACACGAAAAACGCAGCTCCGCTTGTTGCTACACAAAATCAATCCACTACTAACAGTATGACGGATAGAGCGTGCATTTTTACCTAAAAAAATACACACTATTAGCAGTGAAAATAATTTAATTTTGTGTAGCATGTAGCAAGTTGATTTTACTACAATTAAAAATAATTGTCAACATCATTATATCTTGCACTACACTGAATGAGAGGAGTTAAGCCGCCACGGGTCGGGAAAGCCCGACAGCAAATTCACGGGAAATTTTATTTGTTCGCCAATCATTGGTGTCGCACAAACAGTGAGAGGAGTTAAGCCGCCACGGCGAAAGAGGGGAAGTCAGCGCAAGGCGGGCGGCAGTATAAATGAAGTTTGACGATACCCAAATTTTGACGGCTTCGTAGAAGTATTTGGTTTCATTTGTCCTAGTCAAAATTTGCCTTTTTGCATTTTGCTTTTCCCGAATGAGCCATCCCCTCTTTTTGAGTGGAGAATTTTTGGTTCTTTTGTTTCGGGACAAAAGAACAGAAATGAAAAATGATACGGTTTTATAAAATTTTGCTATTAAAAGTAAAAAAACACTTCACAAAGCTCTATTTCCATGCTATACTTATAATGAATAAATGTATAAGGAGAAAAGTATGCTCACACCAATCCTTAACAAAGAAATGAAAAACCTTGCCTCCATGAAAACGGGCGGAAAGGCAAAATGTGCCTATTTCCCCGAAAATGAGAGGGAACTTTGTGAAATAATAAAGATGCTCAAAGCCGAAAATAAAAAATACATAGTCCTCGGTAATATGTCAAATGTACTTCTTCCGGATGGGGATATAGAAGTGCCGCTTGTTGTTACCACCGACATGAAAAACGTGGAGATGAAGGATGAAAACACCGTCTATGCCTCGGCAGGTGTTTCCTTTACAAAGATTTCCATCGATATGTGCCGAAAAGGACTTTCGGGACTTGAATTTGCCTACGGAATCCCCGGAAGTGTGGGCGGTGCTGTCTATATGAACGCAGGTGCTTACGGCGGTGAAGCAAAGGACGTAATAACAAAGGTTACGGCACTTGATAATGACGGAAATATAGTCGAATTTTCCAATGAGGATTGTGAGTTTGGCTACAGAACAAGCATATTCCAGAAGAATGGTTTTGTAATACTCGGTGCAGAGTTTTCTCTTACAAAAGCCGATGCCGATGAGTGCGTAAAAAATGCCAAAGAAATAATGCAAAGACGTGTCGATAAACAGCCCCTCGAATACCCTTCCTGCGGCAGTACATTCAAACGTCCCGAAGGATATTTTGCCGGTGCACTTATTGAAGAAGCAGGTCTCAAAGGCTTCAGTATGGGCGGTGCACAGGTTTCCGAAAAGCACGCAGGCTTTGTTATAAACAGAGATAATGCAACAACTTCAGATGTGCTGTCGCTTATGAGGCACATAAGAGAAACCATAAAACAAAAGAACGGCGTTATAATGCAAGCCGAAATAAAACTTCTTAATAAAGACGGAGAATTTTTCTCATTATGATAAAACAAGACGAAAAACTCACCTTTACGGGACAGGTTAAGCAGGCACTTTTGTCCATCAAGGAGAAAAGATGCTGTAAAAAAGCAATAGAAAATGCCGATAGGTTTTTGAATGAGAATGCATTGATTGAAAGGGAAAATTTTACCTGTCCCGAATGTAAAAATGCATTTTTAAGAGGCGTGTTTTTAAAATGCGGCTCTGTCAATTCACCCGATAAGAGAGGCCACCTTGAAATGAAGGTGAAAAGCGAAATGAATGCAGACGAGCTGTGTATTCTGCTTCGTGAAATGGGACTTGAGGCAAAGGTGTCAAAGAGACGTGAAAAGTACATTGTCTATTTCAAAGACGGCGATACCATATTTGCAGTACTTTCGCTTATGGGTGCACAGAAATGTGCCTTTGATTTGGTGAACACACAGATAGAAAAGAACATACGCAATAATGTAAACAGGGTAAATAACTGCGAAATGGCGAATATGCAAAAGAGTGCAAATGCTACAGTAAGACAGCTTGACGCAATAAATGAACTGATAAAAGATGAAAAGTTTGATACCCTGCCTGAAAAACTGCTCTATACCGCAATACTCCGCCGTGATAACCCCGATTTGTCTCTTACGGACTTGGCTGCAATCCATGAGCCGCCCATTACAAAGTCGTGCGTGAATCATAGACTTGAGAAACTTATTAAGATTGCATTTGGAGAATAATGAGTTCGACCGCTTGGATATATGGCGGTCGAACGGTAAACCAATCGAGTGATAAACAGAATATTAAATCTTTGCAGAAAGGTGCAAAATGCGAGTTCTCTTTGCCTACTTTCTCTGCGAAAGAGAAAGTAGGTGAAATATATGTCCTTTGTCCATTTACACGTCCATACAGAATATAGCCTTCTTGACGGTGCCTGTAGAATAAGAGAGGCGGCTAAAAAGGCAAAAGATTGCGGTATGCCTGCTCTTGCTGTAACCGACCACGGCGTTATGTACGGTGCTGTTGAATTTTATAAAGCCTGTAAAGATAACGGAATAAAACCCATTATCGGATGTGAGGTGTATGTTGCACCGAATTCCCGACACGGCAGGGACAGAAATCTTGACGCAAAATATAATCACCTTGTACTGCTCTGTAAAAATGAGACGGGCTATAAGAACCTCATTAAAATGGTGTCCCTCGGCTTTACCGAAGGCTTTTACTCAAAACCGAGAATTGATATGTCGCTTCTCGAAGAGTACCATGAAGGACTTGTGTGCCTTTCGGCATGCCTTGCCGGATTTGTTCCTCAGAAGATTCTCGACGGAAATATAGATGATGCCGTAAATCACGCACTCAAAATGAAATCCCTTTTCGGTGAGGACTACTACTTTGAACTTCAGAGACACGGTATTGACGAACAGGAAATCGTAAATGAAAAGCTTGTAGAGCTTTCCAAAAAGCTGAACATCCCCCTTGTCGCAACAAACGATGCCCATTATATAGATAAAGACGATGCCCAGACACAGGCAGTTCTTATGTGCATCCAGACCCAGACCACCCTTGCCGACGGCAGACATAAGGGCTTTGAACAGGATGAATTTTACCTCAAAACACCCGATGAAATGAAAATACTTTTCGGCGATGTTCCCGAGGCACTTGAGAATACATTGAAGATTGCACAAAAGTGTAACTTTGACTTTGAATTTGATAAATTGTTCCTTCCTGCATTTTATCCGCCCGACGGACTTACATCAAAACAGTACCTTGATAAACTCTGTCACGAAGGACTTGAAAGACGTCTTTCAAAGTATGAAAAACCTGACAGAGATGCATACGAAAAACGTCTCGAATACGAGTTATCCGTGGTCAATACCATGGGCTATGACGAATACTATCTTATAGTGCGTGACTTTATTGCCCACGCAAAGAGTGAGGGTATTCCCGTAGGTCCCGGCAGAGGCTCGGGTGCAGGCAGCCTTGCGGCATATTGCCTCGGCATTACCGACGTTGACCCCATTCCCCATGACCTTCTTTTTGAACGCTTCCTTAACCCCGAAAGGGTAAGTATGCCCGACTTTGACGTAGACTTCTGCTACTTCAGACGGCAGGAGGTCATAGACTACGTTGCGAATAAATACGGTAAAGACCATGTTGCACAGATTGTAACCTTCGGTACACTTGCGGCAAAGGCGGCAATAAGGGATGTCGGACGTGTTCTCGGAATGCCTTATGCCGATGTCGATAGGGTTGCAAAGCTTATACCCCGTCCTTTCAATATAACACTCAGTCAGGCACTTGAAGAAAGCAGCGAGCTTCGAGAGCTTTGCCGAGAAGATTTCAAGGTAAATTCCCTTATAAATATCGCAAAGAAAATCGAGGGTATGCCGAGAAATACATCTACTCATGCGGCAGGTGTGGTAATCACCGATAAACCCGTCTCGGAATATGTACCCCTTTCCATGAACGGCGACTGCATTGTAACCCAGTATACAATGAATGAAATCGCGGATTTGGGACTTCTTAAAATCGACTTTCTCGGACTTAGATACCTTACGGTCATCTATGAAGCGGCAAAAAGTGCGGGACTATCCGTGTCGGATATTCCCCTTGACGATGAAAAGACCTATGGCCTTCTTGCAAAAGGTGATACCGACGGCATATTCCAGCTTGAGTCGGGCGGAATGAGAAGCCTGCTTGTGAGAATGGTTCCAAAGAATATCGAAGATATCACAATCGCCATTTCTCTTTACAGACCCGGCCCCATGGACTCAATTCCGAAGTTCCTTGAAAACAGAAAGAACCCGAAGGGTGTAAAATATGCAGATCCGAACTTAGAAGAAATCCTGAATGTTACCAACGGCTGTATAGTATATCAGGAGCAGGTTATGCAGGTCTTCCGTAAACTTGCAGGCTATTCCTTTGGCAGAGCCGATATTGTAAGACGTGCCATGTCCAAAAAGAAAAGGGACGTCATGGAACGTGAAAGGGAATACTTCATCTACGGTAAAAAGGATGAAAACGGAAACGTGGAAGTTCCCGGCTGTATAAATAACGGTGTGTCCGAGGAGGCTGCAAAGGAAATATATGACGATATGGCAACCTTTGCCCAGTATGCTTTCAATAAATCCCATGCGGCGTGCTATGCCTATCTTGCCTATTATACGGCATATCTCAAATGCCATTATCCCAAAGAATATATGGCTTCGCTTCTGTCGAGTGTCATAAACAGTACCGATAAGGTAATGGAATATATCGGCTCGAGTAAAAAGATGGGTGTTGCCGTGACACGACCGGATGTCAATACAAGCTCGCTTACCTTCTCGGCAGGACAAGACGGTATTGTTTTCGGTCTTATGGCAATAAAGAATGTCGGCGAAGGCTTTGTTAAGGAGATAATCAAAAAACGAAGCGGCGGAAAATTTGTAAGCCTTGAAGATTTCCTCACACGAATGAGCGACGGCGAAATCAATAAACGTATGGTTGAAAGCCTCATTAAAGCAGGTGCACTTGACGGTCTCGGCGGAAAAAAACGAAGTCAGCTTCTCTCGGTATTTGAGGATGCAATTGATGCACTTCAGAGAAGAAACCACAGAAATGTTGAGGGGCAGTTCGATATGTTCTCAGCCGTTGATACAAGTGAAGATGATGTTGGTTCTCTCAATATTTCCTACCCCGATATACCCGAGTTTTCGCATTATGAAAAGCTTGCCATGGAAAAGGAGATGACAGGACTCTATCTTTCGGGACATCCCCTTGAAAGATATGCAGAAACATCAAAGAAGCTAAGGTGCGATAAGCTGTCGGATATCAATAATGCCGTTGCAGACGGGGATAAATCAAAGTACCGTGACGGAAAGACGGTGACGCTTCTCGGTCTTGTTTCTTCAAAGAAGGAAAAGCTGACAAAGAGCGATACAAGAATGGCGTTTGTACAGCTTGAAGACGAATCGGGTGAAATTGAGCTTATTGTTTTCCCGAATGTGTATGAAGCCAATGTTTCAAAGCTTCAGCCGGGTAAGATTCTCGGTGTTACGGGCGAAATATCCGTCAAGGAATCAAGAAATGATGACGGTGAAGAACAAAAGGAAGAACCAAAAATCCTTGTTCGCAGTATCTTTGACGTAAAAGAAGGCGAAATACCTGTAATTGAGAAAAAACAGTATACACCGCCTGCAAATGATGACGCAAAGAAAGTGAAGGTCAATCTTTCGGCAATCATGGGAGGGAATGTCAGACAAACACCGCCCGAGAGGGAGGTATACACTCCTGAACCCGAAAGAAAAATGCAGGATCTGTACCTGAAAATTCCGAGTGAAAATTCAAATGAAATGCACATGACGCAGAGCGTACTTGAAATCTACAATTACGGAAAACAGGATGTGTATATCTACTTCGATGACACAAAGAAGCTTGTCCGTGCCCTTGACACCCATTCGTTTGTAACGGATACCATGCTCGAAACCCTTTATAGAATTCTCGGCAAAGAGAATGTCAAACTAAAGGACAAAAAATAAAAGAAAACAGCCGTGCCCCGATGGGCACGGCTGCTCAATTATCGCAAAAAATAGGAGGAAGCGATAATTGTAAAAAGCTGTTTAAAAGGAGATTTTAAGCATTTTACACTTGTAAGACGTATAAAAATAAAAAAAGTTCCGTGAAAAAAACAAAAAACGCCAATAAGGGGCGTTTTCTTAGGGCTGAATGAATTTTAAGGCGTACTTCGGTACGCCTTTCTTTGTACATAGAGGAGTATTTCGTCACTGCGGTGGTCGGGCTTTCCCGACCTGCGGCGGCTTACCTCTCACAACGCGGGTAAGTGTTTACAGAGTTTCAAACCTTATTTCCGCGAAAACGCACCCGGCATCGCTTGGGATACATCGGCTGAACACATTCAATCCAACCAACCGAATTTACTTCAGATTTGCACCAACACCAAGAGAGGGAAGTTAAGCCACCACGGCGAAAGAGGGGAAGTCAGCGGAATGAGGGCGGCAGTATCATTGAAGTTTGTAGATGTTCAAATTTTGACGGCTTCGTAGAAGTGTTTGGTTTCATTTGTCCTAGTCAAAATTTGCCTTTTTGTACTTTATTCCTCCCGAATGAGCCATCCCCTCTTTTTGAGTGGAGATTTTTTGGTACTTTTGCATCGGGGCAAAAGTACAGAAAGAATAATATAAAAAAGCCAGCAAGCAAAAAACTCGCTGACTTTAATTTATTTCCTGTATGAAGACCCTTTAGAGCAGATTTTTGTTTGTATCAGGCATTGATGACCATATCAGAAAATAATCTTGCCGTTTCTGCCATGTACTTGGCAGAGGCAGGAACAAGCTCTTTCGGAATCTTGTACTGATTCATAAAGCCTTCGGTTTCAAGGGTGATTTCACCGCTGTATCCAATGTCTTTGAGCGCCTTTGCAACCTCGTTCCACTTGATAATGCCGTGGAAAGGAACTGTGTGCTCGTCGTGTATACCGTCGTTGTCGTGAACGTGAAGTGCCGCAACCCTGTGACCAAGCGATTTTATCATCTTTACGGGATTTTCCCCAACAAGCACCGTATGACCTATGTCAACGCAAGCCTTTACATAGGGACTGCCTATGCCGTCAATATATCTTACAAATTCCTCTGCTTTTGAACATGTTGAATCCCAAAGCTTGTAGGAATCTCCGTAGGCTTGAAACATATTTTCGGTGCATACCGTAATGCCGTATTCCTCGCAGTAGGGGATAAGCCTTGCGTAAAACTCAAGGTTCATTTGGTAAAGTACCTCGACGTTTTCATTTGTGTAGTATCTGAGATGCTGAAACGGATGAATAATAATGTTGCGGACACCGAGATAAGAGGAATTTTTCAGGGCTGTAATAAGCTCACTGAATCTTCTCTTTGTAAAATCTTCATCGATAAGTGAAGACGGGTGGGGAGCATGGGACTGGTTGAAGTATAACCCCTTGTCCTCGGCGTATTTTCTGAGTTCGGTAAACCTTTGTTTGTATTCACTGTCCGATATGTCGGGATTGCATCTCTGTACGTCAAAAAATGAGTAGTCTATGGCGTCAAAGCCTGCGTCTTTAAGAATGTCAACTATTTCCCTGTCGGAAAAATGCTTCATAAATGAGCCTGTTTGTGTTGAAATTTTCATATCGTTGTCCTTTCAACGTTTTGATAAATAAAGGCTCCCTTGTGTAAAGGGAGCTGTCGCCGTCAGGTGACTGAGGGATTGTTATATATCGCTTCTTTCATTGATAGGTGTATATTCCTTAACCTTGTAAATTGTCTTGTAGGCAGGACGCATAATCTTGCCGCCCGTTAACATTTCCTCAATTCTGTGAGCACACCAGCCTGCGATACGTGCTGAAGCAAAGAGGGGTGTGTAAAGCTCTGCGGGAATGCCGAGCATTCTGTAGATAAGTCCTGAGTACATGTCAACATTTGCACACATGGCCTTGTCGTGGCCTGTAATTTTGAGGAATGCCGCAGGAGAAAGCTCTTCTACCTTCTTGAGTAAGTCAAATTCTGCACCAAATCCCTTCTTTTGTGCGAGGGATTCAGCATGTTTCTTGAGCACTATTGCTCTTGGGTCGCTCTTGGTGTAAATGGCATGTCCCATACCGTAGATAAGACCGCTGCCATCGCCGGCTTCTTTCTTCAGTATCTTTTCAAGATATGCGTTTACTTCCTCGTCGTCCTTCCAGTCCTTGACATTTGCCTTTATTTCTGAGAACATTTCTTCAACCTTGATGTTTGCACCGCCGTGCTTGGGACCTTTGAGGGCACCGATGGCAGCACTTGTTGCGGAATAGATGTCTGTACCCGAGCTTGTTTCTGCACGGCAGGTAAAGGTAGAGTTGTTACCGCCGCCGTGTTCTGCGTGAAGTACGAGACATACGTCGAGAAGTCTTGCTTCTTCTTCGTCAAAGGTTACGTCCTGACCGAGGATTCTCATGAAGTTCTGTGCCGTTGCAAGACCCTCTTTCGGTCTGTGAATAAGGAGGCTGTCGTTTTCAAAAATGTGCTTCTTTACGGAATATGCGTTTGCAGCAATTATGGGAAGACGTGCAATGAGCTGAATGCTCTGTCTCAGCTGATTTTCAATAGACATATCTTCGGGATTCTTGTCATATGTATATAATGAAAGAACACTAGACTGCATCTTGTTCATTATATTCATGCTGGGAGCACGCATAATGATGTCTTCGGTAAAGTTCTGAGGCAGGAACGAACATTCGCTGACAAGGCTCTTAAAGGCATTGAGCTGATCCTGCGAGGGAAGAAAACCGAAGAGAAGCAGAAAGGCACATTCTTCGTAGCCGTATCTGTTGTCCTTGGTATAACCGTCTATGAGAGAAGGTACGTCGTAGCCTCTGTAAAGGAGTCTGCCGTCGTCGGGCATCTTTTCACCTTCATAGAGTACATAGCCGTGTACCATTGATATATTTGTAACGCCTGCAACAATACCCGAACCGTCAAAATTACGAAGTCCGCGCTTTACGTTTGCGTTCTGGAAAGCATTTTTGGGAATGGAATAGCTTTCCTTACACATTTCCGTGAGCATGTTAAGGGATTCGGGATAGTGGTCTGTAAACATGGTGCATTGTCCTTTCAGAATTTAAGGGTATAATAACGAATTTATAACACTATACCACATAAAAAACAAAAATGCAAGAGGAAAAGTGTAATTATGCAAAATTATTTACAAAAGCCGAAAAAGAAAATTCCTGTGGCACGAGTCATTGCAGCGATACTTGCATTTTCGGCGGCAATAGTCTCAATTGTGACGTTTTTACGTGATAACGGCTTTTCAACACCAAGCCGTTTCGCTTCCAAATCACCCCAAACATCCTTTGCCGAAACAAGTGATGTTTACTGCTTTAATACCCAAAACAAGAGTATGAACGCGATTACAGAAATGAATAATCCATTACGAAATAATGCAAAAAACGTTTATTCTAACACAAATACTTCCCCAAAAGGCATAAAATGCGATAAAGTCAGAGTTTTGCAGGACAATAATACCGTAACAGAAATGCCGCTTGAAGAATATGTAACTGCATGCGTGCTTGGAGAAATGCCGCTTTACTTTGAGGCACAGGCAATTATGGCGCAAAGCGTTGCAGCACGTACTTTCGCTGTAAGACAGGCACTGGGCAAATCAAAGCATAAAAATGCGGATGTGTGCACAAATCCCGCCTGTTGTCAGAATTTTGTACTGCCGGAAAGTGCAGGTGTTACGGCACAAAACCTTGATAAGCTCAAAAGTGCCGTAAATGCTACAAGGGGAATAATTATTGTATATGATGGAGAACCCATAGAAGCTGTATACCACGCTTCAAGCGGTGAGGGAACACTCGACAGCGAAGATGTGTGGGGCGGCAGGGTAGAGTATCTGCGTTCGGTAAAATCACCCGAAGGGGAAATCGAGGTTTCGTCATCGGGAATGGGACACAGAGTCGGCATGAGTCAGTACGGTGCCAATATTTTTGCATGTGACGGCATGAGTTATATTGATATTCTCAAATATTACTATAACGGCGTATCACTTGATTTTCTTTGCTGAATCAAAAGGTGTTTGCAAATGTGCTGACAGCATTTTCTTTGATGACTGCATCTGCATGCTCCTGTATATGCCAGATGTCGAGCTTTGTTGCCATCGATACATCCCCGTATTCGGACAATATCGGAAACAGTATTGCTCCTTCTTTTTCCGAATATATCAAAAGGCTGTATTTTCCGTTGCAGAAATACAGCCCTTTGTCGTCTTTGATATTAAGTGTGTAAAGTCTTTTGCAAAGCATGATGAGATTTTCGATAATCTCTGTTGTAAATATGTAAATGCTGTTTTCGGACTTAACTCTTTTACTGATGAACAGCTCACCGCCGCCGTTCTTTGACTCAAAAAAATCCGCATCCAATAAGCCGCCGGTAAAGGGATTGCCATACAGTCTGTTTGTTTCATCTATTATTTCGGCAAAGAAATCTCCCGACAGTTCTGAATGCTCCAATATGTTACTTACCCCGCATCTTTGTAAATCCTCCTTTGTAAGAACGATTTTGAAGCTGACGGGACTTATTTTTATAATGTGCATGACGTGTCTCCGTTTCAAAAAATATCTATGTATATTGTACTGCTTTTAATGCGGTTTGTCATCAATCAAATGCTGGATGAAATGGAAAGAGATGGTTTATGGTAAAAGGCTGTTTTGAATTTGAAAACGTCGATTTTACCAAAAGTATGTAAAATGAATTGAACAACAGTCACAAAATCGTTATTTTTTCTACATTGAGTTCACAAAACGTACAACAAAACATTTATTTTTGGTTAATAGTTTGATTTAAAATTATCTCATTGAATTTGTGTCAGCACGTGATTCGATAATCATAATACTATTTGGAGGATATGACAAATGAAAAGCTTATTGAAAATTTTGATTGCACTTATGCTCGGTATGGCGGTAATCTTCACAGCCGTTTCCTGCTCTGAAGATACTTCTGCTTCAAGAGTCGAGGATGAAGACGACGAAGAAGATGAAGACGAAAAGGATAAGAAAGATAGCGACGAAGAAAACGAAGATGATGAAGAAGATGAAGACAAAAAGTCTGATGCTGAAGACGTTAAAAACGACGAGGGCAAGAAGAATGATGTCAAGAAGGACAAGAATGAAGACAAGCCGGTTGTAGAAGAAAAATCTCCCGAAGAAGCAGCAGAAGAAGCTTTGGTTAACTGTCTTGACTGCTTGGTCGCCTGCGATTTTGAAGGTATGGTGGAATATACAACCGATCCCGGCGAATATGAAAACAGCGGAATCACATGTGCAGATGATCTTGCCGATTCAATCATAGAAGGTCTTGATATGGAAACTTGGTTTGCTGAAACACTTGGTGAAGCAAATGCTGTTACAGTTGTTGATGCAACCAGAGCCCTTTACATTGATTTGATAGAAGATATGGATTATGAAATCATTGAATGTCTCAGTGCAGACGAAGAGGAAGCTGTGTTCGAGGTTGAACTTTACACACCCGATTTTGACAACATTGACATAATGACTATGATGGGTGAAGATGATGGTGCGGCATTGGCAATGCAGGCACTTGAAGAAGGAGTTATCACCGAAGACATGACAGAAGACGAAATGATTGATGCATTGATTCCCTATATGACCGAATATATGGTTAAGGTTATAGAGAGTGCGGCATATGATGTCGAATTGCTGACCGAGACTGCTGAAATCACAGTTGTCAATGTTGATGGCGAATGGCTTGTCGATACGGATACAATGTCCTAATCGTTTCATGGCATAGTTTTGCATAATAGTTTTTGCAGCCGCCCGACCGGGCGGCTGTTTTTTTGACCTAAAAAGTATTTGAGTGAAAAAACCCTTTACAAAGAAATGCATCTGTGATACAATATATAGTAATGAATTTTTACAGAGGTACTAAATGAAGTTAATCATAGCAGAAAAACCGAGTCTCGGACGAAACATTGCCGAGGCTATAGGACAAATGAATAAACGTCAAGGGTATCTTGAAAATGACGAGTATATTGTCACATGGGCATTCGGACACCTCTTTTCCCTTGAGGACATAGAGCATTACAACCCGAATCCCGACGGGACAAACCGCTGGTCTCTGAACAATCTTCCGTGCTTCCCGAAAAAGTTTGATTTTGCACTGCGTAAGGGTGATAACAAGGAACCGGATGACGGTGTAAGACGCCAGTTTGAACTTATCGAAGCACTCTGCAACCGCCCCGATGTCGATACAATCGTCAACGCAGGCGACGCCGACAGAGAGGGTGAAATCATTGTCCGCCTCTGTATCGACAATGCACTCAAATCTGAAAAAAGCCTCAAACGTCTGTGGCTTCCCGACCAGACGGCAGAAACAATACGTCAGGGGCTCGTCGATATGAAGGACGAAACAGAATATAATAACCTTGCTAACGAAGGCTTTGCAAGAACATATATTGATTGGCTTTACGGTGTGAATCTCACAAGATACGCCACAATCAGAACGGGACTTCTTCTGAGAGTGGGACGAGTAATCGTTCCCATTGTCAAGGCAATCTACGACAGGGACAAGCAGATAGAAAACTTTGTTCCCGAAATATATTACGGCCTTAAAAGCGTTGCCGAAACGAAAGGCGAGGAAATAGAGCTTAATTCAAAGCTGAAATTTTCAAAGGATGAGCTCTCAAAAGCAAAGGCAATGTGCGAAAAGTATAACGCACAAAAGGCAGTTGTCACAAGCGTAAAACGCAAAAAGGACACAATAGCTCCCGGTAAACTTTATTCACTTTCAAAGCTTCAGAATGTACTGAGTAAAAAGTATAAGATGAATATGACCGAGAGCCTTGAAATTGTTCAGAAGCTGTACGAAATGGGGTATCTTACATACCCCAGAACAAACTCCGAATATCTTGCAACGGCAGAAAAGGATAAGATTTCCAAGATTGTCGCAAACTTTACAAAAATGGGATATAACCTCAAGTTCCGCGATGATAAGACGGTGTTTGACGACAGTAAAATCGAGTCCCATTCGGCGCTGACTCCCACATATAAGGTTCCGCCCAAGGACTCTCTTACCGAAAAGCAAATGCAGGTGTATTCCACGGTAGTGCACAGATTCTGTGCCGTTTTCTGCGCTGAACCCTGCCTTGCAGAAAAGACCGAAATCAAAATTGACCTCGGCGGACTTGAGGAATTTAATCTCAAGGGCGCTGTTATCATTCAAAAGGGCTGGACACAGTATGATACATACTCGGCAAAGGATAAAATACTCCCGAAGCTCGAAAAAGGTGAAATATTAAACGTAAACTTTGAACCGGTAGAAAAGGAAACAACACCGCCCAAACACTATACCATTGAAACCCTCAATAATTATCTGAAAAACCCCTTCAAGGAAGAAAAGGCGGCGGCAAACGACGAAGAAAATAAAGACGATGCCGAGGACTATAAAGCAATCTTCGAAGGACTTGAGCTGGGTACCGAAGCCACAAGAACGGGTATTATCGAAAATGCCTGCAAGAGTAAATATATTCTTTTGAAAAAAGATGTTTATACCATTCTTCCCGACGGGGTGTTCCTGATTGAATCGCTGTCAAGAATGAACATCAGTATGGATAAGTATAAGACAAGCGAGCTGGGTCAGGCACTTAAAAAGGTGTACAGAGGCGAAATTGAGATTTCCGACAGCGTTCTTCTTGCGGAAAACGAAATAAGTAAGGTGTTCCAAAGAAATGAAATGCCTCCCGAAACGGACGACTATACGGGTAATTTCGGAGATGTTGTCGGCAACTGCCCGCTGTGCGGCAAAGAGGTTGTAAGGGGCAGATATAAATACGGCTGCCGAGGATATAAGGACGGCTGTGAATTCGGCGTAAGTATAAACATATGTAACCGAAATATATCCGTCTCAAATATAAAACTTCTTCTTGAAACGGGACAGACGGCAAAAATACAGGGCTTTGTTTCAAAGCTCGGTAAAAAATTCGACGGTATTCTTAAACTTGTCGAGGGGAAAGCAGTCTTCGATTTCACGGGCAGTACAAAGAATGCTTCCTATGGCGGTAATTTTATAACATCGTCCTTTGACTTCAAATAATGTGTTCAAAATTGATGTAAATAGATGATAATTGTAAAAAAACAATATTTTCCAAAAAAAGTGTTGACTTATTGAATTGGAAATTGTATAATGTATGCTATAAGCGACTTTTTGTGAAAAAAGAAAGGAAGAAACACATGAAAAACAGCGTATGTTCCTTTGTGTTTATGCTTTTGTGCATCGTTCTTTGCGTAACGGTTGCATTCTTCGGTATAAACTCAATGGGCCTCAAAAGCGTAACTGAAGAGGATGCCATCAACAAGGGTCTTGACTTAGTTGGCGGTTCGTCCATTACATTCAGTGTCGTACCCGACGAAAACGATAAAAACTTTGACACAACCGTAGCTCTTGATAAGGTTGAAACAGTCCTCAGAGAAAGACTTGATGCTCTCAGTTATAATGAAGCAACAATCGCAAGAGTAGACGATGATAAGATAAGAATTGAAATCCCCGGTATTGACGACCCCAACGAAGCTGCCGAAACACTCGGTTCTGTTGCAAAGCTCCAGTTCAAGAATGCAGACGGCGAAGTAATCTTCGAAGGTGACGCAGTAAAGGGTGCTACTGCAAACTACGGACCTTTAGCTCAGGGTATGAAGGATGAACACTACGTATCCATCGAATTCACATCCGAAGGTCGTAAGCTTTTTGCAGAAGCTACAAAACAGGCTTCAAGTGCTGCCAACGTAAAAGCAGGTACAAACTTCATTGATATTGAACTTGACGGTATTAACATTTCTCATGCATCCGTTAAGGAAACAATCAACAGCGATTCCTGTACAATTTCCGGTAACTTTACTCAGGAAGCAGCAACCGAACTTGCAGCAAAGATTGACTCCGGTAACCTTCCCGTTGAACTCAAGCAGGAAGAAGTACGTCACGTAGGTGCTACACTTGGTTCCAATGCACTTTCTTCAAGCCTTATGGCAGGTGCAATCGGTATTGCTCTTGTAATGCTCTTCATGATTATTGTATACAGACTTCCCGGCTTCCTTTCATCTCTTGCACTTGTAGGATATGTTGCAATCGTAGCAATCCTTCTCGTAGCATTGAGAGTTAACCTTTCACTTCCCGGTATTGCAGGTATCATCCTTACAATCGGTATGGCAGTTGACGCAAACGTAATCATTTACGAAAGAGTCAAGGAAGAACTGAGAAACGGTAAGACAGTAAGAAGTGCCGTTAAGTCAGGCTTCAAAGGCGCAACATCTGCGATTGTCGACGCTAACGTAACAACTCTTATTGCAGCAGTTGTGCTTGTAGCAATGGGTACAGGTGCAGTTAAGGGCTTTGGTATCACACTTCTCATCGGTACTCTCGTTTCATTATTCACATCTCTTGTAGTTTCAAGAGTATTCATGTACTCTGTAGCCAACATGGGTGCAGGTTCTTGGATCATGGGCGGCAAGAGAGCCGATAAGCAGTAATAGGGGGTGCAGAGAAATGAAATTCAGTTTTGTTAAAAATAGAAAAATATTCTTTGCGATTTCCCTTGTTATGGTAGTTGCAACAATTGTTTGCTTGCTTACAGTAGGTCTTAAGCTCGACATTGAATTTGTGGGCGGTACAGAACTTACATTTACTCTTGATAAAGCACTCAGCAAGGAAGAAACAAATAAGCTCGTTGCCGAAGTTGAAAAGATTATCGGCGAAAAGCCTTCCGTAAGAACTGCTGAAGGTAATCAGATTATTCTCAGAACAACACTCGTTGACGAAGAATATGATTACGATATGATCAATGCAAGCATCGATAAGCAGGTTAAGGAACTTTATCCCGAAGCTAAGCAGACTGCAAAGAAGAACGGTGCTCTCACTTATACAATTGCAGATAAGACAAGCGACCTTGAAACTGCATTGTCTACAAACGAACATCTTTTTGCTTCTTCTGTTGAAAATGGCGAAAAGGAAAATGAGTACGTTGTAAAGTATACACCTGCAAGTGAAGTTAATAACAAGAGAAAAGCTGTTGAAGATAAGGTAAACGAACTTTATCCTCTCGCTGAAACATCCAATGAAACAACACGTCTTACAAACATGAGCACAGTAAGCTCCGATGTAAGTGCAGGTCTTAAGAAGACTGCCATCCTTGCTACGGTAATCGCTGTAGTTCTCATGCTTGTGTATATCGCATTCAGATTTGAAGGCAGAGCATCCATTGCTGCTATCATCTGTCTTGCTCATGACGTAATTGCAATGGTTCTTGCTTACTCCATCTTCCAGATTCCCGTAAGCTCCACAATCATCGCGGCAATCCTTACAATTCTCGGTTATTCCATTAATGCCACAATCGTTATCTTCGACAGAATCAGAGAAAACAACAAGAACATGTCTTCTCAGGTATCCTTTGAAGAAAAGGTTGATGCAGGTATTAAGTCAACACTCTTACGTTCACTCAATACAACAATCACAACACTTCTCACAATCGGTCTTATCTACTTTATGGGTGTAACTTCCATCAAGAATTTTGCACTTCCTCTTATCGTAGGTATCATCTCCGGTGTTTATTCCTCTGTTTGCCTTTCCGGTAACCTTTGGTTTTCACTCAAGAAGATTGGTAAGAAGAACTAATTAAAATGTATTGTTTTAAAGTCCGACATGAAAATGCCGGACTTTTTTGTTGACATAAAGCGTTTAACACGTTAAAATAAATGAAAATAGATTGTTGTTGGAGGATATATCATGAAAAAGGCAATTCGTATTTTTCTTTTTGCCGCCGTGACTTTGCTCGTAATTACGGCATTTGTATCGTGTAAAAGCGAAAAAACACCGGAGAATTCTGCTTCGACAGCAAATATTCAGACTGAAGCCGAATATGATTTCTTCGAAAATGAAAGTGTTGAAATTTTGTTCAAAGACGGAAAATTTGTTATCAAAGGTTCTTTTGATAATTCAGGTTCGCAGTCGGATGAATTTGTTGTCAATTATACAATCGTAAAAAACGGAACCTCAAATAAACCCATAGAAATGTCCAAAGCCTTCGCCATGCAAGACGGAACAAACAGCTTTGAACTGAGCTGCGGTGTTGTGTCAAAGGACCAGACAGTAAAGGTTTCGGTATCCGATAAAAACGGTGAAGTTATCTGTGAACAGGTTGAAAAGAATATAAAGAGTCTTCGCCTTCTGTCTGTCGGAAACAGCTTCAGCGTTGATGCACAGCAGTGGCTTTACGGTATTGCCAAGGACATGGGTTATGATAATATTATCCTCGGCAATCTTTATATGGGCGGCTGCAGTCTTTATGGACATTATAATTCTTACTCGAATAATGCCGAGGGATATATCTACTATAAAAATACAACCGGCACATGGGAAGAAACGCATGATGTTTCAATGCTTCACGGACTTACAGACGAGTCGTGGGACTACATAACGCTTCAGCAGGCAAGCGGTTCTTCGGGTGTGTCCGATACTTATAAGAGTCATTTGCCGTTGCTGGTACAATTTGTCAAGGAAAACGCAAAGAACGGTGCAGTCGAAATACTTTGGCATATGACATGGGCATATTCTTCAGACAGTACCCATCAGGATTTTGTCAAATACGATAATGACCAGATGAAAATGTATGAGTCAATAGTGAATGCTGTAGAGGAAAATGTGGTTGATAGTTCTGATATTTCATTCATTTTGCCTTCAGGTACGGCAATACAAAATGCAAGAGCTACGGAACTTGGAGATACTTTGTGCCGTGACGGCTTCCACCTTGAACTGGGATACGGCAGATACCTTGCGGGACTTACCTGGATTCATAAGATTACGGGACAGCCGATTGATGATGTTACTTATATTCCCGACGGCTTGTTTGATGAGGAAACGCTTGAAATCCTAAAGAAATGTGCAAAAGATGCGGTGAATAACCCCTTTGAGGTTACGATTTAACGGCTGAAATTTGGCAAATTATTCGGAATATATAAATTCCAAAAATATCTTGACAACACAATGTCTTTATGCTAAAATAACAAGGTAAATATATTACTCTACGAATGGAGGCAAAATAAAATGAAGAGAATTAAGACACTTGAAACAAGAAACCTTTGTGAATCTGCAAAGAACGGCGGTTGCGGCGAATGCCAGACATCCTGCCAGTCCGCATGCAAGACAAGCTGCGGCATCGCAAATCAGAAGTGCGAAAACAAGGAAAGCAAGTAATTAAATTTGATTATTCCGAAAGAATGCCGCAGTAAAAATGCGGCATTTCTTACTTTCTCTTTACTGAAAAGAGAAAGTAAGCAAAGAGAAAAGAATTCACGGGGTGTTTTCGGTTTATAAAAATCCTCGATGTCGCATAACAAACACCGTTTGCACCGCATAAACGCTACGGTGCAAACTCATTCCGCACTCCGCATTCCTAACTTTTTTGACGAAAGGCAAAAATAATGATTCACCAGTATAAATTAAACGGCTATAATATCGTTCTCGATACCTGCTCAGGCTCAATCCATGCGGTTGATGAGGTTGCATACGATATCATCGCTATGTTCAAAGACGAAACAAAGGAAAATATAATTAAAACAATCACAGAAAAGTATCCTGAGGTTACAGAACAGGATGTGCTTGACTGTATCGACGACATAAATGAACTCATCGAAGCAAAAAGACTTTTCACCGACGATACATTCGAGCCTATGGCAGGTACCTTCAAGGAAAAGAGCGGCGATGTTGTAAAGGCACTCTGTATACATATTGCCCATACCTGTAACCTTAACTGCTCCTACTGCTTTGCAAGCCAGGGTAAATATCACGGTGACAGAGCTGTTATGAGCTTTGAAGTAGGTAAGCAGGCGTTCGATTTTCTTATTGCAAACTCAGGCACAAGAAGAAATCTCGAGGTTGACTTCTTCGGCGGAGAGCCCCTTATGAACTGGGATGTTGTAAAGAAACTTGTCGAGTATGCAAGAAGCATAGAAAAACAGCATAATAAAAACTTCCGCTTTACTCTTACTACTAACGGTATGCTTATTGACGATGATGTTATCGACTTTGCCAACCGTGAAATGAGTAATGTTGTTCTCAGCCTTGACGGACGAAAGGAAATCCACGATGCTTTAAGAGTTGACTATAACGGCGTAGGAAGCTGGGAAAAGATTGTTCCCAAATTCCGGAAGCTTGTAAAAGCAAGGGGCGGTAAGGATTACTATATGAGAGGTACATTTACTCATAGAAATCCTGACTTCCTTGAAGATATAAAGGTTATGCTTGACCTTGGCTTTAATGAGCTTTCAATGGAGCCCGTTGTCTGTGCTCCCGGTGATGAAGCAGCTCTTACCGAAGACGATAAGAGAATCGTCATGCAGCAGTACGAAGAACTTGCAAAGCTCATGCTCGAGCGTGAGAAAGAGGGAAGACCCTTCACCTTCTATCACTATATGATAGACCTTACGGGCGGGCCCTGCATCTATAAGAGAATTTCGGGCTGCGGCTCTGGTACAGAGTATATGGCAGTTACTCCTTGGGGAGACCTCTATCCCTGCCACCAGTTTGTAGGTGAGGAAAAGTTCAAGCTCGGTGATATATGGAACGGCGTTACAAATAAAGATGTGCAGAATGACTTTGCTTCATGCAACGTCTACTCACGTGAGGAATGTAAGACTTGCTGGGCAAGACTTTATTGCAGCGGCGGCTGTGCGGCAAATGCATATCATTCCACAGGCTCTGTAAGAGGAGTGTATAAGGACGGATGCGACCTCTTTAAAAAGAGGGTTGAATGCGCCATTATGATGAAGGTTGCACAAGAGACAGACGATGAGTAAGACACCTATATATGATTTTGTAAAAAAGTACGCCGACGAAAATAATGTGCGGCTTCATATGCCGGGTCATAAGGGCAAGGAAGTACTTGGCTGTGAAAGGTATGATATTACCGAAATAAACGGCGCTGATTCGCTGTTTGAATGTGACGGTGTTATAGCCGAAAGTGAAAAAAATCTTTCCCATATATATAATACACGTGCGTCCTTCTATTCAACCGAAGGCTCGTCGCTTTGCATACGTGCCATGGTCTTTCTTGCAATGCAGTATGCAGACGGTAAAAAAAAGATACTCGCAGGCCGTAATGCACATAAGAGCTTTCTTTCTGCACTTGCACTCTGTGACGTTGAGGCGGACTGGCTTTACGGCGATAACCTCTATTCATGCAATATTACCGCCGAGGCACTGGATAAAGCGCTGGCAGGGGATGAATACTTTGCCGTGTATGTCACAAACCCCGACTATCTCGGAAATATGGTGCATATAAAATCCCTGTCGGACATCTGCCATAAACACGGCATACCTCTGCTTGTGGATAATGCCCACGGTGCATACCTTAAGTTCACGGGACATCATCCCATGGATAACGGTGCCGATATGTGCTGCGACTCGGCTCATAAAACGCTGTCCTGTCTGACGGGTGCTGCATATCTTCACGTGTCAAAAGACGCTTTGTATCCCTATGAAGCCGATGCAAAACGAGCTTTGTCACTTTTTGCATCCACAAGTCCTTCTTATCTTATTATGGCAAGTATGGACCTGATGAATGAAAAACTAAGCGACGGATATGAAGCCGAATTGCATAATGCCGGCAGAATGGTGGATGAACTCAAAACCGATCTTTCGCACCTTGGGTTTGAATT
The DNA here is from genome assembly GCA_015064895.1 of Oscillospiraceae bacterium. GTDB lineage: Bacteria > Bacillota > Clostridia > Oscillospirales > CAG-382 > UMGS1387. The sequence continues at coordinate 80,427 of SVRI01000002.1, read as the reverse complement.
TACCGGCAGAGAAAAACTGAAAATTAATATTAAAACGAAATCTGCGGGATATCTAGGCACACAGCTTTGCAAAATGATGGAAGAAAAGGGGATATACCCCGAATTTTGTGACGACGATAATCTCGTAATGATGTTTACACCGCAAAGTACAAAGGAAGATTTTGAGCAAATCATCCGCTTTTTCTCGGAAATCGAGAAAAAAACTCCGATTACCTCTGATATGCCTGTCATTCCTCACCTCCAAAGAGCTATGTCTGTAAGGCAAGCCATGTTCTCATCTTGCGAAAAGGTGAATGTGGAAGATGCCGTTGGAAGAATACTGGCACACCCTTGTGTTTCGTGTCCGCCGGCAATACCAATAGCAGTCTGCGGCGAGGTGATTGATGATACGGTTGTCAATTGCTTCAAATATTTTAAAATAGAACAAATATCGGTTGTAAAATAAGAAAGAAACAGTTTCGGCTGTTTCTTCTTTTGTTAAAATGCGATTTGTTATTGCAAAAAGAGTACAAATTTATTGCAAAAAATGTAAAATAAACGAAATAACATTGATAAATGTAATGAATCGGCAAAATATAGCACATTAATTAAAAAAACTCAAGTAAGTTATTGGCATTTTCACTAATTTAATGAATAAAACCGCTTGACAATAATGAAAATTGGTGGTAAAGTTAAAGTAACTATTATTGTGCAGTGTTTTAAGGAGGAGAACTGTATGAAATGGCAGTATATTCAGCCTGATGTTACCATCATCAAGCTGCAATCGGAGGATGTTCTTGCCGCAAGCGATGAAGAAGTATTCGTAGACGGCGGAGATCTTTTCGACTAAAATTTCTTTGGCAAAAAATATTAAAATATTTTTAAAAAGGAGAAAAACACCATGAGAAAATTCTTAAGTGTTTTGCTTGCTGTAATGATGATACTTTCTACAGTAAGCTTCGCAGCCCCCTCACTTGCAGGTGTTGCTGACTCGGCAGTTGAAACTCCCGTAGTGGAAGTTCCCGCTGAAGATGCAGACCTCGCAGCAATAATCACAGACAACACAGACCACGGCGAACTCGTATTCGAGCTCAACTTTGACAACCTTGCAAACGGCACTAGCGTTGCAAACAATGCAAAGCTCAATACTCTCGGCGCTACTCTCAGCTCCAATATCGCTAAGGCTAACGACCTCTACCTCGTACTCAGCGGCTATGGCAGTGCAGTTGTTGAAAACGGCGCGCTCAAGGCTGTAAAGACAGCTACAGGCAGATGGCCTCAGATTCAGGTTTCCGTAGGTAACAAAAACTCTATGGTAGATAACGGTATTATCTACATGGAAGCTGACATGAAGGTTGACCTTACAGATACTCAGACATGTACTGTAAACTTCGGTCTTACAGGCTACAGAGAATATCTTGACGGTACTTCCGATTCAGGTTCAAACTATCAGGCATCTGTTCAGACAATCTACAATGTTACTGATGAAGCATGGTATTCCCTCAAGGGTGCATACGCACTCAATGATGCTGACGGTATCAACGGTCTTGAATGTGTAATCTTCCTTCCTACATATTCCGGAAGTAGTTCTGAACAGGATTACTTCTACCTTGATAACCTCAGACTTTACTACAAGCCCTTCAACGCAGAAGTAACTCTTACTTCCGATGCTGACTACCTCACACTTCCCGAAGCATTTACTGTTTCTACAACAGAAAGCGTTCTCGTTTCCGAACTCGTTAAGGATGTTGAAAAGGCATCCGTTAAGTACGCAATTACAGGCGTAAAGATTGACGGCACAGAATATGCAATGACTGATTCTGTTGTAATCACAAAGGATTGTGAAGTTGAAGTTCTTTCAAAGCTTGATACCGAATACGCCAATGAATGGCTCAGTAATGAACACGGTATCCTTCTCTTCAAGACCGACTTTAACAATACTCCTCTCGGCTCTGTTAGTGATATGCTCATCAACGACGATAATGCAAAGAGCAACGCATTCAAGGCAACATCCACATTGAACCCCTATTTTGATGAATATACCGATCTCGACCTTTCCAACCCTCAGATTCTTCTTTTAGCCGCAAACAGCTGCAGCAGCGCTGAAATTGTTGAAGATGCAAAGCTCGGTAAGGCTCTTAAACTTGTTGCAAACGGCGGATATTATCAGATTAACTATACTACTCCCTACGGATTCAGAAGTAAGTGTGACATCGTTAATTCCTCCACAGGTGTATTGACAGTTGTTCATAAGTATAAGCAGGAAACAGGTATAGGTACTACTTATAGATTCAACGGCTGGGAAAATACAGGTTCTTCTACTCCTACTGCAAGCTCTCAGAATGAAAAGATGCACACATCCCTCACAACAACAGATCTCGGTGACGGATATACGGAATGTGTTGCTACTTATAACATGACTGAAGATTACGGCATCGACATGTTCAAGATTCATGTTAACAGCGGCTCGGCTAATGGTCAGTACGCAATACTCGATGATGTAATGCTTTACTGGAAGCCCGCAACAGTAAATGTTGAAATCGCAGACTGCGACGTTAAGGGCGTAAAGATTGCAAACAAGTCCCTTACAAATGTTTCTACATCCACAACAGTTTCTGCACTTCTCACAGCTGCAGGCGTTGATTACTCCGATGTTTCAAACCTCTCCTATACATTCAAGGGCGTATCCTTCGATGCTGAAGGCACAAAGGTTTACGGTCTTAACGACAATATCGGCTTCTATGAAGATTCCACACTCTACCTTGTATTCGAAAAGGTTGATATGTCCGACTGGTCTGATGAAAAGGGTATTCTTCTCTTTGACCTCGACTTCAGCGATGCAAAGGCAGCAGAGGTATTTGTAGCTGCTACAGTTAATAAGGACTACAACTTAGCTGCAATGGGCGGCAAGGTTAACCCCTACATTGCAGGTTCTGAAAACTGGGCTCTTTCTACATCCACATTTGATGCAATCGGCATTGAAAACGGTGCTATCAAGTTCCAGTGGCGTGGTAACGGCAGATGGCCTCAGATTCTTATCGGTAATGTTTCAAATACAGCAGGCAAAGAACTCATCGGCGAAAACGGTACATACACTGTTCACGCTGAAATTAAGGTTCTCAGCCCCAAGGATGCAGGTTTAGGTGACATCAATATCACAGCTAACGGTTTTGTAGACGGTGTTCATCAGGGTCCTAACGGCGTTCTCTATATGGGCGCAAAGAGCCCCGTTGCTGATGAATGGTTCACAATCGAAGGCTCAAAGTCCACATGGGATAACGATACAGACGGACTCGATAACGACGATATCAATAAGATTACAACAGTATTCAACTACAGTGCTACAACAGGCACACCCGGCGGCTTGTTCCTCATGGATAACATCAAGCTTTACTGGAAGCCTTCCAATGTTGATGTTACAATCAAAGGCGGCGTAAACGAAGCATTTGAAGCAGTAGAACTTAAGGATGTTTCCACATCTGCTACAGTTGCTGATATCATCGCTATGATTCCTAATTCCACAACAGAATACGGTAAGATCACAGGTCTTGCTGATGAAAACGGCAACAAGATTACAACCTTCTCCGCAATCACAGACGTAACACTTCAGCCCCTTTGGAGTCCTTGGGTGGCTCTCGACGGCGGTCAGGAATTTGCTGTTGAAGCAAAGGGTGTTTCCGGCGGCGGAAGCGGTCAGTGGGATGGTTCCTACGGTAACCAGAACGAAGTAGGTAACGGCGGCGGTCAGGTAACAGCTGCTATTTCCTGGATGTACGCCAACGGCTGGTACACAAAGAACGGTAACCTCTACAGAGTACAGGATACAGTTGCAATCGGCGAAAATAACAAAGGTGCAACTAACGACCCTGCAATCTGGGCAACACCCGCTGTTCACTCCAATGAATCAAACGGTACTCTCAGAGACAACATCCACACAACTCTTGCAGCAAATAACGATGCAGAATATGTACTCGTTAAGTACAGATACACAAATCTTCCTGATCTAGCTGAAGTAGCAGCAAATGACTCCAACCCCACAGGCTATAAGTACACACTTTCCGCTAACGGCGAAGAACTCACATACTACGACAGAACAGGTGCTGCTCAGACATTCGATATGTCTCCTGCATACGGTGCTAAGTACTATATCAAGAGACCGACAGGCTCCTATTCCTACGGCGGCGGTGAAGAATTCCGCAAGAACGAACTCTTTGTTGAAGGCGAATGGCTCTGTGACTTCCTTCCTTTAACTGCAGATATGAAAACAGAAGGTGTAAGCCTGGTAATCATTCAGAGATACAACCTCTTTGACCAGATGACTACAGAATACGACTATGTTCATTTCGTAAAGCTCGGTGAAGAATCAGCCCCCATCGTTCCCGAACAGCCTGAACCCGAAAAGCCCGATGCTACTGTTAAATCCATGGATGAAGTTGACGTAAGACTCATAAGCGAAGACTACTCCAAGACAGGTGTTCGTTTCCGCGGTGCACTTAACGCATCTGCTGACGAACAGGCTACAGACATCGGTTTCGTAGTAGCAGCTCTTGATAAGGTTGAAGCAGCAGGCTATACAGAATACGACGTTACAGTTGATGCAACAGACTACGCAATAGCTGTTGGTTATAAGAGAGAAGAAACCGTAGATAAGGTTAGATACCTTGAAACTTCAACAGATGACGAACTCGTTATGGTTGGTGTTCTTCACGGTGTCGGCTCCGCCAACTATGATAAGGATATTGTTGCAAGACCTTTCATTAAGGTAGGCGACACATATACATACGGTGAACCTATTATAACAAGCCTCTATGACGAACTTGCAAAGATTTACTTCGTTGATCCTACAGACCCCGAATCAAGTGATCTTACAGATTGGTTCTATGACCTTCTCGAAACAGATGAAGACCTTGCATACTACATCGAAGATATCATCTACGAAGTAAATGGCTGGAATTAAAAGTTAAATAAACTTTATGCACGCACCCGATTGGGTGCGTGTTTTTTTTGCGTTAAAAATGTGAAGTATAATGAAAAAAGTTTTTTTGTGACAAAATGCAAAAAAAGGACAACAAAGTCAAAAAAAAGATGAATAAATGTTATAAAAAAACATAAAAAATGTGTTGACAAATCATAGATGCAATGGTAAAATAATTATGTATTATTTTATACAGAAATGCTAAAAGGAGGAAACTGTATGAAAAAGTTTTACACATCACCCGAATTTGAAGTAACTCTGCTCTTGTCCGAAGATGTTCTCATGGCAAGTCTTGACCTTGATAATGAAGTTGACATCAACGGCGACGGACTTTGGAACTAACTTTAAATTTAGGTAAAATCAGAAAAGGAGAAAAATCTACCATGAAAAAGTTTTTAAGCATCCTGCTTGCAGTAATGATGATACTCTCTACTGTAAGCTTCGCAGCTCCTTCCCTCGCAGGTTCTGCTGATACAGCAGTTGAAGCTCCCGTAGCTGAAGCTCCTGTTGTTGATGAAGAAGTTGCAGAACTCGCCGCTGTAGCTGGCGATGAATCCACATACGGCAAACTCATTTTTAAGGTTGACTTTGAAAATTTCGAAGTTGGCGAAGTATTGTTAGACCATCAGTACTTGGAACAGATCCTTGATGCAGATGACTACGATCCCGCATTTGGTAACGAGAATTACTATATGAACTGGGAAGTTGGCGCAAACACAATTGTAGAAGCCAATGGCAACAAGTTCATCAGAGGCGGTCAGGGCTATTCTCAGATAAGAGTTGAAAACATCAAGTACGGCCACGGCGCACCCGACGGTGTTTATACTTATGTTTTGGACGTTATCGACTTTGGTTCTGCTCAGAGAGGTGTCGCTGCTACAACACAGGACTGTTGGGTACAGCAAGAACCGGTTAATTCCGGTATAAAGCCTACAGTACTTGTTGGCTGGGAAGGTAAACTCGGCGAATGGCAGACAATCGCTGCAGAATGGGACGGCGTTTCCAATAATATGTCCTGGTACTTCACAGACGCTGCTACAACAGAAGTTGGTTTCGATAACCTCAAGGTTTACTACAGACCCAATACTGTTAAGCTCACAATCGCAGGTGAAGAATACGAAGTATCCACAAACGAACCTATAACTGCTGCAAGCCTTGCTTCAAAGGTAAATGCTCCTACAGGTTATATCCTTTCCGGCCTTTCTCTCACAGAAGGCGGTGAACTCCTCACAGGTGAACAGTACTTCTTTGAAGATACAACACTTTATCCTACATATGCAAAGGATCCTTACATGAGCGAACTTTACGGTAAGGCTCTCTTGGTTATCGACTTTGAAAGAGAAGATATGCAGAACTGGACAGGTCACTCTCAGGATGTTGAAAACTCGGTAGTTATGAACGGTGCTCAGGTATATACAACAGCTTCTTATTATGATCCTAGATTTGAAAATAAGAATTTCAGAGTACGTTTTAAGGTTAATGAAGATAATTCAACTACTGACCAGAAGATCGTATCTGATGCTTCCGGTAACCACTATACAGAGGGTACAAACGAAACCAAATGGCCTCAGCTTTATATGACTAACTGGGGCGATGTAAGAGGCGATGCAGGTATTTATACAGTTGTTGTTGATACTAAAACATCCGCTGCTCCTGAAAGCTTTACAGTAAGAGGCGGCTGGACAAGAGTTGACACCAATGGTGCTCCCTCGGCTGAATGGACAACAGTTGCGATTCAGCAGACATTAGCAACAGACAACAGCCTTATTCCTAATGTTGCTGACGGTAATCTTTACTACGCATTTGGTGCCGTAAACGCTTCGAAAGTTGCTTTTGATAACTTCTATCTCTACTACAAGCCTCTTACAGCAGATGTAACGCTTGTCTATAAGGGCGAAGAATACCTTGCTGAAGACGTTTCTACAGCGGGTGTTTCCACAGCAACTATTCTTGAAGCAGCAGGTCTTGAAGTTCCTTACGGCAAGAAGGCAGTTCTCTCTGCTACAGCTGACGGTGAATCCGTTGGTAGCATAGTAAATCTTGTTGAAGATTCCAAGTTCTATGTATCCTTCGAAGATGATGACACCCTTTCCGAATACGGTCAGAGACTCTTCCTCATTGACTTTGAACAGTTTGATGTTAACACTTATTTCCAGGTTTCTAATACAGTAAGAGGTTTAACTTCCGAATATGTGCCCGAAGTTGCTGATGCAGGCATTAATCTTTATGTAGATGCAGATTCCACAGGTAAGTTAGGCGGTACTATTTTTGCTGAAGGCGGCAATAAGTATGTTGGTAGTACAGTTGGCCGTGGCTGGGGTCAGTTTGGTATTAAGAATATTAAGGACAAATTCGGCAAGGACGGCTATTACACAGTAGTTGCTGATGCATATGCAACAACTGCAAGAACAATGTCAATGGCAAATAACACTGAGCACGTTCAGGCTAATGTTCTTGATCCTTGGTGCGGCGAAGCAAACAAGTGGGATACTGTAGTTTCTGAATATTCTGCACCTCAGAATGAAATGCTCACATGGTTTACCGACGGTGATGCTTCAAATCCCATCCGCTTCGATAATATCGCTCTCTACTACAGACCCGCATCCGTAAACCTCACAGTTGTTGGTATTGACGGTGAAGAAACAGTTTATGAAGATACAGCTTCTGTTGTAGATGTTGACGCAATTCTCGCAGATGTTACAGCTCCCTTCGGTTATAAGGCAGCTCTTTCCATCGAAAAGGACGGCGAACCTCTCACAGGTACTATCAACCTCGTTTCCGATGCAAAGCTCTATGTTGTTCTCGTTGAAGACGACAAGGTTCACCTTGAATACGGTGAAGCACTCGTTATCGTTGACCTCGAAAGAGAAGATGCAATCGGTTGGTGGGGTATGTCTCAGGACGTTGCCAACTCAACTGACCAGCACGGTGCATATGTTGAAGAAGTTGCTTCCTATTATGATTCCAGATTTGAAGGCGTGAACTTCAGAATCCGTTTCATTTCTAACGAATCTCCCAGAGTTGACCAGGTAATGGCTGTTGATGCAAACGGCAACCACTATATTACAGGTTCCAACACAACTCAGTGGTCTCAGGTTACAAACTCCAACTTTGGTAATGTACAGGGTGAAGCAGGTACATACACATACATGTTTGACGTAATGCTCGGTGAAGGTTCTGAATCTAAGGTTATTGGTTCTCCCAAGACAATGATTCAGGCAAACACAGGTGCTATCGGCGTTTGGGAAACAGTTATTTCTCAGACAGTTCTCGAAGCTGACGGCAATATGCCTTCCGGCACATGGGCAAACTTCAACTTCTCCGCAACAAACGTTGCAACAGTTTGCTTCGATAACGCATACATCTACTTCAAGCCCTTCAAGGCTGACGTTGATCTCCTTGCAAACGGCGTAGTAGTTGCTACAAAGACAGACGTTGACACAGCAGGCGTTCTCGTTTCTACACTCGTTGATGGCGTTAAGGTTCAGGGCTACAATGTAACAGGCGTTAAGCTCGGCGAAAAGGTATACGGTCTTGATGAAACAGTTGCAGTTCCTTGCGACTGCCAGCTCGAACTTGCTCTTGAAGTTAAGGAAGGCGCAGATGTTGCTCCTGAAACATCCAATGAAGTTTCTCTCAGAAATGATGATCCCATGGGTATCAGATTCAAGGCTTCCTTGAAGTCAAGCGAACTTGAAAACATTACTGACTACGGTTGGGTTGTTACAAGAAAGAAGCTCCTTGTTGATGACGCTGAACTCACACTCGACTGGACAGGTAAGAAGGTTACAGGTTACGGCCGTCAGAACGGCACAGACCTCAAGGATTTCTTCGGTGAAGATGCTGAAAACAAGATCTTCACAGCAGTTCTCTACTTCTCTGAAACTGAAGACGACGGACTTCCTTCCGCTGAAAAGCTCGGCGAATTGCTCGTTGCTCGTCCTTTCGTAAAGGTTGACGGCGAAGTATACTACGGTGACGCAGTTGAAAAGAGCATCTTTGATTACATCAATGACGCTTACAACGAAAACGGCGAACTTTGGAACGGTTTCAGCTATGAAGTTCAGGAATACTACATTTCTATCCTTGATAAGGTAGACCCTGAAGCATCAGGCGTTAACCCCTTCATTTAATTGAATTTATATTCAGATTTTGAGAAAGACACACCTTCGGGTGTGTCTTTTTTTATGTCAAGTTGCCGCAGATATCTGTTTTTTTGGTGTTTTTGTCAGATGTATGTTTTTTGCGGGTATGATGTTGACATATATTTGTGAAAATGGTACAATAAGGTGTATATTTATAGGGGTGTATTGTTTGAAATTGCACCTAAAAAAGGAGACTTTGGTATGAAAAAGTTTTTAAGCTTGCTTCTCGCTGTAATGATGGTTCTTTCCACAGTCAGCTTTGCTTTGCCCTCTGCGGTAACGGCTGTTGATGATACCATTGAAAACGATGTAGTTGATACATACGTTGCAGCACCCGAAGAAACAGCAGACCTTGCTGATGAAGACATATGGTATGATGCCGATATGGGTATCAAGCTCTTTGTAATCGACCTTGACGGCGATACAAAGTACACTACAGCCGCACTTTCACAGCTTTCAGCAAGAATTGACGGCTCAAATGATAATGTTGCTTCAAATGGTCTTTACCTTTCGGCAATCGGTCGAGTAAACCCCGACTATGCTTCCTATGCCGATACCTTCAAGTACTCCTTTAAGGATGGCGGAACACCTACTGTTGAAGGTACAGACGATAAGTATTTTAAGCATACAACATCAACAAGATCTTCCGTAATGGTTGCCAATCCCTTTGTCGGTGACGGTGCATATACCCTCGTGTTTAACCATAACGCTGATACTGAATATACCATTCACTCAGGTTATACAGGCGGAACTGTTACAGAAACACCCGTTGACTCGCAGTGGACTACTGCCGCATATACAATTGATATTGCAGAGCAGGGAAGTAACGACTATATCAGAATGTATGCTTCCTCTGCACCCGGCACATACTCCATTGACGATGTTGCACTCTTCTATAAGCCCGACGGCTGGACAGCTCCCGATGAGGGCGGAGAAGAAGAAGAACCCGTAACCGAAACATGGTATGACCTTGAAAAGGGTACACTTCTCTTTAATATGGATTTCGATAAGGCTAACGACGGCAACGCAGTTGCAGCTGCCGCATACGATGGCATTTCCCTTGGTTCATATTCAACAGGTTCGGGCGAACTCGTTTCGGGACTTGGTAGACTCAATCCCGACGTTGCAGGCAACTATGATGTAGGTTTTAGATACACCACAAGCGGTTCGGCTGCTATTTGTGATGAAAACGGAAATAAGTACCTTTCCTTAAATTCAAACGGAAGTAATCAGATTTCACTGTACCTCGGTAATACCTATACAAAGACAGGTACATATGTGTTTGAATATAAGTATAAGCTCGTTTCAACAGGTGCGACTACTGCAAATAATATCACCTATAATACACTTACACCTGTTGAAGGCGGCACAGACGCTTATACCTTTGACACATGGGTGACAGAAACTGCAACCTTTGAGGTTTCTTCAATTCCTTCCTACTCAAGAGTAATGTTCTACGCTGCTGGTAACTATTCCACCTCCGATAAGCTTTACCTCGATGATATCAAGGTTTGGTATTACGACGAAAGCGTAGACTATGACTCAATGCTCAACCCTGACATCGAAACAAACGATGTCTGGGAAGACGAAGAAAAGGGTACAAAACTCTTTACTATTGACTTTACCGCAAAGGATGATAAAAAGGCAATTGACTCTTCAAGCTGGGATACTATCAAGGACAGACTTGATAATAACCCCTCAAACGGTGAGCTTGTTTCCGACATAGGAAGAATCAACCCCGATGTTGACGGCAGTGAGTACAGAATTTCCTTCAATTACATAGATAACTCTAAGACAGAAATTATAACAGAGGGCGATAATAAGTATCTCTCTGTTGCTTCCGATGCTTCGCACGGCGATATTTCCCTTTATCTCGGCGGATTCTATGACGGTGAAGGCAAGTATATTATTGAAACAAGCTATAAGTTTGTTCAGAAGGGTACAAATACAGTAGACAGAATCAGATATGAAACCTTGGGTCTCGAATATATGGATTCTTCTTACCTTAGCAGAGGCGAATGGGTAGACCTTTCCGAAACACATGAACACGCATCCTGCACACACGGAAATGTAAACCGTACAAGATTTACAACAGAAGGTTATAATAATAATCCTTTCTCTGCTGATGACAGAATTTATATTGATAACATTACGGTTTACTATAAGGCTCCTGCAACAGAGGAACCCGAAGAGCCTGTAGAAGACGAATGGGCAAACACTGCTAAAGGCTATAAGCTCTTTATGGTGGACTTTGAAACAAAGAATGACGGTACAGCTGTTGAAACAGCAGATGTTTCAGCTATAACAAGCGGCAGAGCAGACTCTTCTCCTGCTTCCGCCGGTGTTGCGGTAAGTTCCGTTGGTAGAGTAAACCCCAACTATACGGTAAATACAAGAATTAATGTTAAGGCAGGCTCGGGTGCTTCGATTGCAGGTACTGATAATAAGTATCTTACGCTTTCAGGCTCAGGCGACTCACTTATATTCGGTCAGATTTATGTTGGCGACGGTACATATATATTTGAGTTTAATACAAATACAGTAGCATATAATGCCACAAGAGGTAGTTATAATCCTGATGTTGTTCCCACAGCAACAGCAGTAGACGGTACATGGTTTGTAACAACTCACACAGCAGCCGGTGTAACAGAGTCAAGCTCCACAAGCTGTTCCAGTTACGGTACAGATAATATCCGTTTCCATTGCAGCACAGCACCCACAATGTATGATAATATCACCGTTTACTATCAGCCTACAGGCTGGACACCACCTTCTTCGGGCGGCGGTGATGAACCCGCAGACGAATGGACAGATGAAGAAAAGGGCACACTTCTCTATACCGTAGACTTTGCTACAAAGAACGACGGCTCGGCAGTTGCTTCTTCCGATATTTCTTCCATTACAAGCGGAAGACTTGACGGCTCTGCTACAGCAGGTGTTGCAGTATCCGGTGTCGGTAGAGTAAATCCTGTTTACGCTTCAAAAGGATTCAGAATCGGTCTTAAGGATGCAGGTACTGCTTCGATGACTAGCGGTTCTTTGACGGCAACTACATCCTCTGCAATGTCTCTCTATTTCAGAAACTCGTATGTAGGTGCAGGTCAGTATACATTTGTGTTTGATTATAATACTGCAAGCGATGCTGCTTTCTATGTACATTCAGGTTATACCTTCGGTACTCTTACAAGCGAAGAAGTTGACAGCACATGGACAAGAATCACATATGTTGTTGATGACCTTAATGATACAAACTATATTTCAAACGACACCTATGCTTCAGACTACTTGAGAATGCTTTCAAGTAAGGCATCTGCTGAAGGTAAGTTCATGTTTGATAATATAAGCGTTTATTATAAGAACACAAAGGCAGACGTTACCGTAAGAGCTAACGGCAATGCAAATGTTTCTGATACAGTTGTAAGCGTTGATGCTGTAAACGGTGATAAGATAGGCAATGTTATAGCACAGGTAGATACCTCTGCTTCCACAAAATATCTTCTCGGTGCATCTCTCACTGCAAACGGCGAGCTTCTCGGTGCAGATTATATCGTAAAACCTTCAGAAGTTACCGAAATCTACCTCATCTGGGGCGGCGATATCGTAGTTGACGATACACCCTGGTACGATGAAGGCTATGGCACACTTCTCTTTAATGTAAATTGGGACGGAACACTTTCTTCCGCACCTCAGACAAGATGGGCAGACGTAAGAGCAGCGGGTGCTGTTACTAACCCCGATTGGAAGTGCTTTGAAAAGTGCTACTTCATGTGGGGCACAGAGGATATCGGCGGTTCTACAACCTGGACTCCTGCCAACTCTCCTCTTATCGTTTCTGAAGCAAACGGTAACAGATACTATACCGAACCTCATGACAGCACATATAACAGCTGGTCTATTTACTCCACATTCGACGGTGACTGGGCTAACTGGGCAGATACAGCAGGTGTGTTTACTATCACATATAAGATTAAGACAATAGGTGATATCACAGTAAATAACCTCTTTATTGACCCTCAGACAGTTAAGGATCACGCAACTGTTAAACAGAATATCAGACTTTATTCCACAGAACGTCCCGATTCTTCCGGCTGGACAACAGTAACATATCAGGTTGACCTTTCGGACTATGACGTATCTGAAGGTGAATCTCTCGGTCATGTGCTTCTCTATGCACAGACAAATGAATCAAGTGCTGTAAGCGGTGCTTATATCTGCTACGATGACGTTAAGGTTTACTATAAGCCCAGTAAGGTTAACGTAACATTGAAGCCCGGCACAAACCTTGAAGTAAATGAAACAACTGTAGAAGTTTCCTCCAAGGGTATGCTTGTTTCCGACCTTATCGCTCTTGTTAATACAGAAGATACAACAATGCTCGCAACAGGTATCACAAGTGAAGACGGCTCTAAGAAGTACGCACTTTCCGATACAGTAGTTCTCGATGCAGATACAACATTCTTCATCACATGGGAAACTAACAATTGGATGGATGCCGAAAAGGGTATGCTTATTCAGAGAGCAGACTTTGAAGGAACCTTTGCAACTGAAAAGGTTAACAGATGGCCTGCAGCAACAGCTCTCGGTGCAACAATCAATCCCGATTATAACTTTGGCGGTATAATGGGACTTCAGTTTACAACATCTGAACTCGGTATTGCACTTGACGCAAGCTCCATGTGGATTCCTGCAGAATACGCAAAAACCGAAAACGGCAACACATACTTTGAAGCTCCCACAGCAAACAATGCTTACGGCGCATCCCAGCAGCTTACAAACCTTTCTATGTACGCTATGGGCTCGGGTGCTTCACAGTACCAGTATCAGACAGCAGGTACATATACAATCACAGGTAAAGTTAAGTACGGCACAGATATTCAGAACGCAATCTTTGAAGTAAGACCTAACCTCTATAATGGTGACGGCGGTCTTTCGGGCGGTTATAACTATCAGTTTACCGACTTTACGGCAGGCGAATGGAATGAGTTCTCTGTAACCTGGTCTACAGCAGAAAACAGCGAATACGGTCTCGGCTCTGTTCAGATGTACCTCTTCTATGACATACTTTCTTCAAAGTCCACTATTGCATACGATGATATCATGCTCTACTTCAAGCCTTTCACGGCAGAGGTTACACTCAGAGCAAATAATAACCCTGTTGCAAAGGATGTAGTTCTTTCAAATGTATCTACAAGCGGCATTACCGTGGATGAGCTTATCTCTAACATAAGAACACCTCTCGGCGGTATGGATTTAGTCGGCCTTGCTTACGATAAGGCAGGTACAAATATGCTTGAGGGTACAGTAGTTGTCGGCGGCGATGCAAGATTCTTTATGATTTGGAAAGAATCCGAGCTTGACCCCAATGCTCCTGTTTCCGAAAACGTAAATGCCATAAGAACCGATGATCCTATCGGCATGAGATTCAGAAGTTATATGACATCTACCGTATATGAAGGCGCAACACAGGTAGGCTGGGTTGCTACAAGATACGATATGCTTGAAGCAAAGGATATTAACCCCTATGACTTCTATATGGATACAGATGTTACCAAGATATACGCGTATAATAAGGACACAGACGGAACTGATAAGGTGTTTAATACGGATGATGTGAATACATATATCACAGCCGTGCTTTATAACATTCCCGAAGCACATTACCAGACAACACTTGTTGCACGTCCTTTCACGGTAGTTGACGGCGTAACCTATTACGGATATCCCATTGAAAGAAGTATCTGCGACGTTGCAGAAGCAATCCGTGACGGCGGATACGCAGGTTGCTCGAATGACCAGATAATATATATCAATAAGATTTTGGCGGTATGCGGAAAAGAAGAGGGAACGGTAATAAGACCTGAGGAAGAAGAGGAAGAAATTGTAACGCTTACTCTTCAGAAGGATGAAAATGAGGACTTTGTAATACTTAATATTACAGACCCCCAGATGTCGGATTCCGAATGGCAGGGAGAAGCAGCAACTGTTCTCAGAAACACAATTCAGACACTTGTAACCGAATCCAATCCCGACCTCATTACAGTAAGCGGTGACATTTCCGTTGCGGGCTTCTGTGATGTTGCATATACAAACTTTGCTGACCTTATCGACTCCTACGGTATTCCTTGGACAGTAGTATGGGGTAACCATGATAATGAAAGCGGAGCGACAATCGTACAGAATGTTGTTGATGAATATAAAACATATGACAACTTCATTTATAACGAAGGTCCAGAAGAACTCGGTAACGGTAACTTTGTAATTGAAATACAGCAGAACGGTGAGCCTGTTCACGCACTTGTTATGATGGATACTCATAATAAAATGGATTATAACGGCACAGAGTCCTGGGGTGCACTTACCGAAGACCAGCTCGCATGGTATGAAAAGCAGATAAAGGCACTTCAGAAGAGAGGCTGTAACGAATCCTCTATTATTGCACATATTCCGATAAAGGCATTCGAAGAGGCTTATAATGCGGCGTATGATTCCTCTACAGGTACTTGGAGAGACGGCTATGAAGCTTTCGGTGTAAATCATGAGAGTGTTTGCTGTCATCCTGTTGACTTTGGTGCGTTTGATCTGATTAAGAGCCTTGGTTCTACAAAGCTCTACCTCTGCGGACATGACCACTATAACTGCTCGTCAATTCTTTATGAAGGTGTACGTCTTACATATGCACTTAAGACAGGTATAGGTAACTACTACCACGAAGATTTGAACGGCGGTACTGTTGTTGAAATCGACAGTGAAGGTAAGACAAACGTATATCATAAGTACGTTGAAGCTTAACAAAAAAGCATAACAAAAACGAGGCACCCGAAAGGGTGCCTCAGGTATATAAAAAGAACGGCATCGCCGTTCTTTTTTTGTGTGATTATTTGCCGAGAACCTTCTTGACAGCTGCTTTTGCCGCTGCAATTTCCTCGTCTGTTACAGGCTCGTCGAAATCCTTAAATGTTACCGTATCAACATCTCTGCCTGTAAGAGTTGCAAACCATGTAAGAGCAATGGCATATCTTGCAAGACCGAGAGAAGCATGGAAGCCGTCTCTGTGTACCTTGAAACCGCCATGCATAAGTTCAAGCATAACTTCACCCGAACGGATAAGTCCGTCAGCCTTTGAATCTGCAAGAGCCTTGTCGTAGCTTGCCTTTGTGTCGGCGAACATTTCGTCTGTATCGTTGTACTTTGTCCAGTTTGTTATCTGAGGTCCTCCGTTTTCATATGACCAAACCTGCTGGAGAAGAACCTTTGCCTTAGGGCAGTTTTCTCTGAAATAGTCTACGCAGAAATTGAGGTAAGGCTGGTATGTTTCGTATTTAGGACTCTGGGTGCTTACCTGCTGAATTGTGATGTAGTCCCAATCACGGGATAAAACAGCCTCGCTTATGCTCATTTGAAAGCCTGTGTATATGCCGTTGAATTCAAAGGCATATGCTTTTGCATCTGCTTTGATGTTTCTGAAGTGCTTTGAAAGGGGACAGCCTCCGATTTCAAGATTGAATACTTCAAGATAAACACCTGCAGACTTTGCAACCTGGTGTAAGTATCTTGTCGCATCCTGAGAAAAGCTGTTTCCTATAGCTAAAACGTTCATTTTAATTCCTCCCTTTTATAGATATACTATCACTTGTGCATTGAAAAGTAAACCCTTTTTTGTTAAAAAACGCAAAATGGCGTGTAATCGTCAATTTGTTCTCTGGTTTTGCTGAAAAGTTTGTGCAAAAGTGCCTTTGAAATTAATGTTTAAATATGGTAGAATATGTATAGTAAACGGCAAAGGAGAGAGAAATTTGTTTTCTGTAGGTGAAAAGGTAGTATATAAAACAAATGCAGTCTGCACTGTCGAGGCTGTTGAAACTCCCTCATTTGTCAAGGAATCGGATAAAAAGTATTATAAACTCCGTTATCTTTTCTCAAACGGTAACGAAGTTGTGTATGTGCCTGTTGATTCGGATGTAAATATCAGAGGCATAATGTCAAAAAAGAAGGCAGAGGAATGTCTTGAAATGCTGAAAGATAAACCGGCTTCTGAATTTACCACAAGACAACCCGCACTGCTTGCAGCTCATTTTCAGCAGATGCTGTCGGATAACAGTGTGGAGGGCACGGCCGCGGTGCTTAAGGAAATACTTGTCCGTGAGAAAAAATGTACCGAAGAAGGTAAAAAGCTAAGACAAACCGAAGAGCATTATCTTGCCATTGTTGAAAAGGCTTTGTCAGAGGAACTGGCAGTTGTGCTTGATAAGGATATCTTTGAAATAAAAGGCATGATAAGAAACGCTGTTTTGGGTGAATAGAGTATAATAAAAGGAGTCCCGTCGGGACTCCTTTATGATTTAATCAATTATCAACTCAGGCTGTGATGCAACCGCGGTAATGTCTCCGTTTTCCTCAACAATAAGTATTCCCACAGGATTTACCGTCTGACCGTCTTGGTAGTATTCAACATGAAGATGAGGCCCGGTAGCCATTCCCGTTGAGCCGACAGTACCTATAATGTCACCGGCATTAACCTTGTCACCGATAACAACATTCATCTTTTCAAGATGTGCAAATAATACACTCGTTGTACCGTCAAAACAAAGTATTTCAATGTGATTGCCCTTGTCTGAAGTATATTCGGCTGTTATGATTTCGCCGTCAAAGGGACTTGCAACAGGTGTTCCCGACTTGAGACGGTAGTCAACGGCAGGGTGTCTCTGTTCGTCAAAACCGGCACTGATTTCAGCCTTATTTCCGACCTCAACAACTCTTAGTGTCGCGATTTCATCGTTGCTGTCAACAACCCTGTAAAGAATGGTGTTTTCATTATTGCTTTCTTCCGTAGTTTTATCGTCAACTTCAGGAACTTCTGCATTCTGACTGTTTTTTTCTTGTGCCTTATAAGGCTCTTTTGGGTCAGCTATTGTAGCAGAAAAGGTGTTGTCTTTTTTCATTTGTTCATTTGCTTTGCCGCCAAGGAATGCACTTACCGTAATTGCACCGAGAGTGATAGTTGCGGCAATAATAACCGATATTACGGCAATCTTTTTGCTTGTCTTTTTCTTTTCCATAATTGCTTTGAATCTCCTTTCAAGTGTTTTCTTTGTACCGCCTGCACAAAGTACTGTGGATGAAATTTTGTTCTTTGCGGTTATGAGTGAAAGGATTGTTTCGCAGTAATTCTTTATACCGTCGTTGTCAAGATGACGAGTTGCCGCCATGTCGCAGGAAATCTCGCATTCTGTTTCGATAAAATGTGAAAGAATGTGCACAAAGGGATTGAACCAATGAACCGATTTTGAAATCAGACATAACCATTTGACGGCAATATCGTTTCGTTTTACATGAACATATTCATGAAGCATTACGTTGTCAAGGGTTTCATCCGAAAACTCCCCGTTTGGAATAAAAAGCCGAGCCTTTAATATACCGACAAGAACAGGGGATGAGACGTAATCGGTTTTTGTTACTTTGATTGACCTGCCGGGGGATTCGGCATATATTCCCATGACGTCTTTTGTTGAAAACGTCATGGCTTTCTTTACAAATACAAAATGAGAAATTACGGAAAAAGATAAATAAAGAACCGTACCGAAAAGCCATATGTAAAATGCGTATTTGGATATTTGCATGAAAACAGACTCAAAGTCAAGGCTTTCTTTATCTTTCGTAGGATTCTCAATATCAGCAACGTCAGATGTGTAAGAATCGGCTCTTGTAATGACAATTATGCCGGCGTTGTTTTCTTTTTGCAGTACCTCATTGTTTGCCGAATGAATCAAACCGCTTTCATTTTCTGTGACAGATTCGGGAATTCTTATCGATAAAGGAATCAAAAACACAAGCATTGCTAACACATATGTGTAGTAGTGCCACCTGCTCGAAAATGCTTTTTTTGTAATCGGTCTGATTAACAGCAAAAACAGAGAAAGCAGAGCACCTGTTACCGATAGAATAATAATTCTGCCAAAAACATACTCAATCATTGTTATCATCCTTTGTAAATATGGCACGAAGCTCTTCTATGTCCTTCTGCGACAGGTTTCCGTCTTCAAAAAGCGAAGCACAAAGCTGTTTTGCAGAGCCGTCAAAGAGCGATGAAATAAGGCTTTTTGCCTTCATGGAACTGTAGTCTCTCTTTGAAATAAGAGGACGGTAGAAATAGTTGTTACCCTGTTTTTCGCTGACAAGGGCTCCTTTTTCCACGAGACGTGAGAGAAAAGTGGAAATTGTGGTTCTTTTCCACCCTTTTGCCTCAACAGCCTTTGTTATTTCCTGTGTGCTGACAGCTTCGTCTTTTGACCAGATTACCTTCATAATCTCAAGTTCGCCATCGCCAATACTTATGTTTTCGATTGACATAAAAACAGTCCTTTCAAAATAAAATGAAAATGCATTATCATTTGCGACTACGCTTGTAGTCTATAACTATTCTACACATGTAGTCGCGTTTTGTCAAGTGCTTTTTTAAAAAAATTGACAAACCTATAAAAAAGTAGTATAATTCACTTGATTTGAAAGGATGATAATATATGAATAGCCAGAATAATAAAGGCAGTCACAAATTTAAGCGTGAAGACGTAGTAATGGCAGTAGTTCTTGCCGCGTTTGTGGTTTTTATGATTGTATCAATATGTGTAAGTGCCAACAGTAAAAAGAATAGTGAAAAAGAAAATGCCAAACCGCCCGTACAGTCAGCACAGGTAATCAAAAAACAGCCGGATGCCGCCAAGGATAACGGAGATACCGCTAAACAGGAAACGCCCGAAATAGAACTCAATATAACCCCTTTGGGCGAGGTAGACGACACAGCTCTTTCTGCTTCGGCTCAGGTTCTTGGCTTTGAAAATAAATCGTTTTTGCATGCTTTTGCAAATGCCCTTGGAAAAGAAGTGCAGGAAGTAACACAGCAGGATATAGATAATGTCCATTATATTGCCCTCGGTCCGTGTGACGGATATGATAACAGCGTTTTTATAGGTTATATCGATTATGTAGACCTTTGTTTGTCGGATGCGGCATATGAGCCTGATTTCCAAGAAACCGCAAATGGCTATCTCTTGAAATCGGAATTTGTCTTTAATGAGGGCGATTCCCTTAATGACCTTAAAAAGTTCAAGAATATTGAAATTTTTGAGATTTACGATACAAAGATTGAAGATGTTTCCTTTGTCAGAGAGTATTCGAAGCTTTGTTTTGGATATTTCGCACGTAACGGAATTACGGATGTATCGGCACTTTCTGATTATAGTCCCGAATCCTTACTGGAGCTTGACTTTACCGGCAATGATATTTCCGATTGGTCACCCTTGGAACATATCAAGGAAAAAGTATTCGTGTTTTATGACATAAAAACAGGAATATCCATGACACTTGAAAGCTACCTTGAACAGCAGGATAATCCGGTGCAGAATGCTCCCGAGATAAATAACGCCCAAGGAAATGTCGATGACAAAAACGAACAGCCTCAGTTTGTCGATGAAAACGGTAACCCCGTAGATTTCAGCTCGCTGTTTGAGTGATTGGAGAATATATGAAAATTTATAAAAACATCTTAGAGCTTGTGGGTAATACACCGCTTCTTGAGATTTCAAATTATGCAAAAGAGAATAACTGTACTGCAACAATCCTATGTAAGCTTGAAGGCAAAAACCCCGCAGGCTCTGCCAAGGACAGGGTTGCAAGACAGATGATTGAAGCAGCGGAAAAAGCAGGAAAGCTTAAAAAGGGTGCAACAATCATTGAACCCACCAGCGGTAATACAGGCATAGGACTTGCGGCAATTGCGGCATCCAAAGGCTATAGAGTGATTCTCACAATGCCCGATACAATGAGTGTTGAACGTATAAAACTCATCCGTGCCTTTGGTGCAGAGGTGGTGCTTACCGACGGCAAATATGGTATGAACGGTGCTATTGAGAGGGCAAACGAGCTTCTTTCCGAGATTCCAGACAGTATTCTTGCAGGTCAGTTTGTAAACCCCGAAAATCCAAAGGCACACTATCTCACAACAGGTCCCGAAATCTGGAACGATACTGACGGCAAAGTGGATATTTTCGTCGCAGGTGTTGGTACAGGCGGAACGATAACAGGTGTCGGCAAGTATCTTAAGGAAAAGAACCCCGATGTAAAAATCGTCGCCGTTGAACCCACCGACAGCCCTTATCTTTCGGAAGGAAGGGCAGGTGCTCATAAGCTTCAGGGCATAGGTGCAGGCTTTGTGCCCGAAATCCTTGATACCAAGGTTTATGACGAGATAATTCCCGTTCATCACGATAATGCTTATGATGCTGCAAGAACCCTTGCAAAGAAAGAGGGAATACTTGTGGGTATATCCTCGGGTGCGGCACTTTATGCGGCAACGGAGATTGCCAAAAGGGCGGGGAATGAGGATAAAACGATAGTTGTTCTTCTTCCGGATATAGGCGACAGATATCTTTCTACCGAGCTGTTCTCGGAATAGGAAAATATAGGTAAAATTGTAAATATTGAAAAATAATGCGGTAAATTACAAGTTACTTGTTGATTTTACCGCATTTTTGTTGTATAATCTATTTTTGGTAAACAACGAATTTGAAAAATCAGGTGAAATTTGATGATTAGAAATGATATCAGAAACGTAGCAATCGTTGCCCATGTTGACCACGGTAAGACAACCCTTGTTGACGAAATGCTCAAGCAGTCGGGAACATTCAGACAGAACGAAGTTGTTGACGACAGAGTAATGGACAGTAACGACCTTGAACGTGAGAGAGGTATCACAATCCTTGCAAAGAATACCTCCATTATCTATAACGATATTAAAATAAATGTTGTAGATACCCCCGGCCATGCTGACTTTGGCGGTGAAGTTGAAAGAATCCTCAAAATGGTTGACGGCGTACTTCTTCTCGTTGATGCCTTTGAAGGCACAATGCCCCAGACAAGATTTGTTCTTCAGAAGGCACTTGAACTCGGCCATAAGGTAATTATCGTTGTAAATAAGGTTGACAGACCCGGTGCACGTCCTGTAGAAGTTGTTGACGAAGTGCTTGAACTTCTCATTGCTCTTGATGCAACCGATGAACAGCTCGACAGCCCCGTTGTATTCTGCTCGGGACGTAACGGTACAGCCAGTCTCTCGCCCGATATTCAGGAAGAAAACCTTGTACCTTTGTTTGAACAGATTATAAATCACGTACCCGGTCCCGATGTTGACGAAGAGGGCCCTGCTCAGATGCTCGTTTCCAATATCGACTATGATAACTTTATCGGTCGTATTGCAACAGGCAGAATTGAAAGAGGTACCGTAAAGAAGGGTATGCAGGTGACCGTCTGCCACCACCACGGTATTCATAATAACTATAACGCAAAGATTGTAAACCTTCTCACTATCGACGGATTAAAGAGAGTTAATGTTGACGAGGCAAAGGCGGGAGAAATCGTATGCCTTTCGGGTATAGAAGAGGTAACAATCGGCGATACGCTTTGCGATACACAGAACGTAGAGCCCCTTCCTTTCTGTAAGATTTCAGAGCCTACACTCGAGATGACATTCTCGGTAAACGACTCACCCTTTGCGGGAACAGAGGGTAAATTCTGTACCTCACGTCACCTTCGTGCAAGACTCTACCGTGAGCTTCTCAAGGATATCTCCCTCAAGGTTGAGGATTCAGATTCCACAGAAGCCTTCAGAGTAATGGGCAGAGGCGAAATGCACCTTTCAATTCTTATTGAAACAATGAGACGTGAAGGCTATGAATTTCAGGTAAGTGCACCCAAGGTTCTTTTTAAGGAAATTGACGGCGTAAAGATGGAACCCATGGAAGAAGTAAGCTGCGATGTTCCTCAGGAATATATGGGCTCGGTTATCGAAAAGCTTGGTGCAAGAAAAGGCGAGCTTATTGATATGTCACCCAGAGGCGACAGAATGCATGTTGTATTCCATATTCCTACCCGCGGACTTTTCGGCTACAGAAATGAATTTCTTACCGATACAAGAGGCGAGGGTATAATCAACTCCATGTTCCTCGAATATACACCATATAGAGGCGAAATTACAAAGAGAACCACAGGCTCACTTGTTGCATACGAAACAGGTAAGACAACCTCTTACGGTATCTATAATGTACAGGACAGAGGTCAGATGTTTGTAGTGCCTGCACAGGATGTTTATGAAGGTCAGATTGTCGGCGAGAATGCGAAGACGGATGATATCGTAATCAATCCTTGCAAGAAGAAGCATATGACGGCTGTACGTTCAACCGGTGCCGATGAAGCACTCAGACTTGTACCTCCTAAAATTCACTCCCTTGAAGAGGCTATCGAATTTATCAATGAGGATGAACTTATCGAGGTAACACCCAAGTCCATAAGACTTCGTAAGCAGATACTCAATAATGTAAACAGAGCTAAGGCTTATGCGAAATTGAAATCTTAAACACCAATAAACAGACTTTAGAGAACGACAAATCTTGTCGTTCTCTTTCTTTTTTTGCCGTTGTATTTTTAATAAAAAAACTGAAAAGTAAAATTGCACATAACAAAACTGCCTTTTTTGTCATATTTTACAACAAAATAGAACACCCATTCTTTGTTTACAAAAAGTTTAAAATTAAATTGCCGTAATTGACGAATTTTTTTATGTAAACCTATTGCAAAAATAAGAGCAGTATATTATAATATAACCATCTTAGTGGAGCAAAAACGATGAAAATGGATTAAAAAAGAGCGAAAGTGCAGTGTTTTCATCGACGAGAAAGTCAAAAGGAGGTGCGGAATATGCTTACGGGTGAGTTTAAACATACCTTGGATGCAAAGGGACGAGTGTTTGTTCCCGCAAAGTTCCGTGCCGATTTAGGCTCAAGCGTTATTATTGCCAAGACCTTTTCTAAGTTTCTCGTTATGTACTCCGAAGAAGAATGGATAAACTTCATGGAAAAGCTGGATACTCTGGGTGAAACAGAAGATATAAGCGACATGAAGAGATATATCATGAAAAACGCAATGCCGACAGATGTAGATACGCAGGGACGAATCAGCATAAGTGCCGACCATAGAGCATTTGCTAACCTTGTGAAGGAAATCTCTTTCATCGGTATGAGAAAATACGTTGAAATCTGGGGCACAGAAGATGTCGAAGCAGAAACTGAAAAGTTCGATATCGAAAAGCTCAAAGAGCAGAGTAAGAAGATACATCTCGGTCTTTGCTAAAACGTATTTTTGGGAGATAAAGCATTGCAGGAAAATTTCGGGCACTATTCGGTGCTTCTAAATGAAACGGTAGACAGTTTAAATATAAAGCCTGACGGTGTGTATGTCGACTGTACTCTTGGCGGTGCGGGACATTCAAACCTGATAGCCTCAAGACTTTCCGAAAAGGGAAGGCTTATCGGTATCGACAGAGATGAGTATGCTCTCGGAAAAGCAAAAGAGAGACTCGCAAAATACGGTGACAGAATAATGCTTGTTCACACGAATTTTGTAGACGGTGCCGAAGTATTAAAATCGCATGGTATTGATAGGATTGACGGCGTGGTGGCGGACCTTGGAGTTTCCTCCTTTCAACTCGATGACGCCACCCGCGGTTTTTCCTACATGCAGGACGCCCCTCTCGATATGAGAATGGACAGGAGTGAGGAAATGACGGCATATGATGTTGTTAATACCTACTCCGAGAGGGAACTTGCGAAGATTATAGATATGTACGGTGAGGAAAGATACGCTTCCTCCATAGCCAGAAAAATCGTAAAGTACAGAGAAGAAAAGCTCATTGAAACAACTCTCGAGCTTTCGGAAATAATCAAAAGCGGAATACCTGCAAAAAATAAGCAGGACGGTCCGCACCCGGCAAAGAGAACCTTTCAGGCTATAAGAATTGAAGTCAACGGAGAGCTAAATATAATCTCCGACACAATAAACAATTTCTTTCCCATGCTGAGTCCCGGGGGCAGAATGGCAATTATTACATTCCATTCCCTTGAGGACAGAATCGTAAAGCATACATTCCTTGAAAAAACGGTTGGCTGTACTTGTCCGCCTGATTTTCCTGTTTGTGTGTGCGGAAAGAAGGCAGAAGGACGGGTAATTACAAAGAAGCCCATACTTCCTTCCCAACAGGAGCTTGATGAAAATCCAAGGTCCAGAAGTGCGAAACTCAGAGTACTTGAAAAGATTTAAAAATATAAGTGAGGTTTACGGTTAATGACAGAAGCTACAAGAATGAATGTTACAAATAACATAAATTCAAGAGAAGCACAATATAATGGTGTAAGAAGAACATCTGCTTCTGCATTGAGGGATGAAAGGGTTTCGACAAGAACCGGAACTTCCACTCTTGAAAGAACACGCAGAAAAAATAGAGAAAAGGCAAATGCTCCCATAATTGTCAAAAAAAGAGTAAAAGCAAGTCCTTTTCCCGTAAGATTTGTTTTCTACGCAGTGGTTCTTACCATTATGCTTATGTTTGTAATATACGGCAATTCCGTGATGAATGAACTGTCATATGAATCCAACAGCCTAAAGTCAGAAATAGCACTTCTTGAGCAGGAAAATGACAGCCTTCAGTTTGAAATTGATAAGAAATATGACCTTAAGTATATTGAAGAAGTGGCGACAACGGAACTCGGACTTGTAAAGTCCACGGATGTGGTAAAGCATTACGTTGATATTTCAGGCGGAGATACTGTTGAAGTGTCGGCGGCAGAAACCAAGACCGAGCATAAAGTTGATGCCACATTTGACAGCTTCAAAGAATCGGTATCAAAGATATATGAGTAACGTGAGGACGGTTTGTCAATGAACAATTCTTCTCAGAATAACAATAAAAATAATTCGTCTCCTGTAAAGCCCTATTTGGGTAGGGTACTTTTAGTGCTATCAGTAATGGCAGTGTTGCTGATAGCACTTGCATTTAGAGTATTCTATTTACAGACGGTTGAAAGCACAAAGTATAAAAAGGAAGCCTTTGACCAGTATACTACGGCGATAACCATAAGCCCCAGAAGGGGTACAATATATGACCGTAACATGAAGCCTTTGGCTGTGAGTGCTACGGTTGAAACTGTTTTTATATCACCTTATGAAATAGAAGACGAACAGAAGGATCTGATAGTAAATCATCTTTGTGAAACACTTGATGTTGAAAAATCCTTTGTTCTCGACAAGATGTCAAAGAAGGAATCCAAGTATCAGATAATCAAGAAAAAGGTTGATACTGATATCACCGATAAAATAAGACTGTTTGTCGAAGAAAACGATATAAAGGGCATACATCTTGAAGAGGACACAAAGCGATTCTATCCCTACGGAAACCTTGCAAGTAATGTTATCGGTTTTACCAATTCAGATAACAAGGGTATTTACGGCGTTGAATCTTACTATGAAGAATACCTAAAGGGAAGCTCCGGAAAAATCGTAACGGCACAAAATGCAAAGGGGCAGGATATGCCTTTTCAGTATGAAAGCTATGTGGGTGCCGAAAACGGAACCGGCGTAGTATTGACAATAGACTGGCAGGTTCAGTCCATTCTTGAAAAACACCTTGAAACGGCACTTGCCGATACCCAGGCACAAAACAGAGTCTTAGGCATAATAATGGATGTGAACACGGGTGAAATACTTGCAATGTCGAATAAACCCGACTATGATCTCAATGACCCGTACAGCCTGGATGAAGAAATGCAGCTTATGTATGATGAATACTGTACAGAGCTTATTGAAAATGAAGACGGAACAAAGTCGCTGCCCGACGAAGATCAGAAGAATACCTTCTATAAAGACCTTGTCGAAGCAAGATGGAAGAATAAAGCAATAACGGAGCTTTATGAACCGGGTTCTACCTTCAAAATAATAACAAGTGCCATGGCACTTGAAGAAGATCTGCCTATGACAAATCCCGCATATCAGTTTAACTGTACGGGCTCTAAGAACATAGGCGGATATAATATCAGCTGTCACCTCACAAGGGGACACGGCCTTGAAAACTTCGAGCTTGGGCTTCAGAATTCATGTAACCCCGTATTCATGGAGCTTGCCGAAGCAGTAGGAAGAGAAAACTTCTATAAATACTTTGAGTCATACGGCTTTATGGATAAGACCGGTATCGACCTCGCAGGGGAAGTTGACAGTATTTACCATAGCGATTTTAACGGCTTTAACCAGACAGAACTTGCGGTTTATTCCTTCGGGCAGACATTTAAGATTACACCTTTGTCGCTTATCCGTGCAGTGTCTGCCGTTGCAAACGGCGGTAATCTCATGCAGCCGAGAGTTGTAAAGGCACTTGTTGATGATAACGGCAATATTGTAAAGGAATATGAACCTACAGTTGTAAGACAGGTAAATTCCACCGAGACAAGCGATACTATTATGCAGTATCTTGCCAACGGTATTACCATGGGCTCGACAAAGAATGCATATGTTAAGGGCTATAGCGTAGGTGCAAAAACAGGTACATCACAAAAAAGAGATATTCTTGATGAAAACCTCTACATAGCGTCCTGCGTTGCATTTGCACCTGCAAATGACCCGGAAATTGCGATACTTATAGCAATTGATGAACCTGTCGGTAATTACTACGGCGGTACAATTGCAGCACCTGTCGTTTCGGCGGTGCTTACAGAGGTGCTTCCTTATCTCGATATAGAAACAAGCTCGGAAGAGGACTCGGGCGATGAACTTCTTAAGGCAATTGACGATTACACCGGACTTGTGGTATCGGGTGCTAAGACTAACATTGAAAATGCAGGCTTTAAATATAAGATAATAGGCGATGGCGATGTTGTACTTGACCAGTTCCCGAGAAGCGGAACAAAACTCCGTGAAAACGGTGTGATAGTTCTTTATACAGAGCCAAAGGACGATGAAAATAAGGTGACAGTTCCAAGTGTTGTAGGACAGTCACCGGCAAACGCCATGACGTATCTTGTGAACAACTCACTTAATATAAAGCTTGAGGGTGCATACCGTGACGGGGTAGAAGGCTCGGTGGCCACGCGTCAATCACCCGAAGCCGGTACACTTGTGGAACCGGGTACTGTAATCTCGGTAGAATTCCACCACCTTGATAATTCAGACTGATATAAAATCAGGAATAACTAAAGACGTTTTGAGAGGAACAAAAAATGAAATTAGGTATGTTGGCTGCCTTTGCCATAACATTTGTGGTGACCGTAGTGCTTGCTAGAATTTTCATACCCGTGCTTAAAAGCGTAAAAATGGGTCAGAAGATACTCGATATCGGTCCCAGATGGCATAAGGGTAAAGAAGGAACACCTACAATGGGCGGATTGTTTTTCATAGCTGCATCGTTAGTTCCCGTAATTGCGGCAGCGATCTGGCAAAGAAACATGATTCTTGTTATACATTATGTGTTTATCCTTTTCAACGGCCTTATAGGTTTTATTGATGACTATGTGAAGTTCTTCAAAAAAGAAAATCAGGGACTTACAGCAATACAGAAGCTTGTACTTCAGTTTGCAGTAACTGCGGCATATATCGCAGCACTTCATTTCAGCGGTGAAATTTCAACGACAGTTACATTGCCCTTTGTTGAAAAGAGCTTCAACCTTGAATCGGTATCCATCATTTATTACGCAATACTTCTTGTAGGTATAGTGTTTAGTGTAAACAGTACAAACCTAACTGATGGAATAGACGGACTTTGTGCTTCGGTTACATCGGTTGCGGTAATATTCATGGGTGTTCTTGCAATAAAGAGCGTAAATATCGAAGCAGGAATAATGTCGGCGGTAATGCTCGGCGGTGCACTGGGATTTCTCGTATATAATTTCCATCCTGCAAAGGTGTTTATGGGGGATACGGGTTCGCTTTATATGGGTGCATGCGTGTGCAGTATAGCTATGATGCTTGATCTTCCCATAATTTTACTCTTTGTGGGAATAATATACTACATAGAGTCTGTTTCGGTTATGATACAGGTATTCAGCTATAAGCTTACAAAAAAGCGTGTGTTTAAAATGACACCCATTCATCATCACTTTGAAATGTGCGGATGGAATGAAGTGAAAATTGTATTTGTATTTTCAGCGATTACTGCGGCACTTGCCATAGCAGGCTGCTTCGGCTACATCGGAATGATGTAAACTTGAAAGGGAGGCGTAGACTTTGAATAACGGTGAATTAAATAGAAATCAAGGCAACGAGAAAGTCAAACGTGTTCAGAAAAACGCCCTTCCAAAAAGAAAGATGATAGTTCAGAAGGTGGGCGGCGTTGACCGTCCCTTTCTTATCTGTGTAATACTTCTTTTGTGTATGGGAACTCTGATGGTGTTTTCGTCAAGCTATCCATATGCTAAAGAAAACTTCGGCGACAGCTATAGATTTGCAAAGATGCAGGTGCTGTTTGCACTTGTCGGACTCGTGGTAATGTCGCTGATAACCATTTTTATTGATTATCACTTTATAAGAAAATTCACCCGTATAATATTTGGTGTGGGAATTATACTTCTCGTGCTGGTTCTTATAGTCGGCAGCGATGCCAAGGGTGCCGTGAGATGGATTCAGATAGGTCCGATTTCACTTCAGCCCTCGGAAATTATGAAATTTGCCGTCGTACTGTTATTTGCCGATTATGCCGACAGGTATTCTCAAAAACTTTCACAACCCGATAAAATACGTGAGAATTGGCAGAGAATTGTCGGAGCTATAGCACTACTTGGACTTGGTGTGCTTTGCTTTTTCGTCGTACAGAATAAGGTGCTTGGTGCAATCTTTCTTATGCTGTTTATCGGAGTTGCAGCGGCATTTATTATTCCAATGAATATTAAAGAAACACTTCCCGGTCTTTATTACGGTGTTTTTCCCTATGTAATAGTGCTTGTAATTATAGGCGTTCTTATGTATCTTCAGCCCCATCTTTCGGGACTTATCATTATAGCGGGTATCATTTTCTGCATGATGGTAATAGGAGGTACAAAAATAGGTTATCTTCTTTGCGGTATTGGTGCAGGTGTTGGCGGTGTTCTTGTTCTTGCACTCAGTATGTCTCATTCATCGGGTCGACTTGCCGTATGGAAGAATCCCTTTGACCATTTGCTTGAGGGCGGATGGCAGCCTGCTCAGTCGCTTTATGCCATAGGCTCAGGCGGCATTTTCGGTGTAGGCTTCGGTAATAGCCGACAGAAGCACCTGTATCTTCCCGAACCCCAGAATGACTATATTTTCTCAATATGGTGTGAGGAAATGGGCTTTATCGGTGCACTGTTCCTGATTGCTGTGTTTATATTCTTTATTTACCGCGGAATGGTAATAGGTTTGCGTGCACCCGACAAATTCTCCTCAATGCTTGTAATCGGTATTATAATGCATGTAGGACTTCAGGTAATACTCAACATAGCCGTTGTTACAAACACATTACCAAGTACCGGTATTTCACTTCCTTTCTTCAGTTATGGCGGAACGTCGCTTATAATATTGCTTGCAGAAATGGGAGTTGTGCTGTCGGTATCGCGAATGTCTCAAACAGAAAAAACATAATTGACACGGAAGGCAGTGAATAATTGAATGAGAGTGCTTGTCAGCGGCGGCGGTACCGGCGGACATATAAATCCTGCCCTTGCAATAGCCGATAAAATAAAAAAAGAAAATCCCGATGCCGTAATTGAATACGTCGGCACACAGAAGGGGCTTGAAAGCACCCTTGTGCCCAAGGCGGGATATAGAATACATTTCATAAAAGTGAAAGGCTTTAAAAGAAAGCTGACATTGGAAAACTTTGATGCACTCATTAAGGCATTCACTTCCGTTTCTGCGGCAAAGAAGATTATTAAACAGTTTAAACCCGATATCGTATACGGTACGGGGGGATATGTCTGCTGGCCTGTTCTTAAGGCTGCCGCAAAGATGGGAATACCTACTTTTGTACATGAATCAAATGCCTATCCCGGTGTTACGACAAAAATGCTGTCCAAATATGTGGATAAGATCATGTTCGGCTTTGAGGAAAGTAAAAAGTATCTTGAATGTGATAAAAACAAGATGATGCTTGTCGGTACACCCGTTTCGGAAAAGATGCTTTGTGCCAATAAAGAAAATGCAAGAAAGGCGATTTCTGTACCGGATGATGCAAAAATGGTGGTATCTGCAGGCGGAAGCCTCGGAGCTATGGCACTTAATGAAAATGCATATGAACTGATAAAAAACTATACACTTCCCAATAATATTTATCATTACCATGCAACGGGAAATGCGGGCTGGGAAGAACAAAGTGAGCTTTACAGAAAGCTTGGATTCGTTGAAACGGAAAAAGACGTGCTGAAAAAAGGAAATGTCACAGTATGCAGATACATTTATAATATGTATGAACTGCTCCCTGCAGCGGATGTGGCTATCTGCCGTGCAGGTGCCATGACGCTTTCCGAACTCTCAATTCTCGGTAAGGCGGCAGTAATTGTGCCGTCACCCTATGTTACAAATAATCATCAGTTCAAGAATGCAAAGGTGCTCAGTGATAAGGATGCGGCGATACTTATCGAGGAAAAGAACCTTGACGGTAAGTCGCTTATAAAAGCCGTAAAATCAATCATTGAAGACGATGAAAAAAGAAAGAACATGGAAAATAATGTACGCACATTTGCAGTGACTGATACACTTGACAGAATCTACGGCGTTGTAAAAGAACTTGTAAAATGAAACGGCAGGTGAAAACATGCAGGAAAAACGTATGCACGAAGGAAAAGAAGTCAAGACCGAAGAAAAAATGTTTGATAAGATTGTAAAGAAAAAGAAGTCAACAAGCTTAAGAAACAAAATTATTGCGGCGTTGGCGGTTGTGGTAATAATTGTTCTTGGTGTGTATCTGTGTTTTGACAAACTGTTTGTTTTCAAAAAACTTGTTGTAGTAGATGCTGATACCGGAAAGCAAATCACAACTCCGTACAGTCAGGAAGAACTCTGCAACGGTATGGGACTTAAAAAGGGCATGAAGCTCTTTTCCAAGAGTGAAAAAGATATAGTAAACGAGGCAAAATATAATCTTACATATATTAAAGATATAGAAATCTCAAGAAAGCTTCCTAACACATATGTGGCAGAGGTGAAGCTTGCCAAAGAAAGATTTTATCTTTCCATAAACGGCACAATATATATTCTTTCTGATGATCTGACTGTTCTTGAATCCGGCAACAGTGTGTCAGAAAATAGAATAGAGAACCTGATTTTGCTTCGTCTTTCATCGGTGAAAGGCTGTGTAACAGGCGAAAAACTCAAGATTGATGAAGAAACTGAAAAGATATTGCTGGAACTTACAGGTGTTCTGGAGACCGAAAAGGCACTTGGAAACATCCGAATGATTGACCTTTGTGATAAATTTGATATATCACTTCAGTATGGAACAAAGTTTTATGTAAAACTCGGCGACTTTAAGGATTTCGGCAACAAAATTAAAATGATGAACGAAATCATAAAGGACAAGGCAGGAACCACGGCAAGCGGAACTATTGATGTGGTTAAGGATTTCGGCAAAACAGGAACTCTTAAAAAATTCTGATATTGTATTTATTTGGATTTGAAAAAGTAAATAAAATGTTAATTCGTACAAAACGACACATTTTGATATTGCAAAATAATAAAAAAAAGATTATTATAGTAGATGATAATTTATATTAGAATGTAAAATAGGAGGATAATCAAATGACATACGATTACGATACAGGTTTTGATTTCGGCGCAGTCATCAAGGTAATTGGTGTAGGTGGCGGCGGAAACAATGCTGTAAACCGAATGGTAGAAAATGATGTTAAGGGCGTAGAATTTATCGCAGTTAACACAGATAAGCAGGCTCTTCTCAGATGTGCTGCTCCTACAAAGATACTTATTGGCGAAAAGGTAACAAAGGGCAGAGGTGCAGGTGCAAATCCCGAAGTAGGCCTCAGAGCAGCGGAAGAAAATATTGACGATATCAAGGCAGCACTTGTTGATACAGATATGGTATTCATCACCGCAGGTATGGGCGGCGGTACCGGTACAGGTGCAGCTCCTGCAATTGCAAAGGTTGCAAAGGAAATGGGTATTCTTACAATCGGTGTTGTTACAAAGCCTTTTGCTTTTGAAGGACCCAGAAAGATGGCACAGGCTGAAGCAGGTATCGAAAACCTCAGAAAGTGCGTTGACTCCATCATCATGATCCCCAACGAAAGACTCAAGTTCGTTTCTGAAACAAGAATTACACTCGCTAATGCTTTTCAGATTGCCGATGACGTTCTCCGTCAGGGTGTACAGAGCATTACAGAACTTATTAATGTATCTTCTTTCATCAACCTCGACTTCAATGACGTTGGAACAGTAATGAGAGAAGCAGGCCTCGCTCATATGGGCGTTGGTATGGGTCAGGGTAAGGATAAGGCTGAGCTTGCTGCTAAGGCTGCAATTTCCAGTCCTCTTCTTGAAACATCCATCACAGGTGCACGCGGCATTATCATCAACATCACTTCCAGCCCCGATATCGGACTTGAAGAAGTTGAATACGCTGCAAACCTCATCAGCAAGGAAGCAAATCCCGAAGCAAATATTATTTGGGGTGCTGCATTTGATACAAATCTCGAAGACGAAATGAAGGTTACTGTAGTTGCTACAGGTTTTGAACCCGAAAAGAAGTCTTTTGAAGCAAGAGTAGCAAGACCCGTAGTTGCTCCCGTTCAGGAAGAAGCAGCTGAAGAAGCAGCAGCTGAAGAAGAAGCTTCTTCCGAAGAAGTTATTTCCGAAAGCGGTATTGATGATGATATCTCCAAGATTTTCTCAAGACCCCGCTCCACAACAGGAAGCCGCTTCAATTTCTAAATAATGTTTAAAAGCCGTCTCTCAGACGGCTTTTCTTGTGTAAAAGAATCCCGTCATGAAAATGACGGGATTTCTCTATGTCAATATATGTTATGTTCAGCCAGTTTTTCTTCACGCATGTTTGACGGTATTATCATGTTGCCTGAATAAACCTTGGCATTTTGGCTTTGTCCGAGCATAAATCCTCCTGACGGCTGTGCGGTACGTATTACCTGCCCGTCAAGAATATCTGCTGTGGTTGTAACAACTTTATCTGAAACAAACTCTGTATTTGCTTGTTTGCCATCTATGAATATTCGTGTAAAAGAGTTGAATCTTTCGCCAACAATGTATGTTGTATCGTCAATTGTGAATATGTCCGAAATGCTTGCACTTGTGATACCGTAGATGGTGTCAGCAGGCTCATAAGTCGTAAGTGTTACCTTTGAGGACGGTGACTTTAATGACTTGTCGTAGAAGATAGCATACTGATAAGTGTGTCTTATGTCGCGGTAGTCATCGACGTCGTCGTTTTCAAGATAGATTCGGTTGAGCTTGTTGATTTCACCGCAGTTGATGCCAAGCTTGCTGTATACATAGGATGAAAGCTGGAATGTGGTAAGATCCTTGGCATCAGAGAAATCAATACCGCAGTTGTTCCAGATAATGTAGTCCGTCTGATAACAGTTGCCTTCTTTGAGCTGCCAGTATTTTTCCACTGAAAAGGCGGGAAGATGATCGCCGTACATGACAACAACAGTAGGCTCGTTTCGGAATGAAAGCTCAAGAATGAGGTCACCGATAAAGGTGTCAACCTCGCTTATCTGATTTACATAGTAGGAAAAGCCGGGATTTTCGGGATTGTGTTCGTTACCCGAAACAACGATTCTCGGTGTTTCACCCTTTAGTATTTCATTTTCGTATTCGCTTTCGGTTGGATACTTACCGTGTGGCTGTACACTGATTGTGTAAATGAGGTCCTGACCGTCGGTTGCATCGAGACACGCATTTATCTGATCAAGAAGCACATAGTCTCTGCACCAGTTACGCTGGTTGATGGAAAGGTCTGTCATTGCTTCAAGGGAAGTGAATGTATCGTAACCGAGATTTGGGAATACCTTGTATCTGTCGTAGAAGTTGCCCTTATGATTGTGAAGAGCATGGGTTTTGTAGCCGTATTCCTTTGCATTGTAGCAAATCGATTCGCATGTCTGATCCTGAAGAACCGAAAGATAGGGATATTCTGCAATACCGAAGAACGAAACGTCCATCCCCGTCATAACCTCAAACTCGGTGTTTGCAGTTCCTGCACCGATTGATGGGACTGTAAGCTTTCCGCCGGGGAGTTCTTCTTTAAGCATTGAGTAAACGGGGTGGGGATTTGTGTTGTATTCATAGCCCTTGATGTTGTTTACATCGTAGAAGGATTCAAGCTGAAGGAAAATGATGTTTGGCATTTCAAGATTTCCTGCAAAACCGGAACCGGGATTGTCTGAGTTTTGTGCATTGGAATCAAACGATGAAGCTTCAACGTGCCGGGAGAACTTGTTTTCAAGCTCTAAGATTCTGGCATCGCAGTCTTCTTTGTTTGCTTGAATATAAGCATAGTTTGGCATTGTTTCATACTTGCTCTTGACTTCTGTATATATGTTTTCAAGAAGCTCATGGTTTCCTGTGTGTATAAGAGCATCTGCACCCTGACTGTCCTTGAAATCCTTGTTGACATCTTTTCTTGTTTTGTCAAAGCTGTCGGCAGAGTAATCCTTGGGCTTGTCAATGCCGTTGTCAATAACCGAATATAAGAAACAGAATGCAAATCCGTGGTCACGGAATTTGTTGGGGAGATTGTCAAACTTGTCTGCACTTACTGCCGTATTTGTGTAAATTATTGTTATGATAACCGTAATGGCTGTTAACTGCACGGAAAAGAAGGATGCAGAGCCTGCAAGCCCTTTGCATTTTTTGGACTTGAAGTAAACAAGACATATAAGGGCAATGAAAATAAGTGCTGCAAGAATTATAAAAATAAGTTCAACCCAACCTATGTACCCGTTGTTGACAATGTCCTTTGATGAACTGAGAATTCGAAGATCCGAAAAAACAAACGGGGTTGAACGCTGGAAAACCACCATCAAAAAGAAGTTTACCGCAGCAATTAAAAACCATATGAAGGCAAGAAAACAGAAGGCAAAGGTCCTTTTTCTGAAAAAGAACATCAAAGACAGCGTTGAGAATACTATAAGATATCCTAGCAGGAAAACAATTGGTGAAGTGAACATCAGCGTGAAAGCTTTCCATGGATTGTGTCTGAGAGTTAGCTCCATTATGTAGTTGAATACAAATGAATATATTGCAATGAATAAGAGAGCTTTTTTTGAGTTGCACATCATATCGTCAAATTTTGAAAAAGCTCTTGAAAGAGCTGTTGTCTTTTTTTTGGACGCTTCTGATACTGTGCCGGCGTGAGTGTTGGGCTTGCTCATGATTACCTCCGGATATGAAAAAGACGCAAGGAATATACCTCGCGTCTGAATTTCATTGGAATAAAAAGATTCAGTAAAATCTGACGGAGAGCATGACCGATACATGGAATGCAGTCAGTCATTCGATTAAATCAATAAAGTTCCGTAGAATAGTCGTTTCTTTTTTACCTGTTAGTTGCACGCATCACATGGATACATGCCATATAATGCTGTTTTACTGAATTACAAAGAGAGTGATAACGAGTAAAACGAAAATGATAGCGATAACTGTAGTAAGCTTGTTGAACATGGCATCCATGCTCTTGCCCTTCTGCTTGCCAAAGAATGTTTCAGCACCGCCTGCAATGGAAGATCCGAGTCTGTGGTCTTTGCTGCTCTGCATAAGAACTGCAATAACAAGGAAAACAGCCATTACTATTAATAAAATACCGATAACGGTTGTAAGTGTATTCATCTAAAATTCCTCCGATGTTTAATACTTTAACGTGTAGTCTATACACAACGCATACTATTATAACATATAAATTAATAAAATACAATACATTTTGCGAACTTTTTTAAAATATTTCTTTAATTATTGCTTGTTTTCGTCAGTTGCTTCTTTGAATGCAGCCGCAATTGCAGTAACATTCTGAAGGTCGGAGGGGACGATAAGCTTGGTGGCTTTTCCGTCAGCAACCTTTTCAAGTGCTTCAAAGCTCTTAAGTGCAAGTGCTTTATCGGAAGGATTGGCATTACTTACAAGTTTCAAACCTTCTGCAACAGCATTTTGAACCTTGAGAATTGCCTCAGCTTCACCTTCAGCTTCTCTGATTTTAGCTTCGCGTTTTGCCTCGGCTCTGAGAATAGCGGCCTGTTTTTCGGCTTCTGCCTCAAGAATCATTGATTCCTTTTTACCTTCGGCTATAAGCACTGCCGACTTCTTTTCACCCTCAGCCTGCAATATTTTTTCACGTCTTTCACGTTCGGCTCTCATCTGTTTTTCCATGGCATCCTGAATATCCTTGGGAGGCATGATGTTCTTTAGCTCTACTCTGTTGATTTTGATGCCCCAAGGGTCGGTTGCTTCATCGAGGATTGCACGCATCTTTGTGTTGATAATGTCACGTGAAGTAAGTGTTCCGTCAAGTTCAAGATCGCCGATAATGTTACGAAGGGTTGTTGCTGTGAGGTTTTCAATGGCAAGCATGGGATTTTCTACACCGTATGCGTATAGTTTTGGGTCGGCAATCTGGTAGTAGATAACGGTATCAATCATCATATGAACATTATCGCTTGTGATAACAGGCTGAGGAGGAAAATCCACGACCTGTTCCTTGAGTGACATTTTTTTTGCAGTTTTGTCGATGAAGGGGAGTTTGAAGTGCACGCCTGTCTTCCACGTTGTCTTATATGCACCCAGTCTTTCGACTACCATAGCCTGTGCTTGGGGCACGATTTTGATATTTGAAAGAATAATAGCAATTATTATTATAAAAACAACTATAAACAGTTCCATGATTATCCTCCTAAAGTAATTTTAATTTAAACTTTTTCCTGTATTTCGGCTTTTTCTACCTTCAGCTTTACACCGTCAATGGATAAAATTTTTACAAAATCGCCTTTGCTTATTGTTTGTGCATCCTTTTCAATATATGCAGACCAACTCATACCGCCTACCTTTACTCTGCCCATGCTTCTGTATGTTATATCTTGTTCTGCAATTGCTTCTTTTCCGATAAGTGCATCGATGTTTGTTTTTTCGGATTTCTTTTCAATATTTTCTTTAAGCTTTTTGTAGAATAGCAATATCATGAGTGCCGACAATATAACAAATGCCGCAATCTGAATGGCAACCGGCACATGTAACAGGGCAAGTACCATTGAAATGAGTGCGGGCGGTATAAACCATATGGTTGTAAGCCCCGATGTTGCTACTTCAACTATCAGCGAAACAACGGCAATGCCTATCCAAATATAAACTTCCATGTCTTCCTCCTTTAAAAATCGGTTTCGTCATCGACAGAATAGTCGAGATTTTCGAGAGCTGAATTTATTTCGTCAAAACCGTAACCGTACCTTGAAAGCTTTGCTTTGAATTTATCACGTTCTTGTCTGTCCGAAAGATTAATTCTGCTTGATGATAAAAGCTTGTTACAAAGCTCTTTGCATAACTCATAAAAGTCAATATCTGCAAGGTTTTCTGCGTTTTTTATGTCCTCCGACGAAAAGCCCTTTGAGAAAAGCTCGTTCTTTATTCTGTGAGGGCCGTATAGCTTTGAATTTGCGATGGAAACGTACTTTTTGAGACATAGGTTTTCATCGCTTATTATTCCCGAGGAACGCATAACCGATAAAGCTTCGTCAATTACCTCATTTGAGTAATCCTTTTCCTGCATTTTGCGTCTGAGTACCTTTTCGCTCTTGTCTGAAAACTGCAAAAGATA
This sequence comes from Oscillospiraceae bacterium, assembly GCA_015064895.1. Taxonomy (GTDB): domain Bacteria; phylum Bacillota; class Clostridia; order Oscillospirales; family CAG-382; genus UMGS1387. Next base: position 41,678 of record SVRI01000002.1, on the reverse strand, counting down.
TGTCGCATACTTTATTGCCTTGAGCTTTTTTGCAAGAAATTCAATCAGTTCGTCGTCGGCAAATTCAACGGGAAAGTCATCCTCAGATAAATCGTAAAGTCCGAGCCTTATTGCATCTGCCCGTGTCAGAGTATGTTTTTCCCGAAATTCGCATTCAAGGGTGACTTCTGAGCCACCCTTGGATATGATTGTTTTTACTATGATCATTATGCGTCAAAATCCTCGGTGATGAGTATTCCCGAATCCGTAACCTTTTCGTCGCCGCCGAGTACCTCGTCTGCACCGGCACCGTTCTGAAGTCTGTCGCGGATTTTTCCTTCTATTTCCGCAGCCATTTCCTTGTTTTCATCAAGAAGTATTCTTACGTTGTCTTTACCCTGAGCAAGTCTCTGGTCACCGTAGTAGAACCATGAACCGCTCTTTTGGATAATGTCAAGGTTTACGGCAATGTCAATAATTTCGCTTTCCTTGGAAATGCCCTTGCCGTAGAGAATGTCAAATTCTGCTGTTTTGAAGGGGGGAGCTACTTTGTTCTTTACAACCTTTACTCTTGTGTGGTTACCGGCAGCCTCAGCACCGTCTTTAATTGTTTCGGTACGTCTGATGTCAAGTCGAACCGATGCGTAGTACTTGAGGGCATTACCGCCGGATGTTGTTTCGGGGTTGCCGTACATAACGCCCACTTTAAGTCTTAACTGGTTGATGAAAATTACAATACAGTTTGATTTTGCAATAGCACCCGAGAGCTTTCTTAATGCCTGAGACATGAGTCTTGCCTGAAGACCTACGTGTGCATCACCCATTTCGCCGTCAATTTCGGCTCTTGGAACGAGAGCTGCAACCGAGTCAACAACAACAACTTCAACTGCACCCGAACGAACAAGTGCTTCTGTAATTTCAAGAGCCTGTTCGCCGTTGTCGGGCTGGGATACGAGAAGTGAGTCAATGTCAACGCCGAGAGCCTTAGCATAAACAGGGTCAAGTGCGTGCTCTGCATCGATAAATGCAGCTTCACCGCCGAGCTTCTGAACTTCTGCAACAATGTGAAGTGCAACGGTTGTCTTACCTGAGGACTCAGGACCGTAGATTTCAATGATTCTTCCTCTCGGAACACCGCCAATACCAAGGGCAAGGTCGAGGCTGAGAGAACCTGTGGATACTGCCGAAACATTCATTGACGAATTTTCGCCAAGCTTCATAATAGCACCCTTGCCGTAGCTCTTTTCAATCTGAGCAATGGTGGTGGCAAGAGCCTTTTGCTTATCGCTGTTCTGTACTTCCTTTATATCTGTCTTCTTCATTTCAATCATTTCCTTTCAGTATAGAACTTTTGTCGACACATAAATTATAGCCTATGGTACAGTAAATATCAATACTGTACACCCAACTGTTTTTGTCTGACTGTCCAAAAAATCACTCTTTGAACGATGCTATGACCGCTGCGGGGTTTTCAGCCTTGAATACGGCAGAGCCTGCAACGATGACATCGACACCCGCTTCAATGGCAAGATGTGCATTGTCAACGGTAATACCGCCGTCAATTTCTATTTCAAAGTCAGCCCCCAAAAGCTGTCTCATTTCTTTCACCTTTGAAACCTTTTCCAATGTTTCGGGAATAAGCTTCTGACCGCCAAAGCCGGGTTCTACCGACATGACAAGTACAAGGTCAAGACTGCTCATAAACGGCTCAAGGACAAATGCGGGTGTTGCCGGTTTTATGGACATACCTGCTTTTTTGCCGAGGGAGTGGATTTCATCAATGATTTCCTGATGATTGTTTGTTGCTTCATAGTGGAAGACGATGATATCTGCACCGGCATCCGAAAACTGCTTTATGTATCTTTCGGGCTCGGTAATCATGAGATGTACGTCGAGTATTGCATCTGTTGCCTTTCTTGCTGCCTGAACTACGGGAATGCCGAAGGAAATGTTTGGTACAAATACTCCGTCCATAACATCAAGATGCACATATTCGGCACCGGCCTTCGTTATCTTTTCAATCTCTGCGCCGTATTTTGTGAAATCACAGGCGAGCATTGAAGGTGAAACCTTAATCATATAAATACCTCATATATAAAAAATCTATATCTAGTAGTATTGTACTATAAAAACCTATGGTTGTCAAGTGTATGTTGTATTTTGTCCTCTGTTCCGCGTGACTTGTCATATAGTCCGTAATTTCTAAAACTTCTTGACATTTATATATAAAAATGATAAAACATTAGTAGATAAATATGCACTTTAAATGTTGGATAAAAAGGATGTGTTTGTATGATAAGATTTGTGTTTCCTCTTGACGGAGATTGTCTTAATTCACGTGACGGAAAGCTTAACGGAAACAAACTTTGCGTTACCGTTAAAGTTGAGGCACCGGAAAAGAACGATGTTTATATCTGTAACAAAAAGGCTGTATATGACACAGAATATTTTACTGCGGATGTTGAAATTTCAGGCTACAGAAACACCCTTACCGCCGAGGATAAAACAAGCGGTGAATGTGCAAAGATTGCCGTGTTCAAGCTCAATGACGTTGAAGGTAAATACAGAGTTTCATCCGATGATAATATCCTCTTTTTGCAGGATTTAACAAAGAATAAAGACGTGTATAAGTCGATTTTCGAGAATCCTTACCTTGCCGTATATAAAAAAGCACATGACCTCTACGGTGCAAAGGTTCATCTTAACCTGTTCTATGAATTTATCCCCACTGACGATTTTAAGGAACATACCGAATACTTTAACCTCACCATGATGACGGATAAGTTCAAGGATGAATTCCGTGCTAACAGCGATTGGTTAAAGCTTGCCTTCCACGCAAAGAGCGAGTATCCCGATATGCCTTATAAAAATACAACAAGTGAAGAAATCACAGAGGATTGCACTAATGTCTGCAGAGAAATCATACGTTTTGCAGGCAAGGAATGTATTAACGATACAACAACAATCCATTGGGGTGAGGTGAACAGGGAAGGCGTAAGAGCACTTCGCAGCCTTGGCTTCAAATCTCTCACAGGCTATCTAACATTTAATGCAGACGGAACGCCCCTTGTTGCCTACTATCTTGATAAAGAACAGGTAAAACACGCAGACACCCGTGATTTCTGGTATGACAAAGACGAGGATATGATGTTCGCAAGAATTGACCTTGTAACAAATCTCGGCACATACGATTGGGTGATGTCGCAGATTAAGGAAATCGTGGCACACCCGAACAGAGGCGGTTTTGTTTCGACAATGATTCACGAACAGTATTTCCATAAAGATTATAAAGGCTATCTTCCCGATTTTGAAAACAGAGTTCTTGATGTTTGTAAATATCTTTACGATAACGGATATAAGGGATGCCATATAGCAGATGCCGTGGCGGAAAAACATCTTTGCGATAATAAGTCGTTTGAGTAATAAAGAGGTAAATATAAATGAAATTTTTCCATGTATATAATGAAAGATGCTATGAAGGTCTGATTAAAAATGACCTTCTGAATGAAGACTCGGGTTTCAAAATCCAGCACGCTTTTTCTGTCCCCGAAGAACTGAAATTCAATAAATTTGCCGCAAAGGGTACACGCCTTCACTCGATGATTAAGGAGAATAAAATACCCTTCTACGTTGACAGAATCACAGGCGGTATTACATATCACGAATATAAATTTGACCACGACCTTATCCGTGAATACGAAAGCATCCTCGGCGATTGGTTTTTAGGTTTTCAGCTCCATGAAAGTGCAAGTAATATTGCCCAGTCGGATATTCCGAGACTCAAAAGAATCGGTGACGGCCCCTATGACCTTGAAATTCTCAAAAATGAACTTGCAAGCGAACATGCCGTAATGCCCGACGGAACAAGACTTGCAAATCTTTCCCACGACACACCCGAATATTATGCAAATGTCCGCCTTCCCAAAAACTCAGATGAATTTCTTGAACTTGTTTCGGCAATTTATAAGAGAAGAATGGATGAAACTCTCGGATATGTGCTTCCCTGTGACAGCTATTTCCTTCTTCACAGAATGCAGAACGAGCTTGGAATGAAAACCTTTATGCCCGAAGTCGGCTGGCAGATTGCCGATATGAGAATTGCCGTTGCCACAACCCGCGGTATTGCAGAGCCGGCAGGTAAAAAGTGGGGTACATATTATGAAACATGGATTGCTTCACCAACCGAATTTGATGCATCCATGCCGTGCTTCAATGATGACCCTTCAAATGAATGGTATCTCACTCAGGACCTACATCCCGATAACTTTACCGAACATGGCAAGGCGGGCGGTTCATCCCGACTTCTTCAGAAGAGAATCTATTACTATTCTCTCATGAGCGGTGCGGATTACCTTGCCGAGGAGTGGGGGCTCAATTGCTCCTATTCCGATATGAATACATTTGAACTTTCGGAATACGGTATTGCCAAGAAGGAATTTATCGACTTTGCAAGAAATTATAAAAATGTAAAAGCACATATTCCCTTTGCCATTGTGCTTCCTAAGGAGTACTCATGCGTTGAGATTCATAATCCCTTCAGAGTCCGCAAAATCAATCAGTTCAACGATAACTATATGCTTATGCCTGTCGATGACAAACAGAAAGCGTTTAACGGATACGTTGAAAATGTGTTAAAGCTCATGTACGAAAGCTACGGCGAAAGGTACGGCAATGAAGGTCACGTTATGACAAACTCACGCTTTGGCGATTTGTTTGATATTATTTACGAAGATGCTTCGGAAGAAGTACTTGCAAAGTACGATACACTTATTGATGCGTCCCCCGATAGCCGTGTGTCAAAGATGTACGGTAAAAAATATAGAGTTTACACAAGCGATAACTTAGAAAAGCTTGAACTTGATGTCAAGGCAAGAAGCATGGAAATCATGCCCGTTACTGTTGACGGACTTCACTGGCTTGTTTCTAAAAACGCAGACGGAGGAAGATACCTTTCAATCTTCAATAATGAAGGTAACTATAGAGCAAGACCCGTAGGCGACAGCATAGATAAAAACGCCGACAGACGTGTAAAAGTAACCTTTAAGGACAACGCAAATCTCAAAGCCATAAAGCTCTGCTCAGATGATGTTAAAATCGAAAGAATTGATGACAAAAACTATTATGTAACGGTTCCTGCTGCCGGCTTTGCTATATTTGAGTTTTAGGATAAGGAGTATATTGCATGAAATTTAAACTTGGTTGTAATTACTGGGCATCAAATGCAGGAACGGAAATGTGGCAGAACTTTGATGCAGAAGCAATTGAAAATGATATAAAGATTCTCTCTGAACACGGAGCAAAGTACTTAAGAGTATTTCCCAACTGGCGTGATTTTCAGCCCGTAACACCTGTTATTGCAGGACAGGGAAGAGTAATCGGCTATTCCGTAAAGAACGGACAAGAACCGGAAAACGAATACTATCTCGATGAAGAAATGCTTTCACGTTTCTCGACTTTTCTCGATATCTGTGATAAGTATGATATTAAACTCATTGTGGGACTTCTCACAGGCTGGATGAGCGGTGCCTTGTTTGTGCCGGCGGCACTTTATGAAAAGAACCTTATAACACATCCCGTTGCCCTCTACTTTGAACAGCTGTTTATTAAGGGATTTGTCCAAAGATTCAAGGACAGAAACTGCATATATGCCTGGGATCTCGGTAATGAATGTAACTGTATGGCACCGGTAACTTCGGTGTTTGAGGCGGCAAGCTGGACAGCCATGGTATCAAACGCAATAAAGGCGGCGGATAATACAAGACCCGTCGTTTCGGGAATGCACGGTCTCGGACTTAATAACGAATGGACCATTTCTCATCAGGGTATGTTTACCGATATTCTTACAACACACCCCTATCCGTATTGGTGCGAGCATACAAGGATAGATGAAACCCTTTCCTTCAGAACAACCCTTCATCCCACCGCGCAGTCAAAGTATTATTCCGAGATTTCCAAGAAGCCCTGCCTTGCCGAAGAAATAGGCACGATGGGACCCATGATTTGCAGTAATGAAAAGGCTGCAGACTTTATGAGAATCAATATGCTTTCACTCTTTGCAAACGGACAGGATGGTGCAATGTGGTGGTGTGCAAACGACCAGACAAATCTTAAAACATTTCCCTATAATGACCAGTTTGTTGAACTGGAGCTTGGTATGCTTGATGTCAATCATAACCCGAAACCCGTCCTCAAGGAAATGAAAAAGTTTGCGGACTTCCTTGATGAAAGTGCTCTTGAGCTTCCCAAGGCGAGAGTGGATGCTGTCTGTGTTATGACACGTGACCAGAGAAACTGGGGTGTCGGTTATATGACCTTTTGCCTTATGAAGAAAGCAGGTCTTAATTGCGTGTTTGAGGACGGAGAAAAAACTTTGCCTGATTCAAGGCTGTATATGCTTCCTTCAATCAACGGTATCAGAATGATGCCGGTTGAAAGATTCAATGAGCTTAAAGAAAGGGTATATAACGGTGCAGACTTGTATATCTCGGCAAATAACGCAGTAATATCCGAGTTTGAAAGTTTCTCGGGACTGAGAGTAGTTGATTCATCCGAGTATGCTAAAAATGTTACTGCTAATATAGGCGGTAAAGATATAACACTTTTCAGAATGAGAAATATAACCTTCAAGCCTATAGGTGCAAAGGTGCTCTTTAGCGATAATGAAAACAACCCCTTAATTACAGTTAATAACTACGGTAAAGGCAGGGTGTTCTTTGTAAATGCACCGCTTGAAGATAACCTTGTTGACAGACATAATGCGTTTGATGGCGGATTTGAAATTGTTTATAAAACTCTCTTTGCCGACTATATCGCAGAATACCCTTATGAGATTTCCGATAATGACCTTGTTTCCACATATCACGAAACAGATGACGGAGCATATGTGGTGGTTCTCAATCATACCGATACGGATAAAGACCTTGAACTTTCATTTAAAGATGGCTATACCGTTGAAAATGTACTTTACGGAAACAAAGATAAGGTGAAAGCCTTTGACGGATGTATAATAAAAATCACAAATAAATAAAATGACGACCCCGACCGAAAGGTCGGGGTTTTTGAGTATAAAATGTTAATGTTTTATATGCTTTAATGATTTTTTGTAGCCTTAAAAAATGCTGTTGACAATCCGAATAAGAAACATATAATTTAAGAGAAAGAACAGCAAGAAATTGTGAAAAAAGAGCAACATTGTTTCTTGACTTTAAGCTTTTGTGATGATATATTCTATGTGCAAACCAAAGAAAGGATTTGCGTAAGGAGGACTTCTTATGAAAAAGAATCTGGTTGTTGTCGGATACGGCGGAATGGGTGCATGGCACGTTAATCACGCACAAAAGAGTGATGTTGTAAATCTCGTCGGTATATACGATATTAAAGAGGAAAGAAATGAAGTTGCAAGAGAAAATGGAATCTTTGCATATGACAGCTTTGAAGAAGTTTTGGCTGATGAAAAGGTTGATATTGTAACCGTTGCAATTCCCAATGATTCTCATAAAAGCGTTGTTATCCGTGCTCTTGAGGCAGGAAAGAATGTAATCTGCGAAAAGCCTGTTGCAATGAACCTCGGTGAGCTTGATGAAATGATAGAAACAGCCAACAGATGCGGCAAGATTTTCTCTGTGCATCAGAACAGACGCTTTGACGTTGACTTCCTTGCTATGAAGCAAATTAAGGAAAGCGGAGAAATAGGCGAACTTATCAATATTGAAAGCCGTGTACACGGTTCTCGTGGTATTCCCGGTGACTGGAGAGGAAAAAAGGAACACGGCGGCGGTATGCTGCTTGACTGGGGTGTGCATCTTATTGACCAGCTTCTCGGGATGATGGACGGAAAACTCAAAAAGATATACTGCGAATTTGATAATATCACAAATCTTGAAGTCGATGACGGAATAAAGCTCACAATGATGTTTGAGGGCGGACAGAAGGCACTTGTAGAAGTCGGCACATATAATTTTATTGAAATGCCGAGATTCTATATGAGAGCCACTGAGGGTACGGCTGTTATCAACGGCTGGAACGATAAAGCAAAGGTTGTCAAGTGTACAAACATGCATGAAAGCAATGTTGTTCCCGTTGTAACGGCGGCAGGTCTTACAAAAACAATGGCACCGAGAACCGATGCTACTACAAAAACATATGAAGTAGAAAAGCCAAAGAGCGATGTTCACGACTATTACAGAAACTTTGTAAAGGCTGTTGACGGAACAGAACCCCAGCTTGTCACCCATTCTCAGATGCGCCGTGTAATGAAGGTTATGATGGCGGCATTCGAGTCGGCAAAGCTCGGACAGAGCGTGGATTTTGACGATAATAATAACTAAATACAGGAAAATCCCCGATGTCGGCGTTTGACATCGGGGATTAGTTTTAATTGAGCAATTGGAATTGTTTTCGCACTGATATTGAATGGTGCTAAAATTTTTTCTCTTTGATTACTTTCTCTTTTTATTAAAGAGAAAGTAAGTTACTCAATAACAATACAACCCATTTCCTGAGCACCGATTTCAAGATAAATTTCAGCAAAACCGTCAACTACCTTGTATTCGAGTGGCTTTTCATTCCATGCGTCGTAGTAGGTTGCACCTTCCGTGTATGGAACTTTGAGAGCTTTACCTCTGAATGTTGAGTAAGCTCTGTTGTAGATAGTGTAAACAATTCTGTCCTTTGAGGGGAACTTGTTCATACAGATGGCAGGTGATTCTGTCTCAACCATCATTTCGGGATAGTCGGATGTGAAGCAGTCCTGATACTTCTTCTTGAGCTTATACGCATGAACAGTAAAGTCCTGACCTCTCGATTCTTCGCAGTCCCAGAATGAGTCGTAGATTGCTTCTGCATTGAAGAATAAGAACTTCTGCGGGTGCCATGAGATGTTTCTCATTGCCATGGGAAGAATGAGCTGTACAATCTTGGGGAATGCAAAACGGTATGCGTGCATGAATACACGAGATAACCTGTCATCACCGTCATTCGCTCTCTTTGTTGTTTCAATCATGTCAACGATAGAGTCGAGGATGTAGTATGAGATGTTGCAGTCGATGTATCTTGCATTTACGTCTGCCGCAGCATATTCGCCGTAGAGAACAACTTCCTCGGGCATGATGTCTTTAAGACGTGAGATGTATTCTCTGTCGGTCTTGAGAAGATTTGAAGGAATGTGATGTCCGTGATTGTCTGCATAACATCTGTTGCCGATTCTGAGGGAAAATTCGTCAACGTAGATAAGCGGAATACCCACTTCCTTGTAGAGCCTCGGATACATTGAGAGGGAAGCTTCTCTGAAGCTTTCTTCTGCATGACACATTCTGAAGGAGTCGCCTGCAATACCGATGTGACCGCCCCATTCGCTCTTAACCATACTTGTGTCCTTGAAAAGATTGAATTTTTCGTAGGTGTTGGAAAGAAGTGTGGGGTGCATGTAGAGCGAAATCTGAACACCCATATTGTCACGGATGTCGTGAAGTGCGTTTCTGAAAGGCTCAAGACCGCCGTAGTTTGCATAGTCTTCCTTGTCGTAGTTGCCCCAACGCTGACCGTATCTGCCGTTACGCCAGGTACAGCACCATGACCACATATGAAGAATGTCGGGATATACACCTGTAATGCCTTTCTGTTCTTCAAGAATCTTTCTGAAGTTGAACTGCTTGGTATCGGGGTTGTACCAACAGGGCCAAGCACACATGTCTTCTGTTTCAAAGAAGTCGGTGATTTCTGCAAGCAGCCAGAAGCATTCTCTGTACCACTGCTTGTCCTGACACTTGTAGGGGGTGTACCAGGATTCAAGCCAGGTCTTGTAAATCTTAAAGGATTCTCTCCAGTCGCCCTTGTGTGCTGTGATAAGAGCAGGGGATGCGATAAATGTTCCGCGGGACTCAATGTCACCGTACATGTAAGGATATTCTACGTATAATTCAAGACCGCTTTCGTCTTTTGTAAGGGCGTACTTACGGGTAATAAGCTCTCTTTCCTGAGTAGATATACACAGACCGCCCTGCATCTTTGGAGAATAGATGTCCATAAACTGCAAGGGGAAAGAGGGGGCTGATTCCTCATACATAAACATTGTTTCGTTGCTGTTGAGGTTCTGATATTTGGGAAGGTAGTACCAGTTGTCGGAAAATCCGCCAAAGTCTACAGTGGGAATGCAAGGGAACATGATGCCCTTTTTGAATTCGGTATCTGCCATGTTGACAACTTCAAGCATCCACTTTATGCTGTCTTTTTCCGAAATGTCGGCTGTTATGTCAAAAATTGCACCTTCGTATTTGTATGTAATCTTTGCGTAGTTGTCAAAGTACTGAATGTTCTGGAATTCAAATTCCTCGTTTATTTCGCCGTTCTGTGCTCTTGTCTTGAGAATCGCACCCTTGTTTACCTTCATGTCGGGTGTGTATGCGTTCTTCATGTCAATAAGGTTAAGACCCTTAGAAAGGTCGATAACCATTGAAATGCCACAGTTTCTGATTGTGAGAACCTTGCCGTCAAGACCAAAGCCCTTGTCGGCAGGAATTACCCTTGCAATTACTTCATCCTTTTCGGGGATGAGCATGTCGGGATATAGTCTTTCGTCTGTCTCATTTACGGTAACTGCTGCAAGATTTACGTCTGTGTCGAGATTTCTGTTGTGAATAATAAGGCTTTCAACTTCGCCGTCACAGGGAACTGCGTAAACGCTTACGTCACCCTGAATGCCGTGTCTGCCCGTAGCAAGATTGAGGGGGAGATGAGTGTCGCGTCTTCCGTCCTTGTAGACAACTTCAGCCATGAAATATTCAACGTCTTCAACTGTAAACGGAATGCTCAGATCGACATTTGCCTGACCTAAAATCGTGGGGTCTGAACCGTAAAGAAGACGGATGTGGCGCTTGCCCGAAAGAGAGAGAATAAAGTAGATTTCACTTGCCTTTTTGTTTATATTGATAACAGTTTCACCGTCACGGCTGACAGCACGGCAGATTCTTCTCTTGCACTTTTTGCCGAAGTTTTCGATTATGTCTTCGTTTTCGGCGGGAACAGGCGGTGCTGAAATAAGATTTTTGCCGTCTACCTTTACATTGAAGGGAACACCGTAAAGCGAGATATTCTCTTTGTCAAAATAGCGTCCTGCATCGTTGAGACTGTCAAATTCCGAAAAGTCGTATTCCATGTCGAACTTGTCGGAAATATCAATGGGAGTAAAGGGCTTTGCATTTGCAGAGACACCCTTTTCACAGCAAACCGGAAGCTCACACTTTTTGCAGGTATAGAGCTTTGTGATGTTGAAATAAGCTTCGGGGAGCTTGTCAATGCGGAAGCTCATTACCATTGAATCAAAATTTCCTTCGGGAGCTTTTACAATAATTGTATGGCTCTTTTTGTCGCAAAGCATGTCGTCAAAAAGGAAAAGCGGGATGTTTTCTTCACCCTTTTTGAGTGACATAAAAGGACCCTTATAGGCATTGGGTGTACGCTTTATGCCAAAGCAATCGTACTCGATTACAACATATTCCTCAAGACTGACAGGACCTTCTGCCGTAAAAGTGTACAGAGGGTTGTCCATAAGGAATTTTTCACCTATGGGAGCTCTTTTTACGATAAAACTCTGCTTGTCATTTTCCTGTTTTACAATGCCGTTTGACGATGTAAACCGGCAAGTAATAAGATTCTTCATAATCTACCTCCTTGAAGCAAATATCTTCAAATGAATTATATATTAATTTACCACATAAGTCAATAATAAAAAAGCAGCCACAACTGTGACTGCCTCTTTTTTTGCTATTTTTTAAAGAAATTATGCTTTAGTGTAAGATCGTTTCGTCTGATAAGATTGTTTATCAGCTCATTATTCTTTGCAATGTATTCAGGGTCTGCATATTCGTTGTTGGTTACTTCACCGTATTCAACATAGTTTACGCCATCATACCATGAATAATCGCTGAAGAAAACATATCCTTTGTAGTCCTTGTCAAAAATATCTCTTCCGATATAATCGGTTTCGGAATAACTGATACCCATGAGATTCATTACCGTGGGAAGAATGTCGAGCTGTGAATTTACTTTCTGGATGTGCTTTCTGGATAAGTCTTTGCTCCAGATAAGAAAAGGAGTATGATTGATGAGGTTGTTTTCGGTATGCTTGCCGTTTTTGTCGAGAATCGTCTTGTCGTTAAGAGTGTAAAGATAGTGGTCGGCAAAAGCAACGATAATAGTATCTTCAAGAAGGTCGTTTTCTTCCAATGCTTCAAGCAGAAGTCCTATCATGTAGTCGGTTTCTGTTGCAAAAAACCTTGCGGTTTCTTCCTCAGTCATACTTGGAATTTCTGCGCCTTCACCATAAAACTTCTTTGCAAGAAGCTTACCCATTCTGCTGTCAAGTGAGAAAGGGGTGTGGGGCGTATAGGAAATAATGTAGTTCATGAACGGCTCTTCTTGCTCGAACATTTTATTGTAGAAGAAATCGTTAAGGATGAGCTCTCTGTCAAGCTGATATGAAATGTCTTTATAATTTCCGTCATCCATGAGACTGTAGTAGTTGTCGTAACCCCAATTTTTGTAGTTTAATTCACGCATGTAATACTCACCGGAGTTCATGTGGAAGGCATTTACTCTATAGCCCTGCTTTTTCAACTTATTGGGAAGCGATGCAGGAAAACTGTTTTTGTTGAATGAATAGGCATTCTGAGTGTATGAAATCGGAGTGATAAAGCTTGTTGTTACGGCAAGCTCTGAATTAAAGGTTGAACCGCCGCCGGTGTAATATGAGTAATGATTATCAAACACGAAAGAATGGTCCATCATGCCGTAAAGATTGGGCATGTCAACCTCGTTAAAAAGCCAACTGTCAATACCTTCAAGCTGAAGGAAAATGACATTTTTGCCTTTGAATCGTCCTGTTAATTCGTTTTTCTTATGCTGTGTCTTGTCAGCATATTCGTTTTTGAGAAACTCTGTTTCTTCGGGATTCTTTTCGTCTTTTGACTTTAAGAATGTCATGTAAAAATCCCTTGCGGAGTATTCATAAAGACCGCAGATTTTTATGTTTTTGTTGCTGTCGTTGAAGTTTTCATATACATTTCTCGGATTTCTCCAGGTGTCCCATTCGAGCGATTTGTTTGCCTTTCCGAGAAGCATTGGAGTGCCGAGATGCAAAAGAACAAAAGAAACAATAATAATGATAAGCTGTTTCCATTTGAAGTTTTTTGATGTAGGAAATTTAATTGTAGTTATTACACCAATGATAAATACTATGGCACATTTGAAATAAGTTAAAAGGTTGGAGTTTTTTACAACGTCCCAAATATAAGCTTTTCCTTCGTTAGCTGACTCAAGCAGGGTGAAGTTAAAGATGAATCCCGTGTATGAATAGTAAACCGAGTGGGTCATGAACAACAGGAAAAACAATGTGAAGCATAAGCCGTAAAAAATCCGGCCCAGTACTCCTTTTAAGCAAAGTGATATACCGATAAAAAGTGCAATCCACATAATAGTGAACAGAATGTTCGGGGCAATTGTTGCCGGAAGACTGTAGTTTATATCACTTGTCAGAATACGAACAAAAATGTCCATCAGTAAGAACGGTACAATCAATATAATTATTCTTAGTATCAATCGCTTGTTAATACCCGATGGCAATTTAAGTTTATGGTTTGACATTTCTGTAACCTCTTTTTTTGCCTTTTCAATTTGATTTATGGTAACTGTACTGGTATGGGGAATGGGCTTCCATTCGACCTTCATAAATAATGCTAGATAGGTGGTCCATCTGCCTATTGCATCAAGGGTGGGCCAAGTAAGAGTAAACAAAACTTTTTTGTAAAACGGGATTTTTACAATTCTCTTGTGTTCAACAATGAATATATAGATGGGCATCGCCATCGCTTTGATATGGGAATTGATTCTTCTTATGACATTCCAGAAAAGTGTCAGCAATACCGAAATCAGCATCGCCTGCGTGCCGGGTCTTGCGTATATAATTTTGTCTCCGAATATTGCGATTAGAATATCTGCAAAGGCATTGTTTACTCTGAATAAACCAACACCCCTGATTCCTATTGCATATGACACGAAGGAATGCAGAATAACCGATACTGCGAGCCATACAAAGAGCTTTACCACAACCTTTGGGAAAAGCTGTGCAAAGGTGTCAAAAGATGCCCATCTGAACCTTATCTGTTCAATTAATCTGCCTTTAAGGGTGTCGGGCTTGCTTTTACAGTGATAACGGACTTTGGGATTGATTAATCCGTCTTTTGCATCTTCTTTGTATCTTGGACCGACAATAATATTTTTCAACAGGTAAGGCCCCGTCTCAGAAAATGCCATGAGATGACCTTTTGACCATCTCAGACGCTGCCTTAAAGCTACCTTGAGTTTTGTCGGCTGTTCGTCATAAAATACCGCATCATAACAGAAAGAGATGGCATAACCGTGTGCAACCGCATCGGCTGTAAATGCACGGTCTTCAGTTAAGGAAGTGTAATTCCAACCGTTTCTGACAAGCTCGTTGGCAAACAGAAAACCTGTGCCCTGAATGTTTGTTGCAAGTCTCAGAAAAGAGCGTGCTCTATGCCACATGCGTACAGAACGCAGCCAATGAATTGCATAGGTTGATGCAAGCCAGTTTTCGTTGAAATTTTTGGTGTTTCTGTATGATGTAATTATTTTTTCCCCCGAGTCGAATGCTTCATTCATTCGGGTGATATAATCGCTGTTAAGAAGATTGTCGGCATCAAAAATGAAGTATCCTTCAAAGCTTTCGGTGCCGTAATCCTTGTCTATTTGTTTGAAAAGGTGCTGAAGGGCAAAACCCTTTGTTTTGTGAATATCGTCAAATCTTTCGTAGCAAACAGCCCCGCATTCTCTGGCGATTTTTGCAGTGGCATCGGTGCAATTGTCGGCAACGACGAAGATTGTGAGAAGCTCTGACGGATAATCCTGGTTTTTTATGCTTTCAATAAGATTGCCGATTACGGACTCTTCGTTTCTGGCAGCTATGCAGATTGCATATTTGTGCTTGTTTTCAGTTTTTTTGAACTTTCTCGTGGTGAAAAAACCTATAATAAGGTAAATGGTTATGTATGCAGTTAATAAACCGATAAATGAAAAAACAAAATTCCGTATCGACCATGCAGCGGGATATATATGCCCAATATTGATTATTGCACTTTTTATAGCATTAATTATGGATTCTGACAATTATATACCTCCGTAAAACAGTGCATGCAGATGTCAAGAAACAACACTACCATAAAACACTAACCATACATAAGTAAATATATGTTTGCAATTTCAACCGCTTGATTATATCATATATAAGTGATTTTGTCAACAACTGTCGAATAACTTCGTGCATGTTGACGAAATCTGTATATTAGCAGTATCGCACTGTCTGTTTTTTGACAAGGTGCTATTGACTTCCATACCCTGCGGTGTTATACTGAGAAAAAATAACAGGTGGTATTTGTGATGAATCTTCCTATTGTCGCTGATAGAAAAGCTGATTATAATAGTTTTCCGACACTTTTTCAAAACTTCATATTCCGTAACTGGGAAAGCGTTCCTGTAGCAAAACTGGCAAAAGTTCTTGATACCGATGTTGAAACGGTAAACAGTCTTGCATCCGGTATGGGACTTCGTGTTCCTGCAAAGTACAACAAAAGGTACGGTGAAAGAGGATATCTTACAATAATCCGTAATAACTGGCACCTTCTGCCGTACAACCAGCTTTCGGAGCTTGTTGACCTTACCGAAGATGAACTTGCCTTTACTCTTCGCGAAGAAGATTTCTTTGGCATAAAGCTCGGGCAGTTCAAGCCTGATGTAAAGCCTCTGAAATACAGACCTCTGACAGATGAGGAAAAAGAAAAAACAAAAAATATCAAAGAAAAACTGCTGTCAAATCTTCCTTTCTTCGGCAAAGAAACATCGGCTGAGGACTTTGATTTTCTTGATAACTTCGGCAAAGAGGAAAAGCTGTCGTATAACGGTGAAAAGCGTGCAGTAGTCCTTGACGAAAAATGGGGAATTGACGACAGAACAAGCGGAAAATATGCCGATTATTTCAAAGCCTTTGCGTATGAAAATGCAAACATTTCCCTTGACGGAAACGAAAAACATATAACCCTTGAGGTGATTAAGAACGAGAGTAAAAAGGCAGAAAGCCACAGTATATCCATTACAAAGAGCGGAATTAAGATTGCCGCTGTTGATGAGGTGGGTGTACTCAGAGGACTTCAGTATTTAAAGACTCTTGTCAAAAAGAATAACAGTTTTTCCTTTGACGAAATGGAAATTACAAGGGATACCCGCTTTGATATCCGCTTTATTCATTCCTACTGTGCTCTTTTCGGCGACCCCTTTGCCGACGGCGGTGAATCGTCTTATCCCGACTCTCTTTTCAAGGAGTATTCCGAAATCGGCATCAACGGTGTGTGGATTCATTCGGTGCTTTATAAGATGTGTGAATTTTCGTGGGATAAATCCATTTCCGACGGTTGGCAAAAGAGACTGAAAGGTCTTAAGAAACTTTGTGACAGAGCCGAAAAGTACGGAGTCAAGATATATCTTTATATCAACGAACCGAGAACAAGACCAAAAGCATTTTTTGATAAACACCCCGAACTTCTCGGCTATCTTGACGAGGCAGGAGAAGGTACTCTTTGTACTTCAAAAAAGCCTGTTCAGGACTATCTTTATAACGGTATAAAAACCATATGCGAGGCAGCACCCAATATCGGCGGATTTCTTACAATTACGGCAAGTGAAAATAAAACAAATTGCTTTTCCCATTCCATAAAGAATTTCACATATTGTCCCATATGTAAAGACAGACCTCAGGAGGAGGTTTACGCAGAAGTCAACGGCATAATAAAAAAGGCAGCCGAAAGCGTAAATAAAGATATCGAGGTTATCGCATATGACTGGTCGTGGGCTTGGTGTAACGACAGATGGGATACCGTAAAGAGAACTGCAAAAACAGGAGCAAGAATAGTCTGTGTCAGTGAAGAAGGCGTAAGCAAGAAGTTCGGTGACACCGAAACTTCTGTCATCGACTATTCCATAAGCCTTGTAGGTCCGGGTGAAACTGCAAAGAAGACATGGAAAACGTGCAAAGAGGCGGGCGGCAAGTCCTTGGCAAAGGTGCAGTTTAACAACTCGTGGGAATGCTCGACAATTCCATATATCCCGACCCTTGACCTTGTCAAAGAGCATATGGACGGCATTTGCGAAAATCCCGTTGACGGCTTGATGCTGTCGTGGTCTCTCGGCGGATATCCCTCCATGAACCTTTTGGCTATGAGCAAATACTACTTCGGACAAGAAAAAGACGGCGATGTATATGAGGAAATATTTGGACAAAACGCAGAAGCTGTTCACCGTGCAACAGCCGCTTTCAGCAAGGCTTTCCGTAACCTACCCTTCCATGTACATACTGCATATCTCGGACCTTTCCAAATGGGACCTGCAAACCTTTTGTTTGAAAAACAGACGGGACTAAAAGCTACCATGACAGGGTATCCCTATGATGACATAGAATCCTGGCGTGCGATTTTCCCGCTTGATGTTTATGAAAACTGCCTTAAAACACTTTCTGAAATCTGGAAAGAGGGACTTGATAGATTGCTCTCGGATGCTGTGATTGACAGTGAGAATATCCGAGAATTTGTCGAGGTTGCAACAGCAGGCTATTGTATTTACAGAAGCAGTTACCTTCAGACAAAGTATAACAGATTGCGAAATGAATATCTCGACGGCAAAAGGGAAAACAAGACTGAAATTCTCGTTGTTCTTGACGAGGAAGAAAAGCTTGCTGTAATGATGTATGATGTTGCATCAAAGAATTCCACCATCGGCTTTGAGTCGGCAAACCATTACTTCTTTAATAAGTATAGCCTTGCCGAAAAGATTGTCAATGTTGAATATTTAAAGGAATACTTCTCATAAGAAAAGGACTGCTTCAGGGCAGTCCTTTTTCTTGATTTGCACTTGACAAATTGTTCTTTGTATGATAGAATTACAAAGTCGCATTGGGATAAGGCACAGTTTGCGGCAGCAGAATACTTATCGAGGTGTAGCGCAGTTGGTAGCGTACGTGGTTTGGGACCATGGGGCCGCAGGTTCGAGTCCTGTCACCTCGACCAAACAAAAATCCGTGTTCGAAAGAATGCGGATTTTTGTTTGTATTATTCACTATTCATTATTCATCATTAATTTTTCATTTTCGAACACGGATTTTTAGTGAAGAATGAATAATGAAGTCGCTTCGCTGATGAATAATGAATAATTTGTTGTTAGAACATTGTAAAGAATAAGCATCTCTTGAAATGTTTATTTAATCGTGTTATAATAATTCTGAAAATGGAGGGGATTTTATGAAAGAAAACCTACTGATTGATAAATCTATTTCTTTTGCTTCCAGAATTATTAAACTACACCAATACCTTATCAAAACACAAAAAGAAACGATAATATCAAAACAAATTGTTCGTAGCGGAACATCCATTGGTGCTAATATAAATGAAGCTAATTACGGTCAAAGTAAAGCTGATTTCATCTCCAAAATGCACATTGCATTAAAAGAAACTGCCGAAACCGAATATTGGCTCAAATTACTTACAATATCTGATTTTATAACTGAAGATATGGGAAAATCTCTTTTGAACGATTGTCTTGAAATAAAAAGAATTCTCATAGCTTCAATTAACACGGCGAAGGAGAATGCAAAATGATTTACGGTATTTTTATCGGTGAAGGTGAACCCGGTTACACATTAATGAAAAAAGTATTTAATTCAATGGAAAACGACCAGCTGAAGTTTAACTGGCTTATCGCTAACTACGAGTGCTTTCCCGTCACAGAGGAGTATGAAAAAATTTTCGGTTGGCATACCTGTTCTCCTGTTTTTATGTCCGGAGAGAGAATAACGGAAATTGTTAATACTGAAGATTTTCTGTGGGTTTGGGGTACATTTTTATCATTTGCAAAGGATATTTCAGAAGAAGAAATAATGTCTCACAAATTGCCTTGGTGCGATGAATACAACGGATATTGGAAAATTCCCTATTCAATGCAGCATCCATTGGCTGAAACAGAAATAATTGCATTTGACAGCACATTTACAATCGTACTTACAAAGAATAAAGAATTATACGACAAAATCAGAAAGGCATATCCTTTGTCTGTTGATTTAGAAGATGAAATAAAGAGTGATAAAAAGTATCACTGAAACTTATCTTTTTGACTCCGAAACTTAACTCCCTCACGATGAAACTTATCTTTTCACGCTGAAACTTAACTCATAAAAAAATGCACCGACTGGTGCATTGTATTAAAGTTTGCGTGATTTGCCAAAGAATCAGAGTCCGATTAATTCGAACTCTGTTTTTTTCTGAAAAAAGGACAGGGCAAAACCCTGTCCTCATTTGCTTTAATTAAAAGTAATAATTACTTTTCTTCATCTTTCTTTTCAGCAGTCTTTTCAATCTTTTCGTCCATTTTGTCAAGAGTCTTCTTAGCGAAGTCCTTGCCGCCGAGACCGAATGCAAGTGCAAAGGAAACAGCAACAGCGGAAAGAGTAACAACAAATGCAGCATTAACGATTGTGGGAGCGATTTCCATCTGGCTGAGAATCATAAAGCCTGCAACTGTGAAGATGCCTACCTTCAAAATCTTAGCAAGACCTGCATAATGTGCATGGTTCTTAACGATGATGTTTTCGAGCATGTTTGCACCGATGAATGCAAGAAGAAGGATAACGGCAGCTTTGATAACCAAAGGAAGGTAAGAAATAACAGCTGTTACGATCATTGTGAGAACAGAAAGCTGGAGTGCTTCAAGTCCTTCTGCGGCAACAAAAACAATGATGATTGTCTTAACGAGATTTACAACTACCTTTGTAGCAGAAACCTTGAGCTGAGGAACAACCTTGCGAACAACATTGTCAAAGTTTGCAGCAACGAGAACATTGTAAAGAAGACCGCATGCAAGAGTTGCAACAAATACGCCAACTGCAACGATAACTACAGCAAGAATGATGGAGGGGATTGCACCGAAGATGGAGTTGACGATGTTAGCAGCGGGAACGGAAATTGCATCAATACCAAGAACTCCGAGAGCGGATGTGATTGTAACAAGAACAATCATACCCATAAGAATCTTTACAATTACATCGGAAAGAAGTACAACCTTCTTGCCTTCATCATCAACAGTTCTCTTCACAAGAGAGTCAATCTTTGTCTTCTTGAGAAGAACGTTAACTATCTGACCGAGAATCTGTGCAACAAGAACACCTACATAAACGAGGATTACTGCTGCGATGATGTTGGGGATGTAACCAACAAATGTGCTGACAAGTCCGTTGATGGGAGTAGAAACACTTGTGATGCCGATAGCTTCAAGTGCACTGGGGAGGAAGAGGAGGAAAACAACAAGAAATATGAGTTTTCCTACAAACTTCATAGATGTGTTGAGTGAGCCTTCGTTAACGCCGAGCTTGTCGAGTTTTGCATCAAGCTTGCAGAGCTTCAACAATTTTGTTGTGATAAGGCTTGCGAGCCAGGCTGCCAGGAAAGCAACGCCGAGGTAAACGATAAAGCGAACAAGACCGATTGACCAAATCTGGTTAATAATTTCATTGAAATATTCCATAACCATTTCTCCTTTTTTATTTTTTGTCTTCCGACTAACATTATTATACAACAATCCCTATTTTCAGTCAATATTATTTATTGTATTTTCAAACTATTTACCATTTTGACAAAAAAGACCGATGCTTATACACCGGTCTTGAATGTTTTAAGTTGATTAGCCAAAATAGATCTCATACCAGAGAAGGAAGGTGTAGATTACATATACCTTTCTCCAGTTGTCGGAATTTCCGCCTATGTATTCGTCAAAGATTGCCTTGATTTCGTCTACATTAAAGAATTTTTCGGCAATGTCGCTGTCAAAGAGACGCCTTACGTCACCGTTGTACCTTTCGTCTGCCATCCACATTCTTATGGGAACGACAAAGCCAAGCTTCTTTCTGTATGCTATTTCTTCCGGAAGCACATTTAACGCCGCACGTCTCAGGGCAAGCTTGTTGTGCTCGTCTTGGGAATTTACCTTGTACTTTGATGGCATTCTCGAAGCAATGTCAAAAATTCTGAGGTCGGTAAGGGGCATTCTGACTTCAAGTCCTGCCGCCTTTGACATCTTGTCTACATTTAAATAAATGTCGCCCTCAAGCCATACCTGAATGTCAACGTCGCTCATTTTTGAAAGCGGGTCAAGCCCTTCGTTTTCCTCATAGATTGATTTTACAAGGTCAATGGGGAGAAAATCCCCGTTGTAGTTCTTTAAGATTTTCTGCTTTTCTTCTTCCTTCATAATGTTGGTGTTGCCGACATAGAAGGTTTTTAAATTGTCACCATAACGCTCGGCGTTTCTGTACATGTTGTATCCGCCGAAAAATTCGTCGGCACCCTCACCGCTGTAGCAGATTTTTGTACCCTTTGCAGTAGCCTTGCAGCCCAGAGCAAATGCAACGGCGGAAGCGTCACCAAGCGGTACTTCCATGTTTTCCATAACATATCTTACCGCACCGAAATAGTCTTCGGGTTCAACAAGACAACGGTTGAACTTTCTGCCTAAAATCTCGGCAGTTTTAACTGCTATTCTCGATTCGTCAAGTCTTTCATCGTTGTAGCCGACACTGTTACAAGCCGCAGCGTCAGACATTGCAAGTACATAGGATGAATCAACACCGCCCGAAAGAAAGCTTTCTACCTGTTCATCCTCATCCTTGACCTCAAGCATGACTTTTTTTACCGTTTCGTGAAGTTCTTTTGCCCATTCGTCAAGAGTCTTTGTGTTGTCGGGATTGAATGTGGGCTTCCAGTAGCGGACAACTTCTTTTTTGCCGTTTTTCCATACCATGTATCTGCCCGGCATGAGTTTTTTTACACCTTCAAAGAAAGTCTCATCGCCTGTTGTGTATGTCATTGTCAGATAAATGGACAGCATTTTTTCGTTAAGAGCCTTTATAAAACCGTCCTGCTTCATAATATCTCTTATCTGTGTGCCGAAAAGAAGTTTTCCGTCAGCTGTTTCATAATAATACAATGGTACCGTACCGAACTGGTCGCGAAAAAGTATGTAGGTGTCATTTTCTGAATCATAAAGCACAAAGGCAAACATTCCGTAAATGTGAGAGGGAAGGGAGTACCCCCATTTTTCGTAGCCCTTTACTATGATTTCACTTTCTCTGTCGGCTCTCGAAAGACCGGTCTTTATACCAAGCTCCTCACAGAGGGATTTGTGGTTTCTGATGTGACCGCTGTATGCTTTGATTTCAATCAATGTTATTCTCCTCTTTTTTGAAGATTTTACACTCGGTATTATACCACACTATATTGCTCTTGTCAAAATATATTTGCCTGCATTTTGTGAAAAAATCCTTTCCCACACCAATCCCACACCGTTTTTTTGATTTCCCACCCAAAAGAATTACAAAAGTGTGGGGACAAATCAAAAGAATGGTACTATCATTTATATGTAAGGTTATATATTAAATAATTTTGAAAGGGGTATAAAAATGAAAACGAGAAACTTTGCAAAAGCGTTATTTGTGTTTTTTGTTGCAGTGTCAATACTTTGTGTAACGGCATTGGCATCTCCCGCCGCCGTGACTGTATCCGATTCCTTATCGGACACTTTAAAAATTGACAGCTCTGCCGAGCTTTTGGAAACCGGTGAGTATGCACTCAGTGTTCTGAATAAACCCGGCACAACCTTTGTGCTCAGTCAAGGTGAATATACAAGTGATGTCTGTGACCTCTGGAAAGAAGTTGAATATGACGGCACAGGTGAACTGAAATTTGACCAGTCCTTCAGCATCAATATCAATGATGCAATTGAGGTTTTTAACAACTATATTGATACCACATATCCGGATGGGGATCGTGAGCATTACAAGGCTTTAGAGGACAACTACAACGGTGCAATTTTTTATGTTCAAGCAAGAGTTTTGATTAATGACTACGAGTACCAATTTTCAAGCAAAGCCAGTTATATGTATGCGCCATACGGACTGGATGGCGAATATAACGAAGGCTGCGGTGAATGGAACATATCTTCTTATTACGACGATCTCAGTGATTTCTTAACAATAAGCAAAGACGGCGGTGTTCTTAACCTTTCACTTGACGGAACGGTAAAAGAAATCTATGAGGCACTTAAAGCACAGGACGAAGCTTTAGGCGACGTTACTATAAACAACCTGGAGTTTGAATTAAGGGTATCTTGTGAAGTGGAATACAGAGGTTCTTACGGAAGTACCAACTACACTGAACTCGGTTTTGACGGTCTTTCTCACACTCTTTATGACAAGCATATTTATGGTTCGACTTTGGAATATGATAACCTTTCCGTAATACCTGTTACAGCACCCATTACCGTAAGTGTCGGTCCTATGTATGAGGGCTGTTATGAACCTGTAAAGACAGAATACAGCTGGTATTACGAGTTCATAAAGGAAGGCTACGATACCGATGAAGACAGCACGTGGTACGGCCACTTTGAGAGAGACGAATCCAAGGAATCTGATGTTTTAACCGAAACAGCGCCCAGCGGAACCGTTTACGGTTTTGCTTACGGAAAAGTAGATTCAGACAGCAACAGCATAACGCTTGATGATATTC
This sequence comes from Oscillospiraceae bacterium, assembly GCA_015064895.1. Lineage (GTDB taxonomy): Bacteria > Bacillota > Clostridia > Oscillospirales > CAG-382 > UMGS1387. Next base: position 18,033 of record SVRI01000002.1, on the reverse strand, counting down.
TGAATGAAGATAACAAAAATTTCATCAATAGCTTTATCGGTGAAAAATCCAGGGAACTTGGTGGCAAAGGTCAGATGTTAATCGAATGTGCCGTTACATTCACTTTTGAAGACGGTAAACAGTGGGTAGTTTGTATTACAAAAGCCGATTATATGTCTAGGCTCATCTTGCCCTGTATGCACGCATGCACAGTATGCGGTCTCTGTACGGTTACAGATGAAATGTTACCGTGTAACTTCGACCAGATGAGTTATGATATAACCAACGTATGTATGTGCGAAGAACCCTCTGTTCCCGAGTATGAAATTACTGTTGAATCCAAGGAACAAATGACTATCGAAAGCACGGGCGTAACAGTAGATGTGGTTGTTGAACAGGTTGAAGTGGAAGAAATACCTCCGAATTCTTTTATCATTAATGCGGCAGAAGCTGTTGGTGCAGATAACGTAATGGCTTTCTATAATATCGATGTTTTCGACCAAGATGGATATCCCTACACCCTTAATCGGTATTATGACGAGGGAGAAGAACTGACGGTAAGTATATCTGTCAGCATGGAAGAAGCATTGGCACTTCAGAACGGCGAAGCGGCTTTGTATCATATATTGGCAGACGGAACAGCAGAAGAGGTTGAGGGTGTTACAATAGTAATAGACGGTGAGTCTGCTACCATGACCTTTACTTCAAGCAGCTTCAGCCCTTATATTGTAGCACGTACAGCCACAGCCGATGTTACTATCGACACTGTTAACATCATCGGCGTCGCTACCCCTATTGTAGGTAAAACTTATGACTTGTCCGGAATAACCACCGATACCGACGGAATCACCCTCGGAACAATCCAGTGGCAGAAATCAAACGGAACTGTTATGTTGCCTACAGATGTATTTGAAGACGGTGTAGAGTATATGCTCTACATTGGATATACTGTTGACGAAGGCTATGTGCTTTCCGATACTGTGGGGGTAACCTCTGATTTGGATTGTGACAGCAATTATATCGGTAGAGTTTGGATAGGTCTTTACTACACAGCCAACTATATTCCAGTCAATACCGTTAACATCACCGGTGTCACCACTCCCGTTGCAGGCGAAAATTATGACTTGACCGGTATAACCACCGATACCGAGGGTATCACCCTTGGAACAATCCAGTGGCAGAAATCCAACGGAACTGTTATGCAGCCTACAGATGTATTTGAAGACGGTGTAGAGTATATGCTTTACATTGCATATACTATTGACGACGGCTATGAGCTTTCCGACACCGCCGAAGTAACTTCCGATTTGGATTATGACAGTAATTATATCGGTAGAGTTTGGATAGGTCTTTACTACACAGTTCCCAAGTCAGAACCTGACAGCATTGAAATCAGTCTCGGTGCAAAAGCAGATGCAACCAACGTAAGATACGTTGAAATCGGCGGCGTTGTAACTGAAATAACAGAAGATAACGACAAATATATCCCTGAAATCGGCGAAGAAAATCTTCTTATAGAAGTTGTTGAAAAGACAGCCGACGGCGAGTTTGTAAAATCACAGTATTTCTATGTTGATATGACAACGAAAACAGCAACAAAGCTGGGTATGGATTCCTATATGACTTCAGACAATGAAAAGTCATTAAGAACCAAGGGCGAAATGGGTATCCGTTTCAAGTCGAATATCCTGACAGCACCCAAAAACGAAGAAACAGATTTTGTAATTGATGAATACGGCTTTGTTGTGGCGGCTTCCGATGTCCTTGGCGACACTGAACTCACACTCGACTTCTCCAAGATTGCAACGGGTGTTGCGTATAACAAGCAGCAGGGAATCGATCATATTTACGACTCCACATCAGATACACAGCACGTATTTGCAGGGGTAGTAAAGAATCTTCCCGCAGCAAAGTACAGAACAGACCTTGTATGTAAGACATATACAAAGATTACTGTTGACGGCGAACAGTTCATACTCTACGGCGAAGCTGTCAAGGGTAACATTTACGATACCGCAAAGGCGGCGCTCGAAGACGAAACACTTGACACCGAAACAAGAAATGCTCTTTATAAAATAGTCGTTGACTATGAAGACAGCGGCTCGGCAACACTTCCCGGTGACGGACTTTTCCCTGAAAACTAAAATATAGTACAATAAAAAAGAAACAGGCGTAAAAGCCTGTTTCTTTTGTTTTTTATCAGTGTCAGTCAAGTAAACCTTCAAGTAAATCGGTTTCGCAAAGTCCCTTGTCAGTAGCTCTCAGGGTCTTGACTTCGTACATTCCGAAATCAACCGTCAAGGATTTGCCCATGAAAGTCACTTCACAGCTCTGCTTTTCGTCAGTGGGATTGAAGAGTCTTATAATGTAGCCTTCACCAACCTCTGCCGCTTTGAATGTTGTACATTCAATAAGGTCATTGCCTGAAATCGAGAGGGGAGATACGGGCTTTTCACCGACGCCTGTGGGATAGAATGAGTAAACCATGGGCTGCATGTTGAAGTGTCTTGCACTTCTGCCTGCACCGTGGAGAATTTCCTTTTCGGAGCCTATGTCAAACTTGAAAGAAAAGTCACGCTCACCCTGTTCAATGTAGGGTGTATATCTGTCCTGAGGCATAACCTTTCTGTCGCCGTCTGCCGTTCTTATGGGATGTGCACAGTAGGAGGCAGAACGGAGAAGTGTAATGTTAAGTATACCATCATTCTGGTCAAAGCTTGAGCCGTAAACACCGTTGTTTATAGCACAAAGTCCCTTGCCGTCACCAATAAGACAAATGTATTTTTGTGATACGTTTTCGAGTAAATCTTCTTTGAGTTTTTCTCTGCCGTAAGCCTCTTCGCCGATGTTTACTGTCGCAAAGGAAGTGGGAACTGCCATCTTTATCATCTTTTGCTTTTCTACCCATACAACCCTGACGTCAACCTTTAGACCGTCTTTCTTTGAAAGGTAGTACTTTACAACAGCACGTGAGCTTTCGTAACAGAATACCGCTTCAATTACTGTTCTTACGTCGCCGCTTTCAATAACGTGAACAGCAGGGATAGGCTCGTCAATACAGCAAAATTCTTTTGTTTCTTCGGGCGTTGCAAGACGGAATGAGCCGATTTTGTTCTTGAAGGAGTAAACCATCATGCCCCAGGGATCGTGGTCATCCTGATAAACGTCAAGACTGAATGCGCCGCTCTTTACATAGTTTTCACCGTTCTTTGCATATGTGTCAACAAGACCTGTGGACTTGTTTATTTCAATATGTAATTCGCCGTTGTCAAATACAAAGTGAGTGGCATTTTCGTCGCATACTGCTTTTGGCTTTGCGGGAATTGTGTCAAATGCACAGTCGAAACGATTTAAGCTCATGGGCTCAAGTGTCGCATTGAAAACAACTCTTTTTCTCCATTCAAGGGGAATTGTGCTGTTTTCCTTTTCACACTGAGAAGGAACAACTTTGCCGTTCTTGTCGATAAGTCTCGGCTGTAAAAACTCAATGTTCCAGTTTTGATCCCAGAGCATAAATTCGCAGTACATGTCCGTGTTGATTGGATATGGATAAGGATTGTATGCAAAGAATGGAATCTTGTCAGAATCTGCCTTTTTCTGACCCGAAGCCAGTGCAAAGAAAGCACGTGCCTTGATACGGGAAAGTATTTCAAGTGCGTGGTCAAGCATTCTCAGTGCCATTTCTTCAACCGGCTGAATGGATGAGCCGGGGATTGAGTCGTGGAACTGAACCGTGAGAATGTCATAAAGAGCTTCTGCAAATTCCTTTTCGGGATACTTCATAAGACCGTTTAAAGAAGCCTGCGAAGCCATAATTTCAGCAAGGTTGAATACATTTTCAGCCTGTCTGTATCTTTGCTTGATTCTTACCTGGCTTGTGTAGCATCCAACAGCCCAGGGTACAAGACTTGTGTCAACCACGGGAAGTCTGTCCTTGTGCTCTTTGTTTACAAGTGAAATGTAGTCGTCGGCTGTTGAGTGGATAAGTTCGACACCTTTACCTGCAACTTCCTTTGAAAGAGCTTCGATGTCATCCAAATCCTTTTTTGAAGGACCGCCGCCGTGGTTTCCGATACCCCAGAGACAAAGGAAAAAGTCGTCTTCCTTGCATCTGTCAATGTAGCCGCGGATTTTAATAGCTGCCTGACCCTTGGGTGAGTTGTAACCGCCGAGGATTCTGACAGCCGTAACCTCTGAGCCGTCATAACCCTTCCATGTAAATTCGTCGCTGTCGAGGTGCATGTATTCTTCACTGGGACGCATGAACATGTAACCCTCGTAGCCTGTTTTCTTGAGTATCTGAACAAGACCTCTTGTGTGGCCGAATGGGTCAAAGTTTATAGCAACTGTTGGGACTTTTCCGAACTTTTCAAGGAAGTATTTTCTTCCTTCCATAATCTGTCTTACGAAAAATTCACCGCTGGGAAGATTGCAGTCGGGTTGCAGATGCCAACCGCCCATGATGTTCCACTTGCCTTTTTTGACGAGCCTCTGAATGCGTTCAAATAAGGGCATGTCGTATTCTTCAATCCATTTATATAAAAGAGCTTCGTTGTGGCAGAATACAAACTTGTCGTATTCTTCGCAGAAATCTGCCGCAATTCTGAATGTGGAGAGTGCTTCGGCAGCACCTTCTTCCCATTCCCATTGCCAAACGGGGTCGAGATGTGCATTACATACTAAATGGAGCTTTTTAGCCATAGTTTTGCCTCCTTTAAGGATAAAAATCCATAATATACATATAAATTTTATCATAGGATATGTGCACTGTCAAGCAAATGTTTGGCGTAGTATGGATAAATTTAGGGTAAAAAAATTCCCCGATGTCGTTGTTTGACATCGGGGAATAATCATATCCGAGATACTAACCTAAGAATCAGCACTAAAGAATGGTTGGTGCTAAATTAAAAAGGTCTTTGCCTACTTTCTCCTTAAGAAAGTAGGTTTTCTTTTTGCTTACTTTCTCTTTTCAGAAGTAAAGCAAAATTCCCCGATGTCGTTGTTTGACATCGGGGAATCGTTATATCCGAGATATTAACCTGAGAACTTGTACCTAAAAGTGTTGGTGCTAAGTTCTTTCTTTTTTGCTTACTTTTTTCTTTCCGTAAAGAAAAAAGTAAGTTATGCCTTGAGATTAGCTTCAAGAGTAGCAAGCTCGTCGAGAAGTTCCTTGGGCATTGTGTCGCCGATCTTAGCGTAGAATGCCTTGATGGAATCGAGGTCTTCAATCCAGCTAGCCTTGTCAACACTGAGAAGTTCCTTCATTACATCCATGGAGATGTCAAGACCTTCTGTGTCAATGTCTTCGGGCTTGGGAAGATAACCGATTTCGCATTCAACAGCGTCAACCTTGCCTTCGCATCTTGCGAGGATCCAGAGAAGAACTCTGAGGTTGTCACCGAAGCCGGGCCAGATAAATTCGCCTTCAGCGTTTGTTCTGAACCAGTTAACATGGAAAATCTTGGGAGCGTTTTCAGCCTTGAGACCCATAGAGAGCCAGTGAGCGAAGTATTCACCCATGTTGTATCCGCAGAAGGGAAGCATAGCCATGGGGTCACGTCTTACTACGCCGAGAGCACCTGCAGCTGCAGCTGTTGTTTCGGAGGCCATGATAGAGCCAACGAATGTACCGTGCTGCCAGTTCTTGGACTGGTAAACGAGGGGTGCAGTCTTAGCACGTCTGCCGCCGAAGATGATAGCGGAGAGGGGCACACCTGTTGTGGAGTTGAATTCAGAAGAAATGCAAGGACAGTTCTGAGCAAGAGCAGTAAATCTTGAGTTGGGGTGAGCACCGCTTGTTTCAAGCTTGCGTGTCTTGTCATATGTCTTGTAATCCCACTTGTTGCCTCTCCAGTCAATAGCGTTAACGGGAGGATTGTTGTCGAGACCTTCCCACCAAACTGTGTTGTCGTCAAGGTTGTGAACAACGTTTGTGAAGATTGTGTCTCTCATTGTTGTGTGAAGTGCATTGGGGTTGGACTTTTCGTTAGTACCGGGAGCAACGCCGAAGAAACCGTTTTCAGGGTTAACAGCGTAGAGTCTGCCGTCCTTGCCGACTCTGATCCAAGCAATATCGTCACCTACGCACCATACCTTGTAACCCTTCTTAGCGAGGAATTCCGGAGGAATGAGCATAGCGAGGTTTGTCTTACCGCAAGCAGAGGGGAATGCAGCTGCAACATACTTTGTTTCGCCGTCGGGATATTCAACACCGAGAATAAGCATGTGTTCAGCCATCCAGCCTTCCTTACGTCCGAGGTAGGAAGCGATTCTGAGAGCAAAGCACTTCTTGCCGAGAAGAACGTTTCCGCCGTAACCGCTGTTTACGGATGCGATGTAGTTGTATTCGGGGAAGTGGCAGATGTATCTCTTTTCTTCGTCGATGTCAGCCTTAGCATGGAGACCCTTGATGAAGTCGGGGTTGTCTCCGAGAGCATCGAGAACGTACTGACCTGCTCTTGTCATAATAAGCATGTTGAGTACAACGTAGATAGAGTCTGTAAGTTCGATACCGATCTTGGAGAAGTCAGAACCAACAACACCCATGGAGTAGGGGATAACGTACATTGTTCTGCCCTTCATTGCACCCTTGTAGAGGGGTGTGAGCTTTTCTTTAGCTTCTTCGAGACCCATCCAGTTGTTTGTGGGGCCTGCATCGTGCTTTTCCTTTGTGCAGATGAATGTTCTGCCTTCAACTCTTGCTACGTCATTAACTGCTGTTCTGTGGAGATAGCAGTTAGGGAGCTTTTCTTCGTTGAGCTTTTCGAGTTCGCCTGTTGCACAAGCCTCAGCTCTGAGAGCGTCGGTCTGTTCGTCAGAACCTGTAATCCAGACAATCTTGTCGGGCTGTGTGAGTTCAGCCATTTCGGCAACCCACTCGTTGACATACTTGTTGTTTGTCATGGTGTAAACCTCCTTAGGTTTTGTAATATATTTTTATTTTTTAAAACAAAAATTGGCGGTGGAAGAAAATTTTCCCTCCCATACCATAATAGATTATAACAGAATTTCTGTCAAATGCAATAGCTTTGACGATTTTTTGTCAAATTGTTTAATGTTTATTAAAATACACGCCTGTCATTATGATTTCACATGCCTGCAATCTTATTCCCAAATGACATCATAACAGACAAAAACCTCTCATATATTCAAATAAGAGAGGTGAAAACTTTGAGAGACCATATCAAAGAACGTGCCACGGCGATGGCACAATACATAATTGAAAACGGTACGACGGTAAGAGAGACGGCAAAACAGTTCGGTGTCAGTAAAAGCACGGTACATAAGGACGTGGGAATAAGACTTGAAACGATAAATAAATGCCTGTTTGTGAAAGTAAAAGCCGTGCTTGATAAGAATAAGTCCGAACGACATATAAGGGGAGGACTTGCGACGAAAGAAAAATATTTGAATTTGCACTGATTTTTTTGTTTAGCGTGTTGCAATATATCATTTTTTGCGGTATTATAATATACGGAAATATTATGTAAAAAGAAAGGAAACGTAAAATGAAAATAGGCGTACTTGTAAATCTTGATAATAATGTCGAAGCCGAGATTAAAAAGGTTCGTGACTTGGGTCTTTATTCCTGCCAGCTCAGCTGCTGGAATATGAATATGTATACCGATGAAATAGCTGAAAGGGTCAATAAGGCGACAAAAGAATACGGTGTCACCGTTTCCACCGTCTGGGGCGGATGGCAGGGCCCGGGAGTTTGGGACTTTTATGACGGTCCCGTAACACTCGGTCTTGTGCCTGTGGATTTCCGCTATGCAAGAATAAAGGATGTTATGGCGGCCTCGGATTTTGCAAAGAAAATCGGATGTCAAAATGTTGCAACACACGTCGGCTTCCTTCCGGAAACGCCCAATACCGAGGAATACCATTCTCTCGTGTGTGCTCTGAGATATCTTGCACAGTATATAAAGAATAACGGTCAGTATTTCCTCTTTGAAACAGGTCAGGAAACACCTGTAACACTTCGAAGAACAATAGAGGATATCGGTACAGATAACCTCGGCATAAACCTTGACCCCGCAAACCTCATTCTTTATGGTAAGGCAAATCCCGTCGATGCTTTGGATGTGTTCGGTAAGTATGTTCGTGACGTTCACGGTAAGGACGGCTGCTATCCTACAGACGGCAGAAACCTCGGTGAAGAAATGCCTCTTGGTGAAGGTAAGGTTAATTTCCCTGCATTTATTGCAAAGCTTAAGGAAATAGGCTATGACGGACCTATCACCATTGAAAGAGAAATCTCGGGAGAAAAGCAGATTGAAGATATCAAGAACGCAAAGGCACTTCTTGAAAAGCTGATATAAAAGAAAAGGAAGATGGAATATGCTTAATTTTGCAATTATAGGCTTTGGCGGCCTCGGAAAGGTTCACTTCAGAAACCTTAAAGAAGTTATGAAAGTGGAAAAGGATATAAACCTCGTTGCAATTTGTGACGTTGAAGAATCTGCTTTTACTTCGCAGGTTCAGATGAATATAAGTACGGAAAATGCTCACCTTGATGTTTCAAAGTATAAGTTTTATAAGGATGCCGAAGAAATGTTCGATAAAGAACAGCTCGACTTTGTTATCACGGCACTTCCTACATATCTTCATGCACCCATCGCTATAATGGCAATGGAAAGAGGAATACATGTTTTCTCCGAAAAGCCAATGGCAGTAAACGTGGAACAGGCACAGGCAATGCTGGATGCGTCAAAGAAGAATAACGTAAAGCTTCTTATCGGTCAGTGTATCCGTTATTTCCCTTCATATAATGCAGTTAAAAAGCTTGTTGATACAGAAGAATACGGTAAGGTGAGATTTGCAAACTTTGTACGCTGGAGTATGCTTCCCAGATGGAGCTGGCAAAACTGGTTTGTAGATGAAAAAAAGAGCGGCGGCGTTGTGCTTGACCTTCATGTCCATGACCTTGACTATATTAGCTATGTTTTCGGAAAACCTAAGAGCGTTTATACAAAGTCTTCCCGTAATTCTGTAGACCACGATACAATAGTAACCCTCTTTAACTATGACGGTATGGTTGTTTCTGCATCATCCACGTGGGGTATGCAGTTAAAATATCCTTTTACGGCTGAATTTACTGTTGCCTTTGAAAGAGCAACGGTTGAACTCAAACGTGATAAACTCATGATTTATACCGAAACCGAAGCAAGAGAGCTTGAAGTACCCTATGAAGAATTCGGACTTCCCTCCGACGACGGTTATGTGAATGAAATGATTGACTTTATCGAATGCATCAAGAATGATACCACGAGTAAAATTAATCCTCCCGAAGCATCAAAACTCACCGTTGATATTGCCTATGCCGAAAAGCAGTCGGCGATAGAGGGTAGAGAGATTGAGATACTGTAAATTAATTAAAAATCCCCGACCGCTTGCCTTAATGGCGGTCGGGGATTGCTTTAATCGTGTATTTGATGTTAAATTTTCATATACGAAATTGTCGGTGCTAAAACCTTTTCTTCTTGCTTACTTCTTCTTTTCCGAAAAAGAAGAAGTAAGTTAAACACCGCGGAATTGCTGACTGTACAGCGTCGCATACGTACCGCCTGCACCCATCAGCTCGTCGTGACTGCCTTTTTCGGTAATTACACCGTCTTCAATAACTGCAATTTCGTCAGCATTCTTGATAGTCGAAAGCCTGTGTGCAACAACGATGGTTGTACGTCCTTTGCAAAGCTCGTCAAGAGACTGCTGAATAAGAATTTCGGTCGAATTGTCAAGGGCACTTGTTGCCTCGTCAAGGATAAGAATTGGCGGGTTCTTTAAGAAGACACGGGCAATTGATAACCTCTGCTTCTGACCTCCCGAAAGCTTGATGCCGCGTTCACCGATTTGCGTTTCGTAGCCGTTCTCTAAACTCATTATGTAGTCGTGGATGTTGGCTCTTTTTGCTGCCTCAATAACTTCTTCGTCTGTGGCATCAAGTCTGCCGTAAAGTATGTTTTCCTTTATGCTTGCATTAAAGAGATATATGTCCTGCTGAACAATGCCTATGGCACGTCTTAAGGAATGTCTTGTTATTGTATCAATGTTCATTCCGTCAATGAGGATTTCACCCTCGTGTGCATCGTAGAACTTGGGGATAAGATGACAGATTGTCGTTTTGCCGCCGCCCGAAGGACCGACAAGGGCATATGTTTTTCCTTTGCCGATGTCAAGACTTACGTTTTTGAGGACGTTTACCGAATCTGTATAACCGTAGGTGACGTTTTTGAACTCGATGTGTCCCTTGACATTTTCAATGTCCTTTGCGTTTTCACTGTCTTTTTCGGGTTCTTCGTCAATAATTTCAAGAAATCTTTTAAAGCCGGTAAAACCGTCCTGGAACTGTTCGGTAAAGTTTATAAGAGTCATAACAGGCTGAGTAAACAGCGTGATTGATACTACAAATGCCGAATAGTCACCGAAGGTAATCTGACCGTTGTAGAGGAAGAAACCGCCTGCAATCAGAACAATTACATTGAATATGTCGTTTATAAACATTGTGGAAGAATGAAAACGGCCCATTGCATTGTAGGCGTCCTTCCTTGCATCGACAAATTCCTTGTTGCCTTCCTCAAACTTTTCCTGTTCCTTGTCTGCGTTGGTAAATGCCTTTGTAACACGTATGCCGGATATGCTGCTTTCAAGCCTTGCATTGATTTCGGCAACGGCGGTTCTGCTTGCAAGAAAAGCCGCAGTCATTTTCTTTCTGAGTATTGCCGCCGCAAAAATGAGAAAGGGAACACAGGCAAAAATTATAAGTGTAAGGTAAATGTTAATTGTTGCAAGGTAGCAGAAAGAAATAATAATGGTGATACCTGAAATTATTAAGTTTTCAGGGCCGTGATGTGCAAGCTCGGTTACACTCATAAGGTCGTTTGTCATTCTGGACATAAGCTTGCCCGTTTCGTTTTCGTCATAGAAGGAATAGGGCAGCTTTTCAAGATGTGCGAACATGTCGCTTCTCATCTGTGCCTGCATTTTAACACCCATTACATGACCCTTGTACTGGATGAAATAATTGAGCAGCATTTTGCAAATGTAAAGACAGAGCAGCGATATGCCGAAAATTACAATCATTCTGTAGTTTTTGTCGGGTATAAGGTCATTAAGCATTTTTCTTGTTATAACGGGGTATACAATGCCGATGAGCGAAACAAGAAGAGATGCACACATGTCAAGAATAAAGAGCTTCTTGTGGAACTTGTAGTAGTGCAGAAATCGTTTTATCATATAAAAACCTCAAAAGTTCGGGACGGATAAACCGTCCCTTTTTGTTATTTCATTACTGCGGACATGATGTCAAAGAATGAAGCTGAATGCTGAGGAACGTCGGAAAATTTGTAGCCGTTTTCCGTCAGCTCATCAAGGATTGACTGTCTGTCGGGGATTGTTTCGAGACATCTGTTTATCATTGAAACCGCATCTTCACGGGTCAGTTTTTCGTTAGGACGGAATTTGCCGTTTTGGTCGGGAACAATAATGCCTGCGCTGTAAAGTACGCTGACATAATCCTTTGCCCAGTGACCGTCAAGGTCGGAGAAAACATTCAAACCCGTAATGCCGTCGTAACCGAATACTCTTACGAGAATGGTGGCAAATTCTGCTCTTGTAATGTTTCCGTCGGGTCTGAAGGTTGCATCCTCATATCCCTTGATGTAGCCCTGAGAGGAACAGAAGGCTACGGCCTTTTCATACCATATTCCTTCGGGACAGTCCGTAAAGGTGTGGCAGTATCTGGTGGACGAACTGAACTTGTTGCTGATTCTCGAAATTATGGTTGCAGCTTCTGCTCTTGTGATGTTTCCTTCGGGCTTGAAGCTGCCGTCACTGTAGCCTGCAATATATGTTTTTGCGGCAGGCTTTGCCGAAGCTGTCAGGGGATAGAATACTGTATCTGTATATATCTTTTCGTTGTATATGTCAATGACATTTACCTTGTCCTTTGACCAGCCTATAAAAACCGAACCGTCTTTCGTGATAACTTCGGGTACCTTTGTGACATATCCGCCGTACATCACGTTTTCGTTTGCCAAGCCGTAAAGGTATGTGCCGTTTTTGTCATATGTAACATTAAAGGAATTGACGGGGGGATAAGATTCGTAATCGTCTGTCTTGAAGGAATAAACATCGGATGTGTAAATGCTGTCTGAATCCTGAGCCATGAGATATATTCTGTAGTCAGTACCTCCGTAAAGATCGGATACTGTATACGAAATGCTGATGTTTGAAATTCCGGAGACCTTTTTGACAACGTCAAAATCTTTGTCACAGATGATGAGTGTGTATGATTCAATGTCAATGTCTTCGGGGTGTAACCATTTGATTCGAGCACTTTCGGTTTCGGGGATAATTTCAATTTTAAAATCAATCTCTTTTGCACATGTTGCCTCGGAAACGGTTTCGTTTTCGGTGCCGTTGCAATTGCTGTCGTCGGGATTATCCTGGGGTTCGTCGTCGGGAGTATCCTGAGGCTCGTCATCGGGAGTATCCTGAGGTTCGTCGTCGGGTGTGTCGTGGGGTTCGTCGTCGGGTGTGTCCTGAGGCTCGTCATCGGGAGTATCCTGAGGTTCGTCGTCGGGTGTGTCCTGAGGCTCGTCATCCGGTGTATCCTGAGGTTCGTCGTCGGGAGTATCCTGAGGCTCGTCATCTAGTGTATCCTGAGGTTCGTCGTCGGGTGTGTCCTGAGGTTCGTCGTCGGGAGTATCCTGAGGCTCGTCATCTGGTGTATCCTGAGGATCATCATCGGGGTTTGCTTTTCCTGATGTTATAAACTCAGATGAGTAGTATTCCGTGCCGGTTTTGTCGCCGTCGTATATGAATGCTTTCTTTGCCTCGTTGAGGACAATCATGCCGTTGTACCAGCTGTCAACGGTGTTTGTGTACTGCTTTGATGCAACAATAATGCTGTCTTCATCGGGAACAGAAGAACTTACCACATCAAAATCTACACTTGCAACCTTTACTTTATCTTCTGATGCATTAATGGCAGGGAGTCTGCTGGGAACTGCCCAAGCAAAAAAGAGATAGCCTTTTTCAGTGTTAATAAGCTTTGAAGCACCTCTTTTTACGTCGGTTATATCTGCACCGTTATAGGAATTTATGATGTTCTTAAGATAGGTTGTCTTGCCGTCGGAAAGAAAATCGTCTATCGTTTCGGGAACAGTGTCACCGTTCTTGTCAACGAGCGAAAGAACCGAGGTGTCATATTTGAAGTTACAGTATCCCGCAATGGCAGTGCCGCTGTCAACATAAATGTCGAGTGTAACCTTATTTTCCTGCTTGTCGTGAGTGATTACCGTTTTGTAGGTTGTGGCGGTTGCAGCAAAAGCACAAACCGACATACATACGGCAATGACTGAAATGACAAGAAAAACTATGGCAAATCTGTTCTTTTTCATGATTATACCTCCGAAATATAGATGCTACAAATATATTTTATACTAAATGTTGTATTTTTTCAATATAAATTTCATGTTTTTTGCAAAGATTTTTAAAAGTTTTTAAAGAGTAAATATATTTTTCATAAAGTGGGAAAACTTAATATATAAATTCTTGCTTGTTGCAGTTTCAAAAAGAAAAAACGGGGGATTTGTATGGACAAAAAAGTTAAGGTTCAGACGGTTGTGCTTGCCGGCGGATTTGGAACAAGACTCTCACCTCTGACAGATATAAAACCAAAGCCTCTTGTTAAAATCCTTGACGTGACTGTGCTTGAAAACATACTTGAAAACCTAGTTTGCGAAGGCTTTGATAACATAACTGTTTCTACCCATTACAAATGGGAAATGATAAGGCAGACTTGTGAAAAATACAAAAATGTCAGATGTAAAAGAGAAATGGAGCCGTTAGGTACTGCCGGCGGTGTAAAAAACTGCTATGACGGTGAAAGTGAAATCGTTCTTGTGGTGTCGGGTGATGCGGTTTTTGATTTTAATCTGAGGTCTGCTGTTGAACATCATCTTGCACATAAAAGCACAGTAACAATAGTCGGTGCACGAAAGGAAAATCCAACCGAATACGGCGTAATGCTTACCGATGAAAATGGAACCGTTACGGCATTCTGTGAAAAGCCGTCGTGGAAAAATGTAAAATCGGATGCGGTAAATACAGGCATTTATGTTTTGTCAAAATATGCACTTGACAGAATCCCAGATAACATGCAGTATGATTTTTCCAAAAATCTTTTTCCGTCACTCATGAAGGAAGGCATGATAATATCGGCTGTGTTTTGTGACGGCTTGTGGTGTGATGTGGGAAGTCTCGATGAATACTATGATTGTAACATTCTTGCTTCAAAGGGGATAATTGACGTTAGAAGCAGTGCGGGACGTGATATTGAAAAAATGTGCAATGAAGGAATTCACGCACAAAACGGAGTGTATGTTTCCGAGGGTGCCTTTATCGGCAGGGGAGTCAGCATATCCGGTTTTTCTGTAATCTGCGACAAATGTGCTGTTTCAGACGAGTGCGACATTGACGGTGCGATTGTGTCGGAGAACACCTTTGTTGGCAAGGGAACCGGTCTTGTTAGCTGCATCGTCGGGGAAGGTGTAAGAATAGGTGAAAACTGTATTGTTTCAAAGGGGTGCGTAATAGGTGACGGTGCTGTCATAGAAGACGGCGTGGTTCTTGAGGAAGGCAGGGTTGTTTCGGCTCTTGACAGGATTAAAAAGGAGGATATTTTGAACAGATTCAAAAACGGCGGTTTTTCGTTTGTGGATGACGGTGTTGCGGTGTGCAGCAAGGATAATAATTTTGCTGATATTATGAGCTTTGCAAGGGCTGTATGCCTTAAATTCAAGAATAATGAATTTGTAAAGCTTACGGCATTGGTAGCCTGCCAAAGCCGTGATGATTTGTATGTCAGATCATTTCTTGCAGGCATGGATATGTGTTCAACCGTATTTTATGCAGGTAATGCTGACAAAGAAATGATGAGATTTGCTTCGGGTATAATAGGTGCTGATTTTCTTGTACGTCTTGATTGCACCGAAAGAATGTTAAAGGTCGAACTTATTACCGGTAGCGGCGGCAGTATTGACGAAACCGCCGAAAGAGAAATAATGAAGCTTTATAATGCGGTAAGGGAAGATGAAAACACCTTCAAAGTTCCGACATCGGAAATATGCGAGGTACCGGTAAAGGAGCTTTATGAGGCAGCAGTAATAAGACTTGTAAAAAACGTACCGGGACATCAGGATTTTTCACAGATAAAAATTTATGTTAATTGCTGTGAAGAAAAGGGCAGAGCCGACAGCTTTAAAAGAATATTTGAAAATTTCGGGGGCAAAGTTTTTGCGGGAAAATCTGACGGAGTAAAAGAGGTCTGTTTTAATACAAGCGGTGTTGTGCTGAAAGACGGTGAAATGTGTCTTGATGAAAACCAAATGCGTGCGGCGGTGTTGAAAAGACTCGATGAGCTATGTGTTGATGAGGTGTACTGTGCAAAAAATCTGCCGTATGTAATGAAAAGCCTTGCAGGAAAAAGACTGAAAAGCAATGTGAGACAAAGACTTATTCAGGATAGTATATGTGATGACGGCATTGTTGTTCTTGTAATGTTTTTTGCACTGATGACCGTAACAAATGAAAATGAAGCACAGCTTATGGAAAAATTGCCGTCATTCGGTATTTATACAGACGAATATATAGCAGACGTCAATAGGGGACGGGCAATGGAAAGACTGTCAAAGCTGTATCATGATTCAAAGGATGACAGCGGTGAAGGGATAAAACTTACACTTTCGGGTGGAAATGTTACTGTTGTTCCAAGCCGTGCAAAAGGCTTTAAAATAATTGCCGAGGCACAAAGTGTTGAGGCAGCAAAGGAAATTGCTTTTAAAATCGGCAGAGCGATTAAGGAAAGTGACATATAACCGAGCAAAAAATGAATACTTTTGCAAGGTATAAAAATCCCGACCGCCGTTGTATGGCGGTCGGGATTAAATGTAATCGAGCAAAAATGAATTGGTTTGCACTTTTAAAATGTAGGTGCTAAGTTCTTTCTTTTTTTTGCTTGCTTTTTTCTTTTTGTAAAGAAAAAGTAAGTTATCTCTGAACTCTGCCGCTGCCGCCGTTCTTAACGAGAGCTTCGACTTCAGAAACAGTAACAAGGTTCATGTCGCCTTCGATTGTGTGCTTGAGTGCGGAAGCTGCAACTGCAAATTCAATAATGTCCTGACTTGCCTTACCTGTCATCATGGAGTAGATAAGACCGCCGCCGAAGGAGTCGCCGCCGCCAACACGGTCTACGATATGGAGCATGTACTTGTTGGAGAAGAAGTAGTCAACACCGTCGTAGAGCATTGCACCCCAGTTGTTGTCGTTGGCAGAGATGCTTTCTCTGAGTGTGATTGCAACATACTTGAAGCCGAACTTGTCAGCAAGCTGCTTTGCAACGCTCTTGTAACCTTCATGATTGAGCTTACCTGCGTTTACGTCTGTGCCTTCAGCCTTGATGCCGAATACGTCGTCAGCATCTTCTTCGTTGGCAATACATACATCTACATAGGGCATAAGCTGGCCCATTACTTCTCTTGCCTTGTCCTTTGTCCAGAGCTTCTTTCTGTAGTTGAGGTCGCAGGAAACAGTGATACCCTTTTCCTTGCAAACCTTGAGAGCATCAAGTGTGATTTCAGCAACATTGTCGCCGAGAGCGGGTGTGATACCTGTGAAGTGGAACCAGTCAGCACCGTCAAGGATCTTTTCCCAGTCAAAATCTGCCTTTGTAGCTGTTGCGATGGAGGAGCCTGCTCTGTCATATACAACCTTGGAACCTCTTACGGAAGCACCCTTTTCAAGATAGTAGATACCTACTCTGTCGCCGCCGCGTGTGATATCGCTTGTGTCAACGCCGTACTTGCGAAGGCTGTTTACTGCCATCTGACCGATTTCGTGGGTGGGGAGCTTTGTAACAAAGGAAGCATCAATACCGTAGTTCTGGAGGGATACGGAAACATTTGCTTCACCGCCGCCGAAGGATGCACAGAACTTTTCACTCTGTACAAATCTGTCGTAAAGGTTGGGAGTAAGTCTTAACATAATTTCGCCGAAACATACTGCTTTCATTTTATATTTCCTTTCTGCCTGTATGGCACTTAAATTAACATTTTCATCGGCGGTCTTGCAATCATTTTTTAAACGTGATATAATAAACGCAAAACTACACCAACTATCATAATTCTACCACCCGCAAAAATAAAAGTCAATAGATTGGAATGTAAAAAAATGCTAAATGTAACATATATTTACTTCGGTCAGCAGAAGGACGAATACTTCCGCAAGGCTATGGACGAATACATAAAAAGAATTGGAAAGTATGCAAAGTTTTCCGAAAAGGTGTTAAAACCCGAAAACCTGCCCGATAACCCTACTCAAAGTGAAATAAACACGGCACTTGAAAAGGAAGCAAAGAATCTTTTGCCGCTTCTTTCAAAGAGTGCATACAAAATCGCCATGTGCGTTGAGGGGAAAACAATGTCAAGTGAGGCTTTCGCAGGGACCTTTCAGAAGGCGATGAATGACGGAAGAAGCGAGATTGTATTTATCGTCGGCTCATCCCACGGACTTTCCGATACGGTGAAAAAGGCTTGCGATTTACGTCTTTCGTTTTCACCCATGACATTTGCCCACGGACTTTTCGGAGTAATGCTTACAGAACAGATATACAGAGCATTCACAATTCTCAAAGGAGAAAAATATCATAAATAAAAAGGCTCCGTAAGGGGGATTTGCTTACGGATGAATCATAAAAAGAAAGGCGTACTGCGGTACGCCTTTCTTTTTGTTTTTGAGAGTGTTTCGTCACTGCGGTGCCGACCTTCTTTTGTCCCGCGACAAAAGAAGGCAAAAACGCTCCGCTCAAAAGGAGAGAGGGCTCGGTTGAGGTTTTGGCTAAGGCAAAAATGGTTCGTCTTGACCACGGTGAGGTCAAGACTCAGGCTCGCAATAAGTAAGCTTTCGCAATCTCAACCTACGCTGACTTCTCTCCTTTGCCGCGGCGGCTTACCTCTCACAAGGGTGTTTGTGCGAATTTTAAGTGTATTTAAT
>SVRI01000017.1 GCA_015064895.1 Oscillospiraceae bacterium | reverse complement strand
ATTTCAATACACAGATTGACACACTCAGCGACTGCACATTCATCTTCATGCCTATTTACTATACTCCCGCTTCCGTATTCATGAAGCAGGCTAAGGAAGAAGTTGCTGCAGATGCTGTATATTACGGCTGCGACGGTTTCGACGGTATTGATAACATCGAAGGCTTTGACATCAATTCAATTCCTCAGGAAGTTACAATGCTCAGCCACTTCAACTCTAAGGCAACAGAAGGTATGTCCGCTGAATTTGTAAAGAAATATACAGAAAAGTACGGTGCAGGAACTCTCAACCAGTTTGGTGCTTCCGCATATGACTGTGTATATGCAATTTACTACGCAATGCTTGAAGCTAAGGAAGAAGGTAAGGACATTAACGTTACAATGTCTGCTTCCGACCTCTGCGATATCCTCAAGGAAAAGTTTGACGGCGGTTATACTCTTGAAGAAGCTGTAACAGGTAATAACATTACTTGGGAAAAGAACGGCTACGTTAAGAAGGATGCTATTAAGTACGTTATCAAGGAAGCTAACAAATAATCGGCATTTTCACGATTAATCTTTTGATTAATTTACTGCATATGTCTGTCAAAAGCCGGCATATGCAGTTTTGGTTTGATATAATACTTCTTGCTTATGCAGGATTGGATGTGTATATATGGAATTATTTTTATCAGTTTTAATTAACAGTCTGAGTCTTGGCGGCAGATATGCTATGATTGCACTCGGATATACGATGGTATACGGTATAGCTAAAATGCTTAATTTTGCCCATGGTGATATTATCATGGTAGGTGCGTATGCAATTTATGTATTTATTGCTTTTACAAATCCCATTCTTGCAATAATACTTTCGGTAATTACTTGTTTACTGTTTGGTGTTGTTATTGAAAGAATTGCTTACCGTCCTCTCAGAGGAGCTTCTCCTCTTGCCGTATTGATTACTGCGATCGGTGTCAGCTATCTGCTTCAGAGTATTGCTTTGATTGTATTCAAATCCGATTCCAAAATGGTTGATGTTTTTGATTTCGGAGTTATGAAATTTTTAGGAGTTACTGTTGAATTACATACGATTGTTACTCTTGTTATTGCAATTGTTGTTATGACTGCTCTTACACTTTTTGTAAAAACTACGCGTACAGGCAGAGCCATGATTGCGGTTTCTGAAGACAGAGGTGCGGCACAGCTTATGGGTATTAATGTAAACAAGATTATTACCATAACCTTTGCTATCGGTTCTTCTCTTGCAGCTCTTGCAAGCCTTTCTTTCCTCTTGTCTTCTAATCCCGTATCTCCGACACTGGGTGCTATGCCCGGTATCAAGGCGTTTACTGCGGCAGTTATCGGCGGTATCGGTTCAATTCCCGGTGCAATGCTCGGCGGTCTTTTACTCGGATTTGTTGAATGTATCGCAACAAAGATTACTGTTATTGCTCCTTATACGGATGCCATTGAGTTTGCAATTCTTATCATTATTCTTCTTGTACGTCCCACCGGCTTCCTCGGTAAGAAAAGGAGGGAAAAGGTATGATTAAGTTCTATAATAAAGTTAAGAATTATATCAATTACACCGTCATTGGTGTATTTACATTGGTATTTGCCATTATTTCCCTTTCCGGTGCAAGAATTGACAGCTCGTCACTTTATCTCTTTGAAAAGGTTTCCATCAGCATAATTCTCGCTGTTTCACTCAGTGTTGTTGTCGGTTTCCTTGGAGAATTAAGCCTTGGTCATGCAGGCTTTATGTGTGTCGGTGCATATTTCGGCGGTAAGTTCTCGGTTATACTTGAACCGGTTTTGGGAATCTCTGTTCCTAACCTTTTACTGTCAATTTTGGTCGGCGGTTTTGTTGCTGCAATTTGCGGTGTTATTATCGGTATTCCCGCACTTCGACTCAGAGGTGACTATCTTGCCATTGTAACACTTGCTTTCGGTGAAATTGTAAGATCAATTTTCGTCAACACTTCACCCGAATCCTTTGGCGGCACTCTCGGTCTTGCAACACCAAGATTTAAAAAGGAATATTTATTTATCTTTGGATTCTTAATGGTTCTTGCTGCTTTGTTTGTTATTCAGAACTTTATCAGAAGTAAACACGGCAGAGCCGTTACTGCAATCAGAGACAACGAGATTGCTGCCCGTGCAACAGGTATCAATATTACAAAGTATAAGCTTCTTGCTTTCACAATTTCCGCATTCTTTGCAGGAGTTGCAGGTGTTCTTTACAGCTTTAGCAACACCAAGGTACAGGGTGCAAACTTTGACTACAATTATTCCATTGAAATACTTGTTATGGTAGTACTCGGCGGTATGGGTAACATTAACGGTGCCATCGTTTCCGCAACTCTCATAACATTCCTCAACACAAAGCTTCCCACAATTCTTACGGGTGACTTTGCTGTTTTGCAGGATCTCATTTATGCACTCATTCTCATTGTTATTGTTATCTATAACAATGCACCTGCACTTAAGAGCTTCCGTGCAAGATTCAATATAGGTGTTCTTATTAGAAAGATATTCCGTCACAAGCACAATCCTGCCAATATTAGGGATGACAGTGCAAATTGGGACGAAATTCCCACAAAGATTGAAATGAATGAAATTCTTTCGGTTGATGTTAAGCCTCAGAATCTTGGCAGCGACAAGCCCTCGAAGGGAGGTAAACAATAATGTCAAACGTTATTGAAAACGTTCTTGAAACACAGAACCTTGGTATTTCCTTCGGCGGTCTTAAGGCTGCACAGGATGTAAACCTCAAAATTAAAAAGAATCAGATTTACGGTCTTATCGGTCCCAACGGTGCCGGTAAAACAACAATATTCAACATGCTCACGGGCGTATACAAGCCCACAACCGGCAAAATCTTCCTTGACGGTGAAGAAATTACAGGTCTTTCTCAGGAAAAGATTAACCACAAGGGCATTGCAAGAACTTTCCAGAATATCAGACTTTTCAACAACATGTCTGTTGTAAGAAATGTCATGGTAGGTCTCCATTACAGACCTGAATTTAAGTGTTCTGTCTGGGAAAGCATGTTCAGACTTCCAGGTCATTTCAAATCCGAGAAGGCAATGAGAGAAAGAGCAAAGGAATTACTTCGCATTTTCGATCTTGAGACCGAAAGAAACAGCCTTGCATGCAATCTTCCTTACGGCAAACAGAGAAAGCTTGAAATTGCTCGTGCTCTTGCCACAAACCCCAAGCTTCTTCTTCTTGACGAGCCTGCAGCGGGTATGAATCCCCATGAAACTGAAGACCTTGTTAATACAATTCACTATATCCGTGATAACTTTGACATGACAATTCTTCTTATCGAGCATGATATGAAGTTTGTTGCGAGCCTCTGTGATGAAGTAACGGTTCTTAATTTCGGAACTGTACTTGTACAGGGAGAAACACGTATGGCACTTCGTGATCCCGAGGTTGTTCGTGCGTATATCGGAGGTTAAGCTTATGGCATTGCTTGAAGTTAAAGATTTAGAAGTAAATTACGGTGTTATTCGTGCCATCAGAGGTATAAGCTTTGATGTTAACGAGGGTGAAATCGTAACACTTATCGGTGCCAACGGTGCCGGTAAGTCCACAACCATGCAGAGTGTTGTGGGACTTATTCCCAAAAACAACGGTACTGTTACATTCGACGGCAAGGATATTTCACATACGCCTTGTCACAAGATTGTTCATCTCGGCATGACTCAGGTTCCCGAAGGAAGAAGAATCTTCCAGGAGCTTACGGTTTACGAAAACCTTCTTATGGGTGCTTTTTCCATGAAGGACAAGTCGGGATTCAAGAACGATATTGAATCGGTTTATACTCGTTTCCCGAGACTTGCAGAACGTAAGAATCAGATTGCAGGTACTCTTTCGGGCGGTGAACAGCAGATGCTTGCCATGGGTCGTGCTCTTATGAGCCACCCAAAGCTTTTGATGCTTGATGAACCCTCAATGGGTCTTTCACCGCTTCTTGTTGACCAGGTCTTTGAAATTATCAAGGACATCAACAAAGACGGTACTACAATCCTTCTTGTTGAACAGAATGCTGGTAAATCCCTTGCTATTTCCGACAGAGCTTATGTTCTCGAAAACGGCAATATTGTACTTTCCGGAACAGGTGCTGAGCTTATGGCAAGTGACACGGTTAAAGAAGCCTACCTCGGCGGCTAGCGGCGAGTCGCCGCTGACAACTCACGGGGTATGTTTATTTTAAAACAAACCCTCGTAGTCGCATAACAAACCAATCCCTTGCACCAAACAACGGTCGGGAAAGCCCGACAGCAAATACACGGGGTATCTCGGATTAAAAACAAACCCTCGTAGTCGCACAACAAACCAATCCCGACCACCAAACCACGGCGGTCGGGATTTTCTTTTCATTTTTTGCTGACTTTTTTAGTTTGTTCTTTCTGTACTTTTGCCCCGATGCAAAAGTACCAAAAAATCTCCACTCAAAAAGAGGGGATGGCTCATTCGGGAAAAGCAAAGTACTAAAAGGCAAATTTTGACTGGGACAAATGAAACCAAATACTTCTACGAAGCCGTCAAAATTTGGGCAACTACAAGCTTCAACCACACTGCCGCCCTCATTCCGCTGACCTCCCCTCTTTCGCCGTGGTGGCTTAACACCCCTCTCTTAGCGTCAGTGCAAATTTGAAGCATATTCGGTTGGTTGGATTAGAGTATACCAAACTTAGCCTGATACAGTTTCGCGATAATTAAGGCTTGAATCCCGTAAACAATTACCCGCGTTGTGAGAGGTAAGCCGCCGCGGCAAAGGAGAGAGGTCACGCAGACTCGCTGACATGATGGTTTTTGATGAGATTGGTGTCGAGTCATCTCTCCTTTTGAGCGGAGCGTCTTTGCCTTCTTTCGAGGCGGGTCGAAAGAAGGTCGACTCCGCAGAGTCGAAACTCTCTCCTTGTACTAAAAGTACGACAGATTACACCTAAAAGTCAAAACACTCCTAAAAAACATCCCTAATAAACTCATAAAAAAACGACTGCACTTTCGTACAGCCGCTCTTTTATATTTAATTCCTTTTTAAAGCCCTGAGGGTAAATCAGGATTTTCAGAGAAGTGCTTGAGCATAACAAGAGGCTCAGTCTTTGATGTGTTTGTAATTGTAACACCCTTCTTTGCCGCATCCTCGGTTACAAAGAACTCGTCGTTTGTAAGCTCGCCGTAACGGATAAGTGTAGGCGTTGAAATATCCCACTTGCCCATCTTGCCGTAGCCCTGAATGAGAATCATGCCGTATGCCGCAGCATCGGTAATAACTACAGTTTCACCGGGGTTTACGGTAAGACGCTTTGCAGAAACAACGGGACATCTGTAGCAAATCCATTCTTCACAGTATCTTTCGTCGCCTCTTGCCACTACAGGCTTCATAAATCTGTTCTTGTGGAAATTGGGGTCAACATTTGCTTCCCAGTCGATAACGTCCATAAGATAGTCAAAGTTTCCGAGTTCTTCTTCGGGACAGTTCTTCCAGAGAAGCTCCTTGCCGACAACATGGCCGCCGTAGAGTACCGACTGATACATTGCATAAACGTCGGATGCAAACTGAGGCTCGTATGTACACAGACTTGCAGGTGCATGGAGAACTCCGGGAGGTACGTCCCAGCCTGTATCAAGGGTAATCTTGTATGCCTGAGCATGGTCGAGAAGCTGGTTGTCTCCCTTTTCAAAGTTCATGAGACATTCCTTTATTTCTTCCTTTGTGCTTTCGGGATTGAGACCGAAGAATGTGAAAGGAAATTCACCACCGTGGTTGTTGAGCTGAGACGGGAAGAAGTACATTTCGGGCTTTCCTGCCGCACCCACTCTTTTTGCGTGTTCATCTCTGTGGTGGATGTGGTGGGGAAGCGGTCCCTGATTGTCAAAGAACTTTGAGAACATGGGCCACTTGCCGTACTTGTTCCAGAGTTCTTCACCGATAATTTTGCCCTTTAATTCATCAACTACGTCACGAAGTAAAATCTGCTCACTGCCGTCCTCACTTACTACATAGGAAAGACCTTCGTCTTCGGGTGTATCGGGACCGTTTTCTGCCCATGTTGTGGAGGCAAACCATCTTTCGTCGATGCCGCCCTTTTCGGTTCCCTTGCAGTAGTAGTCATCGGGATGAAGTTTAATACGCTTACCGGGTCTGCAGAATGAACGGTAAACCCATGTAGGCTTAAGCCTTAAAATGCCTTCACCTTCAAGCAATAATCTTTCGGATAATGTCATAATTTCTTCCTCCTTAAAGTTCTATTTTATACATGTCAAATATTTTTGTTTCTCTTGTGTTAAATGATACAAAGCCGTCTGCAAAGTTAAAGTCAATTGACGTTTCGTCGGGAAGAAGCATAACCCTCTTTGGTGCTTTGCCCGTCTTAACTTTAACCTCAAATGACGGCATATAAGGCTTGTTCTTGGGGTCAAGAAGAAGTGCGTTGTTGATATAGTAGTTGTCACCGTCTTTAAAGGTTACGGTTTCAACATCTGTAGGAGCTGTTGTCTTAACCGACAAATTATCAAGTCCCACATACTTATCAATGAGATTTCTGACAATTCTCTGATAGATTATGTATTCTTCGACCTCAATGGGACAGCTGAAGTAAATAATCTTGCCCTTGCCGTACTTCTTTTCAATAACCGTTGGGTACTGTGTATGAATACCGGGGGGATTTGAATGGATTGATGCAAACTTTGTCTCGTCAAGTCTTGTGTAAGGCTCGGTAAGTGTTGCGATGATCTTTGTGTCATCATCTTCCTTGATGTCAATAAGCGGCACATATCCGTTAAGCTGTAAAGGATAGTCGTGGTCAAATCCCTCAAACAGGTCAACGTATTCCGGCTTTGGTTCAAGATAGTTTGCATTGCTCTTTGACATGCCGACGATTTTACCGCCCGTGACACTTTCGACAAGCTCAAAGTTTTCGGCACCTGCCATATAAAGAACACCGCCGTCTTTAGCAAAGTCAAGCATTGTGTCGATAAGCTCGCTGTCCTGATCCCAAAGACATGAAGCAAATGCCATTTTATACTTTGACATATCCTTCTTCTTACTTACAACGTCAACACCGATGCCGCCCTCTATCATGTTCTTGATAAAGCCGACAGCCGCATGGTGGTTGGTAAATGCGTTTCCGTGAAGTCCCATGCTCTTGCTTTCAAGACCGTAGGCTACGGCAATGTCAGCAACGGTTTCACCGACAAAATACTTTTCATAAGGAATCTGCTTTTCAAAGGCTCTGCCTATTGCCTCAAAGGTCTTCTGATTAAGAGTACCCACAGGGTCAATGGCATCAATTACAAGTGTTGCACCGTGGTGTGCGGCTGTTAAAAATACTGCCGCTTCAATGTGGTCATCGGTCTTTGTGAGCGTGTGTTTATAGAGACTCGGCTCACACTTGGGGAACATATACTCAAAGGGCTGATTCTTTGTAATGCCCGAAAAGAGCTTACAGGAAACAGACTCGTCAAGAAGTCCGCCGGAACGGTCGCCACCTGCAAATTCGCAGGCGTTGTTTACCTTGTTGCAGGTTCCCATATAAAATCCTGTCGCAGCTGCCGAAACGTTGTGCTCAACTGTGAGGTGAGGTGCTTTTTTGTTAACATAAGCCGTAATCTTTTCGGCATATTCACCCATCCAGAAGTTTCTGCGTTCAAGGTGACGACGCCACATTGGATCGTTTTCGTTGAAGGAACGGGGAAGACCGTCAATGCCCGTTTCTTCTTTCCAACGTCTTTCACAGTGTTCACAGTAGCAGTGATGAGGCCAGAAAAGCATATCAAAAAAGAGTGCATCGGGGGTAAAGAAGTCGAGCATTTCATCTATCTGTGCATAAACGAAATTGAGATATCCGTCATTATTCGGACAGCAAAGACCGTATCTTCTTCCGCCTGC
Source organism: Oscillospiraceae bacterium (assembly GCA_015064895.1). GTDB lineage: Bacteria > Bacillota > Clostridia > Oscillospirales > CAG-382 > UMGS1387. Next base: position 39,478 of record SVRI01000017.1, on the reverse strand, counting down.
GTTTTCAAAGCTTACAGCACCGCCGCCGCCACTTCTGTCACGTCTTGAATGACCGTCATGCTCAATCATTCTCCATTCGGGGTGCTCATCGTGTGCCCAGGTGTTGTAGTTTAAGCTGTAGTAGCCCACAACCTTGATACCGCCCTCATGGCACATGTCGGTAAGCTTTTTCATTTCGTCTTCTCTGCCGATAAAGGCATTATGCATTTTACCGACCTTTGTAGGGTAGTGGCAAAGACCTGCATGTGACTGATAGTAAATCATGGCACAGGAAACCTTTGCACGCTTTAAGTTTTCGTAGTAGTTTTCAGCCGAGAACTTTGAAAGAAAGCTTTCGTCCCAGTCGGCTATATGCATATCGCATAAATGTCTGCGGTAATTGTTTTCATACCATTTGCCTGCCATTTATATCACTCCTTACACATTAATTATAGAGTATATAGCAGACGATTTATAGTAATCAAACAACGAAAAAACAGCACAAATCGGTATTTGGTGTTAAATGTTATTATTTTCTGATATAAATGTTTATGTTTTTATGTTATAATAACACTGACAGGAGAATGAAACATGGATATAAACTTAAATCAATTAAAGAAAATATGCATTGACTTTTTCAGGCTTGCAGGTACGGGTTTTTCGCTTTGGGATGAAAACCGAAACAACATTTTTTCCTATCCCGAAAAGCATGTTTCCTTTTGCAAGGCAATAAGGGATAACAAGAACCTTTACATGAAATGTGCCGTCAGCGACAAAAAGGGACTTGATGAGGTTGACCGCACTAAAAAGCCTTATATTTATACCTGCCACATGGGACTTACCGAAGCAATTGTACCGATTCTTCAGGATGATGAAATTGCAGGATATCTCATGATGGGGCAGATTGCCGAAAAGGAAAAAATTGACGAAATAGTAAAGATTATAAACAATCTCAAGGACAGCAGTCAATATAAGCAAAAGCTTTGCAAGTCACTTGAAGAAAGCACCGTTTATTCAAGGGAAAAGATTGAGTACTGTGTAAACATTCTAAAGGTTCTCATTGATTACATGAATCTTTCGTATGTGTTTGAAAGAAACAATTCGAGTGTTTTCAGCCGTGCAAAAAAATACGTTTCGGATAACATTGCAAGTCAGGTTAAGCCCAAGGATATATGTAAGAGTATCGGCATATCACAGAGTACGCTTTATAAGGAAATCAAAAAGAATGCAGGTACAAGTCCCGAAAGGTTTATAAAAGAAGCAAAAATAAAAAAGGCAAAAAGCCTTTTAAGTCAAACGAGTTTAAGTATTTCCGAGGTCGCCGAAAGAGTCGGAATACCCGATGTCAATTATTTTATTCGTGTTTTCAAATCCGAAACGGGTCTGCCGCCTCTTAAATACCGCAAGAAAAGCATAGGAGAAGTGCAATAAATAAAGGGCAGACGCCCCGACAAAAATACTATATAAAGGAAGTGACCCTCAACCATGTTTCTTTACACACAGCTGAGGGTCACTTCTGTTCACTCTTGAAATCTAATGTCATTTTTTAACTTCTCCTTTCAAATCTACCTGAGCCCCGGTCATTACAATTCTTAAAACACATTAAATCAAACTACCTTGGAAATTTTTTAAATGATTATAAGATTTTGTGGATAATACCTTTACCTTAGGTTAAGTTCTAATTCTTCTTTTATCTCTACTGAAGTAAAATGAATTATGTTTGTTTCCTGTCCTATAAAGAGTAACCTATTTAATTGTAAATGTGTTTTATCCTGTAATTTTTCCGATGGAACAGATGCCGTCTTCCTTTGTAAAAATGCTTTATACTCTTTATGCAGCTCTCCGACACTAAATAAATTTATATATATGTAATGCGTAACACCGCCGTGTGAAATTGTCTCGTCAAACCTAACTGCCGTCAAAAGTATATTGCAAAAATTACTCAGGCGAAAGCTACTTTCTCATGGGACTGTACCTTTCCTTTCAGATTTCTTTTCTTTTGAGTAGGGAAATGATTTTTACCATTGCTTTGTACCTTTGAAAAATAAATGCTTTGGAAAATATTAACCGTTCATTGGACTTTACCTTTTTCTTAATGATTTGAAAAAGCTACTTGTTCATTGGACCATACCTTTTCCTTTTTGATTTACTTTTGGAAAGTTACTTGTTCATTGGTTTGTACCTTCCTTTCCTCGCCTATATTGTAACACAGGTTGCAAGTAAAAATCAAGCGGCAAAATAGTCAAAGTTTACAATTATTTTTTGTTTAATAGGGAGAAGTTGGCATTTTTGCACATAAAACTATTGACAAGCATATATACTTTGTGATATTATTAACGTGTTGGGGCATATAGAGATTGACAAAAATCGTCAATCTTTACCCATATTTTTTATGTCCAGGTGATTATATGAGAATAATATTTGTCCGTCACGGACATCCCGACTATAAAAACGACTGTCTTACCGAGCTTGGCCACAAGCAGGCTGAGGCTGTATCTTTAAGGCTTAAGAATGAAAAGATTGACAAGTTTTATTCTTCCTCATGCGGCAGAGCATATGAAACTGCAATGCATATCGCAGAGGGCAGAAACATGGAGGTTGAAAAGCTCGACTTCATGCGTGAAATCGGCTGGGGACCTGCCGGCAGCACCAAGGGTGAAAACGGATATGACCCCTGGACACTTTCTGCAAGGATGGTCGAAAAGGGACAGAGTCTCATGTCACCCACATGGGCACTTGAATACCCCTTTAACACTTCATTTACCACCGACAGAGCTCTTATTGTCGGTATGGCGTTTGACAAATGGTTAAACGAACTTGGTTATGCAAGAGACGGCGAGCTTTACAGAGTGGGAGATGAAAAGTACAAAACAATTCTTCTTGCAAGCCACGGCGGTTCTTCTTCTGCCGTGTTATCAAGAATATTCAATCTTCCGATGCCCTTTGTTTCAAGGGCGATACTTCCCGGCTTTACTGCGGTTACGATTATTTCCTTCTACGGTGAAAAGGGAAGTCTTATCTGTCCTCAGATTGAGATAATGAATGATGCAAGGCACATTATGGGGATAAGTGCGGACAATATCTATGGGAATTGATATTCTTTAAAAAGAATCAAATGGAAAGATACACCTTTATTTGGTGTGTCTTTTTTCTTTATTTTGGGGGAGTTTTTCGTCACTGCGGTGGTCGGGGAAGCCCGACAGCAAATACACGGGGTGTTTCAGGTAAAATTCAGGCTGTAGGTGTCGCATAAACAGCATCTTTTATTCGTTCTTTTGTCCCGAAACAAAAGAACCAAAAATTCTCCGCTCAAAAGGAGAGATGACTCGACACCAATCGCATCAAAAACCATCATGTCAGCGAGTCTGCGTGACCTCTCTCCTTTGCCGCGGCGGCTTACCTCTCTCAACGCGGGTAAGTATTTGCAGAATTTCATGTTTTCATTTTCGCGAAAAGGGCTAAGATATAGTATAGGATACATCGGTTGATTACAGTTAATCCAATAAACTGAATATACTTCAAGTTAGCACCAACACCAAGAGAGGGGAGTTAAGCCACCACGGCGAAAGAGGGGAGGTCAGCGGAATGAGGGCGGCAGTGACGTTGAAGTTTGAAGTTGACCAAATTTTGACGGCTTCGTAGAAGTATCCCGTTTCATTTGTCCGAGTCAAAATTTGCCTTTTAGCACTTTGTTTCTCCCGAATGAGCCATCCCCTCTTTTTGAGTGGAGATTTTTTGGTACTTTTGCATCGGGGCAAAAGTACGAATAAAAGATGCTGTTTATGCGACACCTACAACCTGCTTATTGCGAGTATTCCCCTTATATTTGCCATAGGTTTTCCCCGACTTTTTATAAAAACAAAGCCTTGGGTTTCCCCAAGGTCTTCATTATCTGTAGTATGTCTTGTTCAGATTCTTCCAGAATCCTCTGTCAATAGAATCAATCTGCTCCTTAGTAACCCTGAAAGCCCAGTTGTTGTCGGCTTTGCCGGGTGTGTTGATTCTTGTGTCGGCACCAAAACCGAGAATGTCCTGAATGGGCATGATAACAGTCGAAGAATGTGATGAAAGCATTGTCCTTAAAATACTCTTGCATCCGCTTTGCCAATCACCCTCATGTCCGCAGTAGGATAACATTCTTTCTCTTGCAGCATCGTCAAGCTCCCAAAGATAGCCGAGTAGGGTGTTGTTGTCGTGAGTTCCTGTGTAGCTTATGCAGTTTTCGGGATAGTTGTGGGGCATGTGTGAGCTTTCGCTATCCGAAAGAAAACCGAACTGGAAAACGCGCATACCGGGAAAACCGCTCATCTTTACCAGCTTTTCAACCTCGGGTGTAATGTCTCCGAGATCCTCTGCGATAATCAGTGTGTCGCCTGCCGCCTTTTTTATTTCCTTAATCAACGACATGCCGGGACCCTTTTGCCATTTGCCTTCTTTAGCAGTCTTTGCACAAGCAGGTACAGACCAGTAGGCTTCAATTCCTCTGAAATGGTCTATTCTCACATAGTCAAAGAGAAGCGACATGTGGCGTATTCTGTCACACCACCACTTGTAATTGTCGCCCTTCATCTTCTTCCAGTCATATAAGGGGTTGCCCCAAAGCTGACCGTCCTCGCAGAAATAATCCGGCGGAACTCCCGCAACATGGGTGGGTCTTCCGTCTTTACCAAGCATAAAATATTCGGGATGCGACCACACATCCGAGCTGTCATGGGATACGTATATGGGTATGTCGCCGATAATCTTTATGTTCTTTGATGCGGCATATTCTCTTACCTTTGCCCATTGGGTGAAAAATTCATACTGTGTAAACTGCCAGGCAAAGAGTATGTCCTTGTCTGCCTTTTTTGTTTTCCATAAAAGCCATTCTTCACCGCCGTTTGCAGCCTTTAGTGCCATAAATTCGCAAAAAGCGGCAATGTAAGGATTTTCCTTTATGAACTTGTTTATAGGTCTTTTGTTTTCTACTCTTTTTGATGCTTTCTTTAATAGCTCAAAGCGTTCGCCGGCAAGTCTTTCGTACTCACAAAGCCAGGGACTTTGCTGTCTTGCAGACACAAGTTCTTCGTCGGTAAGCAGACCCTTTTCATAAAGTACCTCAAGGTCTACAAAATAGGGGTTTCCGCTGAAGGATGAGTAGGATTTGTAGGGGGAATTATATTCATCAACCATGTTAAAGGGCAGAACCTGCCAAAGTGTAAAACCGCAGCCCTCCAGAAAGTCGATAAACTCGTATGCACTTTTGCCGAAGGAACCGCAGGAGTATTCGCCGTATAGTGAAGATACAGGCATTAAAACGCCGCTTTTTCGTGTCATGTTGTCACCTTGCCTTTATTGGTTTGTCTCATCCGATGTCCCGTCTTGTGTGAAGAACCGGGGCAGGAAAGAGCTGTCTATAGTGTTTTTCACGTAGCCGATAAGTATATCATAATCAAACCTTGAACCGTAATAACCTCTTACACCGTGACTTTGTGCAAGCTCTCTCGGGTAGTCGGACATAAGATATACATTGTTGTCGGTAAATGCAGAATTGAAGTGGAAGACGGTGGGGGTATATACGGGGTTTTCGATATAAGCCTTGCCGTCACCCTTTTTAACAATGTCAAAGCCGATAATACCGCCGACCATGTTGTAATCACGGTTTTGCTGTGCCATGAAATTGCCGAGGGAATATACGCATAGGGTTGTGCCGCCGTCTTTTGCCGTAAGATATTCAACAGGCTGAATTACGTGGGGATGATGTCCAAGTATTACGTCAACACCGCAGTCGGCAAAAAGCTGTGCATAGTCCTTTTGTGTCTGATTCGGGGTAAATGAGCCTTCATCGCCCCAATGCACCGATACGAACACAAGGTCGGCACACTCATTTGCAAGAGAGGTCTGTCTTTCGATTGTATCTTTATCGAGATAGGGGATAACAATGGGGCTTTGCGAGCTTTTTACAAGTCCGTTTGTCATTTCGCAATATGAAAGAAAGGCAATTGTGATACCGTCTTTTTCATATACTCTGATATTATCGTAATCCTCGCTGTTTTCGTACCCGCCTATCATCAATACATCCTGCGATTTCCAAAAGTCTATTGTCTTTGAAAGACCGTCGGCACCCTTATCAAGCATATGGTTATTTGAGATATTTACAACATCAAAACCAAGCTCTACAAGGTCAAGACCCACCTGTTGAGGTGAATTGAAAAGGGGATAGTAGGAGTTGCTGTAGGTGTCGCCGCACATGAGTGTTTCCTGATTGATGAAGGATATGTCGGCATCGGCAATTATGGATGAAACGCCTTTGTAATAGGGTTTATAATCGTAGGTTTTATCTGTGCCCGAGGCGTTGATTTTTGCCTCTTTTGTGCCGTAGATGATATTATCGCCCACACCGATAAAGGAAAGTCTTGTTTCGGGGATGATTTCTTCAAATTGTACCTTGGCAGACGTGTCCTTTTCCGTGTCAGAAGATTCTACTGCTTTTGGTAATGACTGTGTTATGTTTTTCTCTTGCGGTTTATTACACGAGCATACGGCAGGTATAAGTGAAAGCAAGAGCAAAAGAATGATTGGTAGTTTTTTCACTTTTTCGCCTTCTTATTCAGTATTTATATTATTATATCCTTTTGCGGGGGAAAAATCAACAGGGGAAGGGAAAATCATTTAAGGAGTGTTTCGTCACTGCGGTGGTCGGGGAAGCCCGACAGCAAATGCACGGGGAATACTCGCAATAAGCGGACTTTAGTTGTCGCATAAACAACGTCTTTTATTTGTTCTTTTGTCCCGAAACAAAAGAACCAAAAATTCTCCGCTCAAAAGGAGAGATGACTCGACACCAATCGCATCAAAAACCATCATGTCAGCGAGTCTGCGTGACCTCTCTCCTTTGCCGCGGCGGCTTACCTCTCTCAACGCGGGTAAATATTTGCTGAATTTCATATTTCATTTTCGCGAAAAAGTCTAAAGCATAGCCTTTGATACACCGCTTGATATTATTCAATCCAATAAACTGAATATACTTCAAGTTAGCACCAACACCAAGAGAGGGGAGTTAAGCCACCACGGCGAAAGAGGGGAGGTCAGCGGAATGAGGGCGGCAGTATCATTGAAATTGGTAGAATCCAAATTTTGACGGCTTCGTAGAAGTGTTTGTTTCATTTGTTCTAGTCAAAATTTGCCTTTTAGCACTTTGTTTCTCCCGAATGAGCCATCCCCTCTTTTTGAGTGGAGCGTCTTTGCCTTCTTTCGAGGCGGGTCGAAAGAAGGTCGACTCCGCAGAGTCGAAATACACCCTTATAAATGATAACCCGGCTATCAAAAAGACAGCCGGATTAATTATTATAAAATTTCTATAGTCCCATTCTGCTCGGCAACCCTCACAATAACAGGCCTTTCAAGGTCGTTAGTGTTTGGATAATGCATGGTAAATAAAAGCTGACCCGATTTGTCCCTGAACAACATACCGTGACCGCCGTCCTCTTTGTAAAGAAGCTTTTCATAATGCTTCCAAGGACCTTTGACACCGCTTTCTGAATAGGATACAGCCTCAACATACTTGCCGTCGGCAATGCTCGACCATATCATAAGAAGCTTTCCGTCTTGTGCCTTGTGGAAAAAAGGACCGTCGGTGACATATTTGTCGCATGTTTCGGTAAAACCCGTTGCCCATGAAGGGTCTGATGCCTTGAAAAGGGTAACAGGCTCACTTACAGCTCTTGATAAATCCTCTGATAACTGCATAAGACACATTTCACCGTCGCCTATCTGCGACCATTCGTGACAGAATACCATGTAGGGTATATCATCCTCAACATAAAGCGTGCCGTCAAGACATTCCCATTCACACGGTGTTAAAGCATCATTGGCACATGAAATAAAAGTGCCGTCGGGTGTGTCACAGACAAGTATCTGCACACCTCGGTTTCTCGTTTGAGACGCAACCGTCACAAACATATAGAACCTGCCCTTGTACTTGTGTACCTCGGGTGCCCAGAAATGATGCGTGCCCCAAAATGAGTCGTCACGTCGGAAGACGGGAATGGGCTCTTGGAAGTTTTCCAAATCTTCACTTATGTAAACGTCAGTGCCTTCTGACTTTTGCGGATACATGCCTTTTTCACCGTTAAAACGTGTGCCGTAAAGATAGTACTTGCCGCCCTCAAGAAGAATATATGGGTCTCTTATATGAATCTCGGATAATTTCATCAGTTGCCGTATGTACCGTCAAGATTTGCGGTCTGTTCCTTTACGTTCTTTACATATGTGGAAGAAGCAATCTTGTCCTGAAGCATCTTGTAGAACAGGTCGCCGTCAACGGGAAGTTCAACCTCTTTGCCGAGCCAAGAGGAAAGGAACATTGCGTTTGCAATTCTCAGACCGTTGATACCTTCCTTACCGGGAGCCATGAGAGGTGTGCCCTTGAGGATAGCATCGGTAAAGTTTTGTGTAATACCCTTGTGCTGAGGCTTCATTGTGTCGCAGTCGGAGTAGTCAACATCAACAGTTTCTGCTTTTGGCTTTTCAAAACCGCCAACCTTATCGCTGAAGCACCATTCTCTTTCAGCATTTTCGAGCTTTGTGAACTTCATGCTGTTTCCTTCAATTACAAGCTTGCCCTTGTCGCCTGTGATTTCAAGTCTGTTTGTACCGGGAGCTTCGCCTGTTGTTGTAATAAATGCACCGGTAGCACCGTTTGCGTATTCGGAAATGGCACTGACATCGTCTTCAACTTCGATGTTGTGGTACTTGCCTTCGTAGCACTTTGCATAAATCTTTGTAGGCATACCGAAAATCCACTGCCAAAGGTCGAGCTGGTGGGGACACTGGTTCATGATAACGCCGCCGCCTTCACCGCTCCATGTAGCTCTCCAGTCACCCGAATCGTAGTAGTTCTGGGTTCTGTACCAGTCTGTGATGATCCAAACGCATCTCTTAAGCTGTCCAAGCTCACCGTTTTCAACCATCTGCTTTGCTTTTCTGTACATGGGGTTTGTTCTCTGATTGAACATGAGTCCAAAGAGTTTATCTGACTTTTCTGCATAAGCGATAAGCTCTTCAGCCTGCTTTGTGTAAACACCGATAGGCTTTTCGGAGATTACATTGATACCTGCTTCGAGACACTCGATACAGATACGGGGGTGGTCATAGTGGGGGACAGCAACGATTATAGCATCGCAAAGACCGGATGCTATCATTTCCTTGTAGTCGGTAAAAATCTTAACTGTGTCAGAGAGGTTTTCCTTTGCCCAGTTTCTTCTTTCTTCTTTAAGGTCGCATACTGCACTGAGTACTGCACCTTCGATTTCGCCTGCGTTGATATAGGTTGAGTGGACAGAGCCCATATTACCTATACCGATAATACCGAAACGTACTTGTTCCATGATGATTCTCCTTTGGTTTATATTAATTTTTTGATTTCAAAGTTATATGTTTTATTGTAATTATTGTTTATTCGTACTTTTGCCCCGATGCAAGTCGGGATGCCCGACAGGCAAAAACACGGGGAATACTCGCAATAAGCAGGCTGTAGGTGTCGCATAAACAAAGTCTTTTATTTGTTCTTTTGTCCCGAAGCAAGTCGGGGAAGCCCGACGGCAAATACACGGGGTATTTCGGATTAAAAACTAACACTCGTGGTCGCATAAACAACGTCTTTTATTCGTACTTTTGCCCCGATGCAAAAGTACCAAAAAATCTCCACTCAACAAGAGGGGATGGCTCATTCGGGAGGAATAAAGTACTAAAAGGCAAATTTTGACTAGGACAAATGAAACGGGATACTTCTACGAAGCTGTCAAAATTTGGGTTCTACCAATTTCAATGATACTGCCGCCCTCATTCCGCTGACTTCCCCTCTTTCGCCGTGGAGGCTTAACTCCCCTCATTTGTTTTGGTGCAAATTTGAAGCATATTCGGTTGGTTGGATTAGAGTATACCAAACTAAGCCTGATACAGTTTCGCGAAAACAAAGATTGAAAATCATACAAATACTTGCCCGCGTTGTGAGAGGTAAGGCACCGTGCCAAAGGAGAGAGGTCAGCGCAGACTCGCTGTTGCTTTGGTTTTGTCTGTGAATGGTGTCGAGCCATCTCTCCTTTTGAACGGAGCGTTTTTGCCTTCTTTTGTCGCGGGACAAAAGAAGGTCGACTCCGCAGAGTCGAAACTCTCCTAACTCCTAACTCCTAACGCGGACAGTCGAGGACGCCTGTCCCTACACTCCTAACTCCTAACTAAATTAACGAAGTGCCGCACCTATCGCTGTCGCAAACTCAGCATTTTGCGGGATTGTAAAATTAAGCCCGAACATGGTCGAGAAGGTGTTAGCAATATCTATTCCCTGAGGCAGTCTTGCAAGATTGCCGGTAAGGATTACATCCTTGATACCTTTGCTTCTTGCGGCAAAAACAGCAAGCATGCCGACCGATTCAAATACCATGTTTATAAGACCGAGTGCAAGGTCGCCCTTAGTTGCAACGTCGCTTACCTTACCGAAGTTTGCAGCCGTCATGTGTGACTCTAGACCTATGTCTTTCTTTGTGATGTCGGCAATTGTAAGGTCGATGTTTGAAAGACTTCCGTCGGAAGCAAGGTCAATAAGATTGCCGATGTCCGAAACGCCGAGCAGCTTTTTTGAAAGACCGACAATTGTACCGCCGCCGACACCTGTACCGCCCATGTATTCGATATTTCCGTCCTTTGAAGCATATACAATGGAAGTACCTGTGCCCATGCTGACAATAATTGCCTTGTCAAGACCCGAAAGGTAAAGACCGCCCTTGCCGACACACTCAAATTCCGAAACATGCTCTGCTTCAATGCCGTAAAGCTCGTTTGCAATAAATGTCGAGCCGACACCCGTCATCATAACCTTGTCAATATCCTCAAGACTTATGCCGTTTGTGTCGGTGAACTTGCCGAAAGCACCGTATACCGATGCAATCTGGTCGCTTGCTTTTACAAAGAGGGGAGTGATAAGCGTGCCGCCGTCAAAACCTACGATTTTGGTTGTGCTGCCGCCTACGTCTATTCCTATAATTTTGCTCATGTGCTCATCTCCGATTGAGAAAGTATACATTTATATTCTATATATACCACATTCTACCACATATCTTAATATAAATCAAGTATAAAATTGTATTTCTGCTGTACCTAACCGTTACCAAACGTGTACCAAACGTGTACCGAACCTTTACCGAACTTCTGCCGTAGTTTTTGCTAATGTAAATGTAAATGTTAATGTAAATGTAAATCATAATGAAAATGTCAATCTCTCTGTAAATGGGTGTGTAAACACACTTTATCATGCACACACGCAAAAAAACAGAACGAATGTTTCAAAACCTCTTGACAAAAACGAACAAATGTGCTATAATATAGGCAGTAAAAAAACGATGGAAAAGGAGAAAAAATGGAACACACACAGAGAGAAAGCATGGTATTTTACGACAGTTTTTTTGAGGCAATAAGAGATTTGCCGGCAGAGGAGTATAAGAAATGTGCCAATGCCATACTTATGTACGGACTCAGAGGCGAAATTCCCGAAACGGCAGGCATTGAAAAGACCATATTTGTACTTGTAAAGCCTCAGATTGATAAGAATAACCAACGTTGGATTAACTCAAAAAAGAGCCATGCACAAAAAACACAGCAAAAAAAGCAAGAGAATGAAACCGTAAAGCAAGAAGAAAAGGAAATCCTTTATAAAGATGCAGAAAATTCGGTAGAAAAACAGGTTGAAAATGACGAGATTGTTGAAATGCCAAACGATATGCCCGAAGATTTGCCCGAAGAACAGGAATTTACGGCATTTGAAGATGAAATGATAGTCTCAAGCTGTGATAGCTTTTCAAGAGATGAAGAAACAAGTAAGCCACCTGAACAAAAGAAGGCATGCGGTGAATTTAAGAATGTGTATCTTACGCCGCACGAAACAGAGGTGCTGATTAGTCAATTGGGAATCAGAGAATATCTCGACAGACTTGAGTTCTTTTCGGGCTATCTCAAACGTAAGCCCGGTCACAGAAGTGCCTGCCACTTTATAGATATGCGTGATTGGGTAGGCAAGGCGGTTGCCGAAAGAAAACCTAAGGCCGTGTCTGAAAATCCGTCATTTTTGGATGTTGAATTTGAGGATATTTTCGAAAAGCCGTGACGGTAAAAATTGTTGAATTTATTGGCAAAACAGCCGTGTTTTATGTTGACATCACACCTGCTTTGTGATATACTGATTTATAATAAGGATAAGTATGGAGGTTTTTATGAATTTTGTTGTTTCAAATGTCAATGCATACATTGACGGCGGCTTTGAAAAGTGCAGTATTCTTGTTGAAAACGGCTTTATTGCCTCCATATCAAAGGACGGCTCGGAGTTTCTCGGTTATGAGAAAATTAACGGTGAGGGTATGTATCTCATGCCGGGTTTTTCTGATGTGCACGTACATCTGAGAACCCCCGGCTTTGAGTATAAGGAAACTATGGAAACTGGTACATCTGCGGCGGCACGCGGCGGTTTTACCCACGTATGCTCAATGCCGAATTTAAATCCCGTTCCCGACAGCGTCGAAAACTTAAAAATACAGCTTGATGCCATAAAGAAGGATGCAAAAATTGCCGTTTACCCTTACGGCTCAATTACCGTCGGACAAAAGGGTGAAGAGCTTTCCGACCTTGATGGCATGGCGGGGGATGTTATAGCCTTCTCCGACGACGGCAGGGGAGTTCAGAATGAAGAAATGATGCGTTCTGCCATGATAAAGGCAAAGGCTCTTTCCAAGATGATTGTTGCCCACTGCGAAGTGAATGACCTTTTAAAGGGCGGTTACATCCACGACGGTGAGTATGCAAAAAAGCACGGTCACAGAGGTATCTGCTCCGAGAGTGAATGGAAGCAGATAGAAAGAGACATTGCCCTTGCAAAAGAGACGGGTGCAGACTATCACGTATGCCACATTTCCACCAAGGAAAGTGTCGCACTTATCCGCAAGGCTAAGAAAGACGGCGTTTCAATCAGTTGCGAAACAGCACCGCACTATCTTATATTTAATGATATGGACCTTCAGGAGCATGCACGCTTCAAGATGAATCCTCCCATACGCAGTGAAGCGGACAGGCTTGCTCTCATTGAGGGCATAATCGACGGCACAATCGACATGATTGCCACCGACCACGCACCCCATTCTGAGGAAGAAAAGACAAGAGGTCTTGAAAAGAGCCTTATGGGTGTTGTGGGTCTTGAAACATCCTTTTCTGCAATGTATACGCATTTTGTAAAGACGGGTGTTATCACGATGGAACAGCTTATGAAGCTCATGCATGACAATGCAAAGGCTCGTTTTGGCATCGGAAATGACATAGAGGTTGGCAAAAAGGCTGACTTTACTCTCTTTGACGTAACCGAAAAGTACACCGTAAATCCCGAAGAGTTTGCTACCAAGGGCAGATTTACTCCGTTTGAGGGTATGGAAATGTACGGCAAGTGTGTGCTTACTGTTTTTGACGGAAAAACCGTTTATAAGAGTTAGGAGTTAGGAGTTAAGAGTTAGGAGTTAGGAATGAGTTTGGTCGGTCGGGTTTATGCCGACCAAACGGGGTTGTTTGTGCGACACCAAAGGTTTGTTAAGCACAAGGATATAACGTGAATTGCCAGCGGCGGCTCGCCGCTTAGGAGTTAGGAGAGTTTCGACTCTGCGGAGTCGACCTTCTTTTGTCCCGCGACAAAAGAAGGCAAAAACGCTCCAACTCAAAAAGGGAGGAACGTCGCAGACGTTCTGATTCTCCCTTTTGCCGTTGGAGGCTTATCCCTCTTATCATAGAGTGCTAACCTAAGCTGCTTATTATCTTTAATTCTTTATTCTAATCTAAGCTCTACAATTGCTACAGAGTGCTGACTGCAATTGTTTGGTGCCACTGTCGAATGCTGCGACGAAAATGAAGCGGAAACTCACGGGAAATTTCAACTATCCACCAATTATAGGTGTCGCACAAATAGTGTGAGGAGTTAAGCCGCCACGGCGAAAGAGGAGAGGTCGGCGCAGACTCGCTGAGATTGTGGTTTTTGCTGTTGTTGGTGTCGAGCCATCTCCTCTTTTTGAGTGGGCAGTTTTGGTTACTTTTCCTGAGTGAAAAGTAACGGAAAACGTGGCTCGCAAGCCGCGGAATCCCCTTAGCCCGCCCATTTGTTGTAACCTAAATAAAATTATTAATCCCTCCGGAAAGGACAAACATATGAAACAATCCATTTTCACCATCGACTACAACATCGCCCTGACAAGTGATGTCTACAAAATGCGTCTTATCGGCGACACAAGTGACATCAAACGTCCCGGTGAATTTATAAATATCAAGCTCGACGGCTTTTATCTTCGCCGTCCTATTTCCGTTTTTGACTGCGATGAAGAAGCAGTTACAATCATCTATAAGGTGGTAGGAGAGGGAACAGAGTATATGAAGACACTCGAAAAGGGTGCACAGCTTGACGTTCTCACAGGTCTAGGCAACGGCTATGACGTAGATAAGTGTGGAGATAAGGTGCTTCTCATCGGCGGCGGCGTAGGTGTTCCGCCCATGTTCTATCTTGCAAAAAAGCTTTTAGAAAAGGGAAAGACCGTCTCCATGATTATGGGCTTTAACAAAAAAGAAGATATCTTTGCAAAAGAGGACTTTGAAGCACTGGGTATTCCCACATATGTCACAACGGTTGACGGAAGCGAAGGCATCAAAGGGTTTGTAACAAACGCCATGGATATGGTAGAGTATGACTGCGTTTGCACCTGCGGTCCCGAACCCATGCTCAAAGCAGTATACGATGCATCCAAGACCACAGGCTACTTCAGCTTTGAAGAAAGAATGGGATGCGGCTTCGGTGCTTGCATGGGTTGTTCCTGTAAGACTAAGTACGGCAACAAGAGAATCTGCAAAGACGGTCCCGTTCTTGTAAAGGAGGAGATTATATGGTAGACACAAGAGTAACCCTTTCGGGATGGACACTCGATAACCCCATAATCCCTGCCAGCGGTACGTTTGGATACGGCTATGAGTACGCAGAGCTTTATGACATAAACCTTCTCGGTTCATTTTCCTTTAAGGGCACGACCTTAGAGCCGAGATTCGGAAACCCCACACCGAGAATTGCCGAAACTCCCAACGGCATGATTAATTCCGTAGGACTTCAGAATCCCGGTATTGATGCGGTAATATCCGAGGAGCTTCCGAAGCTGAGAAAGTGCTTTAACAAAAAGGTTGTTGCAAACATCGGCGGATTTGCGGTCGAGGAGTTTGTAAAGATTGTTGAAAAGCTCGACAAAGAAGATATAGTCGGTTTGCATGAGGTAAACATAAGCTGTCCCAACCTTCACAAGGGCGGTAAGAACTTCGGTACCGATGCGGATGCGGCATATGAAGTAACAAAGGCAGTAAAGAAAGTGGCAACAAAGCCTGTTTACATAAAGCTTACGCCAAACGTTACGGACATTGCATCCATTGCAAAGGCGGTAGAGGAGGCAGGTGCCGACGGCATCAGCCTTATAAATACACTTCTCGGCATGAGAATCAACAAGAGAACAAGAAAGCCGATAATTGCCAACAAAATGGGCGGTTTTTCGGGTTCTGCCATATTCCCCGTGGCACTCAGATGTGTATATCAGGTGTATGAAGCGGTAAACATTCCCATAATCGGTATGGGCGGTGTTTCGAGTGCAGAGGATGTCATTGAAATGATGATGGCAGGCGCGACGGCGGTTGAAGTCGGCGCATATAACCTTGTTAATCCCTACGGCTCAAAGGAAATTGTTGAAGATTTGCCGAGAGTTATGGAAAAATACAGAATAGAAAAACTTTCAGACATAATAGGAGGAGCACACTGATGGGTAAGGACGTTATTATTGCTTGCGACTTTGCGAGCAAAGAGGCACTTTTTGATTTTCTTGATTTATTCAAGGAAGAAAAGCCTTTTCTTAAGGTAGGTATGGAGCTTTTCTATGCGGAAGGCCCCGAAATTGTAAGAGAAATCAAGCGCAGAGGTCACAAGATTTTCCTTGATTTGAAACTTCACGATATTCCCAACACCGTTAAAAAGTCAATGAATGTTCTCAGTCGTCTTGACGTTGACATGACAAACCTTCATGCGGCAGGCACAATTTCCATGATGGAAGCGGCACTTGAAGGACTTACACGTCCCGACGGAACACATCCCATGCTCATTGCAGTAACTCAGCTTACTTCAACAGACCAGCAGAGAATGGAAGACGACCTTCTTATCCATGAGCCCATTGACAAGGTTGTTATGCACTATGCTTCCAATGCCAAGAAGGCAGGTCTTGACGGTGTTGTTTGCTCACCCCTTGAAGCCGAGAAGGTACATGATACCTGCGGTAAGGATTTTGTAACGGTAACTCCCGGTGTAAGATTTGCAGACGGTGATATCGGCGACCAGAAGAGAGTTATGACTCCCGCAGAGGCTAAGAAAATCGGCTCTGACTACATTGTAGTAGGAAGACCTATTACAGCGGCAGAGGATCCCGTGGCGGCGTATCGTAGATGTGTTGCAGAGTTTGTGGGTTAAGCACGGAGTTTTATTGTAGGGGTCGGCATCCTCGACGACCCGAGTGTAATTTTATAAAAATTTCCCAAGATGTATGGTATGAATAACGAGGATGTGTTAAAGATTAGAACGGGACGTCAAGGATGCCGTCCCCTACAACGATAAAATGTTTGACGAGGTATATTTAAATGGAAAGCTACAAGAGAGAATTTATACAGTTTCTTGAAAACGCAGGCGTACTCAAGTTCGGTGACTTTACCGCAAAGAGCGGCAGAAAAATCCCTTACTTCATCAACGCAGGCATGATTAAGACAGGTAACGACATTGCAACCTTAGGTGAATTCTATGCCAAGGCATACTTTGAAAAGCTGGGCAAAAAGCAGGCTGTTCTTTACGGACCTGCATACAAGGGAATTTCCCTTTCGGTTTCTGCCGCAGTTGCACTTTCAAAGAACGGTCTCAACGTGCCCTTCTTCTTTAACAGAAAGGAAGTTAAGGACCACGGCGAGGGCGGTGTGTTTGTAGGATATGTACCACAGGCCGGTGAAGAAATCGTTATTATCGAGGACGTAATCACCGCAGGTACTGCAATCAGAGAAAGCATGGAAATACTTTCCCACTTAGAGGGCACAAAGGTTGCCGCAACCTTTATCATGGTTGACAGAAAAGAAAAGGGACAGTCCGACAAGGGTGCTATGCAGGAAATCGAAGAACAGTTCGGCTTCCCCGTATACTCCATTGTTGACGTTTACGACATCATAGAATATCTCGAAGAAAAGCCCGAGCATAAGGAAAACGTAGAGAGAATTAAAAACTATCTTGCTGTTAACGGTGCAAAGCAGTAGTCAAGAGTTAGGAGTTAGGAGTTAGGAGTTTGGAGTTAGGAGAGTTTCGACTCTGCGGAGTCGACCTTCTTTCGGCCCGCCTCGAAAGAAGGCAAAGACGCTCCACTCAAAAGGAGAGATGACTCGGCGGCGAGTCGCCGCTGACAAACCGTCATTTTGACGGCATACCGAAAACCGTCAAAATGACAAATACTGCTGTCGGGCTATCCCGACTCTGCGCTGACCTCTCTCCTTTGGCACGGCGCCTTACCTCTCACAACGCGGGTAATTGTTTACAGGATTCAAACTTTAATTATCGCGAAACTGTATCAGGCTTAGTTTGGTATACTCTGTTTAACCAAATTTAATTCAACCAACCGAATTAACTTCAAATTTGCACCAAAACAAATGAGGGGAGTTAAGCCTCCACGGCGAAAGAGGGGAGGTTAGCGGAATGAGGGCGGCAGTGACGTTGAAGTTTGAAGTAATTCAAATTTTGACGGCTTCGTAGAAGTGTTTGGCTTCATTTGTCCGAGTCAAAATTTGCCTTTTAGCACTTTGTTTCTCCCGAATGAGCCATCCCCTCTTTTTGAGTGGAGATTTTTTGGTACTTTTGCATCGGGGCAAAAGTACAAACAAATGAAGTTGTTTGTGCGACACCTACAGTCTAATTATTGCGAGTATTCCCCGTGTTTTTGCCGTCGGGCTTCGGGACAAAAGTACGAAGAATACATTTATTTAAGGAAATCAATCCCGAAATTATTCCGAAAGTTCATTTTTGTACGAAAGGAAATAACTATGAGAAGTCTTATAGATATCTTAGAGCTTACAACAGACGAAATTAACGAGCTTTTAGAGGTTGCAAATGACATAATCGCAAACCCCAAAAAGTACAGCGAAAAGTGTCACGGAAAAAAGCTTGCAACACTCTTCTTTGAGCCGTCTACACGTACACGTCTTTCCTTTGAGGCGGCAATGTACGAGCTTGGCGGCAATGTCCTCGGCTTTTCCGAGGCTCAGAGCTCCTCATCCGCAAAAGGGGAGAGCGTCTCTGATACAATCAGAACCGTAAGCTGTTATGCCGACATTATCGCCATGCGTCATCCCAAAGAGGGTGCACCCCTTGTGGCGACAATGAAATCAAGAGTGCCGATAATCAATGCAGGCGACGGCGGTCATAACCACCCGACACAGACACTTACTGACCTTCTTACAATAAAGCGTGAAAAGGGAAGACTTAACGGTTTTACCATCGGCTTTTGCGGAGACTTAAAATTCGGAAGAACGGTTCATTCGCTGATAAGTGCACTTTCAAGATATGAAAACATCAAGATGGTGCTTATTTCTCCCGAAGAATTAAAAGTTCCCGAATATGTCAAGGAAGAAATCCTCGACAAGAAGGGTATTGAATACAAAGAGGTTACAACCCTCGACGAAGTTATGGGCGAGCTTGACATACTCTATATGACAAGAGTTCAGAAGGAACGCTTCTTCAACGAGGCGGATTACTTAAGACTCAAGGACACCTATATTCTGACCCCCGAAAAGCTGCTCGGTGCCAAGAGCGACCTTGCTATTCTTCATCCTCTGCCCAGAGTTAACGAAATCTCGGTGGCGGTTGATGATGACCCCAGAGCCAAGTACTTTGACCAGGTGCTTAACGGTAAGTATGTGAGAATGGCTTTGATAATGAAGTTGTTGGAGGTGCGGTGAGTCACCGCTGACAATTCACGGGTAGCATCTGTTTTTAACAAACTCTTGATGTCGCTCAAATAACTGTTTGACCTCATCAAACACCGACGAGGTCAAACGTGCAAATTTATTTGAAAGGAACGGTAAGTATGATTCTTTCTCCGATAGATAACGGTATAGTCCTCGACCACATAAAGCCGGGCAACGGTTTTGAAATTTACAATACTCTTAAGCTTTCTGACCTTAAGTGTCAGGTGGCGCTTATTCTTAACGCAACCAGCGTAAAGATGGGTAAAAAGGACATTATAAAGATTGCGGAAACCATCGACCTTGACCTTGATGTTATAGGCTACATCGACCCCGGTGTTACAGTCAACTTTGTGAAAGAGGGCAAGGTTGTAAAGAGAATGCACCTTGAAGCCCCCGAGCTTGTCAAGGATGTTATCAAATGCAAAAACCCGAGATGTATAACCTCCACCGAGCAGGAACTCAGACATATATTCAGGCTCACCGACCGTGAAAAGGGTGTGTACAGATGTATGTACTGCGAGAGTAAGGCTAAATAGTATTTCACCCGACTGCGTTCTTTTGCGGTCGGGTGTATTTGTGACATAAAGGCTTTATAAAATCCTTCAATTATCATATAATCTTAACAAATTCCCCGTTGACAAAACGCATAAAATGAAATATAATCTATATGATATAATGAAAATAATACTGAAAGGAAATGACAGACGTGGCAAAAGTTACAACGGTATCAAGCGAAGGCTTGAAGAAACTTCAGGAAGAGCTTGAATACCTTAAAACCACCAAACGTAAAGAAGTTGCGGAAGCAATCAAGGTAGCAAGAGGCTTCGGCGACCTTTCCGAAAACAGCGAATATGACGAAGCAAAGAACGAACAGGGTCTCGTAGAAGCAAGAATTGCGGAAATCGAGGCAATGCTCAAAAATGTAAAGGTTATCGACGAAAGTGCTATTGCAACAGATAATGTAAATGTCGGTAACAGAGTAAAGGTTTACGACGAAACCTTCGAGGAAGAAATTGAGTATACAATCGTAGGCTCAAGTGAAGCAAACCCCATGGAATTTAAGATTTCCGACGAATCTCCCATCGGTAAGGCACTTATCGGTGCTACAATCGGTGAAGTGGTTAAGGCTGAAACTCCCGGCGGCGAAACCGTTATGAAGGTCTTAGAAATTTCAAAGTAATTCCCAAGGACGGTGTAAATTTTGGCAGAAAATCAAAATGTAAATCAGGAAAAGGTGCTCACAGCCAAGGAGCTGGGCGAACAGGAGCTTATAAGACGCGAAAAACTAAAGAGCCTCGTTGAGGCAGGCAATAATCCTTATGAGCTTGTAAAGTATCCCGTTAATAACTATTCCGAGGATATTAAGGCTGACTTTGAAGCACTTGAAGGCAAAACAGTCGTAATTGCCGGCAGAATGATGTCAAAGAGAGTAATGGGCAAGGCAAGCTTTTGCAATGTTCAGGATAACAAGGGCAGAATTCAGTGCTATGTGGCAAGAGACGATTTGGGCGAAGAAAACTACGCGGCATTCAAAAAGCTTGATATCGGCGATATCGTAGGTATCACGGGCGAAGTTTTCAAGACAAAGACAGGCGAAACCTCGGTTCACGCAAAGGAGCTTATTCTCCTTTCCAAGAGCCTTAAGGTTCTTCCCGAAAAGTTCCACGGTCTTACCGACCAGGAAACAAGATACAGACAGAGATATGTTGACCTTATAGTTAACCCCGAGGTTAAGGATACCTTCGTAAAGAGAAGTAAGATTCTTACCGAAATCAGACATTTCCTCGATTCCAGAGGATATCTTGAGGTTGACACTCCCGTTCTTCACACACTTGAAATCGGAGCATCGGCTCGTCCTTTTGTAACTCATCACAATACTCTCGACATTGATATGTACCTGAGAATTGAAACAGAGCTTTACTTAAAGAGACTTATCGTCGGCGGCTTTGATAAGGTTTATGAAGTAGGCAGAATCTTCAGAAATGAAGGTATGGACCCGTCTCATAACCCCGAATTTACCTCCATTGAGCTTTATGAAGCATATATTGACTATCATCAGCTTATGGACCTTGTTGAAGAACTTTACACACATCTTGCAAAGACAATCTGCGGAAGTGAGAAAATCACATATCAGGGCGTAGAAATCAATATGGGCTCGCCTTGGGAAAGACTTACAATGGCGGAAGCCGTTAAGAAGTACGCAGGTGTTGACTACTACGACTGGAAGACAGACGAGGATGCAAGGGCGGCGGCAAAGGAAAAGCACGTTGAGGTTGAAAAGGATGCCACAAAGGGTGCGGTTCTTGTAGAATTCTTCGATGCTTACGTTGAAGAAAATCTCATTCAGCCCACATTCATCTATGACTATCCCGTTGAAAATTCACCTCTTGCAAAGCGTAAGGCATCTGACCCTGCCTTTACAGAGAGATTTGAATACTTCATTTACGCAAGAGAAATGGGTAATGCCTTCTCCGAACTCAATGACCCCATTGACCAGAGAGGCAGATTTGAAAAGCAGGTTGCGGCAAAGC
Organism: Oscillospiraceae bacterium; assembly: GCA_015064895.1. Taxonomy (GTDB): domain Bacteria; phylum Bacillota; class Clostridia; order Oscillospirales; family CAG-382; genus UMGS1387. The sequence continues at coordinate 17,897 of SVRI01000017.1, read as the reverse complement.
GTGCACAGCCCGGCGGAGAAAACGCAAGAGTTGATGAAGACTTCATCACGGCTCTTGAATACGGTATGCCTCCCACAGGCGGTCTCGGTTTCGGTCTTGACAGACTCGTAATGCTTCTCACAGACTCGTTCTCTATCAGAGACGTGCTTCTCTTCCCGACAATGAAACCTGAGGACTGATGAAATGAAGTTTAAAGGTCAAGAAGTTACATTCCTCGGCTGGCTCGACAATGTGTGGTATCATTTCAAGGCACCGATTATAATCGGTTTCCTTGCTACTGTAATACTTGTTGTCTGCTCGGTGCAGTTCTTTTCACGTGAGGAACACGATGTTTTCATCTACGTTGCAGGTGAAAGGGGACTTGCGGCAAAGGATGCAGATGCATTCATGACTGAAATGCAGGACACTTTTGCAATCGACTCAAACGACGACGGCAAGACCGTTGTGGATATGAAAATTGACAAGTTTGTCATGGTAGAAAATGCAAGCGGCAATAAGAAAATTTTCAATCCCACAGAGCAGATGAATCCCATACAGAGATTCAACCTTGAGCTTGCTGACGGTGAATGTATAATTTACATCATTCAACCCGATTTCTTTAAAGGAAACCTCAAATACTTTGCTTCCTTTGAAGATACTCTCGGCTATGTGCCCGACAAAGCTATTTCTGGCAAGGGTATACGCCTTTCCGACCTTGATGCCTATACCGCTTCCATGACGCTCGGATATTTCCCCGAGGATTACATCATATGTATAGCGGATAAGGACAAAAAGTACGATGATGAGTATTACAACGGCAATGTAGAGTTCTTAAAGAATCTCATTGAATGGAATGTAAAGCAAAAACAATAATTTTGTAATAATATTGCTTCGGCATGCCGTACTAAGTGCCGCGGCGTATCAAATATTATTAAAGGAAAAAAACAAAAACACTAATTTCGTAAAGGAGGAAGGTATCAGTCAAAAAATTGATTGATACACACTGATTATGAAGAAGTTTTTATCTTATGCTCTCGTAGCAATGATGATCGTTGCAACAGTTGCAGTTTCTGCTTCTGCTGTAGAGTTTGTAAAGGGCGACGGTTATGACACATGGTCCGGTGCAAGCTATTCCGATAGTACAAATGCGGGTAAGTCTCCCGTATCTATGAATGTAAATGAAGACGGTTCCGTTACTGTAGAACAGGGCGGTTACTATAAGGAATTCAAGAGCGACAACAACTTTGGTGGTGTTGCTACAAAGGATATGGTTGGTCTTGACGGTCTCGAAGTTACAGTTAACTTTGAAGAAGTTCCTTCACCTACTAACGACTGTTGGTTCGGTGTTCTCCTCGTTCAGAATCCTTACCCCTTCAACACAGGTGATATGGCTCCCACAGGCGGTTACAACCCCCTTATCAGATTCAACACTAACTACGTTGAATTCTATTCTCCCACATTCACAGGTCTCGGTAACTCTACAAGCACAGATCCCGCAGCTCCCGATGGAATGTTTGGTCTCCAGTCCGGCGACACTCTTACTATGAGCGTTAAGTATGAACTCGGCCAGTACATGGTTACATACAAGCACAACGACATGGTATATGAAGTTCCCGCTGATAAGACAATCGACGCTTCCAACCTTTTCCTCGACACACTCGGCGGTAAGGCACACGTAGTTGTTACAGGTACACTTCTCGGTGACCTTAACACATGGAAGTACACAGTTTCCGTTAAGGAAGGCGAAGGCATTTCTGAAGAAGAACTTGCTAACCGTGCATTCGAACTCAGCAAGAACGAAGTTAAGACAAGCATCGAAACATATCTTAGCGACATCGATACATGCCTTGCAGACGGTATCATGGCTGCAGGCGGTGTAGCTGACGATAATGTTGCTGCTGCTCTTTCCACAATCGCTCAGGCTAAGGTTGATATGGAAGAAATCGCTGCTGAACTCGTTGACGCTGCTGATCAGGAAGCACTTGATCTCTTAAACACAGATGCAATCGCTGTAAGAGGCGCTGCTACAGCTGCTGTTGACGAAATCGTTAATGTATACGCTGAAGGCGTTGAACCTCTCACAGAAGTTCCCGAAGGTGCTGTTGAAGCTATCACTCCTTCCGGAGAAACTACAAGACCTTCAAAGCAGGTTAAGGAAGAAGAAGCAACAAAGAAGCCTTCAAATACCAACGGCCCAGTTAATGTTCCTGAGCCTGTGGTAACTGAAGAAGAAGACGCTAAGGCTGGTTTCCCTGTATGGGCAATCATTCTTATCGTTGTTGCAGTTGTTGTAGTAGTTGTAGTTGTTGTAGTTCTCGGCAAGAAGAAGAAGAATCAGTAATTTGATTGGTTTTTCTGATTTATTCATTCAGAACTGATTAACAAATAAGGAAGACGGTACGTTGTACGGCACGTACCGTCTTTTTTTGTTCTTTTGTCCCGAAACAAGTCGGGGAAGCCCGACGGGCGGCGAGTTGCCGCTGACAATCTATTATTCGTTCTTTTGTCCCGAAACAAGTCGGGGAAGCCCGACGGCAAATGTACGGGGTATTTCGGATTAAAAACAAACACTCGTGGTCGCATAAACAGCATCTATTATTCGTTCTTTTGTCCCGAAACAAAAGAACCAAAAATTCTCCACTCAAAAAGAGGAGATGGCTCGACACCAACAACAGCAAAAACCACAATCTCGGCGAGTCTGCGCTGACCTCTCCTCTTTCGCCGTGGAGGCTTAACTCCTCACACTATTTGTGCGACACCTATAATTGGTGGATAAATGAAATTTCCCGTGAATTTGCTGTCGGGCTTTCCCGACCCGCGGCGGCTTACCTCTCACAACGCGGGTAAGTAATTACTGAATTTTAAACTCTCATTTTCGCGAAAAGGTTTCAGATATGGTTTGAAACGCATCATTTGTCATATTTAATCCAGTTAGCCAATTTTACTTCAAATTTGCACCAAAACAAATGAGGGAAGTTAAGCCACCACGGCGAAAGAGGGGAGGTCAGCGGAATGAGGGCGGCAGTGACGTTGAAGTTTGAAGTTGACCAAATTTTGACGGCTTCGTAGAAGTATCCCGTTTCATTTGTTCGAGTCAAAATTTGCCTTTTTGCACTTTACTTTTCCCGAATGAGCCATCCCCTCTTTTTGAGTGGAGATTTTTTGGTACTTTTGCATCGGGGCAAAAGTACGAATAAAAGAAGTTGTTTATGTGACAACTACAACCTGCTTATTGCGAGTATTCCCCGTGCATTCCATAATATTTCCACATTCAAAAAAATAAAAATTAAAAAAAGAGCACGGATTTTACTCCGTGCTTTCAGTATTTCTGTTAGTTGTACTTAAATGTCTGAACAGTCGAATTTAAAACATCAAGATAAAGCTCTGCTTCACTCTTTGCTTTCTGTAAATCAAGTGTCCTGTAGTTTCCGCACTCAATTTCGGAATTTCCGAATACGTCGCCCTCGTGATTTATAATGTCAGTCAGCACCTTTTTGGTTACTTCAAGTACATTCTCGTTGTCTGCATTTCTCACAAGGAGATAAAAGCCTGTCTGACAACCCATGGGGCCGAAGTAGATTACATCATCTGCAATGGAAGAATTTCTGACATAAGTCGCAAACATGTGCTCAAAGGTGTGCATTGTGGAATGGTCCATAAAATCGGTGCCGTTGGGCTTTCTGGTACGAAGGTCGTAGGTTGTGATGTCACCGTCAATGCGTGAAACGTATATTCCTGTTTCAAGTACCGTGTGGTCTACTGTAAAAGAAGCTATTTTTTTCATATTTACCTCAGCTTTGTTTTGAATCGTATTATAACAATCCTCCCGACAGCCTGCGGCTGCCACCCTCCTTTACACAAGGCGGGCTTATTCAAAATCCGGCTCCCTTGTGTAAAGGGCGCGACGCGTGAAGAAAACAACCCTGTGTGGTTGTTTTTAGCTAAAGCGGCTCATAAGCTTGCTTGTGAGAAGGGCTGAAAGCTGTCACGAAGTGACTGAGGGATTGTAAATTAGACGTTTTTGATTGTTATAAACGCATTATTTGTGTAGCTTACACCCAGAACAACATCACTCTTGTCCTTGTCAACCAAGATAAATATATCATGGTCAACATATGCGTGAGTAATGGCACCGGGAAGATTGGGAGTAGTCATTCTGTATCTGTGCTGAACAAAGTGTTCAAAATTCCATACCTGATTTTCCTGTCCCTTGTCTCTGAGAACAAGATAGTATCTGTCAATGACATTGTGCTTGACAGCCGTAACGTATCTTCCGTCGGAGGCTTTTATAAAGTAACCGCCGTCTGTTTCTTCAAGTGTAAAGATTTCGCGGACTCTGTCGCCTCTTACGGGTGTTAAGTAGTCATTTAATACAGAGAAAAAGTTTGTTCCGTTGTTGAGGGTTACGGGCTTTGTAAGGTCGGGTGTCCAGTAATTCTTCATGGGCATCCATACCGTCATAACAGACTCTGCATCCCATGTCTTTCCTGCACTCGAAAAGTCGCAGACGGTAAAATATGTGCCGTCCTTGTTAGGAATTTTGTATGCACAGAGGTTGTCAAATCCGATTTCTGTGGCAGTGGCATCAACAACCATGTTTTCATCGTACTTTATGTCAACAAGGCTGTCAACCTTTTCACCAAGGCGGGCATCTCTTGCAAATACAAGCGGACCCTTCTTGAGTGCTATTAAGTACTTTGAGTTTTCGTCGTATCCGCCAAGAGGAGGTAAAACTGCAAGCATGGGCATGTCAAACACGAGGGTAATCTTGTCACAGCACTTCCACTTGCGTGTGATTTCTGCATAGCTGCCGCACTTAACTTCAACCTTTTCACCGCAGACTGTCATGTCAGCCTTTTTGCACCAGGAGGGGATTCTGAAACCGAGAGTAAATTCTTCGTCGCCCGTTGCCTTTTGTACAAAGATGTTGACGGTGTTCTTTACGGGATATTCCGTGTCAATTTTAAGATTTATGTCGGTGCCGGCAGGTGTTTTTGCATTAACCGTACCGGGAACATAAAGGTTTACATAAAGACCGCCTTTCGACTGCATAACACTTGAAAGTCCCATAAGTGCAGTACCGGCAGAGGCAATACAAGCACAGCAGCCGTAACCTGTAACATCGCCTTCCATGGGCTGATAACCGCCGCTTCGTACAGCTCTTATGTCAAGAAGAAGGGGAGCATAGGAGTCAAAAGCAAAGCCGTTGAGATTTGTAGAGCCGTAGGAATTTACAGAACCTAAAAGTGCGTTGTAGGTTGATGTTTCAATGGCATCGGCAAAGTGAGAGTCGCCTGTTACACAGAGAATCTGATGGCAGAACTTCATCCATGTAACGGTAACGCAGGTTTCCTGCATAACGTCGAGATGGTCGGAGGCTGTCTGGGTTTTTAAGGAGTTGTCAAAAAGCTCATGGATACAGCCTGAGCATCCGATAATTGTGATGTCGGATTCAAGAACCTTGTTTGCAAAGTTTATGACAGCAGTCTTGTACTTTTCGATTTTTGTGACTCTGTAGTATTCCAAAAGACCCTCGAAACAGCTCATCATTTCGTATGCCTTGGTTGTAGGATATTCAAAGGGGCAGAGCTTGTTTTCATATGCAAGCTCAAAGATGTTGCCCTCGGAAATACCGCCGCAGTTTACAATGTATTCGGCATAGTCGAGATACTTCTTTTCGTCTGTAAGATTGTAAAGACGAACATACGGCTCAAGGATAGAGGATGAGTTGAGACCTAACCAGTTTCTTGTGCAGGAGGTGATTTCACGCTTGCCCTCGGAAGGAGAACCTACATACTTCATGATGTAGTCGGCGTGCTTTTTCATGCATTCGATAACTTCAGAACGAAGTGTATCATCACGGCAGATGTCAAGGAAGTACTGGAAGCCGAGAAGTACATACTTTCTGCACCATAAATCCCAGCCGTCAAATTCTGTTTCGACACTGTATGTGCATATTCTTCCCAGTTCGTCCTGGGTTGTCATAAGATCCTTTACGGTATCGGTGAGAATGCCGTATAATTCTTCATCCTGAGTGTACTGATATGTAAAGCAGGCACCTCTCATCATTTTACCCCAGTATTCACCTCGCCAGGCACGCATATCCGAGTCGGGGTGTGTTCTGAACTGCTCAACAAATGCACGCCAGAAATCGGAGCGTTTGAGCTGGATGTTTTCTATGTATTTAATGGTCGCATCAATTAAACCTGTCTGGTGGAAAGAACCGTCGGGCATTTTGAAGAGTACGTCGGTTTCGGGTCTGTACTTGTATGCACTGTTTTCGGGGCATACAGATGTAATGTTGTTCATGGCAATCACCTTTCAAAGTAGTGTTTTACTCATCAATAATACCATTAACAAGGGGCATTTGTCAATGATAATGGCAATATTTAACAAATTTATAAATATAATGAAGAAAATTATGAAAAACACTTGATTTTTTCTTTTTATTGTGGTATATTACTATTGTAAGTTTATAGAAAGGTTAAAGAGCGGTCACCGGATCGCTCTTTAATGTTTGTTTACGACAAATACGTAAAGAGGTGGATGTTTTGCAGGAAAAGAAAAAAGGTAACATTGCAAGCAGAGTAACGGAACTGGTAAGAGAGGCTGTTGAAGAATGCGGATGTATGCTCTGGGATGTTGAATTTGTAAAGGAAGGTCCCGACCATAATCTCATTATCTACATCGACAAGCCCGAAGGCATCAGCCTTGATGACTGCGAAATGGTTAATGATGCGGTTGAACCCATTATTGATGAGGCAGACCCCATCGAAGGAAGCTATTATCTTGAAATCTCGTCACCGGGACTTGAAAGAGAACTTAAAACAGCCGAGCATATTAAGGCATTTATCGGTGAAAGGGTAATAGTTAAGCTTTATGCTGCAAAGGACGGTAAAAAATCCTTTGACGGAAACATCTCTTCATACGATGAAGAAAGCGGTGTTGTAACTCTTGATGTTGCGGGAACAAGCGTTAAGCTGGGTCCCAAGGAATATTCAAGCATAAAGACCGTTTGTGAGTTTTAGTGAATAATAAAATTAACATAAATATTGGAGGAATTGACAAAAAATGAATAAGGAATTTTTTAAGGCACTGGACCTTCTCGAAAAGCAGAAGAACATTCCCAAAGAGTATATGCTCCAGAAGGTTGAAGCGGCACTTCAGAGTGCATTCAAGAAGGATAACGGCTATTCCAACGTAAGAGTTGTGCTTGACCCCGTAAAGCAGGATGTTAAGGTTTATAAGCAGCTTTTAGTTGTTGACCCCGAAGGCTGGGATGAAATTCCCTTAAAGACAGAGCTTTCCGAAGAAGAAATTGAGGCAATGGAAGAATATCCCGAAGAAGCGCTTGAAGAAGAGAGCCCTGAGGATGTTGACCTTGACCTTGATGAAGAATTTGAAGACGAAGAAGACGAAAACACAAGGTTTGAATACGATGAAGAAGGCAATGTTGTAAAGAAGCTCAAGAAGCACGTGTTCAATGAAAGAACCGAAATCACCCTTGAACAGGCTCGTGAAATCAAGAAGAGCTATAACTACGGCGATATCGTTGAAATCGAAGTAAAGACAAAGAACTTCGGCAGAATTTCCGCACAGACCGCAAAGCAGGTTATTATTCAGGGTATCAGAGAAGCAGAACGTGACATTATGGTCAAGGAATACGAAGGCAAGAAGGACGAAATCGTAAGTGCCATTGTTACAAGAGTTGACCCTGTTACAGGCAACGCAGTTCTCACACTCGGCAGAAACGAAGTAACTCTCTTCAAGAACGAACAGATACCCGGTGAAAGACTTGTTGAAGGCGATAAGATAAAGGTTTATGTAACTGTTGTCAAGAAGGAAACAAAGGGTCCTTCAATCGTGCTTTCAAGAAAGCATCCGGGACTTGTTAAACGTCTCTTTGAGCTTGAAGTTCCCGAAATTCAGGACGGTACCGTTATTATCAAGTCTATCTCCCGTGAAGCAGGCTCCCGTACAAAGATTGCCGTTTACTCAAGAGATGACAATGTAGACCCCATCGGCTCATGTATCGGCCCCAAGGGTATCAGAAAGAACAATATCACATCCGAAATCAAGGGTGAAAAGATTGATATTATCAAGTACAGCGAAGATGCTGAAGAATTTATCAGAGCAGCCCTTTCACCTGCACAGGTAGTTTCCGTTAAGGAAACGGGCGAAAGAAGCTGTTATGTACTTGTTGAGGATGACCAGCTATCCCTTGCTATCGGTAAGGAAGGTCAGAATGCAAGACTTGCGGCACGTCTTACCGGCTTTAACAAGATTGATATTAAGAGCGTATCTGCAGCACGCTCTGCGGCATTCAACGAAATCATGGAAGGCAAGAAGGAAGCATCCGGCTCATTCGGCGGAAAGCTTGCTGAAGCCTTGAAGCTTGTTAAGAACGACGAAGAATAATCGACATTTTAATCTTTGTGTAATTTGTTATGAAAGGACACACCGGAAAAGGTGATGTAATATGGCAAATATAGTAAAAAAAGTTCCCGAACGCAAGTGCATGGGATGTAACGAAAAAAGACCGAAAAAGGAGCTTATAAGAGTTGTCAGAACACCCGAGGGAGATGTTGTAATCGACCTTGTGGGAAAGAAATCGGGCAGAGGCGCATATATTTGTAAGAGCGTGTCCTGCTTTGAAAAGGCTCTTAAATCAAAGAGAATCGAAAGATGTCTTGAGGTTGAAATTCCGGATTCTGTATATGACGAAATGAAGATGCAGCTTTGTGCGGAGGTAAATGAATGAATAAAGAGTTTTCTTTTACTCCCGATGAAATTGCAGTATGCGAGGACAGAATCATAAATGCATTCGGACTTGCGAAACGTGCGGGAAAATGTGTCATGGGCACCGAAATGTGCGTCGAAAACATAAGATGCGGCAAGGCAAAGCTTGTTGTTTGTGCATCAGACCTTTCGGCAAACACTCTAAAGAGATTCAATGACTCGTGCTCATACCATAACGTAGAGTTGATTTTTCTTAAAGCCGATAAATTGACTCTCGGACAAAGACTCGGTAAAAATAACGGCACTTCAAGCGCCGCCATACTCGATGAAGGCTTTGTCAATATTTGCCGTAAAATTTATAACGAGGTTCACACAGAAAATACGGAGGTGCAGCAGTAATATGCCAATAAATACAAAACTTAAACTCAGTAATTTTGCAAAAGATATGGGTGTCAAGAGCAAGGATCTTGTTGAGCTTTTAAAGGAAAAGGGCTTTGACGGAAAGTCTGCTTCTTCGACACTTGAATATGAAGAAACAAGCATTATACTCCAGCACTATACAATGAACAGTACTGTGGAGGATATTGCTTCCTACCTTTCTCCCAAAAAGGAAGAACCCAAGAAGGTTGAACCTAAAAAGGAAGAAAAGGCAGAGGTAAAGGAAGAACCTAAGGTTGAAGAGGAGGCTGAACCCAAGACTGAAGCTAAGGTTGAACCTAAGGCAGAAGAACCTAAGAAGGCACAGGCAAAGTCCGAAGTAAAGACAGTGGAAAACAAGCCTTCCTTTGAAAGAAAGCCCGAAGGTCAGAAGCCTCAGTCCGGCGTTGAAAAGAAGCCCTTTGATCAGGGTAAAAAGCCTTTCGAAAAGAAGCCTTTCGATCAGGGTAAGAAGCCCTTTGAAAAGAAGCCTTACGGCGACAGACCTCAGGGTCAGCAGGGCGGCATGAGCTACAATGAAAGACAGATTGAAAAGCAGATCGGTAAGATAGCAAAAGAGGGTGCGGCTCTTGCAAAGCAGGAGGGAAGAACCGTTGAAAACTATCCCAAGTTTGATAAGAATGAACGCTTTGATAAGTACGCAAACGTAAAGTTTACAAAGGACGGCTTTGTAAATGTTGATACACCAAAGCAGGCTCCTGCAAAACCCAAATTCCAGAAGAACGCATTTAATCAGTCCAGAGATAAGGATGACGAAAACCAGTCGGTACGTCAGCCCAGCCTCAAACCTGTTTACGATGCCGACGGCAGAATCAGAAGCCGTTATGCAGGCACAAGAATCGAGGGTGCACAGCATGAGGTTGATGCAGAAGGAAAGGTAGTAGTTGACATCAGAACAAGCGAGGTTGACCTTTCAAAGTATGATGAAAGACTCGACAATCTCGTTCCCGATGCTCTTGACAACGAAAGAGGCCCCAAGGGCGGTAAGCAGAAGAAGGCACAGGGACCCCAGAAGGGTGTCGGCGGCAAGAATATCAGAAATGAAGCCGCAGCACGTGACTTTATGCCTACCTTTAACGGTAAGGGCAAGAAGGGTAAGAATAAGGGTCATCAGCCGGCTCCTGCTCCTACCGTTAAGTTCACAGGTCCCATTACCGTTGGCGAAGACATTATGATTTCCGACCTTGCATCAAAGCTTATGATTACAACAGGTGAAGTAATCAAGAAGCTTCTTATGATGGGACTTCCCATGGATGCGGTTGGTGCAAATAAGATTGTTGACTTTGACACAGCATACCTTCTTGCAGATGAAATGGGTATTGCCTGCGAAAGAGAGGTTGTTCTTTCGATTGAAGAAAAGCTCTTCGGTACAGAGGAAGAACAGGCTGCTGAAAATGAGTCCGACCTTGTTGAAAGAAGCCCTGTTGTCTGCGTAATGGGTCACGTTGACCACGGTAAGACTTCGCTTCTTGACGCTATCAGAAACGCAAATGTTACTGCAGGGGAAGCCGGCGGTATCACACAGCATATCGGTGCGTACAGAGTTAGAATCAACGACAGAGATATCACATTCCTCGACACACCCGGCCATGAAGCGTTTACTGCAATGCGTGCCCGCGGTGCACAGGCAACAGATATTGCAATCCTTGTTGTTGCTGCCGATGACGGTATCATGCCTCAGACAGTTGAAGCTATCAACCACGCAAAGGCTGCAGGCGTTTCCATCATTGTTGCCATCAACAAGATAGATAAGCCCTCGGCTAATATTGATAATGTTAAGCAGGCTCTTGCAAATTATGAGCTTATTCCCGAAGAATGGGGCGGAGATACTATCTGTGTTCCCGTTTCGGCTATCCAGCATAAGGGTATAGACGAGCTTCTTGAAATGGTACTTCTTGTTGCCGACATGAAGGAGCTTAAGGCTAATCCCAAGTGCGATGCAAAGGGTATCGTAATTGAAGCAAAGCTTGATAAGGGCAGAGGTCCCGTTGCTACGGTTCTTGTACAGCACGGTGTACTTCACAGAGGTGACGTTGTTATTGCAGGTACTGCCATAGGACATGTCAGAGCCATGACAGACTATAAGGGCAATACTGTAAAGGAAGCAGGTCCTTCCGTTCCCGTTGAAATCACAGGTCTTTCGGAAGCACCCGAAGGCGGTGACGAATTCAGAGTTGTTGCCGATGAAAGAATGGCAAAGGCACTCGTTGACGAAAGAAAGATGAAGGCTAAGGAAGAAATCTTCAAGGCTAACGCAAAGGTTTCTCTCGACACTCTCTTTGACCAGCTCAAGGAAGGTACTAAGGAACTTGCAATCATCGTTAAGGCAGACGTTCAGGGTTCTGCCGAAGCTGTTAAATCAAGCCTTGAAAAGCTGTCTAACGAAGAAGTACGAGTTAAGGTTATTCACTCGGCAGCAGGCGGTATTACAGAAAACGACGTAATGCTTGCTTCTGCTTCAAATGCAATCGTTGTCGGCTTTAACGTAAGACCCGACAAGGCGGCTGTAGATTCTGCCGAAGACCAGGAAGTAGATATCAGAACCTACAGAGTTATCTACGAATGTATCGAAGAAATCACCGCTGCTATCAACGGTATGCTTGCTCCCGAATACAAGGAAGTTGTAATGGGTAGAGCACAGGTACGTCAGACCATTAAGGTTCCCGGCGTCGGCTTTATCGCAGGTTCTTATGTTCAGGACGGTAAGATTACAAGAGCTTGCCAGATAAGAGTAGTAAGAGACGGTGTTGTAATATTTGAAGACAAGATTGCATCTCTCAGACGTTTCAAGGATGACGTTAAGGAAGTTGCTACAGGCTATGAATGCGGTATCGGTCTTGAACGCTTTAACGATATCAAGGAAAACGATATCCTCGAAGCCTTTATCATGGAAGAAATTAAAAGAGGTTAAATATGCCTGTTAAAAAGAAAATTGTTCACCATACAGACAGGGTGAACGAAGAAATTGCAAGAGAGCTTATGTATATTCTCAAGGATGTTAAAGACCCGAGAGTATCAAAGTGTTTTATAAGCATTACAAGAACAGAAACAACCGCCGACCAGAAGTACTGCAAGATTCATTACAGCGTAATGAACGGCGACCCCAAGGAAGTAAAGGCGGGAATTAAGTCTGCACTCGGCTATATAAGACACGAGCTTTCATCAAGACTTAATCTCAGAAACACGCCCGAGCTTAACTTTGTCTATGACGAAGGTATGGAGCACGGTGCGAAAATTGCAGAGATTCTCAAAAACATCTGACAGACAGCGGTGAAAGGAAAGTAATATGCTTTTTTGACACCGCTTGTTTGACATTTTCTGAAAGGAGGCTGCAGAAATGCCGAAAAAGGAAAAGCTTTCACGTATACTTGCAAAGGTTGAAATTGTCATTGCCGCACTGCTTTTTATTACCATGCTCATAACATGCGGTATGTATATAAATATCAAGATGAACGGCAAAAAGTCATCTCTACCCGCCATGTCCGAAAAGGATAAAATTTCCCTTCTCAGAACTGCGGCATCCGAGAACATTACCTATAGCGATGACCTTATTGAGCCTGTTTTTGTGGGTGTCAAGAAGGGCAGAAGTATGATTGCGGCATGTCCCGATACCACTTCAAGACGCTCTATTGAAAATATGATATATGAGCCTTTAAAGAGCCTTTTTTCGGGTAGTGATAAGAGTATGGAGTTTTCGTCTGATGATGAGAAATTTCTTTTCATTGATACAATTAAAAATTCCGAAAATTATATGCTTTTGAGCTTCTATGACGACATAGCATCAGGTGTTTTTCTGTCGTGTATAGGTGACGGGTACTATGAAAAAGACGGCGAAAATTTGTTTTTTGTCAAAAATCTCTTTATTTTACCCGATGAAAACAACAATCTTTACGGTATTGCCGTTTCTTCTGCAAATGATATTCAAATGATGTATCCCGCAGAGGACATTGACTATGGCAAACTGTTTGCAGAAACATATGATATCAGTGACGGATATTCCTATTTTGAGTTTGATGATTCAAAGGATATTCATCCCATGCTTTCCTCGTCATTTGTGTCGGGTAAGTATAAAATTTCTGCTTTTCCCGCTACTGAAGGTACAGATAAAGAAACACCGTGGATTGAGAATCTTTTTGATGTATTTGCAGTAAATACAAGCTTTGTCAAGGACTTTTCATCAAAAAATTCCAAAGAGACAGTAATAAACTATGTCGAGGAAGATAAGGAAATTGCCATATATCAAGACGGACGTGTTGTTATAAATGCAACCTCCGGCGGTATACTTCTTGACGAATATCTCAAGTATTCTCCCGAAGGAAATACGGGATATTCTTTAGATGACAAGGTGATTGCCGTTAAAAATCTTATTAACAGGCTTAATCTTCGTGAGGATAATTTACTTATGTACAGCATTGTAGGCATGGATTACAATAATGATACCGACGATTTTGCACTTTATCTCAAGTATTTTGCCGAAGGTATAATTGTTACGGAAAATGCATATGATGCCTGCTTCAGAATCAGCAATGATTCCTTAATATCTGCTGAATTTTATGCCATTTCATGTGAAAAGATTGATGACTATTCTTTGGTTTTGCCTCAGAAGTACAGCAACGCTTTGCTTGATGACGGCTCAACCGAGACAGATTATGACGACGGCTGTTGTATTTATGCCATGCTCGTACCCTCAAAGGACTTGCCCGATTATATGAGTCTCGGATGGGTCAGGGTAGCTTCCGAAACGGAGGTGCAAAAATAATGGAGGGACGTACAATTTGCAGATTGCTTATTGTCCTTTTCTGTGCTTTGTCCATTACTTTTTTTGTACTTTACAGAAAAGAATATAAAAATACAAACTATCTATCCGATGAATTTGTTGTCGATGCGGTTGAAAATCTTTCGTCATCGGGTGTAGAAATTGACCCTGCCGTTATTGACAGGAAAATTCCGGAAAAGGATATTTACAGCGTTGAGTTTACATCCGTAGATGCATATCAGGATAAAGTAGTCAGAACTTTGGTTGAAAAAATATATGAAAACAAGGTGACGACCCTTGACTTTGACATGCCTGACGGTGTCTCGGTGGGTATTTACGATTCATCCGTTACCGACAGAGAGCTTGGCAGAATTGTTATGAATGATAATGACCTGTTTTTCAGATTTTCAAAGACGGGCATAAATATTGACAGCTCTGTAAGCCCAAATTTCAATGAGCAGACAGACGGAATAAGCGACGGAAACAGAAAAATGATAAAAACGCTTATTACGGGACTGAGCGACAGTGCAGATTTCTCTTACCGTATCTGCGGAAGCTCCTACAGTGATGAGTATGTATTCGTCTCGGTTATACAAGTAATCGACGGATATGATATACCCGATGTATTTCTCAATTTTGCCTTTTATGAGGGTGAGGTTGTTGATATCTCAGGCTCATGGATTACAGGAAAGATAAAGCCTAAGTATCACAATAAGCTCATGAACGGCGTAAATGTTCTGTATAAGCTTAATCTTGAAAAAATAAGTAAAATCAATGAGGAAAGACATGTGTATTTCCTTCGTAAATCCGAAGACGGAAGATTCTTTGTCGTTCCGGGTTGGGAAATAACATATACCGATAAGAACGGTGCTGTTAAGAAGGAATATTTTGAAGCACTTTAATTATTAGCAAAGTTTTAATTTTTGCAATAACTGTTTATTTTTGGTATAATGTATGTTATAATACCAAGGGAATATTGAGTATATGGATTTTAAATCCTTTTCATAATTATTATTGGAGGCAAAATAATGGATAAAATTGTCATAAAGGGCAAAAAGCCTCTGCACGGCGAAATAAAAGTCGGCGGAATGAAAAATTCTGCCGTTGCCATTATCTTTGGAACAATACTTACAGAAGGAAAGTGTGTTCTTCATAACATACCTCTTATCAGCGATGTAACAGCATCCTTTGACATTCTCAGAAGCATGGGGGCAAAGGTTACAAAGCTTGATAAAACCACCTTTGAAATTGATACAACCGATATCGTACCGGGCAGTGCTCCCTTTGAGCTTGTACGAAAGATGCGTGCATCCTACTACATACTCGGTGCAGAGCTTGGAAGATTCGGTCATGCAAAGGCGGCATACCCCGGCGGCTGTGAAATCGGTGCACGTCCCATTGACCAGCATATTAAGGCTTTTGAGGCTTTGGGTGCAAAGGTTGTATGTGATGATGACACTAAATCGGTAGTCATTTCTTCGGGCAAGGACGGTCTTTGCGGTGATTCTGTATTTATGGATATTGTTTCTGTCGGTGCAACAATCAACGCAATTCTTGCGGCAGTAAAAGTACCCGGTACTACCGTCATTGACAATGCGGCAAGAGAACCTCATGTCGTTGACCTTGCAAACTTCTTGAACTCTGCCGGTGCCGATATTTCCGGTGCAGGTACAGATACAATCAAGATTCGCGGTGTTGAAAAGCTTTACGGTGTTACATATGAAATTGTACCCGATATGATTGAGGCAGGTACATTTATGATTGCGGCAGCAGCCACAAAGGGCGAGCTTACCGTTACAAATGTTATTCCAAAGCACCTTGAATCCATTACTGCAAAGCTTCAGGACATGGGTGTCGAGGTTGAAGAATACGATGATGCTGTAAGAGTTAAATATGTAGGCGAGCTGACAGGTGTTAATGTAAAAACTCTGCCTTATCCCGGTTTCCCGACTGATATGAACCCCCAGATGGGTGTTCTTATGTGCATTGCCGACGGCAAATCTACCATGCGTGAAGGCGTATGGGATAACCGCTTCAAGTATTGCGATGAGCTTTACAAGATGGGTGCGGCTGTTAAGGTTTCCGACGGAAAGATGGCAGAATTTTTGGGCGGTGCGTCTCTTAAGGGTGCAAATATTTCCGCGTGTGACCTTCGTGCAGGTGCTGCGTTTATTATTGCAGGTCTTGTGGCTGAGGGTGTTACTGAAATTGATAATATCAAGCATATACAACGCGGTTATGAGGATATCTGCGGCAAGCTTCGCGGTGTTGGTGCGGATATTCAGCTTATTACTGAATAAAAAGGAAGTCTTAAAAGGGAATTAATTAAAGTCAGCGAGTTTTTTTGCTTGCTGACTTTTTTTATTGATGCTTTGAGAAAGCAAAGAAACGACTGTTACGTTCATAAAATGACCGCTAATGTTCTGAATTTTGATTGTTTCAACTCTGTGGGTCGTACTTTCTGCACTTTTGGCTCGGCAAAAGTGCCAAAACCGCCCACTCAAAAAGAGGAGATGGCTCGACACCTACAACAGCAAAAACCACAATCTCGGCGAGTCTGCGCTAACCTCTCCTCTTTCGCCGTGGAGGCTTAACTCCTCACACTGTTTGTGCGACACCTATAATTGGTGGATAAATGAAATTTCCCGTGAATTTGCTGTCGGGCTTTCCCGACCCGCGGCGGCTTACCTCTCACAACGCGGGCAAGTATTTACAAAAATTCAAACTTTCATTCCCGCGAAAACAATTTCAAGCATAACCATAGATGCATCGGTTGATAATATTCATTCAAATCAACAGAATTTACTTCAAATTTGCACCAAAACAAATGAGGGGAGTTAAGCCACCACGGCGAAAGAGGGGAGGTCAGCGGAATGAGGGAGGCAGTATCATTGAAATTGGTAGAATCCAAATTTTGACGGCTTCGTAGAAGTATCCCGTTTCATTTGTCCGAGTCAAAATTTGTCTTTTTGCACTTTGCTTTTCCCGAATGAGCCATCCCCTCTTTTTGAGTGGAGATTTTTTGGTACTTTTGCATCGGGGCAAAAGTACAAACAAATGAAGTTGTTTATGCGACAATTAAAGTCTGATTATTACGAGTATTCCCCGTGTATTTGCTGTCGGGCATCCCGACTTGCATCGGGGCAAAAGTACAGAAAGAATAACAAAAACTATTTAACTCTTTATTCCCTATGAAAAGTCTCAATATACAAGATGCCTTTTTTGTTTAAAGTTAGTGTCTTTGGGGCATAATTATATCAAAACATATATGGGAGGATATAATTATGATGGATTTGGGAAACAGTAAAACACGTGAAAACCTTGAAAAAGCCTTTGGCGGTGAGTCGCAGGCAAGAAATAAGTACACATATTTCGCCGAGGTTGCCGAAAGTGAAGGCTATCATCAGATAGCTGAAATTTTCAGAGTTACGGCAGAAAACGAAAAGATGCACGCAAAGCTGTGGGCGGCAGAGCTTGGAAAAATAGGCGGTACAACGGCAAATCTTAAAGCTGCGGCAGAAGGTGAGCATTGGGAATGGGCAGAAATGTATGAAAGCTTTGCAAAGGATGCCGAAGATGAGGGTTTTCCCATGATAGCCGAAAAGTTCAGACGTGTCGCAAGCGTTGAAAGAAGCCACGAGGAAAGATTCTTGGCACTTCTTAAAAATGTTGAGACCGAGCAGGTATTCTCTAAGTGTGAGGAAACTATGTGGATATGCCGTGTCTGCGGTCATATTGAAGTGGGTAAGTCTGCACCCGAACATTGTCCTGTGTGCTTCCATGATAGGGGGTACTTTGAGGTGGAGAAGAAGAATTACTAACGGTAAAAAAATGACGGCGATGAGCCGTCATTTTTGCATAAAGTTTTATAGCTATAAACTGAGTTTTGACTTAATACTTTTCTGATACATGGTAGGCGATAAACCTACAAGCTTGTTGAAGAGTCTGCAAAAATAGTGAACCGATACAAATCCAAGCATATAGG
>SVRI01000037.1 GCA_015064895.1 Oscillospiraceae bacterium | reverse complement strand
TATTTGTTTGATGAAGAAAAAAGTGAAGCAACACTAGAAAAGTATATCCGCGATATACGGGCTTTTCTTTTGTGGCTTTGCGGTAGAGGTGTGAATAAACAGACAGTTTTGGAATATAAGGCATATCTTACACAAAACTACAAGCCTGCGAGTGTCAATTCAGTTCTTTCATCTCTCAACAGCTTTTTCACCTATAACGAATGGTACGACTGTAAGGTAAGGTCCTTGAAGATTCAAAAGCAGATATTTGCTTCAAAGGAAAAAGAACTCACAAAAGCCGAATATGAAAGACTTCTTGACGTAGCAAAGTCAAAGAAAAATGAGCGTCTTTTTTTACTGATGCAGACTATATGTTCAACGGGAATACGTGTATCCGAACTTCGCTTTGTAACGGTGACTGCAGTGAATTCCGGTATTGCAAATATCAATTGTAAGGGGAAACTTCGTCAGGTGTTTTTGCCAAAAGCACTTTGTAAAGTTCTCACACGATATATAAGAGAGCAAAAAATAACAAGCGGACCTGTGTTCATTTCAAGAACAGGAAAACCGCTTGACAGAAGCAATATATGGTCTGATATGAAGAAACTGTGTGAAGCAGCGGGTGTTTCAAAAGATAAGGTGTTTCCCCATAATCTTCGTCATCTTTTTGCACGTACCTATTATTCTCTTCAAAAAGATATTGTTCGCCTTGCTGACATTCTCGGTCATTCCAGTGTAAATACTACGAGAATCTATACAATGGAAACGGGAGAGGTGCATAGGAAACAAATTGAAAGATTGGGACTTCTTCGATGTTAACTGCATAATTCTTATTATGTGGTGATAAATATAGATTCTTACACCTATCATACTAATTATGATACCATAAAAGGATAATTGTGTCAACAAAAACGGAATTAAAAATGAATTTTACCATAACATTTACCGTTTACATTGAATAACAATTAGACCAATGTGCAAAAAGTTTCACATTGGTCATTTTTGATATTAATTATCTTATGTAATAGAAGGGTGTTTTTTAATAATTTTTTCTGCTCTTACCACATAATAAGAATTATGTAGTAAAAAAGAGAGGAATGGCTTATGAAGAAGAGAGAGTACGAAACCCCTGAGTTCGAAGCAGTTGTTTTGTTGGCACAAGATGTATTAACTGTTTCTGATGATGATGACAATCAAGGCGAATGGGACGAACTTTTTGCTGAAGAATAAAAAATAAGGAGATTAAAACAATGAAAAAGACATTAAAACTACTTGCATTAACATTTGTAATATCTATGCTTGTAATCGGAACCGGAATTATGGTTTCGGCAAATAGCACTGCTCCTGAAATGAGCATAGATTACTGTAACCTTTCTTTCCGTGACAGCATTTGCATAAAGTATGCTGTTGCTACTACCAGTACAGAAGAAACAACAATTCTTCTGTGGGATGAACCCTCTAATGAGTACTTGTACGGTACTCATATTGCCGAACTTGAAACTGTTGGAAACCAGACAATAAATGGTGAGACATATAAGGTGTTTGACTATACAGGTCTTGCTGCAAAGCAGATGACTGATGTTGTATATGCCCGTGCTTATACGGTTGTTGACGGTGAAGAATACTACAGCGATGTTGAAAAGTACAGCATCCTTCAGTATGCTTATAACAAGCTCGGCAAGACTGCTACAGCTTCCACTGATGCAAACCTCAAGACACTTCTTGCTTCTATGCTTGAATACGGTGCAAATGCTCAGAACTATTTTGAATACAGCACAGATAGACTTGCCACATATGACTTCTATCAGGTGAAGGTAGAAGGCGGTCTTATAGACGATATGTGCAACCACGGTCTTTATCTTGAGGGTGATAAGGTTAATGTAATCGCACCTGAAACAGACAGCGAAGGCGTTGCTTTCGCAGGCTGGATAAATGAAGACGGTGATGTTGTTGCAGAAACAGCAAAAGCTACAATAACAGTAGGAACTTCAAATGATGTTTATACAGCAGTATACGGTGAAATTCCTGTTGACCCCGACAAGCCCGTAGCATCCGAGGGTCTTGAATATGAATCCAACGGAGACGGCACGTGCTATCTTATCGGCATGGGTGATTGCGGTGATACAGATGTAGTAATTCCCGAAACATCACCCGACGGTGATACAGTGTTTGCCATTGACCGTAACGCATTTGCAAGTGAAACAATAACATCAGTTACAATTCCTACAACAATTGAAGAAATCGGTAGAAATGCATTTAATGGCTGTAGTTCACTTACAGATGTTTATTACCTCGGTACAGAGGCAGAGTGGGAAGCTCTTTGCGAAAATGTTGCTACAGGTAATACTGCACTTTTGAATGCAAATATTCATTTTGCAAAAGAATCTGTTACTTATGATGAACCTACTATTGTAGTTGAAAGCGTGACAGCAGGTGCAGGGGATACTGTGGATGTTACCATATCTATTGCAAACAACCCGGGTATTTCTTCTCTCAAAGTTTCTATTGAGTATGATGAAAAGCTTGTACTTGACAATGTTACCTTTACTTCCTTGTTTGGAAATCAAATAACAGCACCTCAACCCTATACTAATCCTCAGAATATAAGCATGATGAGTCCTTTGGAAGATATAGCTTCAAATGGTACTTTTGCAATTCTAACATTTGATGTTTCGGGATTGGAAACAGGTGATGTGGCTGGAATTGCATTGACATATGATCAGGGAAATACATTTGACAGCAATTTTACTAATGTAGTGTTTGATGTAGTAAACGGAGCTATAAGTAAATAAAAAACAGGGTGATAACGATGATGAAGAAGAGTATATGCTTGTTATCCGTCATTATGGTGGTTATAGGGTTGACCGTTGCATATCATTGTACTGCCGAAGATGCTTCAACACAGTTTTCCGATGTGCCGGAAAAGGAATGGTATGCCGAAAGTGTTGAATATGTGTATAGCAAGGGGCTTATGAACGGTGTTACCCAAACATCCTTTGAACCTGAAACATATATAACAAGAGGTATGATTGTTACAATCATTTACAGAATGGAAGATTCCCCTGAAATAGATGGTGATTTGAAGTTTAACGATGTGAATGAAACATATTATTATGCTAAACCTATAATATGGGCAACAAGAAATAATATCGTAAATGGTTATGACGAGGACACCTTTGCCCCCGAAGACAAAATAACAAGAGAACAGTTTGCAACAATTCTTTACAGATATGCCAAATACAAAGGCATGGATGTTTGGGCGATAGAAAATGTTTCCGGACAGTTCGGGACTTACAGTGACAGTGATATGATAAGTGATTATGCAAAAGAGTCGATGCTGTGGGCAAACAGTTCTAAGCTTATCACGGGTGTGACAACAACAACCCTCGTTCCTCAAGGAATTGCAACACGTGCCCAGGCTGCAACCATTTTCATGAGGTTTGATAGACTTCTTGAGCAAACAAAAGGCGATAACTCGGATGATACATCTGATGGTGAGAAAAAAGTTGAATCCGATAATAAAGAACCAAATAATAAGCAGAATGATTCGCCAAATAAAGAAGGTTCTGGCTCTAAGAATAACGGCACATCGAACAAAACACCGGGAGATAAAGAGAATAACGGCAGCGGAAAAGACAACGAAGATGTCAATGCCGGTGAGTGGGACGATATAAAAGATAATAAAGACGGTAAAGATGATAAAGACAGCGAGGACAAAATAACGAGTCCCACCATTTATGTAGATAGTGCGGTTGCAGAAGGCGAATATGTTGATGTTGTAATATCGGTAAAAAACAATCCCGGAATAGCGTCACTCAAATTTGATGTAGAGTTTGATGATAGAAGCTTAAAACTCGTTTCTGTGGAGTTGGATTCGCAATGGGGTAGTTACATTACGGCACCGACACCTTATAAGAATCCTCAAAATGTAAGTCTTATAAGCCCTTTTCAAAATATCACAAAAAATGGAAGACTTGCAATACTGAAGTTTGAGATTTTAGATGAAGCTTACGAAAAAAGCATAACTATCAAATGTGATAAGAACAACATTTTTAATTCGGATTTTGATGAAATTGAATTCGATGTGATAAATGGAGAAATTAAAAATAAGGAGTAAAGAAAGATGAAGACAACAACAAAACGTCTGGTTTCAATTGTTTTGATAATCATGATGTTAATGACCTCTGTTCCGTTTTCGGCAATGGCGGCAGAGGAAAGCAACAAGTTTTGTATTAATGTATCACAAGAAGAAGGAGCACCCGGAGAAAGTGTTGATGTTGTTATATCAATTAAAAACAATCCCGGTCTCGGATCACTGAAATTTAATGTTGAATACGGCGATTATCTTACTCTTGAAAACGTCGCGTTCAATTCGGAATTTGGCTCGTTTGTAACAGCACCTGAACCTTATACAAATCCTCAGTCAATAAGTATGATGAGTCCTACTTCCGAAATAACGGCTGAGGGAACTTTTGCAACACTTACGTTTGCCATAAGTGAGGATGCACCGAATAGTTATGTTTCCGATATTAAGATTACATATGAACCGAATGACATTTGTGACGGAAATCTTGATAACATTGACACTGACGTTGAAAACGGCAAAGTAACAATATGCCGCATACCCGGTGATATAAATGGCGACGATTATGTAGACAACAAGGATGCAATATTGGTGTTCAGACACTCTGCGGGCTGGGATGTTGGTCGCAGTGATAGAGACATAGAGTGGATGGATGTAAATGCTGATTTCTACAGAGATAATAAAGACGCTATTCTTATATTCAGAGCAGCTGCAGGATGGCCAAACGTAACACTTCTTCCTCCGCCTGCAAAACATAAACACGTTTTAATATATACTCCCGCAAAAGAATCCACCTGTATAGAGTATGGTAACATTGAATATTGGACTTGCGACGACTGTGGCAAGTACTTTGAAGATGAGGCTGCAACAAAGGAAATTATGCCTGAGGACGTTGTTACTGAGAAGGCGGGGCATGTACCCGACGATGTAAAGGTATGCTTCTGTACATACTGCGGTGAAGAACTTAACACCGGAGATGAACATGTTTACTCAAAAGAATGGTCGAATGATTTAAGGTATCATTGGCATGCGGCAACATGCGGTCATGATTTGATAGTAGATAAAGCAGTGCATAATTTTGATATTTATAATGAATGCTCCACATGTGGAATACATAAGAATCAGTTACCGGCTCCTGTAATTACAGATGTAGAACGAGCTGTTATATACTGGGAACCCGTAGAAGGAGCAGAATCTTATCAAATAACTGCATCTTTCGGCAATGTTGTTTATACATATGAGGCATTGGATGCTGCTTGTCCGATTTCTGCATTGAAGGATACTTCCGGAAATGCTATATCCGCCTACGGAGAAGTAACTAAAATCAAGGTAAGAGCTAACGCAACAAGTCAGTATCAGGAATCCGATTGGTCGGAGTATTCCGGAATCTACTATTATGTTCCTGCAACTACAAATGTGGTTGATGATGTGAAAATTGGCTATGGCTTTGATTTGATTCAAAATGCACCATATAACCCTAAAGATAATAAAGGCGTTGTGTTGATTCCTGAGAAAATATCTTCAGCTTATACAAAGACTAAATTATCAACTCCGTCTTACTCTGATTACTACAGCTATTCTTCTGTTGATGAATATATGGCGAAAAGAAGTGCTAAAATGGAAGCAAATCTTGACGTGAAGATTCCTGTGGCAGGCAGTCTTAATGCATCAATGAATATGTCAGCATCCAGTAATTATAAAGAATATTCATATAATGAAACCTTTGTGTTCGAAGAGTCTCAAGAGTTCTTTGAACATAGAGTCGAGTTTAAGAATATAGGGGACAGTATTTTAGTTGACAAGTATCTGGAAGACTGTTTGTCAAAAGATTTCGTTGACACAATAAAAGGAAAAACATCTGCAACCGACGGAAAGTCTCCTGCAGATATAGCTCAAGAGATTTATAAGGATTTCGGAACGCATGTCGCAGTTGCAGTCATAGATGGAAGTTCGTATACTGCACAATATGTCATTTCAACAAACAGCAAAGAAATTGCTGAGACTGCGAAAATGGACTTTGATTTAAAGGGAAATGTAAGTGTTCCGCTTATTGCAGATGTCAATACAGAACTTAAAGTTGAGGCAGATAGCGAAAGCTCGTGGAAAGGCGAAGAAACGGAGACACATCTTTATGCAACATGGACCGGTTCGACTTCAGGTGGTGTAATATCGCCTGATGAATTGCAAAAAGCGATAGCAAGTTGGGAGGATGGAATTAATCCTGTTCCTGAAAAGTTTGCAAAGAATGGTGTAATACCTATTAGTGATTTGATTCGTCTTATAGACGGTAGCATTGCGGACGCATATGATGCATTGATTAACAATTTGTCAAATGAGTCTTATGAGGACTTGTGTGAACTTTACGGCGTGGATTTAGAAACAAGATTGGTCAAGAAACCGTCAAACGGTGTTTTAACAATCGACCTTTCTGCGTACAGCACCCTTGCTGACGTATCTGATCCCTGCTTGAGAGAGGGAGAGTTTACAATTCATCCTACAGTATACGGACAGTATATTGACACAATTATCTTCGAAAGCGACTTTGACGAAGCAAATGAAAAACAACTTATTGATTCGTTCTCATTCATAGTTCCCGAGACATGGAACGGAAAAGAACTTAATATTGTCTTCAGAAACTTCGGTGCCGTTTGCAAGGCTGGCAGCGAAATAGTTGATATGTCTGCTTTGTCAAGAACAGATAAAGTATCTGTGACATATGAAGGTATAAATCTTTTCAAAGAAAATGATAATGAATACCTGTATGCTGCCGGCGGTGATGTTTACAAGCTCAATACAGTTGACGAAGAACTGGATCTTAACAATATTTCCGCAACATGCTTGTCGGTTGTAGATAAAGACCAGCATGACTTTGGCGGCTGGTACTATATTGACAGTGACGGTAACGAAGTATATGTAACAGATTCATACGGAAATAAGACAGGATCTGTAGATCTTGATGTTGCTGTTCCCACCTTGTTTGCAGGATGGACACCCCATGTATACCTCATTACACTTGATGAATGTGATGCAACAACGAGCGGAACAACAAAGTTGTATGAAATGTACGGCGTAGCATTCACTTATGACATGGACAACGGCAGTGAAAATGCTAAGGACTATGCTATTGAAAATTCTGTCCTTGAATTGGAAACTATGCCTCAAAAGACAGGTTACTGGCTTGAGGGATATTACACCGAGGAGGACGGAGCCGGAACAAAGTGTATAGACGAGAATGGTAATATAAAAGTTTCCAATATGTATTTTAAGGGTAATACAACGCTGTATGCCAATTGGAAGCCCTCGGAATACACTGTAATTTATGATAAAAATGCAGAAGATGCAGTGGGCACTCAGATGACGTCAAGTCACACCTTTAATGTTTCTGCTAATCTTTCTGCAAATGGTTATACAAGAACAGGATATACCTTCGCAGGCTGGAATACAAAGCCCGATGGCACAGGAACTTCTTATGACAATGAAGAAGAAGTTATAAATCTTGCGACCGAACACAATTCGGAAGTGATACTTTATGCTGTCTGGACACAGAATATTGTCATTACCCTTAGTCATGAAGATGCTCAAAATAAAGAAGGTTTGTATAATAATCTTTATATGCCTGAAAATAAATCCGGTATATATTCTGATGTGACATGTAAAACCGAGGTCAACAAAGTGCCGATACCTGCAAGAACAGGATATACATTTAATGGATACTACGTTGACGAGACACAGGTGATTGATAATAATGGTACGATTAATGATGTGATTACAGGGTTTGACGAAAACGCTGAACTGACGGCATCCTGGACAGAACATCAATATACTGTTGTGTTTGATGCAAATGGTGGAACATGCGCAATTCAGACAATAGAAAACGTCAAATATAGTGAGGTTTTTGTTTTGCCTACAGTTTCCAAAACAGAAAGCTACAAGTGTGAGGGATGGAAGCGTTCTGATAACAATTTTGTGCATCCTATGGGAGCACACATAAGAGGAATAACTGCAGAGGATGGAGCAATCATTACATTTACGGCACAATGGACTCTTATCACGTGTGGAGTAAGTTTTGATGCAAACGGTGGAACAGTTTCTCCTTCTTCGAAATCAGTTGTTTACAAACAAACATATGGAACTTTGCCTACTCCTACAAGAACAGACTATGCGTTTTTAGGCTGGTATCTGAATTCCAAAAAGGT
>SVRI01000016.1 GCA_015064895.1 Oscillospiraceae bacterium | reverse complement strand
ACAATGGCAGATTACAAGGATTTAATCGGCGACGATTTCACAAATGAAGAATTTGAAAAGTTCTGCAAATTCATGCACGAAACAGACAGTGCCGAATACGGCTTTGCAAGAGCAAGGGCTCTCGGTTATGACTCAGAGGGGCTTTCTATTGCTCCCGGTGTCATTATTCACAAGAACCCTTATCAAAGCTTCGGAAAAGGTGTTAGAATAAGTCTTTATACCTATATCAGCGGTAAGGTTACAATCGGCGACCATGTACTTATAGGTCCCTGCTGTTCACTGCCTGCAGGCAACCACAAATTCAACGCAGAAAAAGGTTGGTTCTCCGACAGAACCGAAGGTGACTACGACAACAGCATAGTAATCGGCGAAGGAAGCTGGCTTTGTGCAAATGTTGTAGTGTCCGCAGGTGTAAAAGTAG
Organism: Oscillospiraceae bacterium; assembly: GCA_015064895.1. Classification (GTDB taxonomy): domain Bacteria; phylum Bacillota; class Clostridia; order Oscillospirales; family CAG-382; genus UMGS1387. The sequence continues at coordinate 56,983 of SVRI01000016.1, read as the reverse complement.
GTAAATGCAATCTTATATGTGCCGCTGCAGTTGTCACAAAAGACACCGAGGACTACGCAATCATGGCAGGTATTCCTGCAAAAAAGATAGGTCACATTGACAGAGAAACGGGTGAATACATATATGGCAAATAGTTTTCCGACAGAAAGAACCTCCTTTTCACAAAACTTTCAGTTTCCGTCAGAGGGTGAAGTAGTTTTCGAAAACCCTCCGACATTTATATGGATCCCCGTCGAAGGTGCTGAAAACTACACGCTGACGGTTTACAACGGCGACGAAATATTTGAACAGATTGAAACAAGGCACACCTATGCAAATCTTACAAAGCTATTAGAGGCTAAAGACTATTCATGGACCGTTGAAACGGACACGGGGCTTTTACGTGAAAAAATGTCATTTTCGGTATCCGAAGATGCAATCCATTTTGAAAGACCGACTGCAGAAGAAGTTTTTAATTCATATCCTGTTTCAAGGCCGTCATATATCTTTTCGGAAAGCGACATTCAGACGCTTCTTGACGAAAGAAAAAGCGAACTTGAAGCAATAAGGCGAAATGTTGAAGTTGCACTTACACGTCCTCTTCCCGAAATGCCGACCTATCACCACAGGCCCTACTCATATGAGTTCAAATTATACTTTTCAGAGCACCGTCTCTACTGTGACAGAGATTTAATTGCCTGTGCACTGCTTTTTGCGCTTACCGGCGATGAAGCAGCCGGCAAAAAAGGTGTTGAGCTTCTACTCAAAATATGCGATCTGAACCCCCACGGTCCTTGCTCTGTTGACGGATGGTGGGACGACGAAACAGGTATAAGCAACATAAGATGTCTGCCAGCCGCATTTGATATGCTCTATCCTTTGCTCTCTGACAGATTAAGAGGGTATGTTGCCTCTATTATTGCAATTTATGCTTCTCAATGCGAAAACAAACTCAAGAAAATAAATTACGAGCAGAATCCGTCAAATTCTCATGCTGGCAGAGTTCCCGCATATCTTGGCGGTGCGGCACTTGTACTCAAGGGTACGGGAGTTGTTTCGGACGAAACGCTCAAGAGTTGGCTTTCCTATGCGCTCGACATTTATTGCGGAATATTTCCCTTCTACGGCGGAAACGACGGCTCATGGGCAGAGGGTGTATTCTATGCCACAAGCTATTGCAAGTGGTTTCTACCCTTCTTTTCGGCTGTTGAAAGATATACCGGCAAGAGTCTGATGGCACGACCCTTTTACCACAGATATACAAACTTTCTCCTGCATTTCTGCAATCAAAAGTACGAGAACTTCCCGTTCTGCGACGGATATTGGGAAAAGCCTTTGTCAAAAGAGTGGCCGGGATTTTTTGCACAGAATCCGTTTAACGTTTATGCAGACAAATTTGGTCCGAAGCAGGCAAAAGACAGATGCCGCGAATACTCACAGCAAGATATTTATTATCTGCATTTACTTGATCTTTTCCTACCGACACTTCGGGCAGAAGAAAAGACTCTTACAAAAGAGCCGAGTGACGTTGCAGTTTTCCCTGACGGCGGGTTTGTGGCAATGCACACCGATTTTGAAAGCAATGATGACATATGTGTTATGGCCAGGGCTTCACGTTTCTCTCACGACAGTCACAGACACAAGGATCAAGGCTCGTTTGCCCTTTTCTGCGGCGGTGTTTCACTTATATCCCCTTCGGGTTATTACGGCATTGGCTACGGCACAAATCACCATATGCAGTGGACAAAATCAACAAAAGCCCACAACACAATTCTCATTGACGGCAATGGTCAGGAAAATGTGCCGATTCTGGAAGCTGTCGGAAAAATTGTGAGTGTTGATGAAGAAAACAAGACAGCAGTTCTCGACATGAGCGGCTGTTATCCCGATATTACAAAGTGGCAAAGAACTCTGCATTTACAAGATGGTTGTCTTACTGTATGTGACGAGGTTGAAGCATTAAAGGAAGTGGAAATCACATACTGTCTCCACACATTGTCACAACCGTTTCCCGACGGCAACAACGTCATGGTTGAAAGAAAAGGCGTGAAACTGGATATTATTCCCGATGACAATCTTTTACTTTCCGAGATTTCCGACAGGTTTGACGTTGATGTCAATGATGGTCAGCCTAAAGAATTTCATGTTGAAACAGAACCGCAATATCATATATATTATAAAACGGACAAAGCAAAATCACACTCATTTGAAGTAAAATACGTTATAGAAAAATAAGAGGTAAAGAACATGTTCAAGATTTGCACCGTCGGATGCGGAAATATGTCACAAACAGGACACGGTCCATCCTATGCAAAGTACAAAAACGACTACCCCGACACCTGTCTTGCCGCCTGCTGCGACCTTGATGAAAGCAAAGCTGCGGCATATGCAGAAAAGTTCGGCTTTGAAAGAGTTTACACAGACTACATTGAGATGATAGAAACCGAAAAGCCGGATGTTGTATGTCTTATGAGTCCCGTTGACAAGACAAGCGAAATGTCTGTACAGATTATGTCAAGAGGCTTCAACATCATACTTGAAAAACCTCCGGGACGAAATGTTGAAGAGCTTACAAGCATGAACATGGCAGCTATCAATGCGAATGTCAGTGTAAGAACTGCCTTCAACAGAAGATACACTCCCCTTGTTACCGAACTCAAAAAGAGAATCCGTGAAACAGGTGAAAAGATTATCAACATTACTTATCAGATGTACCGTCACGGCAGATACGAAAAAGATTTTTCAACTACTGCCATCCATGCGGTTGACGTTGTTAAGTTTATTGCAGGCTCCGATTATGTTAACGTAAAGTTTAACTACGACCACAGACCGGAGCTTGGTGAAAATGTAAAGAACATCTTTATGAACGGTACTTTCAAGAACGGTGCTCACACCCAGATAAGTCTTGTTGCAACAGGCGGCGCTGTTATCGAAAGAATCACCGTAAACACCCATAACAACACCTTCTTTGTTGACCTTCCCGTGTGGGGCAACATGGACGTTCCCGGCAAGCTTGTACACGTCAAGGACGGCGACAAGATTGAAACGGTAACAGGAGATATGCTTTCAGACAGCACCGAAATGTTCGAGCTTTGCGGTTTTTACGACGAAAACAGAAGCTTCTTTGAGCATTTGAGGAACAAAGGCAAAAGGATATGCGACCTTTCGGGTTGTGTTCAGTCTGTTGAAATTGAGGACTGTATCAGAAACTCGGCGGAAAGCTACGAAAGAAAGTCATATTTAAGAAACATTGAATCTCCATTCAATCCCCCCAGAATTACTCCGCCCCAAGAGCATCCGAGGGTTGCACTTCGTTCAAAAGACCTTGACAGAATAAGAAAAAACATGAAAAATCCCGCATATGCCAAGGAATTTGATCTTTGGAAAGCACTATGCGAAGAGGATTTATCAAAATACGAAGAAACCATTGAAACGGGTACATACAATTCCCATATCTGCATAGTTCTTGAAGCAAAGGCATTAAAAGCACTTCTCGAAGATAACGAGGAAGAAGCAAAAAAGCTTGTAGACATTACACTCAACCTTTGCGGCAACTACGACCCCGAAAGCGACTGGCTTATGAAGGCTCGTTTCGGCGGACACATTGTTCACACCTGTTCTCTTTGCTACGACTGGCTTTACAAGTATTTCAGTGAAAAGCAGAAATGGAAATTTATCGAAGACTGTGAAAGGATTCTTTCAACAACCTTAGAGATGGGTTATCCCCCTTCAAAGCAGTCGCCCATTTCCTCTCACGGAACGGAGGCACAGCTTCTTCGTGACTGCATGAGCTTTGCAATTGCAGTATATGATGAAAAGCCAGATGTATACAACTACTGTGCAGGCAGACTCTTTGACGAGTATGTTCCCGTTTACAGAGAATTTTTTGATGGCGGATTCCAGCTTCAGGGACCTGCATACGGCGGATACCGCTTCTGCTTCTCTGCATGGTGTCAGCTTTTATTTGAAGCTATGTGCGGTGAAAGAATTTTTGACGAATGTCACGACAATCTCTGTGAAAGCTTCTTCTATCTCATCCGTCCCGACGGAGAATACACAAGAATCGGTGACGACTTCAATGAAAGCAAGGGTTACGGCGGTTACACTCAGAAGAATCCCGCCACAGTTCCAATGTTCTTCTCGCATGCACTTACAGGAAAGGATGTTTTCTGGAAGTACTACTCGGAGCACAACGACGAAAGATTCCTCGTTCCCGACAAGTTCGGCAGAGATTACTACATCGACGGTTCTTACAGCGAAGGTCTGCTCTCTCCTACGGCATTCTTTATCTTTGTAGGAAAAACACCCGCTTCAGACAACAGCAACATGCCAAAGGCCAAATACTTCGGCACTCCTGCAGGTGTTACACTTTACAAGGATAACGATACATTGCTCCTCATGAAAATCGGTGAATACTTCACAACGGGTCACGACCACTACGACTGCGGACAGTTCCAGATTTATCACAAGGGCACTCTTGCAACAGATTCGGGCTACTACGACTGGTTCGGATGTGAGCATCACTACAATTATGCTGTCCGTACATATGCCCACAACTGTGTTACAATCACAGACCCCAAAAAGATTGAAGAAAATTATTTCGGCGATTTCTGGGACAGACCCGGTGTTATTTACGACGGTGGTCAAGTTTACATAAACAAGGGTTATGACGTACCTAATCTTGAAACACTCAAGAAGTACTACAAGCGAGGCGTTGTTCTTTCGCATACTGAAAGCGATGAGTTAGTTGAGCTTTCGGGTGACCTTCGTGAGCCTTACCGTGACAGCGTGGAAAAGTATGTAAGAACTATGAGTTTTGAGCCTAAGAAGATGGTATTTACCGTCAAGGACGAAATTGTTGCCCAGAGCGAAAACTACATAAAGGCGTTCCACCTCCACTGTCAGACAGAGCCTACAATTGATTCTGACAATCAGTTTACGATTTACAACGACAAAGCAAAGCTTGTTTGTACAGTGCTTGAACCCAAGAATTTCAAGTTAGAAAAGATTGGCGGCAAGGACAACGAATTCAGTCTCTACGGCGTAAATCACCCAAGAAACGAAAAGAAGCTTCACGGTGACTATAATGCTAACGCAGAACACCGCGACGAAGGCGGCTGGGGCAGAATCACGGTTACTGCAACAGACAAGAAAAAGGAAGATACATTCCTTGTCAAAATGGAGATAGTAGAGCTTTAGTGCCGATCAGAACAACTATTTAAGGGGTGATAAAAAATGCAAGACATCATAGAATTCAAACAGATTCAGCAAAATGAGCAGACAACAAGGCTTATACATCTTCCCGAAAAATACGACCTTGTTGTAGGCGATACGTTTGAATTGTTCTATAAAGGCATTATGCTTTGTAAAGACCCATATGCCTATAACATTCTTGTAAGCTGCCCTATCGGCAAGGCATGGGGCAGAAAATTTGAAGTCACCCCGACAGCTGCAGGAATATATCCTTTTACCATAACAGTAAGTGACGATTTCGGAAATGTCATTGAAAAGGCAAGCACTAGCCTCGTTGTTAAAGAAAAAATGACAAGTCCGAAAAGTCCTTTGAACGTGCTTTGTATCGGTGACAGCCTGACAGTCGGCGGAGAATGGGTTGATGAAGTTTATCGCAGACTCACAAAGACAAATGCAGTTACTTTCGCAAAACATTCAGCTCCTGTCGGCGACGGACTTTGCGGTATCAACTTTATAGGAAAACAGACAACCTTGGGCGGTGCAGGATATGAAGGGTTTGGCGGTTGGAGAATTTCCCATTACTTATCGTGTGAATCTACAACTGCCAACTATTGGCTCTCTTGTACCCACTCTAAAACAAATGATGACCAACAAAGTATTTATTCAGATGAAAATGGTGTTAAGTGGCAGCTTGAAACAATTGAAGACGGAAGACTTAAATTCAAAAAGCATGACGGTGTCGGAACAATGCCGAAAAGCGGAGTGTTGACGTATATAAGCGGCGGTATTGACAAAGCGGATATTGCTTTTACAAAAGCAGTCCTTGAATCGGGAAATCCCTTTGTATACAGCGGCAAGGTTGATTTTGAAAGTTACTGCAGTGATATAGGTGCTTCGGGAATAGATTTCTGTTATATTCTTCTTGGATGGAACAGCGTTGCTGAGCCTGAAGAAACCTACAAAAGCGAGGCTAAGCAGTTTATTGATTTGCTTTTGTCATTCAATCCTGACATGAAAATTGTTCTAATAGGTCTTCAGATCCCTTCGCTTGACGGCTGTGCAAACAATTACGGTGCCCTCGGAGTTTATTCCGAGTATAGAACGTTACAGGAATATGTTTTTTGGCTTGACGGGCTTTATGCGGAAATTTCAAGGGAATATGCCGGCAATGTTTCGACTATAAATCTTTCGGGACAGTTTGATACCGAATATAATATGCAGACTTTTACTGCCCGTGCAAATGCAAGAAATGAAACACAGCTTACGGTTCAGAGCAACGGCGTACACCCTGCGATTTTTGGATATTATCAGATTGCAGATGCAGTTTACCGCAATTTTAATAATAAGAATAATTAGTCGTTATTTTTAAGTTCTAATCATATCCAACAAAAAAAAGACGTGCAAACAAATGCACGTCTTTTGATTTATTTAAACATATCGGAAAGCTTATCAAAGAAGCCTTTTTTCTGAACATTATTCTTTTCGCCGCAGGAATCGGCAAATGCTTTGAGAAGCTCTTTTTGGTTTTTATTGAGGTTTTTGGGAACTTCAACAACAACCTTGAAGTATAGATCTCCGCGCCTTGAACCTCTGATTTCGGTAATGCCCTTTCCCTTCAGTTTAAATGTTGTTCCTGTTTGAGTCCCTTCGGGTATGGAGTAATCCACTTTTCCCTCAAGTGTGGGGACATCAATGGTAGCACCGAGAACGGCTTCGGAAAATGTAATGGGAACATCGCAGTATATGTCTCTGTCATCACGTTCGAAAATTGCATGCTTCTTAATAGTAACCTCAACAAAAACATCACCGCTGCCGCCGCCATTTCTTCCTGCATCACCTTGTCCGGCAAGAACCACATTCTGTCCGTCATCAATACCTGCTGGTATTGTAACTGTGAGCTTTTTGCTCTTTCTGTTGAAGCCCTGACCGTTACACGATGAACAAGGTGTCTTTATAGTCTTACCTTTACCGCCGCAAGTGGGACATGAAGACTGAGACTGAAACACACCGAAAGGTGTTCTCTGCTGAGTTGTCACAGTTCCGCTGCCACGGCACTGTGAACATGTTTCGGGACTTGTGCCCTTTGCAGCACCGGAACCGCCGCAATCATCACATTTTTCGATTCTGTTAAAGCTTATATCCTTTTTACAACCAAATGCCGCTTCTTCAAAGGTGATTGTTACTCTTGCTTCACGGTCGGCACCCTTCTGAGGTGCGTTCTGGCGTCTTGAACCTCTGCCGCCCATGCCGCCGCCAAAGAAACTGCCGAAAATATCACCAAGGTCAATATCACCATCAAAACCGCCAAAGCCTCCGAAACCGCCGCCATATCCACCTTGCCCAGCCCCGTATGACGGATCGACACCAGCGTGACCGAATCTGTCATACTTTGCCTTTTTATCGGGATTGGAAAGTATGCCGTAGGCTTCATTAACTTCCTTAAACTTCTGCTCGGCTTCCTTATCACCGGGATTTAAATCCGGATGATACTGCTTTGCAAGCTTACGGAAGGCTTTTTTTATTTCGTCATCCGAGGCGCCCTTGGAAAGACCGAGCACCTCGTAAAAATCTCTTTTTTCTGCCATATTCTATTACTCAGCGTCGGTAAAGTCACCGTTAACAGAACCGTCGGGGTTTACGCCGCCATTTGCATCAGCACCTGCTGCGCCCTGTGCTTCCTGTGCCGCCTTATAAAGCTTTTCGGAAATTGCGTAGAATGCTTTGGAAAGCTCTTCCATGCCCTTCTTGAGGTCTTCAGTGGAAGCATTATTTTCAAGAAGCTTCTTGAGTTCGTCTCTCTTTTCGAGGATAGGCGCCTTTTCTTCTTCAGTCACCTTATCGCCAAGTTCTTCTAAAGACTTTTCTGTCTGGAATACCATGCTTTCAGCCTGGTTCTTTGTATCAACAGCTTCTCTTCTTTCCTTATCTTCAGCGGCAAACTTTTCAGCGTCCTTTACAGCCTTTTCGATATCATCCTTGCTCATGTTCGTGGAGGAAGTGATTGTGATGTGCTGTTCCTTACCTGTACCCATGTCCTTAGCAGTAACATTAACAATACCGTTTGCGTCGATGTCGAATGTAACTTCAATCTGAGGCACTCCTCTGGGAGCCGCAGGGATACCGTCAAGGTTGAATCTACCGAGAGTAATATTATCGGCTGCCATTTCTCTTTCGCCCTGAAGAACATGAATTTCAACTGCAGGCTGGTTGTCAGCAGCAGTAGAGAAAACCTGGCTCTTCTTTACGGGGATAGTTGTATTTCTTTCAATCATCTTTGTACATACGCCGCCGAGTGTTTCAATACCGAGAGAAAGGGGTGTTACGTCGAGAAGAAGTACGCCCTTGACATCATTGGAAAGAACACCGCCCTGGATAGCAGCACCGATTGCAACGCATTCATCGGGGTTTATACCCTTAAAGGGTTCTTTGCCTGTGAAGCTCTTTACGGCTTCCTGAACAGCGGGGATTCTGGAAGAACCGCCGACAAGAAGAACCTTATCAATCTGAGATGCGGAAAGACCGGAATCTGCGATAACCTGCTTTGTGGGACCCATTGTCTTTTCAACGAGGTCTGCTGTAAGCTCATCGAACTTAGCTCTTGTAAGTGTCATGTCAAAGTGCTTAGGACCTGTTGCATCTGCTGTGATAAAGGGAAGGTTGATGTTTGTAGTTGTCATACCGGAAAGCTCAATCTTTGCCTTTTCTGCCGCTTCTCTGAGTCTCTGAAGTGCCATCTTATCAAGGCGAAGGTCAATTCCGTCTGTCTTCTTGAATTCATCAGCCATATAGTTCATGATTCTTTCGTCGAAGTCATCACCGCCGAGCTTATTATTACCTGCTGTTGCAAGAACTTCGATAACACCGTCTTCGATATCGAGAAGGGATACGTCAAATGTACCGCCGCCAAGGTCAAATACAAGAACCTTCTGTCCTTCTTCTTTATCAACGCCGTAAGCAAGTGCTGCGGCAGTAGGTTCGTTGATAATTCTCTTTACTTCAAGACCTGCAATCTGACCTGCGTCCTTTGTTGCCTGACGCTGTGCATCGGAGAAGTATGCAGGAACCGTGATAACTGCTTCTGTTACAGTCTGACCGAGATAAGCTTCTGCATCAGCCTTTAATTTCTGAAGAATCATTGCAGAGATTTCCTGAGGTGTGAAAGACTTATCGTCAATAGTAACCTTCTTATCTTTACCCATATCTCTCTTTATGGAGATAATTGTTCTATCGGGGTTTGTGATAGCCTGTCTCTTTGCTACCTGACCTACCATTCTTTCGCCTGTCTTGGAAAAAGCAACAACAGAAGGTGTTGTTCTCGCGCCTTCAGCGTTTGCAATAACTACGGGTTCGCCGCCTTCAAATACGGCTACGCATGAATTTGTTGTACCTAAGTCAATACCAATAATTTTTCCCATTTTAATTTTCTCCTCTTACTTTTCTTTCGCAGAAAAGTAAGCAAAAGAACTCGCACTTCGCACCTTTTCCGCGATATATTTGAATATTTTTAATTCACTCAATTAGCTTATCATTTTACAAAGTAAAACAATTAAATCAATTTGCAACTTTAACCATGGAGTGTCTTATGATTTTGTCGCCAATTCTATATCCTTTAAGGAAAACCTCAGAAACAGTATTTTCTTCATATTCCTCATTTTCCTCATGCATTACCGCATTATGAAGTTCGGGGTTGAACTTTTCTCCCTTTGCAGCAATTTCTTCAACGCCCATCTTAGAAAAAACTTCCTTTGCCTGTTCAAGTATTTTGTTTACCCCGTCAACGACGCTCTGTGCATCCGACTGAGATACATCAACCGCCGCCGCTCTGTCAAGGTTATCAAGAACAGTAAGTAAATTTGCAACGCTGTCAGCGATACCTTCCTTATAAAGCGACTCTTTTTCCTTTTGAGTTCTCTTTTTGAAATTATCATATTCGGCAAGCATTCTGAGATATTTATCTTCACTTTCCTTGAGCGCCTCTTCAAGCTCGGTTATTCTTTTATTCTCTTTATCCTTTTTGGATGCCTTTTTTTCTTTCTTTTCGGGTTCAGTCTTTACTTCTTCGACTATTTCTTCTAAAACCTCGTCCTTTTCAGTACTCATTTCTCAATTCCTTTCATCTATTCTTCATTGTAAGGCAGCTGCTTTACATCAAAGGTATCAGCAAGTGTATGCAGTGCCGACATAACTTTTTTATAGTCCATACGTTTAGGACCGATGATACCGATTACGGCATTTTGTCCGTCACCTATGGGGATATTACAGTAGACAACACTTGTATCAGACAATGCCTCATCTCTGTTTTCATCACCTATATAAACCTGAAGCCCCTTATCTCCGTCAGGAGAAAGCACTTCTTTCATTTTGCCGTCATTATTTTCGATAAACTGAAGTATGTTTTTAACTTTACCAACATCAGTAAATTCCGGATAAGACAAGAGATTTGTAAGACCGTCGACTTTAACCTTCTGCTCTTTCTTTCCGCAGACCGCATCATATGCACATCTGACAATTGGTGTCACTAAAGACGAGAGAGTGCCAAAATCGTTTTCCAGATCAAGAAGCACAGGAAGTGCAACATCGTCAAGGCTTATGCCGCAAAGATGATTATTAAGCGACGACTTAATCTTATCTACCGCCTTTGCATCAAGCGGAATATCAGATATAAGATGCTGACTCTTTACCGAGTTATCGGGAAGCACCATTACAAGAACAATGCTGTTACTGTCAATAAGCAGAGCATCAAATCGGCTGACAACATGCTGCTTACTTGATGTCATAAGAGAAAGAGTTGCACAATTGGTTATTTCTGAAATAACCTTTGTAGCTCTTGACACCATCTTCTCCATTTCGTCCATCTTGAAGCGTGTCAACTCATTGAGAAGATTAAGCTCTTCGACATTCAGCCTATAGCTTTCCATAAGCTTTTCAATATATATTCTGTACGCCGCGTTTGAAGGTATACGTCCCGCCGAGGTATGGGGTTTATCAAGGTATCCCATTTCCTCAAGCTCCGACATTTCATTTCGTATTGTTGCAGGCGAAAGTGACATATTACCCGCCGAGGCAAGGTGCTTGGAACCGACAGGCTCGCCGCTTTCAATATATTCATCGATGATGGATTTTAGAATTCTCATCTTTCTTTCATTCAAATCCAAAGCCTGTCACTTCCTTTCTTTTTAGCACTCAAAGTCATCGAGTGCTAATCTGTATATAATTTACCACACATTTACGATAAAATACCATATTTTGTGTTAATAAAATGTAAAGTAGTGTGATTAATGTGTGAAAAAGGCTCCGCCATCTGACGAAGCCTTAAATAGATTGAATATCAGTTACCCTTACACAGTTTGTTTTCTTTCATCGGACACTCATTACAGTTTGGATTTCTCGCCGTACACACGTCTCTGCCAAAGTCCACAATCATGTGGCAGAAGTCACTTTGCAATTCTTTTGGCACTATCGGACTGAGAGTGCGTTCAACCACAGATTGATTTGTTCCTTTTACAAGACCGAGCCTGTTTGTAATTCTAATACAGTGTGTATCTGCAACAATACCGCCTTTTCCGAAAACATCTCCGAGAATTAAATTTGCTATCTTACTGCCCACACCCGACAGCGACATAAGGCTGTCGTAGTCGTCGGGAACCTTTCCGTCGAAGTTTTCGATAAGCTGTTTTGACATTTCTATGAGGCTTTTTGCCTTAGTTCTGTAAAGTCCGCAGGATTTTATAAGCTCTTCTACCCTCTCCTGCGGTGTTTTTGCCATAACATAAACATCGGGTATTTCTTCAAAGAGCGTCTTTGAAACGATATTTACCCTGGCGTCGGTACACTGAGCCGAAAGTCTTGCCATTACCAACAGTTTCCACGGGTCACCGTCATGGTAAAGTGTACACTCGGAGTCAGGGTACAGCGTTTTCAGTTGTTCATATACTTTAATTGCTTTTTGTTTAGTAGTCAAGGTACTGCTCCTGATTCTTATAGTATTCAATTATACCCTCTGCTATCGCTTTTGCAGAACGCTCGGCATTTCCCTCTGTAACAGACCACTCGTATTCTTCAACATTGGAAATAAAGCACATTTCGAGAAGTGTTGACGGGAACATATGATTCCTTGCAACTGCAAGTGCCTGATATGCTGTCGGCTTTTTATCTCTGACAAGTTTTTTACAGACAACATCTGCAATTGTATCAGAAAGACTGACACCGCTGTTATTGGAATACAGAGCCATAAAGCCCCTTGCTTTAAGTGCATTTGAGCTTCCGAGTACAGAATTATGATGTATTGACACTGCCATATCGGGGCATTCTTCGGTGAGCATATCCATTCGCTGATACAAGTCTACCGTTTCATCGTCTTTTCTTGTGATGATTATCTCAGCACCAAGGTCTTCAAGCTCTGTCACAAGACATTCTGCAATCATTCGGTTAAGATCCTTTTCGGGACAGTCACCGGGACCTACCGCACCGACATCGGTGCCGCCATGACCCGCATCAACAACAATTCTCTTTCCTGACAGGGGCTTATCACCTTGTGCCAAAGTCTGAGGATTATTGAGCTTTACAATCATACAGCCGTCTTCATATACAATTCTGAAGCCGTAGAAGTTTGTGTTATCTTTAAGCGTCACGTGATACATAAGCATATTGTCACGTGTACCTAACTTTCCTTCTATTGACTCAATCAGAGGGTTGGCAGGTACATCAAACTGAGGTATTATACTTGTATCGGTATTATAAATAATAATTCTCATTGCACCGTTTTCGCCGCGGAAATCGACATCTACAGGAATGTTTTCCGTAACACCGAAACGGATGTCAGTGGAGTTATTCTTGTTATTGAGGGTGTTTATGTCATTTACTTCAACAGCTGTTGTAAGAATTGTATTGAGAAGAAGCGGTTTTCCGTAAGTAAACTCAAGATTCTCTTCTTTTACATATCCGCCGAAGCGCAGTTTACAATAGCCGTTACTTGCACTTGTCACATAGTCACGCATGCCCTTTGAAGAAGGAAGAAAATCGTCATAGAATGATGAGCTTGTCCCAACCTTCGTGTGTGTATAATCGTTTTTTACTTCGGCATAGACATACGAGTCAATGCCCTTCTGAGCAATTTCACCGCCTTCAGTCTGTGCCGTTTCGCCGTCAAGTTCTGCAGTAAATACAACATTGCCAAGAACTTTAAAATCAGTGTCGTTTACAAGTACATCGGGTTTAATGGTTCCTTTATACTCTTCATAAAGGTATTTGCCGGAGCCGCTCGGATAAATTGTGGGAGAAAGAACAACCTCTGTTTCTCCAAGCTTTGCTGTAACAACACTGCCCGCAGGTGCAACACACGACACAGAGAGTTTGTCTCCGTTACCAAGCCATGTTGCCCCTTGAGGATACGGCGAAAGTACCTGCATTGAGTCAAGCGAGTTATCAGAGTAATAGTAGTTACCCGATGATGACGATCCGGGACCGTTCAAAACATGTGTTACGGTTTTACCGTTCTGTGTAAAAGTATATGTATTCTTTCCGCCCGAAACATCAAGATAAAGACCGAAATATCCGCCTTTTGTTTTTGATACGGCTTCGCCATTCAGATAAAGCGGATATGCAGGATCACAGGAACCGAGCATATATGTTTTTGATGTGCTGACATATGAGTTATTATCGGGAAAGTTTATCTTGATTACCTTGCCGTTTGATTGTGCGGCAGACCTTAACACTTTATACTCAAAAGCAGTCTTCATGTCATCGGCAACTCCGCCGATATTACCTTTGATATTTTCATATCCGTACAGAATGCTACCTTTATAGCACGAAAGTGTTCGGCACATTTCTATCTGTTTAAGTATTTCATTTTCTTCATAGTCAGCCGACTTATATGCAGCATGACCGATATACAAATCAACGCCCGTTCCGTCAAGATTTGCATTCCACCAACGGGCAACGTCATCAAACGGTGCAACGGTCGTGTCAAAGCTCCAATAATCCTGAGGTGCTATATAATCGACATATCCGCCGTTTGCCCAGGTAAGGGCATCGCAATATGTTGAAAAGTATGATTCAAGACCTTTTGTTTCACTGCCTTTAACAGGAGTATCACTTCCGCTGTTTGCCCAGATACCGAACACCGAAACACCGAATACACAATCGGGATTTATTTCCTTTACGGCATGATAGGTCTGTTCAATGAGCATATTTACATTATTTCTTCTCCAATCCGAAAGTTCCATTCCTTCAGAATATGCGGCATATGCCGCAGAATCGTCGAACACTCCTCCTGTTACCGGATATGGGTAGAAATAATCATCAAAATGAACACCTGCAATGTCGGGATAGTTTTCAACTATTTCAGTAACACCGCTGACAACAAGGTCACGAACTTCGGGAAGACCCGGATTAAGATAAGTCTTGCCGTCATCATATGAAACTGTATATTCAGGATGAATTGCTGCGGGGTTTGTACTTGCAAGGCTGTCCATTTCAGCTTCATTCATAGAAACTCTGTAAGGGTTTATCCACGCATGTACATCAATATTATATTTTTTTGCATATTCAATAATATAAGCAAGACTGTCAAAACCGTTTACCGTTTCGCCCTGGGTTCCCGAAACATATCTTGAAGCCGGAAAAATCTCCGAATTATACAGTGCATCGCAAGCAGGTCTTACCTGAAAGAACAACGAATTTACACCAAGCTCAAACGCATTATCAACAATCGCTTCAAGCTCTGCTTTAAGCTCCGTTTCAGACAGTCCCTGCTTTGACGGATAGTCAATGTTTATGGTAGAAGCTATCCACATTCCGCGCATTTCAAGCGTGGAAACCTCTGTCATATCAACAAACGGACCATTATCCACTTTTAAAGCTGTACTTTGAGTGTTTACGGCTTTTGCCTGTTCGGAATTGTTTTTTCCGAGAAAGAAGAACAACACGCAAAGTACTGCGGCAATTATAACTGTTGCAACGGCAGAAGCAATCAATGCAACCTTTTTATTTAAATCAAGAGAAACTTTTTTCAAATCAAAACCTCCGAAAACATCAAAAAAACACGTTCTTATATTATGATTATACAACATTCGACAAAAAAAGAAAATAGTTTTAAATCAGTTTTTTTAGTTTTTAAAAATGTTTTCGATTTATATACACTTTATTTATGAAACATCAAATTCGAGTGGAACGGCTATGTCTTCCACTCCCTCAAATGTACACTCATATACAAGTACATCTTCAACAGTATAAGATTCGGAAATATCGGCAAGAACAAAGTCGGGAGAATCCGCTCTCAGTCTTTCCTTTGCCATTTCCTTTGCCGTTTTCAACGCCTCATTCTCGGTTCTTTTCACTTTGCAGCTCACATATTCACTTACAGTTTGCTTCTTCATCTCAATCGGCAGCACAATCCTTTCAAAGAGATTCAAGTTTCCGCAATCTTCATACGAGTCCGAACGCTCATATCTGCTATCAAACAGATTATTAATACCGATATCCCTTCCGAGAAAAGAAAGAGTGTATGATGTTTTTGAATTTCCGGTGTATCTTTTTTCATTATATTCAAGCGGTACAGTCACAATATAACTTCTTTTGGTTTGTGCCCAGACATTTCCCCTTGCACCCTTAAGCAAATATCCTCCGGTTCTTTTTTCGACAAATGCCGACACAAGCAGCTGTCCTTTTGTAACGGTATCACCTTTTGTAACCGATGAGCTTCCGCTTAAAGCATCGGCTCTTACTATTATTCCGTCATGTGAAGCAACGAGATTTACATTTTCTTTTTTATCTTCTTTTTTGAATATTTTCGCCTCTTTTATCTCGACATGAGCAACAGTTCCTTCAAAATTTATAGCCGCCCATGATATTCTGTCCTCTTCAACCAACAACATATTTACCGCCCGTTCAATATCGGCATTCCTTTTTCTGATACCTTTGTAAAAACCGTTTTTTTCAAGCAGTTCTATAATTTCAAGATCACTTATCTTTTCGTTACCTTCAACACGAATATCCCAGATAAACTGCAACATGTAAACCAAAAGAAATGCCGTCATCAGTATTCCTGTTATTAGTCCTGCTCTTTTTCTGTAACCGTACAAAAAATGGACAAATCCAGAACCGCGTCTTTCAAGACATTCGACACAAGATTCTTTTAGTATTTTGTCAACAGCCTTTCTGTCCTTATATGCAACACAAAATTCTACAAAATTATCGTCTTTAACAATTATTTGCCGTACAGTTGCATTTTTTCTTACCTTGTCTATGATTTCGTTCGTTTTCACGCAGTTGACCTTGTAATTTACTCGTCCTCCTATAATTCCGAAAAAATTCATATCTACTCCTGTTCAAAGCTTAAAGACGTAATATACCCGGTAACGCTCATATCATTATTTGCAAGGCACCTGAGCTTTATATCTCTGCCCTCAACCTTAACTGTTTTATTCTTTTGTCTTACTTTAACACAGCAATCATCGTAATGAATAAGCTTGCCTGCGTCCTCAACAATGAGTTCTCTGTTTGAATACATTTTTATAAACGGAAGACCTGTTGCCATATCAAAGGGAATCTCCGTAATATTCGAAAGCTTTTGTGTCACGGTAAGTCTTTTTTTATTTACACGTTTCATTACAATTTCCACCTTTCTTTTAAATAATTATGCATTTTCAGGCATATAAATACTACTACGCATAGTTTGAGGTGATATTTTGAAGCAAATATATAAAGATACTGCTTTGTCAGTGTTTTTGATAATTATGTTTATCTACTTACTTGTTTTCCCTTACGAAATTGCATTTCACATAGGAAATGCTATAAAGCTTTGTTTATATTCGGTTGTCCCCTCGCTGTTTATGTACATATGTCTTGCTAATTTTGTTACCGACATTATTCTGAAAAAAGAACCTAAATCTAAGGCAACAAAGTTTTTATCTGATTTATTTGCCCTTCCCGAGTTTTTGGTTCCCGCCTGCATCATGGGACTTATTTGCGGTGCACCGTCGGGCGGTATTTCGGTTTGCCGGTTATACAAGAACGGTAGGTGCACAAAGCAGGAAGCAGAATCAGCCCTTGTTCTTTCCAACAACTGCTCTGCGGTATTTATTACAAGCATTGCTGCCTCTGTCCTTGAGAGCAAAGCATTTGCTTATATAATTCTATTTTCCAACATAATGGCAACAATTACTGTTTACTTTCTGTTTTTCAGAAAAAATGGCACAAGACATGTCAGTTCTTGCGTCACCACAAAAAAGATATCCGTGTCACAGACGATTACCGACAGCATATCTTCATCCGTATTTTCATGCATCAATTTATGCGGATACATAGTTTTCTTTTACACATTATCATCCGTAATTTCGGGAAAATTGCTTTTTGTTGGATGTAATGAGAGTTTTCAAGCTTTATTCAAAAGCGGAGTAATGTGCTTTTTTGAAATGAGCTCGGGCATACTTAGTTGTTCGATGATAAACGGAAACGAAAGAATAATAGCCGTATGTTCCGGTATTGCATTTTGCGGTATTTCAATTTTTCTTCAGGTGAAAAGCATTGCAGACAAATGCGGGCTCTCAAGCAAAAAGTTCATTTTATCAAAAGTTATATGTGCGATAGTAAGTCCTTTGATTACCCTTGCTCTGCTCATCATCTTACCACAGAAAGCCGTTTCCGCTTCTTATCAGGTTGTACAATCAAAAGGCGGTATCGGAATTGGCGAAACATTGTCTTTGACAATTATTGTATGTTTATTTATAATCGGATGGTTAGTTTTATCATATCTTGATAAAAACCACAAAACAAACTCATAAAAAAACTCAAATTTATGCTCTTTGCTTCTTGATTTTTATTATATTTATAGTATAATATATTTGGATTACTTTACAAACTGAATTAGTTTGATATAAGGAGTTGAAAAGGTGAAACACAAACTTCCAAATGACATACAAAAAAGCTGTGCTCTTTGCGAATATGCAAGAAAAGTTGAAATCTCAGGCGAAATACTGTGTACACGTTCCAAAAACATAAAAAAAGTTTCTGAGGATTCCTGCTGCAGAAAGTTCAGCTTCGACATACTTTCCTACCGTCCCAACCCCACAAAGCTTCCAAAATTCAAAATCGAGTCGGTAGATGACATTTTATAAAATAATAAATTAACATACATATCAAGGAGAAAAGAAAAATGAAAGACGTTTATCAGAGAATTTACGAAACAGGTATTATCCCCGTAATCAAGATTGACGATGCAAAGGATGCAGTACCCCTTGCAAAGGCACTTATCGACGGCGGTCTTCCCGCGGCTGAAATCACATTCCGTACAGCTGCTGCTGCCGATGCAATCAAAGCTATCTCAGAGGCTTATCCCGACATGCTTATCGGTGCAGGTACAGTTCTCACACCCGAGCAGGCTGACACAGCTATCGCTTGCGGTGCTCACTTTATCGTAAGCCCCGGCTTTAATCCCACAGTTGTAAAGCACTGCATTTCCAAGGGCTACATTATCATCCCCGGCACATCCAATCCTTCAGACGTTGAAGCGGCAATTGAACTCGGACTTACAACAGTAAAGTTCTTCCCCGCAGAAGCAGCGGGCGGTCTTCCCATGCTCAAGTCCATGGCGGCTCCCTACACAATGATGAAGTTTATGCCTACAGGCGGTCTCAACGAAAAGAACATTCTCTCCTACCTCGAATTTAACAAGGTTGTTGCTTGCGGCGGCTCATTCATGGTTAAGGACGAATACATCAAGAACGGCGAATTCGACAAGATCAGAGAGCTCACAGAAAACGCAGTTAAGCTCATGCTTGGATTTAAGCTTGTACACGTTGGTATCAACGCGGATAATGCAGAGGATGCAGAAAAGTTTGCAAAGATGTTTGAAGTATTCGGTCTTACAAACAAGATTGGCAATTCTTCTATCTTCGCAGGTACTGAGGTTGAAGTTATGAAGGGTAACGGCAGAGGCAAATACGGTCATATTGCGATAGCTACCAACAACATTCCCAGAGCAGAAGCATATCTTGCTGCAAAGGGTGTTAAGGTTATTGAAGAATCAAGAAATTGCGACGAAAAAGGCAACACAAAGGCAATCTATCTTGATATGGATGTCAACGGCTTTGCAGTTCACCTTGTAAAGGCTAAGTAATTGAAGTACACAAAATGGGCACTTTTAAGACGTGCCTATGCTCTGCTTGAAGACTCTACCCCATTAAAATACGATTGCGGAAAGCTCTGCGGCGGTGCTTGCTGTAAAGCTGATACAATCAATTCCGAAACAGACGGCGGAATGTCGCTTCTTCCCTATGAGGACGCGCTTATCGGCGGATGTGAAGAATTTGACATCAGAGATACAAATGACGGCAAAGTTCTGATTTGCAATGGCAGATGCGAAAGGCTGTTTCGTCCCTTTGCGTGCAGAATATTCCCCTACTATGCAAGAATTGATGAGAAAACAGGAAGCATTTCATTAAGGCTTGACCCGAGAAGTGTAAATGTCTGTCCCATTGCCACAAAGCAAAAAGGAACAAGACATTCTGTTTACTTTCACAGAAATGCAGTAAGAGCAGTTCGTTTTTTAATGAAAGACGAGGATTTCAAAAGAGAGCTAATCAAAACAAGTGATTTCTGCGACGGACTTTACGAGTTCTACCGCACGCTTGTAAAATAAAGGATATATTATGTCTGAAATTAAGAATCAGTTAGAAAAAGCTTTTGATGAGCTTATATCCCAGAGCATTTTTGAAGAGGGCGACATTCTTGTTGTAGGCTGTTCCACAAGCGAAGTACTCGGTGAAAGAATCGGTACAAGCGGAAGTCTTGATACGGCAAAGGAAATATTTTCCACTCTCAAAGAAAAGTGCGACAGAAAGGGTTTATTTCTTGCTTGCCAATGCTGTGAGCACTTAAACAGGGCATTGGTTATCGAAAAGAAACTTGCAAAACGCAACAGCCTTACAATTGTCTCGGCAGTTCCCCACGAAAAGGCAGGCGGTTCATTTGCAACTGCGGCATACAGAGGTTTTGAAAATCCCGTACTTGTCGAAGAAATCAAAGCACAGCTCGGAATTGACATAGGCTCTACGCTTATAGGCATGCACTTAGATAGAGTTGCAGTACCCGTAAGAACAAGCATAAAGAAAATCGGCGAGGCTCCCGTTACCTTTGCAAAAGTAAGACCCAAATACATCGGCGGTGAGCGTGCAAAATACAGTTTATAATTGTTACTTTTCTTTCGTAGAAAAGTAACCAAAAGAACTCGCAACGGTATTCTGCTGATGACAAGGAACACAACAGAATACAGCGATCATAGAATCTAATAATCATCCATTATGGAGGTATACACAAATGAACAAATTAAAGGCAGGCATCATCGGTGCCACAGGTATGGTAGGTCAGAGATTCATCACTCTCCTTTCCGACCACCCCATGTTTGAAATTTCAGTTCTTGCAGCCAGTGCATCAAGTGCGGGCAAGACATACGAAGAAGCTGTAGGCGGCAGATGGAAGATGGACGTTTCTATCCCCGAAAAGGTAGCAAAGATGCCCGTTTATGATGCTGCAGACGTTGAAAAGGTTTCTTCCATGTGCGATTTCACATTCTGTGCAGTCAACATGAAGAAGGACGAAATCAAGGCTCTTGAAGAAGCTTATGCCAAGGCTGAAACGCCCGTTGTTTCCAACAACTCGGCTCACCGCGGCACTTCCGACGTTCCCATGGTTATTCCCGAAATCAACAACAGCCACGTTGCAGTTATTGACACACAGAAAAAGCGTCTCGGCACAACACGCGGTTTTATCGCTGTTAAGCCCAACTGCTCGATTCAGAGCTATGTTCCCATGCTCACTCCCCTTCTCAAGTACGGCATTGAAAATGTAGTTGTTTGTACATACCAGGCTATTTCCGGTGCAGGCAAAACCTTCAACGAATGGCCCGAAATGATTGACAACATCATTCCCTTCATCGGCGGCGAAGAAGAAAAGAGTGAAAACGAACCCCTCAAAATCTGGGGCAAGGTTGAAGACGGTGTAGTTGTATCGGCTACAGAGCCCTGCATCACATGTCAGTGTATCAGAGTTCCCGTAACAAACGGACATACTGCGGCTGTATTTGTAAAGTTCAAGAATGAAGTTCCCTCAAAGGAACAGATTCTCAATGACTGGAAGGCATTTGGCAACGATGTTAAAGCAGAGCTTGATCTTCCCTCTTCTCCCGATCAGTTTATCACTTACTTTGAAGAAGACAACCGTCCTCAGGCAAATCTCGACAGAGACATCTACGGCGGTATGGGTATCACAGCAGGCAGACTTCGTGAAGACAAGCTTTTCGATTACAAGTTTGTAGGTCTTTCCCACAATACCCTCAGAGGTGCGGCAGGCGGTGCAGTACTTATCGCCGAGTACCTTGCAAAGAAGGGCTTTATTACTGCAAAGTAATAAAAGAGAAACAGACGAAATCAGCCTGCTTCTTGCATTTATTAATTAGAATATATCAAACCCCGATGTCATTTCTTGACATCGGGGTTTTAATTATACTGATAAAAATTCGAATGTTACTGTGTCACCTATCGAAAATTCTATGATGCTGTTACAATTTGAAATCATACCGTCAAAATTATTATCGGGTGTGTTATCAAGGGTAAAATACTGTACGCCATTGATGTTTTTATATGTAGAAGAATTACCGCAGGTTACAACAAAAACATTCTTTCCGCAGGTTGCCAAAAAGTCGCGAATAACGTCATTTTCAAATTCATCATCACCGAAAATGCTGTTATCTGTCAGAATGAACACATTCTGTTTTTCGCTTTGTGTTATGGCTTCATAAAGTTTTATCCATTGCTCGGAATCAGTATTTCTGATACCGCCCTTTGATGTATCAAGAGTTACATAGATGTTGTAATCATCCTGAGTTATTCCTTTTGAACTGCCTTTTCCGACAAGCAAACCGACATCGCTTTCATCAAGGATGCGTTTAACTCTGTTTTTTACAACATTTGATAACGGGGTTGCTTTATCTTCCAAAGGCAATGTTCCTATTCGAACAGTTGCTTCGACATTTGAATTCGACACTTCACTGATAAAACTGTTTCTATTGGAATTATTGGGAATATAATCATTTGACGTTTTAAAGAACAGGTCGTCAATATAGATGCTGCCTTTATCCTTTTCTTCGCCCGGCATATATAGAACATACACTCTTGTCAATGTAAGAGGCCTTGAAACTTCTTCGGGTATATAAGCCGCATATCCTCTCCATGAGCCGATTTCATAATCACCCGTAAAAGGAACTATTGCAATCTTACCGTTTGCATCGGTAAACTGGGCACGAACGGAATGCTTGAAATCATCTTCAAAGAACACGTTCATGTAAATCGTATCACAATCATCTGACACCCTGATACCCTTTTCGAGTTCATAGTAAACAGCCTTTGCAACATCTTCAGGTTCTTCTTCAATATCAGCTGTTTCAATATGTTGGGAAACATCCTCAGTATCTTCCGAATCCTTTGAATCGTCTGAACCATCTTTTTCGTGTTCATAATCTTCAACTATCTCGAAGAGTCCTTCATATTCATCTGAAACCTCAGATTCACACATTCCATCATCATTGGACCTGAAATCAAATGAAATTTTACCCGCAAATTTTTCGGAAAACTTATTCTCGTCGGTAATTTCAAAATCGCCTTTAACTGTATCAGGATATGTAACAAGTCTGCCTTCATTTGTTTCAAATCCGAAGTGATAGTCATATTCATAAAAACCGACAGATATGTTAATTACACTTACAACGCCATTCTTCTCAATGCAAATATCAGAAATCCCGTTATCCTTTGCTGTTATCAAGCCGTTTTCGTCTATATCTGCTACATCAGGATTTGATGAAGTGATATCAAAACGTGAATAGTCATCAACAACAACATTCCGTCCCGCTTCATCAAAAACATTGAGTTTTATCTGATATTCCTCGTCTTTTTTCATACTAAGGGTATCAATCGTCTCAATGCCGCAAATATCATCAATAAAGTCTACTATTATTTCAGCGCTCAAATCCTCATATTTGGCAGTAACCGTGACAGTTCCGCCATTATCACAATATAGAACACCGTCTTCAATTGTGCCCTTATCACATTCATATACTATTTCTTCTTCAAACAAAGAAACTCGTCTCATGCTGTCATCGTACAGATAAGCAGACAATTCTACAGGCTGTCCGACAAAAGCATACTCTTTATCTGAAAACAAATATATTCCGCAAGGCTCTCCTGCGTTTTCTGTTTGTTCGAGAGTTATGCCTACTGCATTGATTACCTTTCGGTTTTCGGTGGGATTGTTAACGGGATGCATTGCCTCATTATCAAGGGTTGAAGCAAGAAGACGTGTCGAGCCGCCGCCGTCAAGGTTTACGGCATAATAACAGCCGAGAGAAATCATCAGCTCTGCAAGGTGGGACATTCTCATGCCCTTGCTTATTGTTTGTCTTCCGTCAACGGCAACAAGGTACAATGTTGTTCCCGCTTCATCAATGCCTATGGCACTTCTGGGATTAAAGCCTGCAACGGTATGGGTATAGTCGCCGATTTTTCCCACATCCTGTCCTTCAAACACCAGCATTGAACCGCCGCCAAATGCAGTTTTTACATCTTCAAGTGAAGGTGTGACGTTCAATTCAATTACTATTTCATCGCCTACATTGAAATTATTGGCAAAATACATATTATTGCCTTCGGACACAACAAAAACGCAACCGTTTTCGGGAATCTTGACGCTTTCCATATTTCGTCTAAATTCAACTATTATATTATCCTCGACAACAACCTCAAGCACGACTCCTCCCGGAGCAGGTGAATAACCGCCGTTAAAAGAACTTGTATACATAAGGATATCGCCGTAATAATCGGTATGCTTATTTACATGTCTTACTGTATCTTTTACTCCTTCGGGCGATGTAAGCGACAGTTCATATTCGAAATATGACATGAGCAGCGATTCGCCGTCATAAGCAACGCTTGCCATTGTTTCCGGATAAATGGGCGATTCATATAGAATCCCATCCTGATACTCTATTCCAAGAGAAAAGCCTTTTTTTCCCGAATACACGGAAAAGAAATCACCGTTAAGTGCCGCAACGGTATTTTCATTTGTTGCTGCAAGATTTTCTACAGTATCAAGAATATCGGTGCCCTCGGAGGATTTTAAAAGAGTCAAACCGATTTTTTCATCGGTAAGGTCTGCTTTTATGTAAGAATAAGATATATTTTTATCGGCATGAAATTCTCTGACGGTAGTAAGAGAAACAGCATCGGTAACGGGAACTGTATTTTCGTATTTATATATAGGTGCAGAAAAAGCAACAGTCGCAAACACACACGCCGCAAAAACTGCAAGCAATACTTTTCTCATTACCATACCTTTCCTTTCATTCTCATCAATATACGTATCATTTACTTTTTAATTCTATCATACAGATGTCATCATTTCAATAAGAATTTTTTAGAAATATATGTTGACTATATGTACTTTTTGTAATAAAATATTTTATGTATATTTATGTGGTTCGGTTTTAAATTATAAATTGACAATAAAGGAGTTTTTTGTATGGGAAATGCTTACATAGTTGTTGTCCTCGGCATTGTCCTTGCTAAAGGTATCGGATTCTTTCGTGAAATTGCCTTTTCGGGTGTTTTCGGTACAACCGGTTATGCTGACATATATTTTCAGGTTTTCAATATTGTAAATCTGATTTTTGCAGGAATAGGTGTTGCCCTTTCAACTCTTGTCATAAAAAACATGAATAAACCCGAAAATACCGGCAACGAAAAAGCCTATGTAGCCTCATTTATACGCAAAAGTTTTATCGCTTTTTCGGCAGTTGCTGCATTATTTGCCATATTTGCAAAACCCATAATCAAATACATTCTGCTACCCGGTATTTCACCCGAAAACATAAACCTTGCCGTAAAGCAAATGCACATAATGGCTCCTTCAATAGTCTTTGTTGTGATTGCTTACATTATATCGGGTGTGCTTCAGAACGAAAAGGCGTTTTTCATAACCGCCATTATGAGTTTCCCGTTTAATGCCGTAATAATCGCTTCATTATTTATTCCCAATGTATCACTAACAACTGTAAGCATTGTTACTACAATCGGCTGGTTTTTACACATAATTATTCTTCTTCCCTCTTTTATCAAAAAAGGATATTCATTCTTTACAAAAGCCGGTAAGCAAAACTCTTCTAAAAGCAAAAATCCTGAAATTTTATGGATATTCATTTCCAACATGATGTTCCAGCTTTGCTTCTACACAGACAGAGCATTTGTAAGCGACACAGAAGGTATGGCGGCAACTCTCAGCTATGCTTCGAATCTGTTTGTTATTGTTGCCAGTATATTTGTTGTTGCAATGTCAACTGTATTCTTCCCTTCCATTTCAAAGAATTATGAAGAAGGAAACATAGATTACATCAACGATCTGCTACGATACATTATTACTGTAATGGTTGCAATTTTTGTTCCTTTCCTGCTGGTTGTGGCACTTTTTGGAACGGACATTATACGTCTTGTTTACGAACGCGGCGACTTTACCGCCGAGTCTACAAAAGCGGTTTCCTCAATGCTGTTCATTTACAGTCTCGGTGTTCTCGGTTATATTACGCAAGAACTGTTTAACAAGATTCTGTATACAGCAGGAAAATACAAATACTGCGTCTTTGGAACTTTAGGTGTCATTATCACAAATCTGATTTCCAATCTTTTAATCAAAAACTTTGTTCCGCAAACACCATTCTTTAATACCGGCGTTACTGCTGATACATTCTTTATCGCCCTTTCAAGTTCATTCTTCCTTTTCTGTTATGCCGTGATTATCTCATTTGCAATCAAAACGGTAGTCGGTCGGTACTGGAAGGCTGATTTACTAAAAGATCTTTTGAAAATTGCTTTTTGTGCATGTCTTGCCTTTGCTGCATATTTCATAATGAATCTGTTTATGCCGGCATTTACACACGGGTATATTTCATTCATCATACCGCTTATTATCTGCGGAATCGTTTATATTGTTTCACTGCACATTACCGGCGTTCTTATGCGTCTTATCAAAAAGAAAGGTAGCTGAGTGATATGAAAAACAAGATTATCAAATTTCTGCCATGGTTAATTCTGACTGTTACGCTGATTGCTCTTATTCCGGGACTTGTTCTCAGAATTAACAGCGAAAAGAAAAACAACAATGTTGTTATGGCAGTTCTTTACAATGACATCAGAAACAAAGTTTCGGAAGAAAAGAGAACCGAGTTTATCTGGAAGCTCAAGGAAGCCGGCATCGACACAATTGCCGTTATGGAAGAAGACATAAATATGATGATTTCCGCAGGTGAAGTTACAAGCATAAAGTACAATGTCCTTCTCCATAAATATGACGATGAAAGCATGATTATCGGCGAAGCAATCAAGAGAAACTGCCCCAATGTTTCAGCTGACAGCCACATCGTTCTTGCAAAACGTCCCGAAGCCAAGGAAAAGCTTGCTTACCACCTTCCCCGCCGCTATGGCAGTGACGACTATGCCTATGTCGGAAATGCTAAAGATTTAGCTAAAGATCTGGCTAAGGATCTTGGTCTTGATTTTGACATTGAGTCTGACAAATACATGGACATGGATATGGATATCTATGTTTTATATGACGGTCAAAAGGAACTTTGGCATTATGCCATTGGCTACGACGAACCTGAGATTAAATTCCTTACAGATAACAACTACAAAGTTTCTCTCATTTTTAAAGTCAAGAATTACAAAAACACTGCGTACCTTGATGACCTTAACAGAGTAATTCAAGAAAACAACGTTGAGTATCTCAATCTGAAAGAGGATTCTTACCTCATGAATCCCGATGACGAAAACCCTCTCAACTATGAAGGTCTTGCTCAGATTATCATTGACAACGACATGACACTTGTTGTAACCGAAAACACCGACCAGCTTTCAAATCAGAAATTCTTCGGATATGATGAAGTATTCTACAGAGTCATGAAATCACCCGAAGGCACTCACAAGGTTATGCGTTCCTATGAAACCTACGACGACTCCCAGGCAGACGAGACTATTTACGGTCACAGAGTATCACAGCATTTCAACTCCACAATTGACAGAAATATAAGGTTTGTTACATTAACACAGATAACAAACAAAAACACAAGCTATAATGCCCTTGCCGACCACACCTACAATGCAGCAATCGAATACAAGAACAAAATTGAAGATGAAGGCTTTACAATCGGCGGTGAAACACAGAGGCTTGATTATATCGACAACGGAAAGCTTAATTATTCATTATGTGCCGTTGTTATGGTTATGGCAATACTGCTCATGATTCGTTTTGTATTCGGAAATGATTTTCCGAGACTCACAATTGCAGCCGTGATTATTTCCGCATTGGGATTTGCCTGCACATATCTGTTATACAGCCGATTATATTCACTTATATCCCTCTATCCAACCGTTTACTGTGTAATTCTTTCCAGCTTTGCAATGACGGTTCTGTTATCCTTCATCAAAGCTTTCAAGGAAAAGTTAAACACTTATGTGTTGATTTTTGCTTCTCTTGCAATTACGGTTTTAACCATCCTTATCGGCACTGTCGGTATGGGTGCAATGCTGTCCGGCATCGATTACTATGTAAACAACAATATTTTCAGAGGCATCAAGCTTTCTCTTATAGTTCCCATTGTTTACACGGCAATTATTTATTACCTCATGTTTATGCACAACAAGAACGAAAGCCTTCTTAACAAGTGCGTATCTGTTCTCAATGCACAAATCAGAGTATATTGGTTAATTCTCGGCGGCATAGTGTTAGCTGTGGGTGCATATTACATTATCCGCAGCGGCAATGTAAACAGCATCAGCAGTATCGAACAAAAGCTCAGAACCACACTAACCAATCTTTTTGCCGAACGTCCGAGAACCAAGGAGTTTTTAATAGGTTACCCTGCTATCGTTCTTTTGGTATATTATGCAAAAAACATCAATATTAAGCTCGTTGAATGGATTCTTGCAATTGCCTCATCAATTCTTGCAGCATCCGTCACCAACAGCTTCTGTCACGTATTTACCGATTATACCACTATCGTATCAAGAACAATAAACGGTCTTATTGTAGGTCTTGTCGTTTCGGTGTTTGCTTTTGTTGCAAACCTCATTCTTGTATATATTGTTAAACGTGTAAAAAAACACATCAATGATTCGGAGATGAACTAATGGCTGATATTGTTGTATCAGGTTATCACGGATTTGCAAACAGCGGCGACGAAGCTTTACTTTTTGCAATTCTCAATACCTTGAGAAAAAAAAGACCCGATCTTGATTTCACGGTTTTGTCAAAAAAGCCGGATGAAACAAGTGAAGTATACGGTGTAAACTCCATCAGCAGATATAATTTTTTTAAAATCCGCAAAGAAATGAAAAAGTCAAAAATGCTTCTTTTCGGAGGCGGCAGTCTACTTCAGGATGTTACCAGCAGCAAATCCGTTCTATACTATCTTGCTATTATCGGGCTTGCTCAGAAATGCGGATTAAAAACCATGCTCTATGCAAACGGTATAGGTCCGATAACCAAAAAAAGAAACCGCAAACTGGCAGCGAAAATTCTGAATAGCGTCGATCTTATAACTTTAAGAGACGACAAATCCGACGAAGAGCTTAAGAATCTGGGAGTCAATGACCCTAAAATTATCATTACCGCCGACCCTGCGTTCACCATTGACACTCAAAGTACAAGCTCAGGCAGATTTTTAACCAACATTGCAGGTGTTCCCGACGGTACAAAGCTTTGCATTGTTTCCATAAGAGCATGGAAGCATTCAAGCCCGTACTTCAAGTCGGATCTTGCCAAGCTTTGCGATTACATGGTAGAAAAACACAGCATATACCCTCTGTTTGTGCCCATGCAATATCCGGAGGACACAGAAATCTCAAGAAATGTTATGTCCTTAATGAAGAGTCCTTCATATATTATCAGCCGAGAGCTTTCTGTTCCCGAAGTATTCTCAGTGCTTTCAGAAGCTGACATTCTTATAGGTATGAGGCTTCATTCACTTATATACGCAACAACTCTTGCAATCCCTGCTCTTCCAATTTGCTACGATCCCAAAATCAGTGCATTTATGGAGTCCCTCAACCAACCTGACAAAGTCGACGTTGAGTCCTTTGACTATGCAAAAGCAGAAAGACTTCTCAACACAATAATCATGGAAAAGGATTTAAGACGCCAGGATCTAAAAAAAACAAATGCAATTTTAAGAGAAACAGCTGAAAAGAATGCGGAATTTGCAATTGAGCTTCTTGATTAAATAAAAAAACATATAGATTTCGACGCATCGGTTTCGGTGCGTCGTTGTTTGTAAATATACAACAAAAAGATTTTGTTTTTTTATGCAAAAGTACTTGACAAATCAAAAAGGTTCGTGTATAATCTTCTAGGTGTAAAGAAAATCACTTTACAGTACATTGAGGTAACTATGAAAAGTAAAAACCTTGAGATTTCGGTTTTATGCGACATATACTCTGCTCTTTTACCGGAAAAGCAAAAGGATGCCCTTGACTATTACTACAACGAAGATTTATCCCTCTCTGAAATTGCAGAGCATGCGGGTATTTCGCGTCAGGGTGTCAGGGATCAGATAAAACATGCAGAAGCACAGCTCATGGAGTTTGAAAATGCTCTTCATCTATACGAAAAGATGCAGAAAACCGAAAGATTATTGAACCAACTATCCGAGCTTTCACATAATATTAACAATGAACGGCTTTCCTCAATTATAGAAGAGTTGAGAAGCCTTCACGAATTACAGGAGTAAAATGTACGAAAGTTTAACTCAAAGACTGGCTAACGCCTTCAAGTCTTTCAGAAACAAAGGAAAACTTACAGAAGCCGACGTAAAGGAAGGCATGCGTGAAATAAAGCTTGCACTTCTTGAAGCTGACGTAAACTATAAGGTTGTTAAAGAGTTTATCAAGACCTGTTCCGAAAGAGCAGTTGGTGCAGAGGTTCTTGAAAGTCTTGTCCCCTCTCAGCACATTGTTAAAATTGTAAATGAAGAGCTTACGGCTCTTATGGGCGGCGAAAACACAAAGCTTGTGATTTCCTCAAAGCCTCCGACGATTATTATGATGTGCGGTCTTCAGGGTGCAGGTAAGACAACACACACCGGTAAGCTTGCCCTTATGTATAAGAAACAAGGCAAGAGACCACTG
The DNA here is from genome assembly GCA_015064895.1 of Oscillospiraceae bacterium. Taxonomy (GTDB): domain Bacteria; phylum Bacillota; class Clostridia; order Oscillospirales; family CAG-382; genus UMGS1387. The sequence continues at coordinate 26,591 of SVRI01000016.1, read as the reverse complement.
CTTGTTGCCTGCGACGTTTACAGACCTGCTGCCATAAAGCAGCTTCAGGTTGTGGGACAGTCAATTGATGTTCCGGTATTTACAATTGACGGTTGTACCGACCCTGTTAAAATTGCTAATGAATCTTTAAAGCACGCTTTCAAGCACGGTCATGACATGGTGTTCCTAGATACTGCAGGCCGACTTCACGTTGATGAAGAGCTTATGGGCGAGCTTCAAAAGATAAAAGATGATGTAAATCCTACAGAAATCCTTTTTGTTGTGGATGCCATGACAGGTCAGGATGCCGTAAATGCGGCGGCTGCCTTCAATGAAAAGCTTGATGTAACAGGTATCATCCTTACAAAGCTTGACGGCGACACACGAGGCGGTGCGGCTCTTTCCACAAGACAGGTAACCGGAAAGCCGATAAAGTTTATCGGTACCGGTGAAAAGATGGACAACATCGAGCCATTCTACCCAGACAGAATGGCAAGCCGAATCCTTGGTATGGGAGACGTGCTTTCGCTTATTGAAAAAGCTGAGCAGGCTTTCGACGAAAAGAAGGCAGCAGAGCTTGAAAAGAAAATGCGTGAGCAGACATTTACCCTTGCAGATTATCTTGAACAGTTTGACCAACTCAAAAACATGGGGCCTCTTGACCAGCTTCTCGGCATGATACCCGGTGTCAAAGCCGATGCACTCAAGGATGTAAAGGTCGACGAAAGAGCAATTGACAGAATGAAGGCAATTATTCTTTCAATGACTCCCGAAGAAAGAGACAATCCCGATATTATCAGTGCTTCAAGAAAAATCAGAATCGCCAAAGGTTCGGGCATGAAGGTTGAAGATGTAAACAAGCTTCTAAAGCAGTTCGAACAAACACGAAAGATGATGAAGCAGATGACAAGCGGCAATTCCCCCTTCGGCAAGATGGGCGGAAAGATGGTTTCCAAGGCCATGAAAAAGAAAAATAAAAACAAGAAAAAGAAAAGATAATTCAGTATAAGCAAGCTTTAATAAAAGCATTTATAAGTTACTTTCTTAAGGAGAAAGTAACCAAAGACCTTTTTTAATTTCGCGAAATGTCTCGGTTTTACACAAGTCACATCTTCGCGAAAACACATTTAGTATAAACAAGCTTTAATAAAAGCGTTTATAAGTTACTTTCTTAAGGAGAAAGTAACCAAAGACCTTTTTAATTTCGCGGAATGTCTCGGTTTTACACAAGTCACATCTTCGCGAAAACACATTTAGTATAAACAAGCTTTAATAAAAGCGTTTATAAATATTAAATTATTATTTTTGGAGGACAAAAAAATGGCAGTAAAGATCAGACTTAGAAGAATGGGTGCAAAGAAGGCTCCTTTCTACAGAGTAGTAGTAGCAGATTCCAGATACCCCAGAGACGGTCGTTTCATCGAAGAAATCGGCTACATCAACCCCCTTACAGACCCTGCAACAGTTGAAATTGATGCAGATAAAGCTAAGAAGTGGATTGCTAACGGTGCTCAGCCTACAGAAACTGTTAAGGCTTACCTCAAGAAGAACGGCATTCTTTAATCAACATAGGATTGGTTTTAACCTTTCCCACGCCGATTAAGGAGGCAGACATGAAACAGGTTCTTTATGACATAGTTACATCTATTGTCAACAATCCTGACAAGGTTGTTATCGACGAAAGAGTTGACGGTGACACAACCATTCTCAACCTCCACGTTGATGAAAGCGACCTTGGCAAGGTTATCGGCAAACAGGGACGCATTGCCAAGGCAATCAGAACTGTTGTCAAGGCTGTTGCAAACAGCAACGGCAAGAGAGTTATCGTTGATATCTCTGAAAACGAAGACTAATGAAAAAAGACAGGTTTTGTGCCTGTCTTTTTTATTTTTTAATTACTTTTTCAATACTATATCTGCTATTATATCGGTATTACGACACAACATTTAGCATTTTTGATAAAAAACGAGGTGAATTTTTGTAAAAAGTGATGATTTAAGTATTTAATGTCATAAACACTTGAAAAAATTAAGAAATTGTTGTAAAATAATTGCATCCTAATTAATATTTTTAAGGAGTGATTTTATGGATAAGTTCTTCAAACTTAAGGAGAACGGAACAACTGTTAAGACTGAGTTTATGGCAGGTCTTACCACATTCTTTGCGATGGTTTACATCCTCATGGTAAACGCAGGCATGTTTGCTGAAACAGGTCAGGTTTCCTATGGTGCAATGTACATTGCAACAGCTATTTCCGCTGTAGTCGGCACAGTGCTTATCGGCTTGCTTGCAAATCTTCCTCTCGCTCAGGCAAGCGGCATGGGACTTAATGCATTCTTTGTTTACACATGCTGCTTTGGTTTCGGTCTCAGTTATGCAAACTCCCTTGTACTTATTCTCATTGACGGTCTTGTATTTGTACTTCTTACAGTTACAGGTCTTCGTAAGATGATTTTCGATGCGATTCCTAATGCTGTCAGAAAAGCGATCCCCGCCGGTATCGGTCTCTTTATTGCTTTTATCGGTCTTCAGAATGTAGACCTTGTAATTTCTGACCCCTCAACAGGTGTTGCTCTTAACTCATTCAACCTTCTTGGAAGTGCTACTTGGGCATCTGTAATGCCTTTAGTTGTAACAGTTCTCTCTGTAATTGCTATTGCCGTTATGGCTAAAAAGAACCTTCGCGGTGCTGTACTTTGGGGTATCATCGGCGGTGGTGTACTTTACTATATCTTAGGTTTCCTCACCGTTCCCGGATTTGCTCCTAATGTTTCTTTTGACAGTCCTTTAGTAGCATTCAAGGAATTCGGTACTCAAGCATTTGGCAAGGTATTCACTGAAGGCTTTGACTTCTCTGCCTATGTTGCAACTCACGGCGAAGCAAATCTCATTCTTGTTATCATCACATCTGCACTTGCTTTCTGTCTCGTTGATATGTTCGATACCATCGGCACCCTCTACGGTGCATGTGCAAGAGGCAACATGCTCACAGAAAAGGGCGAAGTTCCCAACATGGACAGGGCAATGCTTGCTGACGCTATTGCTACAACAACAGGTGCTGTTTGCGGTACATCCACAGTTACAACATTTGTTGAATCCTCTGCAGGTGTTGCTGAAGGCGGCAGAACAGGTCTTACATCCATGTTCACAGCCATCTTCTTCTTCATCGCTATGTTCTTAAGCCCTGTTGCTCAGCTCATCCCCGGTTGTGCTACAGCAGCAGCTCTCATTTATGTAGGTATTCTCATGATGGCTTGTGTTAAGGATATTGACTGGCATTCAATTGACGAAGCAGTTCCCGCATTCCTTACACTTGCAATGATGCCCTTCACATACAACATTTCCTACGGTATTGCGTTTGGCATTATCTCTTATGTATTTATCAAGCTCTTCTCCGGTAAAATTAAGGAAACCAAGGTTGGTACATGGGTAATCTTTGCACTCTTCCTCTTCATGCTCTTCTTTACTCACTAATTTTAAAATTTGAGTATAAGTAAAACCCCTGCACTTAGTGTGCAGGGGTTTATTTTATATGTAGTGAGTTATTCATCAACTTCAAGTGTCGAAAAACTAAAGGTTGTACAATCAACAAGTCCTCTGTTCGTAAGACGAAGTTCGGGTAAACACGCAAGAGGAATAAGTGCCATTGTCATAAAGGGTGAAACAATATCACATCCGATTTCCTTCCATGCCTTATCAAGAAGAGCTACCTTTTCGCTCATTTCTTCGGCAGTTTTGGTATTCATCAGACCTGCAAGAGGAAGTTCTACGCATCCGAGAACCTTTCCGTTCTGGACCGCACACATACCGCCTCCGCAATTAATAAGCGTATTTGCGGCAAGTGCCATATCCTCATCGTTAGTTCCTATTACAAGCAGATTATGAGCATCGTGTGCAACTGTTGATGCCATAGCACCGCACTTGATATTAAAGCCCTTAACAAAGCCTATGCCGTGAGTTCCTGTATTCTTATGACGTTCAAAAACAAATGTCTTAAGCACATCCTGATTAGTATCGGATTCGATAAGACCGTCCTTTACATCAAGAGCAACGTGTCTTTCATAATCCCCTACTCTTGCAGGAATAATTTCAATGGCTCTGACCATAACTTTTTCTTTTTTATCAGTCTTCACCTTAAAGGTATCGGCTGTTATTTTTTCGCCGACATGCATGGTATTCATTGCAAATTCGGGATACTCATAGCTTTCAAATTCATAAAGCATCTTTCCGTTTTCGGAAACGAGCTCGCCGTCGATAATTACTTTCTTGACGTTAAAATCTTTAAGGTTATCGACAAAAATAATATCTGCACATTTGCCGGGTGTGATAGAGCCGATTTCATTATCCATATGGAAGCACTGGGCACAGTTGATTGTTACCATCTGAATTGCAACAATCGGGTCTACACCTTCAGTTATTGCACGTCTGACAATATGGTCAAGGTGACCGTCGTGAAGGAGTGTATGGGGATGTGTATCATCCGAAATGAGAACTGCATATCTTGAATCAACTTTATTCTCGGTAATTGCCTTACTTACTTCCTTCAGGTCATGCCATGCAGAGCCTTCACGCATCATGGCGTACATACCAAGTCTCATTTTGGCAAGAGCATCCTCAGCTCTCGTGGATTCGTGACAGCATCTCACGCCTGAAGCAATATAAGCACTGAGTCCCATTCCAGTATCGGGAATAGAATAATGACCTGTGACTATCTTATCCGCCTTTAAGGTTTCACCTGTAATTGCGTGGGTTTCATCATTGGAATAATTTATACCGGGGAAGTTCATCATTTCACCAAGACCGACAACAGTATCAAGCTTCATCTGTTCCCTGATATCCAAGGAAGTAATTACTGCACCGTTATCTTCAAATCCCGGCACTGCAGGTACACAGGAAGGAACTGTCAGCATTGCCTTCAAAGGTGTTCTTTCAGCGTCCTTAATCATAAGTTCAACACCGTCAAAGCCAATTACATTACAAATTTCATGGGGATCATAGTATATACCTGTAGTACCGTGAGGAATAACAGATTTTGCATACTCACCGGCTGACAGCATTGATGATTCAATATGTATATGTCCGTCAAGCATACCTGGGGCAATATACATACCTTTAGCGTCTATCACCTTAGTTCCATCTCCGATACAATGGCTTGCATCACCCACAAGTGCAATTCTTCCGCTATAAATGGCAACATCGGTATTGTCCATTATTTCTCCGGTGCAAACATTGACAAGCTTTGCGTTTTTGATTACTGTTTCGGCGGGTATTCTACCCATAGCAACAGAAGAAAGTTGTTTTGAACATTCCCATAGCTGTTTTTTACAAAACTTATTATACATATTCTCGCTTCCTTATGTTTATTCTTTTTCTTTAATTATATCATAAATATTATTTTTTTCAACACAAATTTATAACAAAAAAACTCCCTGTAAAAGCTCAGTCATACAGGGAGTTAAATATCAGTCTATTTCATTTGTCTGATTAGCGGTAGGATAAAACTCACGCCACACATCGGTATGTGCTTCACAGTCAAGATAATGGCCGAAGATGAGGTTTACTTGTTCATTTGGGTCAGGGTCACCGGCTTTACGAATAACGTCAAGATAGACCTTATTCTGCATACAGAAATCATGCCAATGCTGTCTCCATGTGCCGTCAAGGAGTGTTTTACTTCTCTTTTCAAACTCACGCATGATTCTTTCTTTATCCTCACCCTTTGCAAGTTCGATACCTATACCGTTATCACGGGTAGGTGTAAACTTAATCTCATGGCTCTTTGTATCATATTCAACCATGAGTGCTGTATGCCAGACTTCAAGGTCATGAGGCATTACAAAGTGGAAGTTACCCTGTCCGTAGAGGATATGGCAGTCATGCACATATTCATAACATGTGATACAATGGCTGTGCTGTCCGACAATAACATCGGCACCGTGTTTTGCCATGGCATGATAAAGTTTACGCACTCTTGGTGACGGATATTGACAGAATTCTTTACCTCCGTGATAGATTACGATTACTCTGTCGGCATTTGCCTTGGCTTCTCTGACATCATCAAGTGTATCATACTCATCAAAAGGACGGGCACCCATACGGTTTTCAAGAGCATATGTATATTCGTGTTCACACACGGCAACAACTGCTATCTTTTCTCCGTCTTTTTCAAAATAATAATTCTTGCGTGAGTCCTCATAATTGTCGCCAAAGCCGGTATAATCGAGCCCTGCGTCTTTTACAGCCTTGAAGGTATCTCTCATGCCCTCTTTACCAAAATCGAAAATATGGTTATTCGAAAAGCCGAGAAGATTGATGCCGACTTTCTTTGCCACAAGTGCTGTTTCATATGGTGCTTTAAGATTTGGTCCGAATTTCGGTATTGCATTTTCACTTTCGGTAATTGAACATTCAAGATTTGCAAACACAAGGTCTTTATTCTTGAACATATCCAGTGTGTCGGTGAAAAGCGCATCTATATCCTGTTTTTTGAAATACTCATAGTTATTATCTTTAGGACAAAGGTCTCCGAGAATCAATGTTTTCATGATACGCCTCCAAAATCATTTTACAGTTTGATTATAACACAAGAAAAAGAAAAGTCAACGGCTTTCAGTAAAAAAGAGCGGCAAAAAACCGCTCTTTTCTTTTACATATATTCTTCCATTTTTTTATACTTATTGTATCTCTCAATTGCATCAACCCTGCTCTGTTCAAAGAGAACCTTTGCATTCTCAGGGAATGTGCGTTTGAGTGAAGCATATCTGACTTCACCGTCGAAAAATTCCATAAGGTCACTTGTGGGTTCCTTAGAATCAACAGTCAGGTGTTTGCCATCTGCATCGGGATTATATCTGTAGAGAATCCAATAACCGCAGTCAACGGCTCTCTTCATTTCCTGCTGAACCTTATCCATACCGATTTTGATACCGTGTGAAAGACAAGGAGTATATGCAATAACAACAGAAGGACCCTTATAGCGCTGTGCTTCTTTAAGTGCCTTGATAAGCTGATTCGGGTCTGCACCCATTGCGACCTGTGCTACATAGACATTACCGTAAGTCATAAGCATTGCACCAAGGTCTTTTTTCTTGGATTTCTTACCGGAAGCTGCAAACTGAGCTACGGCACCAAGAGGTGTGGCCTTTGAGGACTGTCCGCCTGTATTTGAATATACTTCTGTATCTACAACAAACACATTGATATCCTCACCCGAGGCAATTACGTGGTCAAGGCCGCCAAAGCCGATATCATATGCCCAACCGTCACCGCCGAACATCCAGAAGGTTTTCTTGGAAAGTCTGTCGCTGTCTCTGAGAACAACTACTGTTTCAGGTGTTTCCTTGGTATTCTTCAACGCCTCGATAAAGTTTTCACTTGCCGCATCATTAGCATCAATATCATCAAAGGTTGAAAGCCACTCTTTTGCCGCTGATTTGAGTTCTTCATCTTCTGTGACATCAAGCAACTTTTCAACATTCATTTTAACAAGTTCTCTCTGCTTTCTGTCGGCGATAAGCATACCGAGGGAAAACTCTGCGTTATTTTCAAAGAGAGAGTTTGACCAAGCAGGGCCTTTACCTTTTGCATTCTTTGTATAAGGAATGCCCGGCATGGGTGAACCCCAGGCCTGAGAACAGCCGGTTGCATTTGCCCAGTAAACCTTATCTCCGAAGAGCTGTGTTAAGAGCTTGGCATAAGGTGTTTCGCCGCAGCCTGCACAAGCGGCTGAAAACTCGAGAAGGGGTGTTTTGAACTGGCTACCCTTTAAGGTATATTTATCAAAGAGTTCTCCCTTATCGCTTGTTTTAAGGGTATATTCCCAAGTTTCGTCATAGGTCAGAACATTACTTACATGTTCCATTGTAATTGCCTTTTCCTTTGCAAGGCAGTTATTTACACAGCTTCCGCAGCCTGTACAGTCAGCACCGCTGATTGAAAGTGTATAGTAGAGACCTTCGGCAGCTTTACCGTTTGCCTTTACATATTTCATGGAAGAAGGTGCGTTCTTGACTTCTTCTTCACTGAGCAAATAGGGTCTGATTACAGCGTGAGGACAAACAAAGGCACACTTATTGCACTGAATACACTTTTCAGGATTCCAAACGGGAATATTTTCGCTTATTGCTCTCTTTTCAAAGGCAGTAAGACCGAGTTCAATTCTGCCGTCCTTATACTTTTCAAATACCGAAACGGGAAGGTCGTCGCCCTTCTGGTTATTAATGGGTTCGAGTATCTGAGTAACCACTTCAGGCTTTGACATATCGGTATTTGCAAACACATCACAAAGGCTTCCCCAGTTTTCGGGAACATCTATCTTCTTGAAAGCAGATGCACCTCTAAGGATTGCTTCAATGTTCTTATTTACAACGTCCTCGCCCTTTGCAAAGTATGTCTTCTTTGCCGAATCTATCATATAGTTCTTTGCTTCTTCGGGGTCAATAACCTTAGACAGTGTAAAGAACGCCGCCTGAAGCACCATATTAATTCTGCCGTGAAGTCCGATTTCATCGGCAATCTTAGCTGCATCTATGATATAGAAATTTGCTTTTTTCTTTGCAAGTTCCTTCTTTAATGCTACCGGAAGACGGGCATCAAGTTCATCAGGTGAATAGGAACAATTAAGAAGGAATGTTCCTCCCTCTTTGAGTTCGGTTACGATATCGTACTTATAGATATAGCTCTGGTTATGGCAGGCAATAAAGTCTGCATTCTTAACGTAATATGTAGAACGGATTGGGCTTGAACTGAATCTGAGGTGTGATTTTGTTACACCAAAGGATTTTTTGGCATCATATTCAAAGTAAGCCTGTGCGTACTTTTCTGTATGGTCATTGATTATCTTAACTGTACTGTGGTTAGCACCTACTGTTCCGTCAGAGCCGAGTCCCCAGAACTTACAGCTTACGGTATCATCATTTTCAGCATTTATTGTCTTTGATGGTGCAAGGCTGAGATGTGTAACGTCATCATTTATGCTGACGGTAAAGCCATTGAGGGGTTCATCCTTTTCAAGGTTTTCAAACACTGCAAGAATATCGGATGGTGTTGTATCCTTTGATGAAAGACCGTATCTGCCGCCGACAACCGTAACATCCTTATCGAAGAGCACGCTTCTTACATCTGTATAAAGGGGTTCGCCGACAGCACCCATTTCCTTGGTTCTGTCGAGAACTGCTATTCTCTTTACCGTTTCGGGAAGTTTAGACAAGAAATGCTTTGCAGAAAAAGGTCTATAGAGATGTACCTGTAAAAAGCCGACTTTTTTGCCGTTTTTATTAAGGTAGTCAACAGTTTCCATGACAGTTTCTGAAACAGAGCCCATGGCTACAACTACATTTTCTGCATCGGGAGCACCATAATAGTTAAAGAGGTGGTATTCCCTGCCGGTGAACTTTGAAATTTCAGACATATAGTTTTCAACTATTTCGGGAAGTTCATTATAGTCTAAATTATTTGCTTCTCTTACCTGGAAGAAAATATCGGGGTTCTGAACTGTTGCACGAAGGTCGGGGTGGTCGGGATTAAGAGCACCTCTTTTGTATTCATTGAGTGCATCATAATCAATGAGCTTTGCAAGCTCAGAATAGGGCATTTCTTCAACCTTATCAATCTGATGGCTTGTTCTGAAGCCGTCAAAGAAGTGCATAAAGGGTATTCTACTCTTTATTGCAGAAAGATGTGCAACGCCCGCAAGGTCCATTATCTCCTGAACGGAAGATGTGGAAAGCATGGCAAAACCGCACTGTCTGCAGTTATAAATATCAGAATGGTCACCGAAAATTGAAAGTGCGTGTGTGCCTACGGTACGTGATGCAACATGTACAACGCCGGGAAGTCTTTCACCCGAGATTCTGTGAAGCACGGGAATCATAAGCATAAGTCCCTGGCTGGATGTAAATGTAGCAGAAAGAGCACCCGTTTCAAGTGAGCCGTGAACAGCTGCAATTGCGCCTGCCTCAGACTGCATTTCAACAAGAGAAACCTCCTGCCCGAATATATTTTTTTTACCGTTCGCAGACCAGGCATCGGTTTTACCCGCCATGGGTGACGAAGGTGTTATGGGGTAAATCGCCGCAATTTCGGTGAAGGCATAGGATATATATGCCGCGGCCTCATTACCGTCCATTGTTACTAGTTTTTTATCTGACATTTTGAAAAAGTCCTTTCATTTGCCATATGGAATTTCGATAATGTTTATTATATCAAAATACCATTGAAAATTCAAGCGTTTTTGTATACATTACGGGCGGATTTTACTGTGCCCATGTTTCGACTACTTCTCATTAAGTCCCAGTCTTTCAGCCGCTTCCTCACGCATCTTATATTTAAGAATCTTTCCTGCGGCATTCATCGGAAATGCTTTGACAAATTCAATATATCTCGGAACTTTATGCTTTGCAAGGCTCGCCATGATAAAGTCCTTCATTTCCTTTTCATCCATTGTTTCCCCATCCTTGAGGATGATACAAGCCATAATTTCTTCGCCGTACTGCTTATCGGGAACGCCGATAACCTGAACGTCACGAACTTTGGGATTTGTATAGATAAACTCTTCGATTTCCTTGGGGTAAATGTTTTCGCCGCCGCGGATAATCATATCCTTGAGTCTGCCTGTGATGCGGTAGTTACCGTTTTCATCACGGCAGGCAAGGTCACCTGAGTGGAGCCAGCCGTTTTCATCAATTGCCGCAGCAGTAGCTTCGGGCATCTTATAGTAGCCCTTCATGATATTATAGCCACGTGCCACAAACTCGCCGTTCACTCCGTCGGGAACATCAAGACCTGTTTCGGGGTCAATTACCTTACATTCAACATTTGCAAAGGCTGAACCTACTGTTTCTGTTCTTACGGTTAAATCATCATAGTATGAGCTCATTGTACATCCGGGGCTTGCTTCTGTCTGACCGTAAACAGACACTATCTGACGCATACCCATTCTTCCTGTTGCCGCAAGCTTCATAAGGTCAGCAGGACAGTTTGCTCCTGCCATAATACCGACTCTCATGTATGAAAAGTCAGTCTTTTCAAAGTCAGCATGCTGCATCATTGCTATAAACATGGTAGGAACTCCATTAAAGGCAGTTATATGCTCCTGATTGATACAAGCAAGAGATGATTTTGGTGAGAAATAAGGCATGGGACACATTGTTGCACCGTGGGTCATGGAGCTTGTCATGGAAAGCACCATGCCGAAGCAATGGAACATGGGAACCTGAATCATCATACGGTCTGCCGTTGACAAATCCATATGGTCACCGATATACTTACCGTTATTTACTACATTATAGTGGGTAAGCATTACCCCCTTGGGGAATCCCGTAGTACCCGAAGTATACTGCATGTTACATACATCATGAATATCAACTTCAGACGCCATTCTGTGTATCTTTTCAACGGGTACATCTGCCGCTCTCATCATCGCTTCGTTCCACTCAAGACAGCCCTGCATTTTAAAGCCGACAGTAATGACATTTCTAAGCATAGGAAGTTTTTTACAGTGCAGAGGCTTTCCCGGTGTTGTATGCTCGAGTTCAGGACAAAGACGCTGTATGGCATCAGCATAGTTTGAGTCCTTGAACTCATCAATCATAACGAGTGTATGGGTATCAGACTGTTTGAGCAGATATTCAATTTCGTGAATCTTATATGCTGTATTTACAGTAACAAGAACAGCACCGATTTTAACAGTTGCCCAGAATGTAAGATACCACTGGGGAATATTAGTTGTCCAGATAGCAACGTGGCTTCCTGCCTTTACGCCCAAAGAAACAAGGGCGCGTGCAACATTATCAACGTCATCTCTGAATTCCGAATATGTTCTTGTGTAGTCAAGTGTTGTATATTTGAAGCAGTACTGGTCAGGGAATCTGTCAACCATTTCATCAAGAACCTCGGAGAATGTCTTTTCAATGACAATATCCTTTTTCCAGACATACTTGCCTGTTCCCTCTTCATTATAGAAGCAAGGCTTTTGATTCTTATCCGGTGAGCCGAAGGACTTTAAGTATTCTGCAAACTGCGGGAAAATAATATCGGGTTCACCGATTTCTTCCATCCAGGAAGGGTCCCATTCAAGGCTCATAAAACCGTCATAATTGACAGAACGGAGTGCATTCATTACTTCACCGAAGGGAAGTTCGCCTTCACCCATAAGTGTGTATTCAAGTTCATCTCCTGTATGCATGGCATCCTTCATATGCACATGCACAACGCTTGCACCGAGGTTTTGGATAGACTTCTCAGCCTTTTCCCCTGCAACCATACAGGTATGATACACATCCCAGAGTGCACCGACAGAGTCGCTTGCAAAATATCCGAGAAGTTCTTTAAGGTTATCTGTATTTGCAAACACACCCATTGTTTCAACGGCAAGAACAATACCTTCATCCTCTACCATGGGAATGAGTTTTTCCATGTTTGATATTGCCTTTTCAACAGTTGTGTCGGGATCCTTTGCATAAACTCTGATATATGGAATCTTCATTGTTTTTGCAATGCCGATACAGAATTCAAGCTCTTTCTTCATTGCATCAACGTCGTCAGTAGAAAGATCGCAGGCAGAGTCCATACAAGGAAGTGAAAGACCTGCTTCATAAAGCTTTTTGCTTGTCGCAGAGCTATTATATTTATCAAAAGCACCGCCGTTATCAGCAAAGCCCGTGTTAGCAAGGTCAGTAAGCTCAATTCCCTTAAAGCCGTATTCTTTAGCTGTGCTTATATATTCATCAAAATCTCGGCAATTCCAACCTTTGATTGAAAATGAAAGTTTCATCTAAATCTTCCTTTCAACATTTAATCACTGAGTCTGAACTCTTGTATTTATGGTGTTCAGACGTAGTTATTTAAGCGACACCGAAGACTTGTTAATTGAAAACACTCCCCGTGAATCGCCGGCGGGGACTCCCCGCTTAGACATTCTGTTCAAACACAATCTTATTTACTGCGCTGATATAGGCTCTGATACTTGCACCGATAATGTCGGTTGAAAGACCGTTGCCCGAATAAACCTTACCGTCAGCCTTGAGCTTTACAATTGCATTACCTATGGCTTCTCTACCCTCTGTTACAGACTGGATTCTGAAATCATCAAGCTCATAATGGTGTCCGATTACCTGTTCTATCGCAAGAAAAGCAGCATCAATAGGACCGTCACCTATACAAACACCTGCAAGGCTCTTACCGTCTTTTTCAAGAAGAATATTGGCAGTAGAGCTTATCACATTACCGCTGTTAATTACATATGAAACAAGCTTATACGTAGCGGGCACCTGCATTGCACAGCTTGCAACAATGGCATCAAGCTCACGAAGGCTGATTACCTTCTTTGACGCCGCACGTTTAAATTCCTCATAAACATGCTGCATATCCTCATCGGAAAGGTCATAGCCAAGTGAAACGACCGTATCCGATACGGTATTAATATCGGTATACTCATTCAGAGTATAGCTCTCTTCCTTTTCTTCAGCATTGTTTCCTGCCGAACCGCTTGTTTTTCCCTCACAAATCCACTCAATCTGTCGGCTGACTCTGCCAAATTCCGTAAGGCTTACATCAACTCCGACGCCGATAGAATCTCCTCTGGAACGAAGTATCTTAAGTATCGCCTCAAGAGAGGGAACTTCACACTTACAGCAAGCGGTCTTTATTTCATCAACACCCATTTTAACTGCCGCAAGAACAGTTGATACTGCCATTCCGAGTTCATTTGAAGCATTAATTGCAAGCTTTACATCAGAAAGACTCGGTACATCATTTTTAAGACCATTAAGGAAATCAATAAACTCATCGGTTGTCATCTCGCCCGCATTATCGCAAAGGGTTACTGTTGAAGCTCCTGCTTCCACTGCCGCACTTAATGCTTTTCTGATAAACTCAGCATCGCTTCTTGTTGCATCGAGAGCAACAAATTCAACATCAGCGCACACAGCTTTTGCTTTTGCAACAACTTCGGTTATCATTTCAAGCACTGCCGCAGGCTTCTTATGACAGATATATTCCATCTGCACGGTAGACATTGGAACAGATACCTGAAGTCTCTTTTTCTTTGCATTTTTTATAAGCTCATAAGCTTCATTTGCTCCGTTTTCACTGAGAGATACCGGAAGTGAAACTGTGCTGTTCTTTACACAGGAGCAGATGGTTCTTATAAGCACATCGTCAACCTTTGAACCGGAAGCAGCAGCAAGCTCAATTACCGAAACATTAAGTTTATCAAGCAGCTTTGCAATCTCTATTTTTTCTTTAAAGCTAAGATCATACGAGCCTGTAGCTATTTTAAGAGTCATGTCGGAAATTGTGAGTTTTTTCATAAAAATACATCCTTTCAAAAGTGACTGTAAATAAAAAAAATCCCTGAGAACAAATCTCAGGGACAAAATAAATCTGCGGTACCACCCTAATTGCCGATTATTAAAACCGACCACTCTACGGATTCAATCAAATCCTGCCCTTATAACGGTGGGAGCCGTAGCCGCTTAATGGACAAGTCGTTCAGCAGCTAAGCTTAGGAACGAGACTGTGTAAAACCTTCCTGTACCGATTTTCACCAAACATCGGCTCTCTGAAACATTTCAGAATACACATAATTCCTTCAACGCTTTTAAAAGATGTAAGTATTTTATCACGGTAAAGTGATTTTGTCAAGAGTTTTTTTGTTTTTTTATTAATTTACGTCAAAGAACCACCCTTTCGGATGGTTCACAAGACACGTTTATTATTATTCTTTATTATATGATACCATATTAAAGTTCTTAAACTCTATAGTGCAATCATAGTTTCCGTGGATTTCATAGCCGATATTTACACCGTCAAAGTACATATCTTCTTTTGTTACCTGAACACCGAAAATGTTATCTCTGTTTGCCCAGGCAACTGCTGTTTCAATATGAGGTGTAACATCAAGTCTTATATGCTTCCATTCGTCACTGATAAGAGCCTCTCCAACAGCCGGATTGAAGGAGTTTTCCATACCGTCATAAAGTGTATTCATTCTTATGCCGTACATATACTGATGAGCTGCCGAGTCGGGCGACCAGCCTGTTCTGCCAACCGGCATATTGAGATTTGCACCGCTGAAAATCTGAATTCCGAACCAGATCATCTGACCCGGTGCCTTATCCGTTTTTAAGTAGAAATAAGCAAGGAAATCGCAGACATTTGCACCCTCGGGGTTTGTTGTAGCCTTGAAATCAGTGATTTTTGCATCAAGCTCAATGAACATTCTGTCACCTGCTGCAGAATTTCTCTCTTTATCGATAGGACAGATGCTTCTTGTCTGCTCAATAAGAAGGTGCGGCCACCATTTATAGTTACTTTCATCCACATCGGGAGTTGACTTATCATCCTTGAAATGCGGCTGTCCGTGGTAAATGTTGGTTGCATTAAGTCTCATGGAGATAGACTTTTCTTCGGGGTTATACTTGATTGTATTTACGCCGTATTTGTCGGCAAGGGTATACTTATCTGTTGTTGTGTCAATATCCTCCCAAAGGTCAACCATTGTAAGTCCGTCACCTGTTCCCTGCCACCAAGGACCAATGCCCCAAAGCGGCTTTTCGTCGGTTTCGCAGTAGTTTTGCCATATGCCATGATTTAATAAACCTGCTGTCTGGTCAGTCTTTGCAATATAGAAGCCTCTTTCAAAGCCTTCGTCTTTCATAAGTCTTGTTGCAGTATAGCCTTCAGAAAGCAGTTTTTCATGGGATGCCCCCTGTAAAGGATCGCCCTTTGCAAGTCTTAAGTAGTCGATTGTATAGATGCCGTTTGTGTTTGCGGGGTCAAAACGGAAACAAGTAATATTACCGCTCCAACCAGCGTTCATTCCAAGGTCTACCTCCATAACATACCAGCCGGCAGGGTCAATATAGCTGAATTCACGGAAATCCTGATGAGCAGACTTTGCTTCGGAGAAGTTAGTATCTCCTTCTGTCATAAAGTAAAAGTCAAACTTTGTGCTGTCAATATCTCCGACAAAGTCAACTTTCATTCTTACTTTAAGTTTAGAAAACTCATCAGCATTGACATTTATGTCATTAACTATAATCTTAGGGTCAAACTGAGGCAAGCGGTTTGCTCCTCTATCCGTAGACTGAATAACAAGCGCACCGTTTTTGATTTCGGAATAGTCAACGTCCTTGGTTTCTATATTTGAAAGAGAACCTTCATCATAAAATTCAAGATCGTATTCATTACCCTGCTTTGACCAGTCGGCTGAAATACTGCCCTTAACTCTGTTTTCGGGAAGTGCAACTCTATTGATAATAGCAGCGATTTCACTTCTCTTTATATCGGACTTAGGATTGAAAGTACCTTCAGCATCTGAGCCAAGAAGAACACCTGCATTATATAGCATGAGATATACGTCGGCATTCTTTTCGTCCCTCAAAATATCGGGGATACCCTTGATATTATTGATAGCACCGAAGTATTCTTCAGGAAGAGCCGTAGCGAAAAGATCGCATACTTCCGCTCTTGTAATATTTCTCGAAAAATCATTATTTGTATACTGTGCCTTTGCGATAATACCGTTTGCAAGGGCATAATCGACGTACATATCATACCATTTAGAGTTTGATGAATTTACATCCTCCCAAAGAGAAATATAGTCAATATAATAGATACCGTTATTGTTTGTGGGGTCAAAGCGGATTGCGGAAATGGTATTCTGCCAGTTTGAGTTTTCGTCAAGAGCAATTTCAACTTCAAACCACTGTGTAAGGTCATCAATATCACTTATTGAGGGTTTAAAAGTTCTGCTTTCGGCATATGTAGGTTCAACATCTGTAGCAAAGTAAATTTCCAGTTTTTCGCTTCTCGGAAGGTCGGGATTTGTATTTGGAAGCTCATCCCTTTTCATTCGGATTGTCATTCTGTTATAGCGTCGTGAATCAAGCAAAATTCCGCCAAGCTTGATGCCGGGGTCATAGCTACCGTTGGCATTTGGTTTATCGGGCTGCATAACAAGAACGCCGTCTTTTACTTCACCGTAAGCATGGTTAAACACAACACCGTCAAGTGTGTCAAAATCAAATCGATACTCATTTTTAGGAATTGAGTTTTTTGAAATTTCATTGCCATTATATATTGCATGAACACGGGAAGCCATAGTGATACCCTCTGCCACGGTTACGTTTCCGTCGGGGTCAAATTTACCGTCTGATTTACCGTTCATAAAACCGAGTTCGTATGCTGTTTTTACATTTTCTGCATACCAGCTTGTCTGTGCAACATCTGAAAAGTCATTGTTATAGGTACCGGTCTTTTCGAATGCTGCATATGAAACCGTTGCAAAAAGTAAAGGAACAACAAGAAGAGTAAGTATTCTTTTCATGGATAATTCTCCTTTATTATTTTTAACAAATATATTATAGCATACTTAAACACAATTGTATATAGGTGTTTTCACTATAAAATACTATAATTTTCAGACAAAAAACACAAAAGAAAAGACCGCCAAAGCGGTCTTTTCAAAATTATAACAAATTACTCAGCCTTATCGTAGGAAACCATATTGAAGTTCTTGAATTCAAACTCATAATCATAGTTACCGTGTGTTTCAAAGCCAATGTTTACACCGTTCCAGTACATATCTTCAACAGTCACTTCTGTACCGAAGATGTTATCACGGTTTGCCCATTCAACAGCTCTCTGGATGTGAGAAGTGATATCCATTCTTACATGTCTCCATTCGCCGTCTGCGGTAACAACGCCCTTTTCGGGGTTGAAGGAGTTTTCAAGACCGTCATAAATGTCTGCAGGCTGGATACCATACATATACTGGTTAGCAGCAGAGTCGGGGCTCCATGAAGGTGTAACTGTAGCGTTACCCGCTTCACCTACAAAGAGCTTAAAGCCGAACCAGATTCTCTGACCGGGTGCCTTATCTGTTACAAGATAGAAGTAAACAAGGTAAGATGCAACATTTGTACCATCGGGATTTGTTGTAGGTTTATAGTCATTCATTCTTACGTCGATTTCAAAGAAGGTTCTGTCTGCAGCGGCAGAGTTTCTTACCTTATCAACGGGGCCTGTAAGGGATACAGACTGTTCAAGGAGAAGATGAGGCCACCATTTATATGTTTCCTTATCGTGTGGCTTGCCGTTATAAATCTTTGTTGCGTTCTGACGCATTGTTATAGATTTAGTTTCGGGATTATAAGTGATTGTATTTGCACCATACTTATCAGTAAGAGTGTACTTATCTGCTGTAGTATCTCTGTCAGGCCAAAGGTCGATAGGTGTAAAGCCTTCACCTGTACCCTGCCACCAAGGACCGATACCCCAAAGGGGAGCTTCTGTTCCTTCGTTATACTGCCATGTACCATACTTATAGCCCTTAACAGGTGCTGTCTGGTCAACCTTATCTACACCAAAGCCTCTTTCAAAGTGTTCGTCCTGCATAAGTCTTGTTGCAACATAGCCTTCGTTAATAAGAACATCGTGGGAAGCACCGTGTAAAGGATCGCCCTTAGCAAGTCTAATATAGTCAATTGTATATGTACCGTTAGTGTTTGCAGGGTCGAAACGGAATTCAACGATGTTGCCCTTCCACTCCTTATGGAGAGTAAAGTCAACTTCCATTACATACCAGCCGGCAGCATCAACATAACTATATTCTGTAAATGCCTGGTGCATGGACTTTGCTTCGGAAAGAGCTTCATCGCCTTCAGTCTTGAAATAGAAATCGAATTTCTGAAGACCGGGTGCTGGATCACCTTCAAACTCAACCTTCATTCTAACCTTGAGCTTTGCAAATTCTTCAGCATCTACATTGATATTTGAAACAAGAAGTTTGGGGTCAAACTGAGGTGAACGGTTTTCGCCTCTGTCGGTAGGAACAATTGTAATGGCACCGTTCTTGATTTCTGCAAAATCACAGTCACCGGGAACAGCTCTAGCAAGGTCATCGGGTGAGTTAAATTCAACGTCATATTCATTACCCTGTTCAGCCCAGTCTGTATTTGTTGTGCCCTTTACTCTGTTTTCGGGAAGTGCCACTCTATTTATGATAGCAGCAATTTCCGATCTCTTAATGTCGGAAGCAGGCTTGAAGTTACCCTCGGTATCGCCGAGAACAATACCTGCCTTATAGAGCATGAGGTAAACGTCAGCATTTCTTGCGTCACGAAGAACGTCGGGAATACCCTTTACATCGTTAATAGCAACAAATTCTTCTTCGGGAACGGATGCCGCAATAAGATTACACATTTCAGCACGTGTAATATTTCTTGTCATATCGGCAGAGGTAAAGTCGTTCTTGCCATAAAGACCGTAATCTGCAGCATAGTCAACATACTTCTGATACCACTTCTGACCGGTTGCATTCTCGCTCTTTGAGAATGTAATATAGTCAATATGGAAAATACCGTTATCATCAGAAGGGTCAAAACGGAAGCCTGTGATAGTATCTGTCCAGTTGGGGTTACCTGCAAGCTCTACTTCAACTTCAAACCAGTCGGTAAGGTCCTTGCCAAGTTCTTTAAGCTTTACATATTCTACCTTATCAGCAGTAATACCGCTTGAAATATTTGTCATAAAGTAGAACTGAAGCACTTCATTACGAGGCTTTGAAGTATCTGTATTATCAAGAGGTTCAATCTTCATACGGAACTTGAGAAGATTATAGTCTGAAGCCGAGAAGCTGAGCTTATTGAAAGAAACCTGGGGGTCATACGCACCGATAGAGTTGGGTTTATCGGGCTGTACAATAAGCACACCGTCTTCAACGTAGCCTGTAGCACGGTTATAAGATGTAGGAGTCTTGCCGTCTTCAAAAGTGAAGCCGTATTCCTCAACAACCTTCTTATGTGCATCAATATCAATGCCGTTATAAATGGCATGAATACGAGCAGCCATTGTGATACCCTCAGCAACTGTTACGTTACCGTTGGGGTCAAACTTGCCCTCGGACTTACCGTTCATAAAGCCGAGTTCATATGCAGTTTTTACATTTTCTGCATACCAATTTGAATCGGTGACATCGGAAAAGTTATTATTATAAGTATTAACCTTTTCGAATGCCGCATTTACGCCTACGCAAAGCATTGTTGCTATCAAAAGCAGACATAAAACTTTCTTCATTTTTTTACTCCTTTCGTTGTGATTGCTTAATGCAATCTGTACAAAAATATAATAACATACTGCACAAAAAATTGCAACACTTCAACAAAACACTTTTTTATCATTTTTTCCGCAATATTTATCAATTTGAATACATCAGGTAAAATTGCGTCTTTAAATTTATCACATATTCCCAAAACAAAAAAGGCCGGCAAATGCCAGCCTTAATTGTACTATCAAATACAAGATTATTCAAATCTGATGTAGTCAAATGAGAACTTACCGTTATTATTTGAGGGGTCAAAACGGAATGCAACAACCGTACCCTTCCAGTTATCCTTAGCAGTAAGGTCAATAGTTACGAGGTACCAGCCCTCAGCATCCTCTTCGGAAACAGAAAGAAGATTGGGATGGAGAGACTTTTCTTCGGAGAAGTTAGCATCATCTGCAGTCATGAAGTAAATGTCTGTGGAGTAACCGTTGGTAACTTCACCGATAAATTCAGCCTTAAGTCTGATTTTGATTGTCTTGTATGTATTGGCGTCGATTTCAACGTCCTGCATAACAAGTCTGGGGTCGTACTGAGGCATACGGTCTGCACCTCTGTCTCTAGCAACCATTACAAGCGCACCGTCAATGATTTCTGCAGAATCAACTTCGCCGGGAGCAAACTTATCAAGGTCAGAAGGATCGTCAAATTCTACGTCAAAGGGAGTAGGAACGTGTTCCTTTTCTTCAGCATTTTCGTCTGCCTTGGGAACTTCGGGTGTAACAGGAGTTACGGGCTTTTCTTCTTCCCAAACTGCATCAACTGTACCCTTAACTCTGGATTCGGGAAGAGCTACTCTATTGATGATAGCAGCAACTTCAGATCTCTTGATATCAGAAGCGGGCTTGAAGTTACCGTCAGCATCGCCGAGAACTACACCTGCATTGTAGAGCATAAGGAGTTCCTTAGCATACTTATCATTCTTATTAACATCGGGAATACCCTTGATGTCGTTAATAGCATTGAAGTAGCTTTCGGGAAGTGCGGCTGCAAAGAGGTGAGCAAGGTCAGCTCTTGTGATGTTCTTATTGTAGTCAGCAAATGTTGTCTTTGTGATGATCTTGTTAGCTACGGCGTAGTCAACATACATATCGTACCACTTGGGTTCCTTGGGAGCTTCAACCTTGGGTGCAGCACCTGCGGAGAATACGATATAATCGATAAAGTATTCGCCGTTATTGTTTGTAGGATCGAAACGAACCTGAACGATATTGCCCTTCCAGCCAGCAGCTGCAGACATATCAAATGTATATTCATACCAGTCATCAAGTGTGGTTGCATCCTTGATTACAGTGTAAAGGAAGTTACCTTCAGCACCGAGAGTGGAATTTTCTTCTGAACCGAAGAAGATTTCAAATGTTTCTCTTCTCTCATTAATGTTTTCAAGTGCTTCTCTCTTCATTCTGACCTTCATTGTCTTATAAACGGATGCATCAATAGAAAGATCATCCATAAATACACCAAGGTCGAAGTTGCCGCCTGCATTGGGTGCATCGGGCTTCATTACAAGAATGCCGTCTTCAACATCGCCTACTGCGTGGTTGAGTCTGTGGCCTTCCATGGAATCGAAATCGAAACGGATTTCATCACCTGCAGGAGCTGCTGCGGGTGCTTCTTCCTTCTTGATTTCATTGCCATTGTAAATAGCATGAACACGGGCAGCCATTGTGATACCTTCAGCAACTGTTACGTTACCGTTAGGATCGAAAAGACCTTCAGCCTTACCGTTCATGAAACCAAGTTCATAAGCAGACTTAACATCCTTTGCGAACCAGTTTGTGTCCTTGACATCGGAAAAGTTATTATCATATGTATTAACCTTTTCGAATGCCGCAAATGTACCCATTGCAAGCATAAGTGCAGCAAAAAGTACAACTAAGAATTTTTTCATAGTGAAAACTCCTTTTCTATATTTTTTAATAATTATACCATATCTTGCTTTTTAAATCAATAGATTTGCACAAAAAATCTCCCGAAAAATCGGGAGATTTTATCAATTAGTTATATGAAACAAGGTCAAAGTTTCTGATTTCAAATGTACAGTCAATATTACCGTGTGTTTCATAGCCGAGATTTACCCCGCCGAAGTACAAATCACTCTTTGTGATTTCCTTACCGAAGGCATTATCTCTGTTTGCCCACTCAACTACCCTATCAATATGAGGAGTCAGGTCAATACGAAGCGTTTTCCACTCATTATCAATTACGGGAGTAAAGTTCATATATCCGTCCTTAACAGTTGCATCAAGGTATGAGTTTTCAAGACCCTCGTATACTGTTTCCTGAGGAATACAGTATATCATCTGATGAGAAGCGGAGTCGCGGTGCCAGGTAGGAACATATGCTACGCCTCCCCTGTTATCGAAAAGACATGCACCGAACCAGATTCTCTGCTTCATCTTGATATCATCCTTAAGGAAAAGATAGAAGTAAACCAAGAACTGACAGCCGTTGGTTCCTTCCTCATTGGTTGTAGGAGTAAACTCCGGCATTCTGATATCAAGTTCACACATTATTCTGTCTGCATCTGCAGAGTGAACTGCTTTATCAACCTCATATATTGTGGGATCCTGCTCAATGAGAAGATGAGGCCACCATGTTCGGTTTTCTTCGTTAACATCGGTAGTTGATGCATCATCCTTGATATGGGGTGTACCGTCATAAATCTTTGAGCAGTTGAGAGTCATTGTAAGTGACTTATCTTCGGGATGATATGAAACAACCTTTGAGCCCTTCTTATCGGCGATAGTATATTCATCCGTTTCTGCACGGTTATGAATAAGGCTTGTTGCCGCATAGTTTGAAGGAGAAAGACCGTCACCGTCATGTGTCCACCAGGGGCAGATTGCCCATACATTATTTGTTTCATCGCCCGAACCTGTATATTCAAAATAACCCTCGGGGTTATAGTTATTGACTATAGGACGAACGTCAAAGCCATTTTCAAAATCGGTATCGGCAAGAAGAGAGGTAGCATCATAGAAAGTATTAAGCTCTTCATCGCTCATCTTTTCATACTGACCGTTTCTGATAAACTTGATATAGTCAAATGCAAATGTACCGAGAGCGTTCACAGGGTCAAAACGTATTTCTTTGACTGTTCCGTTCCACCTGGAAACTCCGGACAGGTCTATATCAAGGATATACCAGCCGTCGCCGTCGGGCACACAGTAGGCTTCAAACTTTCCTCTGTAGGTTCTAAGCTCAGTAAACGAGCTGTCCCCTGTTCTCTTAAAGAAAAGCTGGAAATTTTCATCCTCCGGAAATTCACCGGTATACTTAAGACGCATTCTTATTCTCTTATAAAGATTGGTATCAATACTGAGACCTGAAAGTCCTATAGAAACATCTTCGGCTGTTGCATCAAGGGTTATATTGCCGTTTTCAATTGATGTGTCAGCATTTCTGACAATACAGTTATCCTTTGTAAACTCATCAATATCATATTCGCAATCATCAACATAAGTATTGGTAATATATGCCGCAACAAGATACTCATTATTTACGCTGTTCTTCTTATTTGAGAGAACATAGGAAATTTTCTCTGTCGGGATGTTGTGGCCAATGTTTGCATAACCTTCGTTAGCAAGTCCCATGAGCATAAGTGCATCATAGTCATAGGTCGCCCATTCATATGTATTGGATTCAGTAAAGTAGGTTCTTACAATAACCTTTGTATTCTCTGTGGGAATGACGCTGTCATACATAGTACCTTCACGGCTGCCGAGGTATATTGTATCCTCATTGTTATCACCGTCAATTCTCTGAACATTTGAAACGACAGGAGCATCCTCTTTAATCATCATAATGCTTTCATCTGTGCCGTTATAAAGAGAACTTCCGCTTGTTGACAAGCCGTTATAGTTGCCGTCATCATCGTAGGAATCCGACAGGCATCTTACATAATAGTAACCGTCGTCATCAACAGCAAAGGCACACATTTTTTCATTATACTTATCTGTAATCTTTGTGCCTGCCGCGTTAACGATACCGCTATTATTTTTTATCGGAACGTACTTGGCCTCGCCGTCTACGTAAGCATAAATATACGTTTTATCGCCTACTGTTTTAGGCGCGTAGATGTTTGAGGGAATCATAACGCTCTTCGCTAGAGACAAGGGCTCGACGCAAATTGCGTCGAGCTCTGTCATCATGCTGTGATAATTTCAACCAAGAAGACCGATAAGTGTTTCTTCGATATAAGTCTGCTGTGCTTCATCAAGAGCACTGTATTCTTCGTTATAATCAAAGTCATAACCGATTGCATCATCGTATGTCCAGCCTTCTTCAACAAGCTGTTTCATTGTTTCGCAACCGTCACCTGTGAAGTAAATGTAAGGTTCGATTGCTACTTTATAGAGACTTGTCTGAAGAACATCACCGTAAAGAGCTGTACCGTTTGCAACAACTACAGGTCTTACGATAACAGTTTCAAGAGCCTTGCTTGCAGGAACTCCGTAAAGAGCTGCAGCAAATACGAGAGCATTGTCATCTTCAGAGTTGAACCATCTTGTCTGTTCTTCGCCGTCAAGCTTGTTATAGCCTACCTGTGCCTTATTTCCTGCTGCTTCTGCAACTGCAAGGTCAAGGTCAGCATATGCAATGCCTGCACCTTCAAGATATTCAGCAGTAGTTACAATCCAAGCGATGTCGGAAGCTGCTGCCGCAGATGCGGAATCAGTAGTAGCCTTGAATCTGATAGCGTTGGACTTTGTTGCTGTAGCTGCTCTGAAAGTAGCGTCTGTATCAGTTACGGGAGCATCTACTTCGGGAGGCTGACCCATGAATCTGATATAGTCGATATCAATCTTTGTTCCGTCGGGTGTCCAGTCGGGAAGGTTGATTCTGAGAGTTGCAAGGTCTTCAACATCAGCTTCAAAGAAGGATGCGGGAATTGTAACTTCGAACCATTCATCTCTTACATAAGAGCCTTCTGTGAATGTGCAAGTTTCGTCAAAGTGCTTGGACTGTACGCCGTCATAGAGAACTGCATCTCTGCTGTTCATCCAGTGGAAGTATACAGGATATGTTGCCATATTGAATGTTGCACTGGTAAGACCGCCGTAGTTCTGACCGTAAATTTCTGTACCGTCAGCAGGAAGACCTCTGATTCTCATTCTGATAACGAGTTCTTCAAATGCACCTGCAGGGATGTACTTGGACTTATCGAGTGCGGAAACGTAGATAGAAGGATCGTAAACTGCCGGTGTGTAGCCGCGGTCAGATGCATCACCGATAATTTCATTGTTTGCATCGAAGTTAAGAGTTACATA
Organism: Oscillospiraceae bacterium; assembly: GCA_015064895.1. Taxonomy (GTDB): domain Bacteria; phylum Bacillota; class Clostridia; order Oscillospirales; family CAG-382; genus UMGS1387. The sequence goes on along the minus strand of SVRI01000016.1, from coordinate 1,232 downwards.
ACCGTCTTCGTTCCATGTGATGTAGCCTTCAGCACCGTCTGTGATGTACTTAGAACCGATACCGGGGCCCTTATCACCGTTAACGCCGTCGTCAAACATGTAAGAGCCGTCTGCCTTCTTCCAAGCATTAAGGCTTACGCCGTTTGCGTTTTCATTGAATTCTGCACTGTATGCGAGAGCAACATTTTCGGGTGCGTCGGGTTCGGGATGACCGTAGAAGCGAACGTAGTCAACTTCAAAGATTGTTCCGTGAGGAGCATAGTCTGCGAAGGGGTCAAATCTGAACTGCATAACTTCATCATAGGGGAAGTTAGCTGCAGGGATTGAGTATGTTACCCATTCGCCCTCAATTGCAGTAATGTCTCCTGCGATATAATCCTGCTTTACTCCACTGCTGTTTGCATCCCACCAAACAAGTTCCATGTAGTGGCAGTTTGTGGGGTTGAAGTTGTGACCGTTTGCACAGTGAGTACCGCAAGTGTATTTCTTTGTTTCGGTAGGAACATTCTTAATTCTGTATCTGATTACGATTTCCTTAACTTCTTCCTTAGTGAAAGGAGTCTGAGTTACGATAAAGCCGTAGTCAACTACAACGCCGTCTGCGCCATCAAGGGATTCATTTTCCATTACAAGGTAGCTTGCTGTATCATCGCTGCCGAGAACGAACTGTTCTGCGATAGTTGTCTTTGCATTGTTCTTACCTAATCTTGCGATACGGTCTCCATAAACAAATTCAAGGTCAGAATATGTGTTAAATTCAAGTGTCTGATCAAGAAGCTTAACCTTATCGTATACAGGGTATACTGTCATTTCGGTTGCTACTCTGTTCTGATAGAGAGCTTCGCCGCCGCTTGTGAGAGAGAGACCTGTGATTTCTCTGTCGGGTACTGCAGGAAGAGCATTTGTGAGCTGTTCCCTGGACATACCAGTTGTAGGATAGTCTTTGATTACAGCATTATCAACGCCGTACTTGGAAAGGTCAACTGTTACCTTTGTTGTCTTGGGAACGAACCAGAGTGTGAAGTTGTCGATGCAAACTGTTGTTCCGATTTCTGCACCTGCTCCTGTAGGATGCCACTTAACACAGTTTACTTCACTGATAGAACCTATATAGTTACCGTTTGAAGGACGGCTTGAGCCAATCTGTGTATCATAATATACAACAGCCTTGTCCCATTCGCCGTTTTCGATAATCTGAATGTTATCTACTGCATCTTCAACAAGGTCACGTT
>SVRI01000015.1 GCA_015064895.1 Oscillospiraceae bacterium | reverse complement strand
AAATGACGGTTTGTCAGCGGCGACTCGCCGCCGAGTCATCTCTCCTTTTGAGCGGAGAATTTTTGGTTCTTTTGTTTCGGGACAAAAGAACGAATAAAAGATGTTGTTTATGCGACACCTACAGTCTGCTTATTGCGAGTATTCCCCGTGTATTTGCCGTCGGGCTTCCCGACCACCACAGTGACGAAACACTCTCAAAAATAAAAAAGAAGGCGTACCGCAGTAGCGGGAAAGGCCTATTGTGCCCGATTTTTTACACTTTATTCTTCATTAGTTATTGACAACTCGAAAAATGTCATATATAATGTTAATGTAAAAGTAAATAGTCTTATCAAGAGTGGCTGAGGGAACAGGACCTATGACGCCCGGCAACCTACCGAAAAGGTAAGGTGCTACTTCCTGCGTGGATTTTCAAAAGTCCATGGAAGATGAGTTAATCAAACTGCTCTTGATAAAAGTCGAGGGCAGTTTTTTATCCCTCCACCGTCTCACGACGGTCCCCCTCCCTTTAGGCAAGGGAGGCATTTACAGGGTAACACATTCTATCATAAAGGAAGGTAAAATTATGAGCAAGATTTTATTTACATCCGAATCGGTAACAGAAGGACATCCCGACAAAATATGCGATGCCATTTCCGATGCGATTCTTGATGCATATCTCGAACAGGACCCCATGTCAAGAGTTGCCTGCGAAACAATGGCAACAACAGGTCTTATACTTATAAGCGGTGAAATCACATCTACTGCCGACGTTGACGTACAAAAGATTGCAAGAGAAACAGTCAGAAGAATCGGTTACGACAGAGCAAAGTACGGTTTCGACTGCGACACCTGTGCGGTGGTAAGTGCAATTCACGGTCAGAGCCCCGACATTGCAATGGGCGTAAACAAGAGCCTTGAAGCAAAGGAAGGCGACGACAGCAAATATGACACAGGTGCCGGCGACCAAGGCCTTATCTTCGGCTATGCGTGCGACGAAACACGTGAGCTTATGCCTCTTCCTATTTCACTTGCACACAAGCTTGCACAGAAGCTTACAGCCGTAAGAAAGACGGGTGTTCTTCCCTACCTCAGAGCCGACGGCAAGACACAGGTTACGGTTGAATACAACGACGGTGTACCTACAAGGATTGATGCTATCGTTATTTCCTCCCAGCACGATGCGGCAGTGGAACTTTCTCAGATTCGCGAAGACTTAATCAGAGAGGTAATCAAGCCTACCATTGATGCGTCTTTAATGGATGAAAATACAAGAATTTATATAAATCCGACAGGCAGATTTGTTATCGGCGGTCCCAACGGCGACACGGGTCTTACGGGCAGAAAGATTATCGTTGACACCTACGGCGGATATGCAAGACACGGCGGCGGCGCTTTCTCGGGCAAGGACCCCACTAAGGTTGACAGAAGTGCGGCGTATGCTGCAAGATACGTTGCAAAAAACGTAGTTGCAGCGGGACTTGCTAAAAAGTGCGAGGTTCAGATTGCATACGCCATCGGTGTTGCAAAGCCCATTTCCGTACTTGTTGACACCTTCGGTACGGCGACGGTTGACGAAGAAAAGATTTCCGCGGCAGTTTCAAAGGTATTTGACCTCAGACCCGCGGCAATTATCGAAATGCTGGATCTTCGCCGTCCCATTTACCAGCCTCTTTCTGCATACGGTCATCTCGGAAGAGAAGATTTGAATGTTGTCTGGGAAAAGACAGACAAGGCAGACGCACTCAAGGCGGCTGTGGCTGAATTATAATTTTTCGGGTGCAAAAACACACCATACCTCATCAGTCACTTCGTGACAGCTTCCCCTCAAAGGGGAAGCCTTTTATTAAATACACGCGGAGGAACAGAAAATGTCACTTATTGTAAGAGAAGAACAGTACGAAAACTACGGCAAGGTTCTTTACATTGCAAATGAAAAGCAGGAAATGAGGGTCACTCTTGATTTGGGACCCAGAGTTATCAGCTACAACTTAATCGGATACAAAAATATGTTCTGCAACGACCTTATCAGAGAATCAAACATGACCGACAAGGAGTTTTGCGACATTTACGGTGAAGATAAGACGTGGTACTTATACGGCGGTCACAGATTTTGGATAAGTCCCGAAGACTATTCTACATATTACCCTGACAATGACCCTGTAGAATACACAAGAAACGGCAATGTATTTATGTTTACTCCTCCCGTTCAGAAAGTAAGAGGCTGGCTGTGTCAGGTTGAAATTACATTTGACGAAGAAGAAGCAAAAGCCTCGGTACGTCACATACTTACAAACAAGTCGGCACAAGAAAAGACAGGCTCTATCTGGGCGTTATCCGTGACAGCGGCAGGCGGCAGAGCAATTATGGAGCAGTCAAAAATTGAGACAAACTTTCTCCCCAACAGAACCTTTGTTATGTGGGACTACACAAACCCTGCCGACAAGAGATTCTACGTTGACAAGAACTACTATGCCCTAAAACAGGATACAGATTGCGACGGTCCTTTCAAGATTGGTGTAAACAACACAAAGGGCAGTGTTATAACCGTCAACAACGGTTGTATTTTCAAGAAGACATACAAGCATGTTCAGGGTGCCGAATATCCCGACGGCGGTTGCTCAACAGAGCTTTATACCTGTCATTTTATGCTTGAGGTTGAGTCACTCTCCCCGCTCTACACATTAAAGCCGAATGAAAGTGCCGAACACACAGAATGTTGGGAACTTATCCCGGAAAAATCGACAAATCTTGACCAGGTTGTAAAGTATCTGTAATTTTAGTCGAAATTTGAAGAACTGGCAAAATTATTATCTCTTATTTTCTCGGTTATTCTTCGTTTTTCTCTATGATTTATTTATTTTTGTGAGATATACACAAGTTAAGGCAAAAAAATTTAGGTAATTAACATCTTGAGTTTTTTTCAAATATTTGATAATATTATAATGTTAAATTAAAGTAGTGCGTAGAAATACGCGATATTTGTGTTTATTTATTAGGAGGTTATAAACAAATGGCAAGTGTATCACTTAAGCACATCTTCAAGAGATATCCCGGCGGCGTTACAGCTGTTAGCGATTTCTGCCTTGAAATCAAAGACAAGGAATTTATCATTCTCGTAGGTCCTTCCGGTTGCGGTAAGTCCACAACTCTCCGTATGATCGCAGGTCTCGAAGAAATCACAGAAGGCGAACTCTACATCGGCGACAGAATCGTAAACGACGTTGCTCCTAAGGACAGAGATATCGCGATGGTTTTCCAGAACTACGCTCTTTATCCTCATATGTCTGTATTTGAAAACATGGCTTTCGGCTTAAAGCTCAGAAAGACTCCCAAGGAAGAAATCAAGAGAAGAGTTGAAGAAGCAGGTAAGATCCTCGATATCAGCCACCTTCTCGACAGAAAGCCTAAGGCTCTTTCCGGTGGTCAGAGACAGAGAGTTGCTCTCGGTCGTGCTATCGTTCGTGAACCTAAGGTATTCCTTCTTGACGAACCTCTTTCCAACCTCGACGCTAAGCTCCGTGCTGCCATGAGAACTGAAATCACAAAGCTCCACAAGAAGCTCGGTACTACATTTATCTACGTAACACATGACCAGGTAGAAGCTATGACAATGGCTTCCAGAATCGTTGTTATGAAGGACGGTCTCATCCAGCAGGTTGATACTCCTCAGAACCTTTACGACCTTCCCTGCAATGTATTCGTAGCAGGCTTCATCGGAACTCCTCAGATGAACTTCATCAATGCTACTCTTACCAAGGAAAACAACGAAGTTTACGTAAACTTTGAAACTTGCAAGTTTAAGCTTCCTACAGAAAAGGCTCAGAACGAAGCACTTCAGGAATACATCGGCAAGGAAGTTATCCTCGGCGTAAGACCTGAATGCATCCACGACGAACCCATGTATCTTTCTTCTCTCGAAGACTGGACAACAGATGTTAATGTTGACGTTACCGAACTTATGGGTGCTGAAACATACCTCTACCTCACTCTCGGTGAAACAAACCTCATCGCAAGAGTTTCCTCCAGATCTACAGCTAAGAGCGGCGACGTAATCAAGGTTGCGTTTGACGTATCTCATGCTCACATCTTCGACAAGGATACCGAAAAGGTAATAGTACATTAAGTTTAACACAAACGCAATTCACAGACCGTCATCCGACGGTCTGTCTTTTTATATTCATATTAACAAATTGCACTTGACTATACGTCTGCAAAAGTATAAAATATAGTATAATCTATTATTAGGAGAAACTACTATGAAATACATAATCATCATCGGCGACGGTATGGCTGACTACCCTATCGAAGCGCTCGGCAACAAGACACCATTAATGGTAGCAAAGAAGCCCCGAATGGACTACATGGCAAAAAACGGTATTGTGGGTTTTACTGCCAACGTACCCGAAGGCATGGTACCCGAAAGTGACACTGCGAACCTTGCTATTATGGGTTACGACCCCAAGATTTATTCAAAAGGCCGTTCACCCCTCGAAGCTCTCAGTATGGGCATTGACATGGCAGAAAACGAAACCGCATACAGAATCAACACTGTAGCTCTTACCGAAAATGACTGTCCTTACGAGGAGCAGGTTATTCTCGACCATTCGGCTGACGAAATATCAACAGAGGAATCGACTCAGCTTGTAAATGCGCTTCAGGAAGCTATGGGTGACGAGTTCAAGACATATCACCCCGGCATCAGCTACAGACATTGTTTAATATGGAAGGATGCACCTGCCGTTATGGACTTTGCAAGACCTCACGACCATCTAGGCAAGGTAATCAAGGATTATCTTCCTTCAGGCGAAGTCGGTGCACCCTATCTTGAAATTATGAAGAAAAGCTACGAGATTTTGAAGAATCATCCCGTAAACTTAAAGAGAAAAGCAGAAGGCAAGCTTCCTGCAAACTCACTGTGGATTTGGAGTCCCGGCAAGAAGCCGCAGCTCTCTTCCTTCTCCGAAAAGTACGGCAAGAAAGCGGCTGTTATCTCGGCAGTTGACCTTATAAAAGGTATCGGCAAATGTGCAGGCATGGAAGTTATTGACGTTGAAGGTGCGACAGGCAATGTACACACAAACTTTGACGGTAAGGCACAGGCGGCGGTAAAGGCACTCAGAGACGGATGCGATTTTGTGTACGTTCACGTTGAAGCACCCGACGAATGCGGTCACAGAGCAGAGCTGGAAAACAAGATTCTTTCCATTGAGCTTATTGACGAAAAGATTATCGGCTACATTGAAGACGAAATGAAAAAGGACGGCGAAGACTACCGCTTCCTTATCCTTCCCGACCACCCCACTCCCCTTGCACTCAGAACTCACACAATGGATGCTGTTCCCTACATTTTCTATGACAGCACAAAGGAAGTAGGTTCTGATGCAGTAAGCTACGACGAAAAGTTCGGTGCTGAAAGTGTAGACGGTATGAAGCTCAAGAATTATGACAAGGGCTATACTATGATTGATGACTTTTTTGCGTAAATAGTATTTAAGAGACGGCTTTATGTCGTCTCTTTTTATCTTTTTAGTATTTACAAATTCCATAATTTGGTTTATAATACCCTCAAAGGAGTGACAGAAATGAGTGGATTTCCAAAGGGTGCAAGGGTTGTTTTTCTCGGCGACAGCATAACCCATGCAAACGACTACATATCAAGAATTTTAGACTACTATCACGAAAACTTATCCGACAGAAAAGTCAGTTTCTACAACTGCGGTGTTTCGGGCGGAAGTCTAAGAACAATGCTTACAATTTTCGACCAAGACATAGCCGTACACAAGCCGACTCATGCCGTAATTATGATTGGTATAAACGATTCGGCAAGAGACTTGCTTTCCCTTCCGCGCGGCAAGGAACGCTACGACAGGATGCTTTCGGCATTTAACGTTTACAAGGAAAGGCTAAGTGTAATATGCCAAAAACTTGAAGCTCTTGGTTGTGAAATCATCCTATGCACGCAGACACCTTATGACGAGTATCAGGAAAGTGATGTACCTACATTCAAGGGCGGATTCGCCCTGCTTTCTGCGTATGCAGAATATGTAAGGTGCTTTGCCAAGGAAAAGGGCTACAAGCTATGCGATTATCACACGTACATTTCAATGGTTTCACAGTTTGAAAAAGTCATTCGTCCCGACAGGGTTCATCCAAATGAGCTTGGCCACTACCACATGGCAAAGTGTTTCTTGGAATTTCAGGGGTATGACATCGGTGAATACAAGGACATTCCCGAATATTTATCTGAGTGGCGAAACAGGGTTTCTGAGCTTCGTGACATTCATGCGGCAGAATATCTTATAATCCAGGACTATTCGCTTAGCACCGAGGAAAGAATAAGTACGATAAAAGAAAAACTGGAAAACGGTACTTTAGACAACTACTTTACAAATCTTTCAAAGCGTTATGTTGTAAATAAGCCAAAGCAAAAGCAGATTGAAGAAGAAATAGTAGAACTTATGGAAGTTACTTTGAAGCAATAATAGTAAAAACACCCGTGATTTCTCACGGGTGTTAATTGTTATTTGATTAGTTTTGATTACTCAGCATCGTCTTCGATGAGACCGCAGCCTTCGCAGGATTCTGCATCGCAGTCGCAGCATTCGTCGAAGTAATCGTCTTCATCGTCGATTTCAAAGAGTTCGCTTTCTACGTCGCCGAGGTCTGCGTCGAGTTCATCAGCGTATTCGTAGAGAGAATCAATGTCATCATACATGAGTTCGATTTCGTCTGCCATATCGTCGAGAATATCAACGATTGCATCAATAATCTTGCCTTCCTTGGAAGATGTATCAAATTCCATACCTTCCATGAGACCCTTGAGGTGAGCTACCTTATTCTTAATTTCCATGTTGCTTTCCTCCTGTAAATTATAATTTATCAGGGACGCCCTCTATCGCAGGGCTTCCCTCTTTTCGTCCAAAAGACGAAAATTCACCCTTGCCTAGCTCTTCCAAGTCCTGAGAGTTTCGCTCTCTGCGGAGAGCGACCAAAGGCTACTCGCCTTTGGATTCTCGGAAGCTTTTGAAAAAGCTTCAGCAAAACTTTCAATACTTTGTGTCGGTGCAAATCACGCTCTTTCGAGATATTCGCCTGTTCTTGTGTCGATCTTGAGAACGTCGCCGATGTTGATGAAGAGGGGAACCTTAATCTGAGCGCCTGTTTCAAGAGTAGCGGGCTTTGTAGCACCCTGAGCTGTATCGCCCTTGAAGCCGGGTTCTGTTTCGGTTACTTCGAGTTCAACGAACATGGGAGGTTCAACAGAAATAACTGTACCCTTGTAGGATACAACCTTACACATCATTTCTTCCTTAACGAACTTGAAGTTGTCACCAAGCTTGTTAGCATCAATAGGTGTCTGTTCGTAGCTTTCCATATCCATGAAGTAGTAGAGCTCACCGTCGGAGTAGAGATACTGCATATCCTTCTTTTCAACGATAGCTGTGGGATACTTATCTGTAGGTGAGAATGTCTTTTCAATTACAGCACCTGTTACTACGTTTCTGAGCTTTGTTCTTACGAAAGCCGCACCCTTACCGGGCTTTACGTGCTGGAATTCAATAATCTGCATAACGCTGCCATCCATATCGAATGTAACGCCATTTCTGAAATCGCCTGCTGTTACCATTTGTTTATTCCTCCATTTTTTGGTTTTTACATAGATTTACTTTGTAATTATATCATACAATATGCCATATTTCAAGTAGTTTTCAAGAAAAAATACTTCCTTTGGCAAAAAAATCACGCTAAATTACAATGAGTTCCTTACTGCTATGGGTAAGATTATCAAATCCGCCTTTTCTTACCCGCACTATGTCCTCTATTCTTACACCGTATTTGCCCTCAAGATAAATACCGGGTTCCACCGAAATTACAACATTTTCGGGAATTTGTGCTTCAACACCCGAAGCAAAGTTGGGGCCTTCATGTATTTCAAGACCCAGTGAGTGACCGAGACTGTGACCGAATGTACCTGCGTACCCTGCCCCGTCAATAACGGCACGGGCTGCAAGGTCGGGTTCTTTGCCGATAACGCCTGCTCTTATTACTTCAAAAGCCGCCTTCTGAGCGTCAAGTACGGTGTTATAGACCTTTAACATTTCGTCATCGGGTTTGCCGATGCAGATTGTTCTTGTCATATCCGAGCAGTAGCCGCCGTATCTTGCACCGAAGTCCATGGTAAGAAAACCTTTGGATACAGGTATATTTTCGGGCGCACCGTGAGGAAGTGCAGACTTTTTACCGCTTATGGCAATTGTGTCGAAAGCCAAACCGTCGGCACCGTTGCGAAGCATGAAGTAATCCATTTCAAGCTGAAGTTCACGTTCGGTAAAATCCGCTCTATGGATATTATCCGAAATATATTTTACCGCAAAGTCAAAGGTTTTATCGGTGATTTCCTGAGCCTTTACGATATTTGAAAGCTCCTCGTCTGTCTTGATTCCGCGTATTTCTGCCATAATACCCGAACCGCCGGGAATAAGTTCTGCAAAGTCAATGGAATTATTATACCAATTATATGTACCGTAGGAAAGAAAGCCGTCTTCAAAGAGGATTTTTTCGCAACCCGAAAGAAGCTCTTTGAGATTTTCCATAAACTTTCCGTCCTGAAGTCTTATGTCTATGTCCTCATCCATAATCCCCTGCTGTTTTTTGATACAAGCGGATTCATAGTAGCGAAAGTCGGTAAAAAATGTAATCTTACCGTCTCTTACAACAACCGTTCCTGCTGATGACTGAAAGGATGTGACATATCTTCTGTTTACGGGTGAAAGAAGTATGAGTGCATCTGCTTTTTCAGAAACTTTCGCGCAGATTTCCATATTTTTTGTATTCATATGATTGGCTCCTATATACAAGCCTCCCTTGTGCAAAGGGAGGTGAGTTTTGCATATAAGCAAAACTCGGAGGGATTGTTGTTGAGATTTACAATCCCTCAGTCACTTCGTGACAGCTCCCTTTACACAAGGGAGCCATTTACTTTTGCAAAAAATAGCATTGTTTCATTGCAAGTGCATCCTCAGCCTGTGTACCGTCAGATTCGCAGATAATGGTAGGAGTTACACCAAGCTCATATATTGCCTGCATAAGAGGCTCAAAGTTGGGTCCATACTGCTTGTCCTCAAAGGTAAGATGTCTCTTTTCGCCGCCGCCAGTATACTCAATCTTTGAAAAGTGGCAATGAAGATTTTGTGCTGCCTCGGGTGTTACTCCTTTAGCTATTTTATCAAACACTCTCTTATAGTCATCGACAGTCACAAAAACTCCGCCCATTTCCCTGGCGTTCATATGACCGAAGTCTATGACAGGAACCACCGTCTTATCGACAGAGCACATATCAATGACCTCATCAAGTGTGCCGAACTGATTTACCTTACCCATGGTTTCAATGCCGAGGTCAAAGCCGTAAAGTCCTGCCTCGTGTAAAACATCAATTGCAAATCGAAGTGCATCTTTAGCATAGGTGCTTGCCAGTTCACGTGAAATTTTGGCACATGAGCCTGCGTGAATAACAATGGTTTTACCGCCCATTTCATTAAGAGCTATGGCACTCTCAAGGATATATCTTGAGCTGTTCTTTCGCTTTTCTTCTTCGACAGATGAAAGTGAAATAAAGTAAGGTGCGTGGATGGACAGGCTGATACCAGCCTGCTTTGCGTTTTCTCCGAGAGTCTTAAAGCCTTCAATGTTCTTGGGCACTCCCCTGCCTGCTTCGTATTCATAGGCATCAAGCCCGAAATCCTTTACCCAGAATGGTGCCTTGGAAGTGGCAAGCTTTGTGAGATGGAAAGAATCGGAATTACCGCCGGGACCGAATTTTGGATATGACATATTTATCACCTATTAAAATAATTTTTAGGACAGTCGAGGACGCCTGTCCAAATAAAACGCAATAATTTGAGTTGTTTTTTCAACAAGTATTAGATAAATTTGCGGACAGTCAAGGACGCCTGTCCCTACAAATAGTTTGACAAAAGCCGAGGAACCATTTGGTTCCTCGGCTCCATAGGTACGAGAATATTAATTATTCAGCAGCTTCTTCTGCAGCAACTTCTGCTACTTCTTCAACTGCTTCAACAACTTCTTCTGCAGCTTCGGGGGCTACTTCTTCTTCGGGTTCGAGAAGAGCACGCATGGAGAGGCTTACTCTCTTTGCTTCGTAGTCGATAGCTGTAATCTTAGCTGTAACTACATCGCCAACTTTAAGTTCATCAGCAGGCTTTGCAATCTTCTTGTTGGAGATCTGAGAAATATGGATAAGACCGTCGATGCCGGGGATGATTTCAGCAAATGCGCCGAAAGGTGTAAGACCTGCAACCTTTGCTTCAACTACATCGCCTTCATTGTACTTTTCGGAAAGGATTGTCCAGGGATTTTCAGCGTCAACCTTATGGCCGAGAGAAATTCTCTTGTTTTCCTTATCGAGAGCCTTAACGAATACGTCGATTTCTTCGCCAACCTTAACAACTTCGGAAGGATTCTTGATTCTCTTCCAGGAAAGTTCGGATACGTGAACCATACCGTCTACACCGCCGAGATCTACAAATGCACCGTAGTTGGTAATGGACTTAACCTTACCTGTGAACTTCTGGCCTTCTTCAACTGTTTCCCAGAACTTAGCTTCAGCAGCTTCTCTTTCAACTCTTGCTGCTGCACGCATGGAACCGACAACTCTCTTTCTTGCCTTTTCTACGCTGATAATCTTGAAGGAAACATCCTTACCCATGAATACCTGAAGATCCTTTTCTTCGTATGCTTCTTCACGTCTGGGAAGTGTTGTCTGAGAAATAGGAATGAATACTCTTACATTCTTTGCAAGTACAGCTACGCCGCCTCTTGTGATTTCCACAACCTTACCTGTAAGGATTTCTCCGCTTTCTTCTGCAGCTTCGATTTCGTCAAAGCACTTTACTGCATCAATCTTTACCTTTGAGAGTGTGATTGTGCCTTCTGCGTCATTAGGCTTAATAACGATTGCTTCGATTTCGTCGCCTACCTTAACAATGTCTTCAAGCTTTACGGAAGTATCCATTGTCATTTCGGAATGAGGGATAATACCTGTGTATTTAACACCAAGGTCAAGATGTACCTCGGTAGGTGTTACTGAAGTTACAATACCCTTTGTTGTTTCTCCTGCGCGAAGTCTTTTGAAGGACGCATCAAGCATCTCCTCAAAGCTCATGTTTTCATTGATTTCTGTCATCATGTTGTTGTTTCACCGGAAGCGGTTATGATGGTTTCACTCACTCCGGCTTTTACCTCCTCTAATATATCATCAGGTGTCGATGCACCTGCTGTTATCCCTACGGTGAAAACTGTATTCGGCTTTAGCAGCTTTTGCTTGCAGAGCAAGGATATCTTTTGCATATCCATTTCATCTGCCGTTTCAACAAGAAATGTTTCTTTGCAGTGTTCCGAGGAAATTTCAAAAAGCTTCTTTGTATTGGAGCTGTTTTTTCCTCCGACCACCAGCATTATGTCGCATTCCTTTGAAAGCTGCACAACCTCATTTTGTCTTTTTTCCGTAACACTACATATTGTATCAAAAATTTTTGCATTTGTATATAGTTTTTTTGCAACTTTTTGACAATTTACATATTTTTCATTATTATATGTGGTTTGTGACGTTAATACGAAACATTCTTCAAAACTTGTTAATTTGTCGTTTAAGTTTTGAAGCAATTCATCCTCATTACTGCACACCACAGCATCACAATGGGCATAGCTGATTGTACCAACCGCTTCGGGATGCTTTTTATCTCCCATTACTACACACAAAGATGCGTCATGGGTGTTCTTATCGACTATATCATGTATTCTCTCTACGTAAGGGCATGTGGCATTTACGTAGGTAAAGCCTTTTTCATCAAGATAGTCGATTATCTCCTTCTTTATACCGTGAGCACGTACAACCAAAACAATTTTATCCTTTTCTTTTTCGAGAGAAGGAAGGTTTTCTTCCTCAATGACAAAGATATTCTGTTCTTCAAGGCGTCGTACAAAAACGCTGTTATGTATTAGCTCACCAATTGTATATATCTTTTTATCGGTTTTACTTCGAAGTTCATTCACCGTATCAACGGCTCGTCTTACGCCAAAGCAAAAGCCTGCGTTTTTGGCAGTTATTACTCTTGTTTTATTTACATTTTTTTGCATTTACATTTTCCTTTGCACTTTCACAAAGATTACAGATTTCGTTGAAAATTTCTCCCGTAATTCTATCGTAATCATCACGTGCACCCGTAAATCCGAGTTCTTCAAAAGTCTTGGGTTTTCCGATGTTCACATACACTCTTCTGAAAATTCTGACTTTATAATCCTTAGTGTAAACACCTATGGGGACTACTGTGGCTTTGGAATGTCTTGCAAGCATTGCCGTTCCGCCCTTGACCTCTGTTGTTCTCGGGTCAATGCCGGGATGTCTTGTTCCCTGAGGGAAAATACAGATACGTCTTCCCTCTTTAAGTCCGTTGATGGTAGACTTTAAGGTTGCAAGGTCATTACCCTGTCTGTCAATGGGAAATACACCGAGTGCGGCAACCACGTGTTTAATAACAGGAACCTCAAACAGCTCTTTCTTTGCCATAAAATTGATTGTCTTTTTAGTTTCACAGGCAACAATTACAGGATCCCAATTGGAAATATGGTTAAGGCAATATATAACAGGACCTTCCACATTTTCATTTTCAAGTCCCGTTGTTTTTGTCCAGAACAAAGGCTTAAGCAGCCACTTTACAATGAAAGTGACGACATCATACAGCCACATTGATTTTCTCATTGATAATCTCCAATACTTTTTCAATATTTATTTCGAGTGACATTTCGGAATTATCCATCATAATTGCATCCTCTGCTGGTTTACAGGGTGCAAGTGCACGGGACGAATCGTTTTTATCTCTTTCAATCATATCCGAAAGAACTTCCTCATAGGTAACTTCCTTACCCTTTTCCAAAAGCTCCTTATAACGTCTCTTGGCTCTTGCCTCGGATGTTGCATACATGAAAATTTTGACGTCTGCATCGGGAAGTACTACGGTACCTATATCTCTGCCGTCCATAATTACATTATTTGTCTTTGCAAAATCCCTCTGCATCTGAAGAAGAAACGCCCTTACTTTCCCGAGAGCAGACACGGCAGAAGCATACATTGACATTTCGGGAAGTCTTATTTCTTCGGAAACATCTTCATCAGAGAGGAAAACATGCTGGGTTCCGTCAATCCATCTGATTTTTATATCCACTTTATCAAGGTTTGCACCGAGAGTTTCCTCATCGTGGGGGTCTATATTATTTCTCTTTGCAAAAACGCCGACGGTGCGGTATATTGCACCTGTATCAACATAAAGGAAGCCGAGCTTTGCAGCCACCGCCTTTGCAACCGTACTTTTTCCCGAGCCCGAGGGGCCGTCTATTGCAATACTGTACATTTTAAAATCCTTTCGTTAAGGGGTGATAATTACTTATTCTATATTACAAGAATTAACAGTAATGTGTTATGAAAATTTAAATGTTAAACCGAATTATGTCTTACTTTTGTCCCGCGACAAAAGTAACAAAAACGCTCCGCTCAAAAGGAGAGATGGCTCGACACCTATAAAAGACAAAAAAGGAACAACAGCGAGTCTGCGCTGACCTCTCTCCTTCGCCGCGGCGGCTTACCTCTTACACTTTTTGTGCGACACCAATGAACGGTGAATAGATGAAATTTGATTATGAGTTTGAAGCACTCTGTCCCGCAAGATGTGCGGTTGAGAATGCGATTTGCAGGTTAAATCCGCCGGTATAGGCATCGACGTCAATAACCTCGCCTGCAAAGTAAAGTCCCGACACGATTTTCGATTCCATCGTAGAGGGATTTATTTCTTTTGTGGCAACGCCGCCCGAAGTGATGATTGCCTCATCAACGGGTCGGAAAGAATGGATATCAACCTTAAAACCTTTCAGGGTTTCAAGTATTGTTCGTCTTTCTTCCTTTGTAAGTGAATTCGGCTTCTGCTCTTTTCTTACACCGCATTTATTAAGAAACGGCACAATCATCTTTGAGGGAAGCAAATCACTCATAGCATTATCCATATTCTTATTTATATACTTTGAAAAATCAGACAGAAGTCTGTTATCAAGAGTCTTTTCATCAAGGGAGGGTTTTAGGTCGATACTGACGGTATATCTGTTTTCCTGCATATCACGCATATGACTTGATGCCGAAAGCACAAGGGGTCCCGACACACCGAAATGGGTAAACAGCATTTCCCCCATTTCCTTGAAAATAACCTTATTCTTTTTATTATCGATGACAGAAAGCGTGACATTCTTAAGAGAAAGTCCCATCATATCACGGCATGCCTTATCATGTGACACAAGCGGCACAAGAGACGGTTTTATTTCTTTCACCGTATGTCCGAGGCTCTCTGCAAACCTATATCCGTCACCGTCGGAGCCCGTCTGGGGATAGGAAGCTCCGCCCGTTGCTATGATACATCTGTCAAAGTACATTTCGGTTTTATCTTCAAGAACAACCGAAGTAAACACACCGTCCTCAGAGGTAACTCCCGAAACCTTTTTATTTACCACCTTTACATTATGCTCAAAAAGCTTACTTTTAAGCACCTTCAGAATATCAATGGATTTATCGGAGGTCGGGAAAACCCTGTTTCCTCTTTCAACCTTGAGAGGTGTACCGCCCTTAGTGAAGAAATCCATTACATCCTGAGGAGTAAAGCTATTAAATGAGGCATACATGAATTTACCGCCGACAGGTGTGTTTTTCATAAACTCATCAAGGGTACAGTCATTTGTGACATTACATCTGCCCTTTCCCGTAATAAGCAGTTTTTTACCGAGGTATGCATTATCATAGAACTTTTCGGACTCCATTACCTTTTGGGATTTATTCTTTTCAAAAAGTGTAACGGATGCTCCGTTTTCGGCAGCCGTTATTGCTGCCATAAGACCTGCAGCTCCGCCGCCAATTACACAAACCTTTATCTTACTTTCTTGATTTTTCATATACGTCGTATTCTTCCCAGATTGTTTCAAGGTCACGGAAGGTTTCCTTGACGGTATCCTGCTTCTTTCTGCCGATGGCAACAAGAAGTGCGTTTATAATACTGAGAGGGGCTGCAAGCGAGTCAATAAAGGATGCCATATCACTCTTTGCATAAAGCTTAGAGTCGGCATATGCGGCAATGGGTGATGTGTCACCGTCAGTAATGGCAATAACCTTTGCACCCTTCTTTTTTGCAAATTCTGCCGCAAGCTTTGTACGGCTTGAATATCTCGGGAACGAAATGGCAATGAGCACATCTCCCTCGGATATTCTGAATATCTGTTCAAATAGTTCATTTGTACTGTTGGAAAAGAGCATTTTTACATTTCCGAACATATAACCGAGGTAATGATTCATAAAGTCAGCAAGCATACTTGATGAACGGATACCGAGAAGAAAAATATTCTTGGCATTACAAATGGTATCGACCGCCTCATCAAAGTTCTTTTCATCTATGTTTGCAAGAGATGCTTTGATATTATTCATATCGGCAGTAAGAACATTGGAAAGAACACTGCCTTCGCCAAAGCGGCTGTCGGCAATACCCATTCTCTGAACGCTTGTAAGCTTTGACCTCAGACTCTGCTGAAGCACCTTCTGAAATTCGGGATAACCCGAAAAGCCGAGTTCTATTGCAAATCTCACCACAGTCGATTCGGATACGCCCACTTCATTACCCAGTTTTGTTGCCGTAAGATATGCGGCAACCTCTCCCGAG
Source organism: Oscillospiraceae bacterium (assembly GCA_015064895.1). Classification (GTDB taxonomy): domain Bacteria; phylum Bacillota; class Clostridia; order Oscillospirales; family CAG-382; genus UMGS1387. The sequence goes on along the minus strand of SVRI01000015.1, from coordinate 44,243 downwards.
TCCTTAATAAAGGCGGCTATTTTCTTATGGCTTTTTGACATTTTGGGGTTTTGCTCTTCGATTATTTCAAACAAATCCTTCTGCATTTTCTTTACCTCGATATTGCAAATTTGAGCACTAGTACAACAGATACATTATCGCATTTTTTGTCGGGTTTGTCAAGTGTTTTAACAAAAGAAAGGGACGGCAAAAGCCGTCCTCTGTCTTATGCAATTGTATCAAAATAAACCTTTTCAATATAATCACTTATGGGGCTGAAGCTTGAGTTGTTTTCAAAAACAAACACCCTTACCTTTACGGCACCTTCAAGATTAAGTGCAACGGAAAGTTCATTGTCTTCATCGGCATTCGATGCAAAGGTTGTTTTATAGTCAATCATTCTTCCGTTTGCATCATATGAAGCAAAAGCAACAAAAACATTTTCATCCGCATCAATCGACTTTACGGTTACCGTATCGCCGAGCTCCAGGTCGGTTTCTGTTTCAATGCCGCATATACCCTTCACGGGAAGAAGCATGGTATACTTTCCGGGTACTCCTGTACCGTCAAGATAAGTACCGCCTACCCCTTCGGCAAGATTTATCCAGCTATGGTCATCACCTGCAGTATCCTCTGCAGAGCCTGTTTTGACAATAACATTCTGAGGCTCTGCCGCAAAGACAACACCGGCAGCAACCGCATTTACGGGAACATCCTTTCCACACTCACCGATAACAACACCGTTTGTAAGGTTAATTCCGCTGAAGCCGCCGAGGCCTCCCATTACAAAGTCGGATTTTTCACCGTAACCGTAGACGGTACCCGTTGTGTTTATATTCATAACATTATAGGATATAATACCCGCAGAAACGCCATAAGCATAGCCGCTTGTCGACGACGCATATACAGTCTCGCCTGCATAGCCGTAAAGACTTGCACTGTCAAGAACATTCACGGAGCCATTGGCAGTTACACCGGCAGTATAATGCTCATATTCATAATTGATATTTCCGCTTCTTGCAATTACGGTTGCACGTCCGCAAACCGTGATGTCTGCAATAAAGGTGCCATCGTCAGACGGGGTTGTGTAAATACCGTAACAGTCCCCTGTCGTATCGCCTGTAACAATCTCAAGGCGAGCCGAATTTTCACTGCTTATTGTTATATCGTCAAAGGCCGCAATACCGACAGCAACTTCAGGCAATTCTTCATATGAATTGACAACAACCTTATTATCACCTACAAGGTTTATATTAAGAGCTCCTGCGCGCAGGATTCCGACATAAGCCTGACCCATATCATAGTGGGTTGTAATTACTGCATTTTCAAGGGTAAGCGTTTTTGTGTCCGGATCATAGTAAGCCGATGCTCCGTCACCGTCAAGGCTGCCGAGTATATCGTCTTTATTAAACACGGTAACTTCAATACCGCCGACAACAAGATTATAGTCTCCGAAAAGAATATCTCCGCCGTTGACAATTGTATTGGCAACTATATTTCCTTCGGAATCGGTGTAAAAACCGTCGTTATATACAAGTGCCTCATGAGTGTCAAAGTTTTTAACCGTACCGTTCTGTATCGGTGTCTCGGCATAGATACCGACATTAAGTGCATAGGTATTTGTATTGTTTGTACCGGCAACAACAACGCTGTTTTCGGTTTCGAGAACTATAGTTTTGGAGAATCCCGTGACTGAATCAATACTCTCAACATATATACCCATAGATGTGCCGTCGGAGTATCCGCCGGTTGCGGTAAGTGATGCATTATCTCCGATTATGGCATCTGCCAAAGAAAGGGTAAATCCTATAGAGCGTGCATTCTCTTGTGCTTCACCGTTATAGTAGGCATCGCCTGCAGTAGCTACAACCGAGCAGTTATCGTCAATAGTCAGCAAACCAACCACGACCATACCCAATGTATTTATTTCTCCTGAATTTGCGTATATGTTTCCGCCCGTTGCGGCAAGTGTACTTCCGCCTGAAACCTCTACATATCCAAGGCAGAAAAATCCGGCACATGAGGAGCTTTCGGTGCCTGAAGTCACATCGCCCGACAAAGCGGTTACGTCACTTCCGTTTCGGATATAAACAGAGCCGCCGCCAATACCTACTGCACCCATCTCTTCAACATCGCCGCTTATATTTCCACCGCAAACGACTGCATTACAGTTATCAATTTCAATATAGAAATCCTCATCGGCATCCTCTAAGAATATACCGACGGATGTTTTACATGTATCGCCTGCCGTAACATTTATGTCAAGGTCCTTAATAGCGCAGATTGCATCGCTTGTCCAAATGCCGTACGAAATATTCGTGCCGCCTGCATTTACGGTTAACGAAGAATCTTCATTTCCGACGATTGTATGAGTATAATCATCATACTCCCAACTGCAATCAAACTTAATACCGTAGTTGCCGTGTGAGGTATCGTCGGAGCAATCAATTACAACGTCGCCCACGATATTCAAGGTTATAGGCATATTCGAATAGATACCCGCAGTATATTTTTCGATTGTTTCATGAACTACACCGTTTTCATCGGTTGAGGAATATAAGTTTTCAAGAACCGTATGTGTTTCTTTTATTACTGCATTATCAAGTGTAAGAGTTCTTGTCGCATGGTCGTAAGACACTGTGCCGTCGCCCAAAACATCATGCGCATTTTCGCTTGTCACCTGAACCGAGCCAACCCAGATATCAAATTCCATGGATGACGTCACGATAGCATTTTTCGTAATTTCACCAGTTTCATCAACAAAATAACCGGGTAAACCGTCAGAGCCGGGAACAAATTCGAGATAATACTTTGTTTCACTGTCATATATTGAAGCATCGTCGCCCTGAATGGGATTTTCACTTGCAATTGCCGAATACAGCGGAACTCCGCTGTTGGCGTAGCCCGAAACCTCTCCGTCTTCAACGGTTATTGTCTGACCGTAAATGCCTGCCGACATATACGAAGAATACAAACCGTGTCCGATAACTTCAGAATCGTCAGTCACAAAAATATTTGATGAAAAAACACCGATTGAATTATTCTGAGCCGAAGAATCCGTACTTGTAACAGACCCGCCGTATGCCTCAAGTTTACTGTTATCGCTAACTTCAATTCCGAGCAGTGCGGAAGCACCGCAAGACGCTGCAGTACCCGAACAGTTTATCGTGGCTGCATTTACCGAAAGAGAGCTTTCTTCACATATTATAATCTTACCTAAAGTAAGTGCACCGTAAGAAGCAACCTCTTCTACGCCGCTGTAACTGCATCCCTTGGCAGTAAAGGTTACGTTACTTGCACCGGAAATCATAATGCCGAATCCCGCAAGCAAGCCGCTGCTTTGAGTCTGTGCTTCGGCTGCGTTACAAGTTACAACAGAATTATCAATAAAAATTTCACCGCCGTTGGCATAGATGGTGTTTGACTGCACTGCCGATGCCGAATAGCATGTAAGACCTATGTCTTGTATTCTGATATCAGCATCAAATGTATACAGAGCCGAAGTTTCATTAAGGGTACTCGCACTTGATACCGTGAGCTTTGCTTTATCATCATATCCTGTGATTGTTAAAGCATCTCTCATTTCACCGTTTTGAGCGGTGGGGCGTTTACAGTAAATACCGTAGTCATTATAGCTGTTTTTTGCCGATGTATACAAGGAACAGCTGCCTTTAACAAGTATATTCAATTCCTGCAAAGAATAAATAGCAGCCGTTTCCGGTTTATTATTATCAGAATTACTGAAATCATAATAGGCAGTAAGGGTGACATTATCGAGTGTAAGCGTACTTGTCTCTGCATCATATGAAACAGTTCCGTCGCCGAGTATGTCTTCGGCGTTATCGCTTGTTACTCTGATTCCTCCAACCCAAAGGTCGTAGTCCTCAGCCGAGACAACAGCGGATGCACAAAGCACAAGTGCCGTTATCATCAAAAACCAAACAGTCACCTTAAATATTTTTTTCATCTATCTATCTCCCTTCGGAATCGAGAATCAAACACAAATCAACCCGTACAATTTCGAGTTTTCATTATAGCATAGAAAGTCTCGAAAATGCAATACTTTCGGGACAATTTCGGCACATTAAACAAATTTCAAAAAAACGTAAAAAAAAACTTTATAAATTGTTGATATCTATTACATTTTTAGGACAAAACCTAAATGTAAAAATACAATTGACTGCAAATAAAATCTGTGATAAAATTGTATATCAAAATATGGAGTTTTAATATGAAAATGTCACCAAATATTGCATTCCAAGAGCGAATGAAGCGTCTTTTGGGCAATGATTACGATTTATTTATAAGCGAAATCACCGACGGCGAGGGTTCTAAGGGTTTATTCCTCAACAGAAATATTGACAAAAATGCCGTTTTATCATTTTGCACAAAAAAAGTGCCGTTTTTTGACGGCGGATACTATTTTGAAGGTGACGGCATAGGCAATTTGCCCATACATCATGCCGGCGGCATATACATTCAGGACCCCTCTGCCATGGCATCAATTGCCTGCCTTGACGGGTATGAATTTACAAATGTTCTTGACATGTGTGCATCCCCCGGCGGTAAAAGTCTCGGTGCGGCAGTCAAAATGCGGGACGGCGGAGTATTGGTATCCAACGAATATGTGCCGAACCGATGCAAAACGCTTGTCGGGAACATTGAACGCTTTGGCATAAAAAATGCCATAGTTACAAACTATGACATGACTGCAAAAAACGAACTGTCCGAGATATACGACGGTTTCTTCGACCTCGTAATATGCGATGCTCCCTGCAGCGGCGAAGGCATGTTCAGAAAGTATCCGGAAGAAGCAATTTCCGAGTGGTCGGTGGAAAATGTACGCATCTGTGCTGAAAGGCAAAGGGAAATCCTTGACAATGCGGTATCATTTATATGCGAAGGCGGGCTTCTGCTCTACTCCACCTGTACCTTTTCTTTAGAGGAAAATGAGATGCAGGCAGATGATTTTCTTTCACGTCATCCCGAATTTGAGCTTATACCCGTAAGCAAGGCTGTTGTAGATGCAACAGTCGGCGGTTATTTATTTGAAGGTTGCAAACATGAAAGCATACATCTTACAAGGAGGTTTTATCCCCACATTTCAAAAGGTGAAGGTCAGTTTATTGCGTTATTCAGAAAGATAACGAGCAAATACGAAAGCAAGAAAGACAAATACCGGAGTCCCCTAACAAAGCCTACCGACCTTGAAAAAAAGATTTTCTCAGACTTTATCAAGAAAACACTTGACGACTTTGAGATGTCAAAGGTCTTTAAATATAACGAAAACCTCATTTACGTTGATTTCGATGCAAAGATTCCGTCAAGAAAGGTATTTGCATGCGGAGTAAAGCTTGGTGAAGTGATAAAGTCAAGATTTGAGCCACATCATCAGTTTTTCAAGTGCTTTGGCAAGGATTTCAGAAATGTCATTGATTTACATGACGGTGATGAAAGAATTTCAAAGTATCTTCACGGCGAAGTAATTGAGGCAGACATTCAGAACGGCTGGTGTACTGTCATGTACGAGGGTCTCGTGCTCGGCGGCGGAAAGTGTGTTGACGGTATGGTTAAGAATCATTATCCCAAGGGGTTAAGAACGGTATAGAGTGAAAAAACACGCATAATGAGTATTCCCTTGGATAAATCAAAAAAAGAAGGCGTACTGCGGTACGCCTTTTGTTGTTCTTTTGTCCCGAAACAAGTCGGGGAAGCCCGACGGCAAATACACGGGGTATTTCGGATTAAAAACTAACACTCGTGGTCGCATAAACAACATCTTTTATTCGTTCTTTTGTCCCGAAACAAAAGAACCAAAAATTCTCCGCTCAAAAGGAGAGATGACTCGACACCAATCTCATCAAAAACCATCATGTCAGCGAGTCTGCGTGACCTCTCTCCTTTGCCGCGGCGGCTTACCTCTCACAACGCGGGTAATTGTTTACAGGATTCAAGCCTTAATTATCGCGAAACTGTATCAGGCTTAGTTTGGTATACTCTAATCCAACCAACCGAATATGCTTCAGATTTGCACTGACACCAAGAGAGGGGAGTTAAGCCACCACGGCGAAAGAGGGGAGGTTAGCGGAATGAGGGCGGCAGTATCTTTGAAATTAGTAGAATCCAAATTTTGACAGCTTCGTAGAAGCGTTTGGTTTCATTTGTCCGAGTCAAAATTTGCCTTTTAGTACTTTGCTTTTCCCGAATGAGCCATCCCCTCTTGTTGAGTGGGCGTTTTTGGTACTTTTGTCGATACAAAAGTACAGAATAAACAAAAAAGTCAGCAAGTAAAAAACTCACTGACTTTAATTCATTCCCTATATGAAGACCCTTTAAAACGTGGTTTTATCTATTTCCAAACAATTTAACAGCCGACAACACAGCATCAACCAGCATTATACATGTCATGAAAACCGCACCGATTTTCATAACCTTCTGACTCAATTTTGAAAGAAGCTTCTTAAGATTTGGATAGACAATATACAAAAACACACATCCTGCAAGTGTAAGCAGTATGCCGCTTCGGAGGCTGACTCTGCCATTAAGATGAAGCGCTACCTTTTTCCCGCCGATGACATACACATCGGAATTACCATAGTACCACCAGTATCTGTCAAACAACACTTCGAGCAGCCAATGAGAAAAATACTCTAAAGCAACAGCAAATATGAATATTCCCACAAGCGTCAGTATTACTCCGACAAATTTATGCTTACTGCAAATATCAATCTGATTTACCTTATTCACAATTCTTGCAACTACAAGAACAATTATCAAAAAGCCGAAACCGTAAATCGGTAAATACGGTCCGAACAGCACGCCTGCATTAAAAAAGTATCCTCTGACATTGGATCTCCATATTGTTTCTACTATCCAGCCGATAAAAGAACATATAAAAAAGCACCAAACATAAAAGCTTATATTTTCAGTTTCGGGCTTTTTTGACATTGGCATCATTCCGTTCTGTTTAATTTTAAATTTACTGCCAACCGCCGTCAACAGTAATATTCTGTGCTGTAATATATGAAGCACCCTCACTTGCGAGGAACAAAACTGCGTTTGCGACTTCCTCGGGTGTTCCCATTCTGCCTACAGGGATTTCATCGCAGAGTGCTTTTATATCATCATCTGAAAGATGTGAGTTCATCTTTGTATCAATAAGTCCGGGCGACACGGCATTTACCGTAAGGCCGCTGGGTGCAAGTTCTTTGGCAAGAGCTTTTGTAAAGCCGACAAGTCCTGCCTTGGATGCAGAGTATGCCACCTCGCAGGAGGCTCCTGCGTTTCCCCATACGGAAGACACGTTTATAATTCTTCCCCACTTATTATGCACCATATTGTCTATTGCACACTTTGAGCAGAGAAATGCACCCTTGAGGTTTACATCCATTACCCTGTCCCAATCCTCAGCCGTTGTATCGCAGAGCATTGAAACAAGAGAAATACCTGCGTTATTGACAAGTACATCAATTTTGCCAAAGTCTTTTTCAAGTGTTTCAAACATGTTTTTAACGTCGTTTTCGTTTGAAATGTCAGCCATTACAGCAAAAGCTTTTATGCCGTAAGCCTTTGACAGGCTATCGGCATTTTCTTGTGCCTCATGGGGTTTTGAGTTTGTATGGAGTGCGATGTTGTATCCGTTTTTTGCAAAGGCAAAAGCAATTGCAGAGCCTATACCGCCGGTTGCTCCTGTTATAAGAACATTTTTCATTATTCAAAGCACCCCTTTCACACCATGCTGAACAGCACAAATCCTACAGTATGCATGGCAAAATTTGCAAACATATGGGTAAACCACGAGGAATAGATGTTTTCATTCTTCTCGTTGAGATAATTGAAAATAAGACCGCCCGTTACAAGTCCAGCTATTACAAGTGCAAGAAGCAAAGGCTCAAACATGCTTGCTGTCATTCCTACATGATATATGGCAAAAAGTATGGGGCTGAATATGTAAGAGAAGATACGGCAGGTATACTTTTTCATTATGATGAAACCGAAGCCTCTGAAAAAGAATTCCTCGAGGAACGAATTCATAAATGAAATATAGATTGCTACGTAAATATAGTTATCCTTGGTAATTCCCATGCCCGATGTCAGATTTTTTGTGACATTCGAATAGTCAAAAACATTTCTTGTCAGGAAAAATCCGCCGACAATAACCGCGTATATTCCTATTCCCAGAAGAAGTGACAGACCCAGTCCCTTTTTTCTGAATTTGAAAAGGGATTTGAAATCACCGAAGGCTTCCTTATTAAACACAAAATACAACAGAGGAAGCACAAGGAAAAACAGGATTTTTATGGGTATTTTCGAAAAATACGGAGGATGCACAAAGGCATCAATATAGGTTACGGCAAGTGAAAATACAAAAAGAGCAGATATTATATATATACTCTTACTGTTGAAGATTTTTTTCATATCTGCACTCCTTTATTGTTTATTCAATGCCGTAAAAACAGCAGGCATTTTTATATGTTATTTCGCAGAATTCGTCTGCCGTAATGCCGAGAAGCTCTGCACATTTTTCTGCCGTGAATTTAATGTAGTCCGACCTGTTGGTCTCACCTCTATGTGGTACGGGTGTAAGATAAGGACAGTCGGTTTCGACAAGGATTCTGTTCATGGCATCGGGATGAAGGTCACGAAGATACTCAACAATCTCAACGATTTTCCTTGCGTTTTTGAAGGTAGTAACACCGTTGACAGAGATATAATACCCCATCTTCATTACTTCCTTTGCCATTTCGAGTGAACCCGAAAAGCTATGGACAACACCCACAACATCGGGGTATTCCTTCATTATTTCAAGCACATCCCCGTGGGCTTCCCTATCATGGATAATAACAGGTGCACCCAGCTTTTGGGCAAGTGCCATCTGTGCACGAAAGCACTTCTTCTGCTCTTCTTTTTCCTCGGGTGTCCAGTAATAGTCAAGACCGATTTCACCGATGGCAACAACCTTTGGATTGTTTTTATACATATCCTCTATTTGTACTAACCAATCGGCATTTTGCATATCACGGACAGCATCCGACGGATGTACTCCGACGGATGCGTAGATATTATCATATTTTTGCGACAGCTCGACCGAGGTCTTACTGCTTTTCAGGCTTGCACCGATATTACAGATTTTTTCGACACCGTTTGAGAAAACTTCAGAAAGTATCTCCTCCCTGTTTTCATCAAATCTGTCATCATCATAATGTGCGTGGGAATCAAAAATTCTCATCGGATTTCAGCACCGGGTGCAACTTCGTCATCAAGGAAGGTTACGATAACCTTATCGCCTGCGGATGCCGCAAGAATCATACCGAAGCTTTCAACGCCTCTGAGCTTTACGGGTTTAAGATTAGAAACAAGTGTTACCTTCTTGCCGATAAGGTCTTCAGGCTTATAGGAAAGTGCAATGCCCGAAACAACCTGACGAGGAGTTCCGCTGCCGTCATCAAGCTGGAGACAGAGGAGTTTATCGGATTTGGGCACAGGTTCACATTCGAGAACCTTTGCACAAATGAGCTTTACCTTCATAAAGTCGTCGATTGTGATTTCGGAAATCTCTGCTTCTTCCTTCTTTTCTTCAGGCTTTGCGCTTTTCTTTTCTTCCTTGGCTGCTGCCTTTTCTGCCGCAATTCTATCGGCTTCAAGGCGGGCATTAAATTCCTTTTCGTCTATTCTCATAAAGAGAGGTGTGGGAGTAGCTGTTACCTTTGCACCATCTTCATACTTGTAGCCGAACTTTTCTGCATCCGACCAGTTTTCAATCTTGAGCTGAGTTTTATTTTCTGCAGAGCAAATCTGTGTCATGATTGTGTCTGCTGCCGCAGGAATAAAAGGTGAAAGCATGATTGCACAGATTCTGATACCTTCAACAAGATTATAAAGAACAGTAGAAAGTCTATCCTTCTTTGTTTCATCCTTGCCGAGAATCCAGGGTGCTGTTTCGTCAACATACTTATTGAGTCTTCTGAGCACTGTCATAATTTCATCTGTAGCATCGGCAATGTGAAGTGTCTCGATTGCTTCTGTTACCTTCTTATAGCCGTTTTCAACGGTAGAAATAAGGTCATTATCAAGCTCTGCATCAACCTCTGCGGGTGCAGGAATTGTTCCGCCGAAATACTTATTAACCATGGCAACTGTTCTGTTGACAAGGTTTCCGAGAGTATTAACAAGGTCTGCATTAAACTTATTTACAAGCATTTCGTATGTGATAGAGCCGTCATTGAGGAAAGGCATTTCTGCAAGTGTATAGTATCTTACACCGTCTGTGCCGATAAGATCCGCAAGGTAGTCAGCATACATTACGTTTCCTCTTGACTTTGACATCTTATCCATACCGGAAAGGAGCCAAGGATGGCCTAAAATCTTTTTAGGCATAGGCTGTCCGAGAGCCATGAGAATTACAGGCCAGTAAATAGTATGGAATCTTAAAATATCCTTACCGATAATCTGAAGGTCGGCAGGCCAGTTCTTTTTATAGAGGTCAGACGGTTCATCTACATCATAGCCGATAGCTGTTATGTAGTTGATAAGTGCATCCATCCAAACATAAATAACGTGACCGGGGTCAAATTCTATCGGAACGCCCCACTTAAATGTGGAACGGGATACGCAAAGGTCCTGAACACCTGGCTTTATGAAGTTATTTATCATTTCCTTCTTTCTTGCCTCGGGGACAACAAAGTCGGGATTCTGTTCAAGGTAATCTTCGAGCTGTTTCTGATATTTTGAGAGCTTCAAGAAGTATGCCGATTCCTTGGCACGTGTTACGTCTCTTCCGCAGTCGGGGCACTTACAGTCTTTAGCCTGTGTATCTGTCCAGAAGCTTTCGCAAGGAGTACAGTACCAGCCTTCGTATTCGCCCTTATAGATATCGCCCTTATCATAGAGCTTTTTGAAAATCTTCTGTACAGCCTCTACATGATAATCGTCGGTTGTACGGATGAATCTGTCATAGCTGATATTCATCTTTTCCCAGATTTTCTTCATTTCGCCTGTGATATTATCAACGTAAGCTTGCGGTGTAACGCCCTTTTCAGCAGCTGCAAGCTCAATCTTCTGACCGTGTTCATCTGCACCTGTAAGGAAGAGAACATCATAGCCGCGAAGTCTCTTATAGCGTGCAATACAGTCGGTAAGAATCATTTCATAAGTATTACCGATATGGGGCTTTCCCGATGTATAGGGAATGGCAGTGGTGATATAATACTTTTCTTTCATTTTATCTACTTCCTTTCGGATTATTCATTACCCGGATTTATATTGTTTTCATACATAAGTGCCGAGGTTGATTTCTTATACATTTCAACATCGACTATATATTTTGATACCATAACCATGGTGATTAACATATACGGAATCGTATAGAGAATAAAGAGAAGTCCTGCAGTAAGCAAAGACAACAGGCACAAGGGCAAAAAGCTTATCAGTGTTCCTGTTAGTTCCCCTTTACTCATAAAATTGCAGTTTGCCGCCACAAGAAAACATTCCTTTATGGGGGTATCTTCTCTTAAAACACAAAGGTAAATACCTACAAAGTATTTTGCAGACAGCAAAAGTCCGAGATACAGCATCAGTCCAACCAATGCTGACAGCAAAAGTCTAAAAAGGTCAACCGAATACACAGTCAGAACAATTCCGAATATGCCCTCATAATAAATAAGGTTCAGAAAAGTCCACGCAGCGATAAAAGGCAGATAGCAAACCACAGTTCTTGAAGCTGCATGGAAAAACAGCTTATATACTCTTCCAAGTTTTCCCAAAGATGAGAAAACAGAAAACATATCCGCAATATCTCCCTTGCCGTCTATGGCATTTATTTCAAATTTCACAAGTCCGTACAATACGGGTATAGTCAATGCCAAAGACAAAACTGTATAAAGCGAACTGAAAAAGTATACAGGTTCAGTTCTTCCCGTAAGACTTACGACAAGTGTTTCAAAGCACACGCCAATTTGATTGATGCCCACAAAGAATGCACCTGCTATTAGAAACGCCAGCACCTGTACAGTCCAGTCCGAAAACAGCAATTTTCGGGCGGCACGTTTAAAAAATGACCGTCTTGTCATTTTATTCATAATAGTAATTTCAGTCAAGTTGCAATTACTCCTCTGTCGGTTTATATACCGGCATTTTTTCCATTAACTGTTAAAGTTATTCATTGCCTTATCGGTTTCGCCCTTATTCATAAGAACAAGAGCCTCGCAAGCATCGTCAAATCTGCTTTCGACTTTTTTAAGTTCTTCCTGTGTAAAATGCGTAAGCACCCAATCGGCAAGAATCATTTCGGAGTGTGGTTTCTTACCCACTCCCATTTTAATCCTCTTGAATTCCTCTGTTCCGAGATATTCAATCAAAGATTTCACACCGTTATGACCGCCTGCACTTCCTTTTTTCTTAATCTTGAAGGTGCCGGGTTCAAAGGATGTATCATCATACACAACGGTAATATTTTCAACGGGTATTTTATAGAACTTTGCAGCCTTTGACACGGCTACACCGGAGTTATTCATAAAAGTCTGAGGGAGAAGCAAAAGGGTTCTGTTTCCGCCGACGTTTACCTCACCCACAAGAGCATCGAATTTTGAGGTTGTGATATTACATCCCCATTTTTTCGCCGCATAAGTGAGTGTCAAAAATCCTGCGTTATGTCGGGTGGTTGTATATTTATCTCCCGGGTTTCCGAGTCCCACTATCATATGGGTGATGGGAGTTTTGGTATCTTCTTTTTTTTCGATTTTTTTAAAGAGTTCGAATATATCCATAGAATTTTCCTACATGTTATTATTGGAGAGTTTCGCGGCTTGCGAGCCGCGATTTCCGTTACTTTTCAATCAGGAAAAGTAACCAAAACTGCCCGCTCAAAAGGAGAGATGGGCGGCAAGTTGCCGCTGACAAACCGTCATTTTGACGGCATACCGAAAACCGTCAAAATGACAAATACTGCTGTCGGGCTTTCCCGACCCGCGGCGGCTTACCTCTCTCACTTTTTGTGCGACACTTAATACTATTCTTCTATCCAAGGCACCCCGTATATTTGCTGTCGGGCTTTCCCGACCCGCGGCGGCTTACCTCTCACACTTTTTGTGCAACACTTAATATTATTTTTCTATCCAAGGCATTCCGTATATTTGCTGTCGGGCTTTCCCGACCCGCGACGGCTTACCTCTCACACTTGGTGTAGTGCGAATTTCTAAATATGTTCAGCAAACGCCAAACAAAAGAGTTCTTTTGCACGAAGCACGTTACCCGAAACATAGAGATATCCCATAAGTGCCTCAAAGCCTGTGGCGCGTTTATACTGGATAAGCTCACCGTGTTTGGGTGTATGGTGGGTTTTGGCGTTACGTCCGCGTTTAAAGACCGACATTTCCTTTTCGGTGAGATGTTCAAGTATACGTTCAACCCCGTCACTCTGTGCTTCGCAGGTGATAATTGCCTTGGAAGCATGAACAAGGGATGCGGGTTTTACTTCACCCGAGAAATTGAGAACATAGTCCCTTGCAAAAAGCTCCATAACGGCATCGCCCATATAAGCAAGTGCAAGTATGGGAAATTCGTCGGGGTTTCGTTCCTTGCCAAATGCAAGGATATCGGTTTCTATTGAATTATTCATATGATTCTTCTTCCTTACATTTGCAATGAGTTTGCGTTGTTGCGTATATGCAACGCAAACGGTGTTATTTGAGCGACAACGAAAGTTTGTTTATTGCGAAAACCGCCCGTGAACTGCCTGCGTGTGCTACACACGCTTCCACTTCGCACCTTGGGGAGTATCCTCAATTACTATGCCTCTTGCCTTCAAATCATCTCTGATTTTATCGGCTGTTGCCCAGTCTTTTGCCTTCTTTGCTTCGGCTCTCTGTGCTACAAGTGCGTCGATTTCGGCATCCTCGTCGGATGAGCCTGTATTCTTCTTTTGGAAACCAAAGAGTGTGATAAGCTCCATGAAGATTTCATTTGCTTTTTCCAAAAACTCAAGGCTAAGGTTTTCATTGGAAAGAGCCTTATTGATATCACGGGTAAGTTCAAAGATTGCCGCAATACCGTCGGCTGTGTTGAAGTCGTAGTCAAGTGCTTCAATCATCTGAGTACGTCTTCCTGCAAAGGTATCTAACATTGCTTTTTCTTCGTCAGAAAGTACAAGTCCGTTATCCTTAGCATTTTTGATTCTGAACGCAAGGTTTTCTTCGCAGTTATTGAAGCGTTCAACCGATGCAGTTGCCTGTTCCATAGCTTCCTTACTGAAGTTTACGGGACTTCTGTAGTGGGCAGAAACAATAAAGAATCTGATTGCTTCATAGCTATACTGCTTTGCAACGTCTCTTACCTTAAAGGATATACCCGACTTTGACATCTTCTGGCCGTCGGTAAGGATATATGCATTATGAATCCACATTCTTGTAAAGGTTGTATCATTACATCCGCAGCAAGCGTTATAGCTTTCGGACTGTGCGATTTCATTTTCATGGTGAGGGAATGCAAGGTCTTCACCGCCTGCATGAATATCAATGTTATTGCCAAGATACTTCTTACTCATGGCAGAGCATTCGATATGCCAGCCGGGTCTTCCCTTTCCCCAAGGGCTGTCCCAGTAAGGTTCACCGGGCTTTGCCGCCTTCCATACTGCAAAGTCAAGCGGGTCTTCCTTGATATCGGCAACGTCTATTCTTGCACCGCTGATAAGGTCGTCAATATCCTTATGGGAAAGCTTGCCGTAGCCCTTGAACTTTCTTGTTCTGAAGTAAACGTCCTTATCTTCACCGCTACCGCCTTCGGGAGCAACAGCATATGCCATGCCGTTATCAACAAGAGTCTTTACGATATCAATAATTTCGGGAATATTTTCTGTTGCCTTGGGGTGATTTGTTGCGGGAACAATGCCAAGTCCCTTAGCGTCGGTGAAGTATTCTTCGATATACTTTTCGGCAACTTCCTTTACGGTTGTGCCTTCTTCGTTTGCTCTCTTTATGAGCTTATCGTCAATGTCGGTAAAGTTCTGTGTGAAATTTACCTTATAGCCTCTGTATTCGAGGTAACGTCTTAAAAAGTCAAAGATAACAAAGCACCTTGCGTTACCCACGTGGAAAAAATCATATACCGTAGGTCCGCAGGTATACATTCTGATTGTATCACCGTCAAGGGGCACAAGTTCTTCATACTGCTTTGTCATTGTGTTATAAAGCTTCATTTATTATCACTCTCCGTGGTAGAATTATTATCTTTGTTATTTTTCTCCGCAAGCTGTTTTTCAAGAGCTTCAATACGCATATACATTTTGCAAAGCTCCTGAGATACAGGGTCGGGAATATGAATCTGGTCAAGGTCGTTTTTAGGTGCATCATTCTTGGGCTTGCCTGTGTAAATCATTCTTGCAGGAACACCGACTGCCGTAGCTCCCTCGGGTACTGCATCAAGCACAACCGCGCCCGCCGCAATCTTTGCGTTATCCCCTACTGTGAAGGGACCGAGCACCTTTGCACCAGAGCCTATCATTACGTTATTGCCGATTGTGGGATGACGTTTACCCGTATCTTTACCTGTACCGCCCAAGGTTACGCCCTGATAGATAGTACAGTTATCGCCGACAATTGCCGTTTCACCGATGACAACCCCCATACCGTGGTCAATCATAAGACCTTTGCCTATGGTCGCACCGGGATGTATTTCAACGCCGGTAGCGGCTCTTGCCGCTTGCGAAATCCATCTGCCGATAAATTTCATTTTATGCGTAAAAAACCAATGTGCCACCCTATGATAGAGTACTGCATGGAATCCTGAATACAGCATAAAGACTTCAAAGCCGCTTCGTGCCGCAGGGTCTCGTTCCTTTATGGCTTTTATATCGTATCTGATGTTTTTGAACACCGATATCACCTCAAAATTACATGGTTATATACTTGCTGTATGCCTTAAGGTACTGAATACCCGAATAAATTGTGAAGAACACCATTACAGCCATACAGATGTATGTAAGGGGTGTATACTTTGCAAAGAACTCGACATTCTTGAAAATGATGGGTTCAAGAATTACAAGCTCCATAAATATACACTGGGAAAATGTCTTGATTTTACCGGGCATTGCCGCTGCAATTACTACGTTATCGGCATTTACCGCAACAAGTCTGACACCCGATACTGCAAGCTCTCTGAAAACAGTTACGGCGATTGTGATAAGCAGCCAGAGTCTGAGATTATCGTAAACGTATGCTGCCGCAATAAGTGCGCCTACTACCATGAACTTATCCGCAAGAGGATCCATAAACTTACCGAAGTTTGTAACAAGGTTATACTTTCTTGCCATCTTACCGTCGATAAAGTCTGTTATTGCCGCACCGCCGAAAAGGAGTGCCGACACAGTGAAAAGTATAAGATTTACAGTATCGGAAAAACCGCACTTTGTAAGCATCAGGGACACCATGAAAAGGGGTACCATTACTATTCGGATAATTGTGAGTTTATTGGGGGTATTCATATTTTTCCAAGTATTCATTTTATTTTACCGTCCTTTCGGAAATTAAAGCACAACTTCGCCGAGAAGGTCGTAGTCAAGCACTTCATCTATCTTTACATTTACAAATTCGCCGTCTTTGAGACGTCTCTGCCTTGATGAGAAGTAAACCTTGCCGTCGATATCGGGACAGTCATACACGCTTCTGCCAAAATACACACCCGATGCCTTATCGTAGCCTTCGCATACAACCTCAAGTGTCTTTCCGACCATGGACTTATTGAAGTTTTCATGGATGGTATACTGGTTCTGCATGAGAGTATCATATCTTCTCTGCTTTGTCTTTTCAGAAACAATGCCTTCCTTTATCTTTGCCGCAGGTGTTCCCTCCTCACATGAGAAGGTGAAAACACCAAGTCGTTCAAACTTTACCTCTTTAAGAAATTCCGCAAGCTCTGCAAATTCTTTGCTTCCTTCACCGGGAAAGCCTACAATTACCGTTGAACGGATTGCAATTCCGGGAACCTTTGAACGTAAAAGTGCGATTCTTTCTCTGATAAGCTGACCGTTTCCGCGTCTGTTCATCATCTTGAGCACTTTATCATTAATATGCTGAATGGGAAGGTCGATATACTTTACAACCTTAGGCTGATTTGCAATTGTTTCAACAAGCTCGTCTGTGATTGCTTCGGGATAGCAGTAAAGGATTCTTATCCACTTGAGTTCTTCTATCTTACAAAGCTCATCAAGCAGTGTCGAAAGGCTTTCCTTGCCGTAAAGGTCAATTCCGTATCTCGTAGAATCCTGGGAAACAAGGATTATTTCCTTTGCACCCAGGGAAACCATCTCTTTTGCTTCTGCAACGACATCTTCAATTGTACGGCTTCTGTACTTGCCGCGAAGATATGGAATTATACAGTATGTACATCTGTTATCACAGCCCTCGGATATTTTAATATACACCGAATATTCGGGAGTTGTTACCACTCTGTCGCCGCCGAGAGGTGCGTTTTCGGGCAGAGTTACGCAGGAATACTTTGGCACATCCTTCTTACCGCCGTTTTTATATGCATACTCTACCGCTTCAGCGATTTTTTCAATATCACCGACACCGACTATTGCATCAACCTCAGGCATAAGCTCGAAGATTTCTTCTTTATATCTCTGGGAAAGACAGCCTGTCACTACAATGCCCTTGAGATGTCTGTTTTCTCTTAACCAGTTTACGTCAAGGATTGTATCAATTGCCTCCTGCTTTGCACTTTCGATAAAGGCACAGGTATTGACAACCACAACGTCTGCGTGGATGTCCTCCTCAACGATTTCTATATCATGCTTTAAAAGAGTTGAGAGCATCACCTCTGAGTCCATAAGGTTTTTAGGACATCCGAGTGAAACAAAAGCACATTTAATACTCATTTTTTCTCACTTTCAAATTCTGCATTTTACATATTCTTCCCTTTTACAAAGGTTTTCATAATATAATACCACAAAATAATTATAAATTCAAGTATTTATAGCCTTTTTAATTAAATTTATTTTAAATCAACCTTTAATTGGCTGACGAAACAGAAATTGAAATGATGATATTTTTTCTCAGTTGTAAACAATGTTAAACTTTTAAAAAAATCCTTGAAATGAGTCGTTACATATGTTATAATTGCAGTGTATATAAAATGACAAGGATGTGTGATGAAAGTCATGAAAAACAAGCGCAGATTTGCCATAATACTCAGCATCTTGGTCGGTACATTACTTTCGGTAATTGCTATTTTTTCAGTATCGGCTTACAACGAGGACGATCCGGTGATTACTCTGAGTTATCTTTACGAGGTTGCCTTCCCCGCCTTCAAGCAGGACATTCTTGAAGCTATAGGCAAGGCACCCGATGACGATTCTCAGAGTCAGAACGTTGAGATTCCTGCAGTTTCAATTACCGATGAAGAACCCGAGAGCGTTGACAGTAATGAAACAACAGTTCAGAATCAGTCATACACACTGCTTGAACTGGAAAAAGGACAAACGGTTCTTGCCGATTCAATATGTGAGTTTATTTCCCGTCCCGGCAGCAGCATAACCGTCGTTTCTCCATTTGAAACACAGGGTATTGCCGACATTACCAACGGACAGGAATTATACGACGGCATGGAAGTTCCCATCAACGCCTACTGCATCATCCCAAGAGGTTCTGACGGCAGAGGCTTTACGGTTACAAGCCAGAAAGCATACATAATGATTAGAGGTGAATATACAATTGGCTAAGAATAAAAAAATGAAAAAGAACGATGTTAAAAAAATCGTTGTAGGTGTTATCGCTGTTGTTCTTGCAGCACTTTTTGTTATCAGTAGCATTATTTATATCTTCTGATTACAGGATAGCAAACAATAGGTGCATAATCTTTATTTGCAGGATTATGCACTCTTATTTTAGGTGATACAATGAAATTAAGAAATATATTATTTATTTTGGCACTTTCAGTATTATTGTCACTTGGCGTTTTTGCGGAAAATCAAAAAATCAAGGTTGGTCTTTATTTCGGCTCAACGGCAAAGCAAGGTTCCGTTTCCCTTTCCTTTGAAAACGGCTTTGACATAGGCTTTTGTAGTGATGACGGCAGTTTCTTTTCACTCGATTCATCCGATTACAACAATGTAACGGTAAAAGCTGACGGTGATTACATGTATCTTGAAGCCGGAGACGGCACGGTAATTTACGAAGCCTACGACGGAGACTCGGTGGACATACTTTCACTTGAAGGAAGTTCAGACATTCCTTATTGTCAGGTGGGCGGTATTAAATATCCCGATATCATACGTTTATCGTCAAACGGCGGTTATATTACCGTAATAAACATAGTTGATGCAGAGCAGTACTTCAAGGGTGTTCTTCCAAGTGAGGTTTATCCTTCATGGCATCCCGAGGCCTTGAAGGCTGCTGCGGTTGCCACAAGAACATACACCTATCACAGCATGAACGGCAAACACTCGGCTTACGGTGTTGATTTATGCAACACTACCTGTTGTCAGGTTTACAGCGGTATTGCAAAGTGTCAGGAAAGCACCAACTCTGCAGTCGAAGAAACAGAAAACCTTGTGCTTACTTACGACGGCAATCTGATTACTGCGGTTTATCACGCAATAAGCGGCGGCATTACGGAAAGTGCCGCAGGTGCTTGGGGCGGAAGTCCCGAAAGTTTCCCTTATCTTACGGTTGTAAAAACGCCCTTTGAGCTATATTATGACATTGCCCGAGGAAAATGGACAAAGGTATTATACGATGAGGACTTTGACACTCTCATTTACAACTATTATGGCAGTGCAAAAATCTCAGCACCCATAAAATCCATAAAGCTTGACGATTCAACTCCCGGTTATCTCAACAACATGACAATTACCGGTGCTGACGGAAACAGCGTTTTCCTCAAGACCTCAAGCAACATTCGTTCATTCTTCTCTGTTATCAGTTCAAACTTTACAATAGGACGTGTTTACATGCCGTCTGACAGCATACACGAACATGCTACGGTTCTTAGTGCAAGTGGAGAATACACAGTCGGTGCAGGAGAAGAAATAAGCATCATTACCGCTGACGGCAGTGAAAGTGTTTCGGGTATAAGAAGTGCCTACTTCATTGACGGCAAGGGTTACGGACACGGTGTGGGACTCAGCCAGTACGGTGCACAGTTTGCCGCAAAGGAAGGCTACAGCTACGAAGAAATACTGAGCACATACTATCCCGGCACAATTCTTGAGGATTACACCGAGATGTTTTCGGATGATTACCAAGACTAAAACTTACAACAACTACAAACAAAAGGATTGAACATATGAGAATCAACATAGTTTCAGGCGACGCAATGGCTGAATACGGCGACAAGCTTGGTTTCAAGAACTGCACCGTATTTTCGGAAGCAATGATTGACGGGATTGTCAAGGACCCTGTCCCCTTCAGCCAGAGTTTTATAAACGAAAGAGCCAAGGTTCACGGCACGCATCCCGACAAGTACAGAAAAAAGTGTGCACAGCAGCTTTTAAAGATGCGTTCGGGTGACGAGGTTCACGTGTACTTCGGTGAAGATTTATTCTGTCAGCTCAATTTAATAACGGTGCTTGCTTATCTTGAAAGAATAGGCATTGCAAAAGTAACATACCACGTTATCTTTGAAGACGAGATGAAAGAAACGGCAGTTATAGAAAATCTTGAAACGGCAGGTTTTTCGGAAATCTACAAAGCTGTACTCATCAATCATGCATCCGCATCCGTTCCCCTTGAAATCATGGAAAAGGGCATTATGCTTTATCAGGACTATCTTGATGAAAATGGAAAGCTTGCGTCCTTTATCCGTTCAAACGAGACAGATTCTGTTCTTCAGCTTACTGTCAAGATTATAAAGCAGCTTCCCGAATACGGTCTTGGTACAGAGCAGTGTGCTTATGTTATAAACAAGTACAGACCCGAGAGAAAGATGCCTGAGGAAAAGAAATAAAAAAGTAAAAAGTCAGCAAGGAAAACTTGCTGACTTTATTTTTTCAAATATTGAATTGCCTTTTGGGTGTTTTTGGAAAATCAATTAAATGTATCCAAAAAAGTCAATTTCAGGGGAATATATATCAACTTATATTCACTGGTTTTAGGATTGCCGTAGGAATTAGTATATACTTGCTTTATCTTATTTCCGTTTGCGTCATAGCTATAGTCCCAGGTTTCTCTGCCGAACAAATTAGTAATTACTTGCTTTATCATATTTCCATTTGTATCATAGCTGAAATCCCAAGTTGTGGTGTCACCGTAGTAAGAAGTCTGTACTCGCTTTATCATATTTCCGTTTGCATCATAGCTGTAGTCGTAAGTTGAGGTGCCGTAGGAAGAATTATATACATCCTTTATCTTATTTCCGTTTTCATCATAGGTGTAGTCAGAAGTTTTGGTGTCGCCGTCGGCATAAGCACTTACTGACTTTATCTCATTTCCGTTTGAGTCATAGATGCTGTCGAAAGTTGTGGTGCTGCCGTCGGAATGAGTTTTTACTGTCTTTATCATATTTCCGTTTGCATCATAGCTGCGGTCATAAGTTATGGTGCCGTAGGAAAAAGTCTCTACAATCTTTATCTCATTTCCGTTCGCATCATAGATGTAGTCGGAAGTTGTGGTGTCGCCGTCGGAATCAGTATATACATACTTTATCATATTTCCGTTTGCATCATAGGTGTAGTCGGAAGTTTCGGTATTGCCGTCGGAACGAGTATATACTTGCTTTATCTTGTTCCCGTTTACATCATAGCTGTAGTCGTAAGTTGTGGTGTAGCCCGAATAATCTACGCTTTTAAGTGTAACCTCACATAAATCGTCAGACCATATATATTCATCTATCGAATTTTTCCCGTCACTGTTGGTCGCTATTTTCTGAACGGGCAAACCTTTTTCATTAAATGTAACCTGTGAATTAAAATAATCGCTCGTTTCCTTCACGCATATATTATAAAAATACCCCAGCTGTTCTTTTGCCCTTTCGTCATCGCCAAGCTCCTCTAAAAGCTTTTTGGCAGAAGAATAGTCTTTTTCTTCTATAAGCTCAAGTGCTTTTTCGTATTTATCTTCAACATCTTCGTCCAAATCGGCGGAAACGCTTTCTTCTTTTTCTTTAGCGTTTTCTTTTTCTTTGGTATTGTCTTTTTCCTCTATTTTATCGTCTTTTTCATCAGTTGACAGGCTCGCCTCCCCACACGAGAAAAGGCTCACTGTGAGAACAAACACAAGAATAATGGCAAATATTTTTTTCATTATATTTTCCTCCGTATGTTTTATTGTTTTGATTATATCATGGTATGAAAATGTTGTCAATAAAAGAAAAGCACCTTTAAGAGGTGTTACCGTTGCAATAGTTTCGCCTCTGCGGAGGCGACCATATTTTGGCCCGCCCCAAAATATGGAAAAAACGCTCCGCTCAAAAGGAGAGATGACTCGACACCAATCTCATCAAAAACCATTATGTCAGCGAGTCTGCGTGACCTCTCTCCTTTGCCGCGGGCGGCTTCTCCCTCCAATTGGCGTAGGCAAAAAAATGAAATGAAAATCCCGACCGCCGTGGTTTGGTGGTCGGGATTGGTTTGTTATGCGACTACGAGGGTCTGTTTTAAAATAAACATACCCCGTGAGTTTGCTGTCGGGCTTTCCCGACAAAATCCCGACCGCCGTGGTTTGGTGGTCGGGATTGGTTTGTTATGCGACTACGAGGGTTTGTTTTAAAATAAACATACCCCGTGAGTTGTCAGCGGCGACTCGCCGCCTATTTTGCGTAATCTACCTTACGGTTTTCTCTGATAAGCATAACCTTAATCTGTCCGGGATATTCGAGTTCGTTTTCAATCTTCTTTGCAATATCACGTGCAAGAAGTGTCATTTCGTCATCCTTAACAGCGTCGGGCTTAACCATAACGCGTATTTCTCTACCTGCCTGGATAGCAAAGGTCTTTTCAACGCCCTCAAAGTTATTTGCGATTTCTTCGAGCTTCTGAAGACGCTTAATATAGTTTTCAAGATTTTCGCGTCTTGCACCGGGACGTGCGGCAGATACAGCATCGGCTGCCTGAACAAGCATTGCGATGATTGTATTTGCTTCAACATCACCGTGGTGAGCTTCGATTGCGTGGATAATTTCCTTGTTTTCGTGGTACTTCTTGGCAAGGTCAACACCAATCTGGATATGGGAGCCTTCCACGTCGTGGTCAACTGCCTTACCGATATCGTGAAGAAGACCTGCTCTCTTTGCCGTCATAACGTCAACGCCGAGCTCGCCTGCCATCATACCTGCGATATGGGAAACTTCAATAGAGTGGATAAGTACGTTCTGACCGTAGCTTGTACGGTATCTGAGTCTGCCGAGAATTTTGATAAGCTCGGGGTTAAGACCGTGTACACCCGTTTCAAAGGTAGCCTGTTCACCCGACTGCTTGATAAGAACGTCGATTTCCTTACGGCTCTTTTCAACCATTTCTTCGATTCTTGCAGGATGAATACGTCCGTCGGATATGAGCTTTTCAAGGGACATTCTTGCTACTTCTCGTCTTACGGGGTCAAAGCTTGAAACTGTGATTGCTTCGGGTGTATCGTCAATAATGAGGTCAACACCTGTAAGAGTTTCTATAGTTCTGATGTTTCTACCCTCTCTACCGATAATTCTACCCTTCATTTCATCGTTGGGAAGAGCTACTGCCGATACGGTAGCTTCGCTTACATAGTCGGAAGCACATCTCTGAATTGCAAGGGAAATAATATTTCTTGCCTTGTTATCGGCTTCTTCCTTGTATTCCGCTTCGATTTCGGCAATCTTCATTGCAGCTTCGTGTCTGACTTCGGATTCAATCTTAGAAAGCAAATATTCCTTTGCCTGTTCGGATGTAAAGCCTGAAATCTGCTCGAGCTTCTTGATTTCCTGATCGATGATGTCAGTAAGCTCTGCTTCTCTCTTTTCAAGGTTCTTGTTCTTCTCGATTAAAGCTTCTTCCTTCTTTTCGTAGGACTCAATCTTCTTATCGAGAGATTCTTCCTTCTGCTGTGCGTGTTTTTCAAGTCTCGCAACTTCATTTCTGCGTTCCTTGAGTTCTGCTTCGATTTCGTTTTTGTTCTTAAGAATTTCTTCCTTGGCTTCGATTAAAGCCTCTTTCTTTTTGGTTTCTGCAGTTTTCTTTGCATCGTCAAGTATTCTCTTTGCTTCACTTTCAGCCGAGCCTATCTTACCTTCTGCAATCTTCTTACGAAGAATAACCCCTGCAAGTGCACCGACAACAATGCCGCCGACCGCACACAAAACCATAATAAGTGTAGGATTCAAAATAAAAGCACCTCCTTCGTTAAAATTCAACAAAACAGGTGCAATACAATATTAAAACATATAAGTATCCCATAGGTACAACTATGGCTATGAGATATATAAAATTATACAAAACCCGGAAAACTTATCCGTCAAAGATTTATAAAAGCCATTTTCGGCTGATGTATATTAAATAGATATATGTCAATATTGTAAAGCACACAAAAAACATTAAACTGTTATCTTGTATCCCTACAATACTGATATTATACATCCTTTTATGCAAAATGTCAAGAGCGGACGGTCATTTTTTGCACAAAAACAGGTCCGATTTCACAAACCGGACCCTTTTATTTCCTTTAGTCAATAAAATATACCTGCATCTGACGTCTGCCGAACTGAATACATTCGTCATAGCTCATATATGCAAGGTCAATGATATTACCCTTTATCGCTCCGCCGGTATCTTCTGCAACACCGAGTCCGTATTCCCAATAGTCGCTTGTAATAAACATCTTGGTATGCATGGGAATTTCTCTCGGGTCAACTGCAACAATACCCTTTCTGAGGGTTGCACCTGTTGCGGTTGTCATTGATGTATAAGGCGGAAGGTATGTGTAAGCTGTAGCTTCCATCTGTCTTCTGTAATTATATGTGTAAACTGTGCCGTCTTTGGCAGTAACCGTACCGCCGACACCCACATTCACAACCTCGTTTACAGGGTCTGACATGGGAAACTCGGTATAAAGTGCCTCATCACATTTCACACCGTTTACATACTTAACGAGATATGTTCTTCTTACCTTACCGAGAACACCCGGAGTTACAACCTCTCTTGTGCCTCTTGGGATTGTATCTACCTGAATTTCGTCTGTGCCGTATGCAACATCCTCAACTCTTGTTTCGGTAACATATTCAATTTCCTGTGTATTTGCTGTCTGTACTTCAGTTTCAGGCTTTAGGTCGGGAACTGTGGTATAGTCGTTTGCAATTTGTGAGGCTTCTTCCTCTGTGACACCCAATGCCTGAACATAAAACGGCACCATTGTTCCTGCTACTGCTGTCAAACAAAACAGACAAAGGCACACAATGGCAACAGCTCTGAACTTATTCATAAACTGCCGTTCTCCTTTCACGGTATTTGATTTTTGCACCTATTTTCGGCGCTCACGGGTTGGTATACTAACATAAAGTTGTTTCTTTGTCAAGGAATTTAACGGATTATTCACACTTTTTTGGTGTTTTTTCATTATATTTTTTGCTTACTAAGCGATTTTACATCATTTTAAGTAAAAAAGAGGCACACCCCATATTTATTCGGGATGTGCCGTAAATATTCGCATTTGGATTTACATTTTTTTGATAATCCCGCTTGTCTCAATGACACTGACAATCTCGGATATTTCCTCGGGACTCTTTACAAGGGCAAAACGCACATATCCTTCCCCGTTTTTACCGAAAGCGGCACCGGGAGTGCAGATAACACCCGTCTTTTCCATAAGAAGATTGCAAAACTCAAAACTGTCTGTGTAGCCTTCCGGGAGCGGACACCATACAAACATCGTGCCCTTGGCATCGGGTACATTCCAGCCAATACTTCTGAGTCCGCCGCAAAGAGCATCACGGCGTTTCTGATATTCAGCCTTCTGCTCTTCAACTACGCTTCTATCGAGCTTCATTGCTGCAATTGCACCGTACTGAACGGGTTTGAATACACCGAAATCATACTGGCTCCTGAGAAGTTTGAAAGCAGAAACAACTTCCTTATTACCAATGGCAAAGGAAATTCTTGAGCCTGTTATATTGAAGGATTTGGATAGAGAATAAAACTCAATACCCACCTCTTTTGCCCCGTCAATTGACAGGAAAGAAAAGCTTTCATTGCCGTCATAGATAATATCGGAATATGCGTTATCATTTATGATAATAAAACCGTATTTCTTTGCAAGTGCTATTGCTTCTATGTACATTTCACGTGTAGCAACAGCACCGACGGGATTTGAAGGATATGAAAGAATTATAAATTTTGTCTTCTTATATATATCTTCGGGGATTGCTTTAAAATCGGGCAGGTAATTATTCTTTTCAAGAAGAGGATAATAATATATATCAGCCTCGCCGAAATATGCACCCACTTCAAAAATAGGATAACCGGGATCGGGCAGAAGAACGACATCGCCCTTATTGCAGAGGGCAAGTCCGATATGACCTATTCCCTCCTGAGAGCCGTGAACTGCGGTAAAGTCACAGTCGGAAATATCAACGCCGAAGCGATTTTTATAATACCATGTGAGGGTTTCACAAAGCTCAGGCAACTCGGTTAAGGCATATTTATAGTTTTCGGGCACAAGGCAGGCATCGGAAAATGCTTTCATAACACTTTCGTGTGGTTTGAAATCGGGGGTTCCGATGGAAAGATTATATATGGTTCTGCCGCTGCCGATAAGAGATTGTTTCTTTTCGTCAAGGGCGGCAAAAATGCCTGTTCCGTAGTGTAGGAGTCTATCAGATTTTGCTGTTTTCATATTCGATTTTCCTTCTATATTTTAAATTATATTATAAACCACCGACTATTATACAACCTGAGTCAGACAAAGTCAACCGATTTTAATCTTTTCATATTGCTTTTGCAAATTTTATGATGTATAATATGTGTATAATATTACATCATATATATTGTTAACAGGAGGTATTACCATGGCTGAAATTAACAAGAACTCACTTTTCAAAATATCTTACGGACTTTTTGTACTCTCTTCCGAGAACTCTGCCTGCATCATAAACACTGCAATGCAGATTACCGACACGCCACTTACAATATCTGTTGCCGTAAACAAGAACAATGCAACACACGATGCAATCAAGAAGTGCAAAAAGCTCAACATCTCGGTGCTTTCCGAAAAGGCAACATTTGACCTGTTCAAGCATTTCGGCTTCCAGTCCAGCCGTGATGTTGACAAGTTCGCGGAGTTTGACGGCAAGGCTGTATCCGAAAATGAGCTTTACTACATCACAAAAGGCACAAATGCTTTCTACAGTGCAAATGTAATCAACGAAATCGACTGCGGCACTCACACCCTCTTTATCGCTGAAATCACAGAGGCTCTTGAGCTTGAAAGCACGCCTTCCGCAACCTACGACTACTATCACAAGAACATAAAACCCAAGCCCGACCAGAAGGCAAAGGGCAAGTGGGTCTGCAAGATTTGCGGATATGTTTACGAGGGTGACGAATTACCTGCGGACTTTATCTGCCCCTGGTGTCAGCATCCGGCATCAGACTTTGAAAAAGCATAAGCTTTTTCAAAGAGTGCGGAGTGCGGAATGCGGAATTCGGAATGAAAAAATCCGTTCTCAGACAAAGCAACAATAATGAAACCGCACCTGTCGGATTTTGACGGGTGCGGTAATTTTTTTAATTATCAAAAAGTCCCGAAATGTCAATCAAAACTTCCTGTTTTTTCTTTTCGGTTTCTTGTACGTTAGGTGTGATATACACTATATCCCCTTCCTTACAGCCGTCAAAAAGCTCGGCAGGTACGTTTATCATTTTACCGTTTTCAAGTTCGACGGTCGCAATACCGTCTTCTATTCTGTCAATTACTACTTTCATTATTCTTCCCTCTCAAATGTGAATATATATGTATATCTTGCCATTGGCATTTCTATTGTAACACCGCCGCCGTCATATTCTTTGCCGAAAAGCCTGTATTTACCCTCAAGTATTGGATAAACTGTCATCTCTGTCTGTGTCATGGGATGACCCGTATACACAACAACCTTTACGACATCTTCTGTTTCATACTGGATTGCAAGCACTTTATTTGTATCGGCAATTACCCTTGCGGATGCATTTCTCCAGAAAGGTTCGTCCTCCTTGAACTTTGCGATAACTTGTTTCAGCTTTTCACGAAGCTCAGAGGTTATAGCCGTAAGGTCGGTTGTAATACCTATGGGTGAGCCTGCAAAGAAGCCGTCGAGGTATCCTTCATTGAAATTTACAATATTTGCCCAGGTTGCATCATTGGTTGAAAAGTGGCGTGTTACGGGATT
This sequence comes from Oscillospiraceae bacterium, assembly GCA_015064895.1. Taxonomy (GTDB): domain Bacteria; phylum Bacillota; class Clostridia; order Oscillospirales; family CAG-382; genus UMGS1387. The sequence goes on along the minus strand of SVRI01000015.1, from coordinate 15,950 downwards.
GGGATTGCCGTATTCGGGAAAACCGCCTGCTGACAGGAATGCCCCCCACTTTTCCATAAATGACGGTGTTACGTGCTTTATGGAGTCCTTGAATATTCTCACCGTTTCATAGATGCTCTGATTATCGGTAAGCCATACCGAATCGTAAAGTCTCATATTATTTATATTGGTAACAAATCCGCCCGACGCACAGCCTTCTATATAGATATCGGGATATTTTGCCCTGATATCGGAAATATATTTTTCAAGTCCTGCATGATAATCGAAAAACGCTCTATGTTTTTTATCGTAGGTTATTGAATCATTGAAGTCGAATTTGAAATAGTCGATATTATACTTTTCGACAAGCTCAACCGTTTTATTTGTGATATATTCTCTTGCATCATCCCTTGAAAAGTCGAGAAAACAGGAATAACCGTTATTATCAAAGAAATATTCTGGATGCTGTTTTACAATTTCCGCTTTTGCCACTGCCCTCTCGGGTTCGAGCCACAGACCGAACTTCATTCCGTGTTCGTGAACCATGTCGGATATTTCACGCATTTTTCCGAAATATCCGCCCGTCAGGTTTTCCTGCCAGTCGCCGACACAATCCGACCATCTTTCGCCATTACCGAACCAGCCTGCATCAAGGGTGAAATAATCACAGCCGATTTGCGAAGCAAGCGGAATTTGAGATGCAATTTTATCAAAGTTTATCTGATCGAAAAAAGCAAGCCAGGTATTATAGATTACGGGAAGCTTCTTTCGTGGGTGAACTTTATTCAGGTACTTATGGAGTTTATGGCTGTCAAGGGATGTTTTATCGGTAAACTCATAGAACACCGCAGTCGGGAATGTGAAGTTTTCGCCCTTTTTTACGCACAAATCAAGTGCTTCATCAAAAGGCGAAATTTCAACGACCGTGAAAATGCACTGATTATTGGGGCTTTGCTTTCTGACGGACATTTTCCATGCACAGTTTGTATAGAGATGGAAAACAACTCCCCTTTTTGTCTGCTTATTGTAAATGGCAAGCATTGGGATATGTGAATCATTGGTTCTTGGGGATTTTGAAAATGCTTCGACCGAAGTGTTTATATCGCACCATGCACCCTTTGCTTCATCGCACCAGTTATTATACTCGGTATAAACCTCATATTCATCGCCCGGAAATGCAAAGCGGTATTTATAGGAATTTACATGGATATCCTCATTACTTATATTGGTGAGGGTATCTTTTCTTGTATATACTTGGTCAAAGGATTGGTATTTTCCTTCTACCGTGAATTTTTCACGCACACAGGTAAAGCCATTGTCGGAAAAGACAGTGGTTATCTTATTTCCGTCGTGGATTTCGGCAGAGGAATGTATGCTGAAGGCATCGGAAATGCCGTTGATTCCTCTTGTATCATGGAGTTTTTTGAATGTCATAAGTTTGGTCCTTTCTTTTTACAATCCTACTATAAAGACAGTATAATTCAGATACCGCACATCTAAGGCTCCCTTGTGCAAAGGGCGCGACGCGTCAAGAAAACAACCCGATGAGGTTGTTTTTAGCCAAAGCGGCGAGTAAGCTTGCTTATGAGCGGGCTGAAAGCTGTCAGCGTAGCTGACTGAGGGATTGTTGTTTTCTATTCATTCACAACCCCTCCGAGTTGCTTTGCAACCCACCTCCCCTTACACAGGGGAGGCTTTTTGATGATTGCGAGGCATAAGGTTTAGATGCAAATTGTTTTTAATAAAAGTTAGTGTTTAGTTGGAATTAAATTTATCTATAATTCTATACCTAAAATAATTTGCTTGCCTTTCTGATGTTTTATCATCTTGTTCTAACCCTAAAACCCATTGAAAATAATGGGATAATTCGTGTACTAATGAAGAAACAACCTGCTCATACAATTCTTCTTCGTCATACTGTTGATACAGTTCTTGATTAAGTTTAGATGGAATTCGTATATATGGCTCTTTATTTTCAAACCATCTAAAACTACCATACACCCACTTGCCATTTAGAAGTTTAACTTTTTCACAGTTTTTAATATAAACTGTTAGGTGAACAGGAAAAACATATGTATTCCTCAGCCACTTTGCAAACGATTTATACTTTTCTTTTAACTTCTCATCTATTCCATTTTCGTAACGAAATGAGATTCCGCAATTTGAATACTTACTTTTTTTGATTTCAAAGGTTTGCCATAAATTCATATTCCCACCTCATTTCTTTTTTCAACAATGTTCGACACCCCTATAGTTCGTATCAAGTTATTGCAAACAATCAATTTACACCTGTTGCCTTCAGATAATCTTCAACAAGGGCATCCTGTATTTTTCTTAAAAGCTCGGGGGCTTTTCCGCCAACGGGTATATCATCAACATGTGTTGCTACTATACAGAAGTTTGAACTTGAAGAAAGCATTACCTCATCGGCATTCATTAAAAATTCAAGTGAATATGCTTCTTCCTTAACGGGAATGCTCAATTTGTTACATACTTTAATCAAATTTTTTCTGGCAATACCCGGCAGAACCAAATTATCAAGAGGTGCAGTATACAAAACTCCATCCTTAATGCAATGAACATTGGTATGTGCACCCTCTGTTACTCTGTTCTTTATGCCGTCAGCTTCTTTTCTGTACATGACACATTCCTCTGCCCCTGCTCTCTTTGCAGCTTCCGAAGCAAGAACATTAGGCAAAAGACAAAGTGTTTTTATATTGCACATATAAAAACGTATATCCTCATAGGATATGAGTTTATCTCTGCGATATATATCTGCAAGTTTTCTCGGTGTAACCGTTACCCAAAGATTTGCTTTTGTGTTTTCAGGAAAAATGTGATTACGGGGAATATTCGCACCTCTTGTAATCTGCCAATACAAAAATGTTTCACCGTTAGTCTCGCTTGTATCAACTTTTGAAACAAGGTCTATCAGCAAAGCCTTCAATTCATCCTTTGTGTATGGGATTTCTATTTCAACCATGGCAGCCGAATTGAAAAAGCGGTCAATATGGTCGTCAAGGCAATAAATTACGCCGTTTCTTGTTGCTGTTGCATCATAAACCCCGTCACCAAACCAACAAACTCTATCGCTCATCGGAACGGTTATGTTATCTATCAAATCATATGTTCCGTTATAATATCCTAAGTTTTTCAATTTTTCCATTTTTAATTTTACTCCTGTTTCGTAAATGTTTGATGTTCTTTATATAAAGAATGTATAATCCGGATGCCAGCCTTTCACCACGATTGCGACACATAAGGTTTAGATGCAAACCTTTTTAAGGCCCCTTGCCTAAAGGGGGCTGTCTGCGAAGCAGACTGGGGGATTATTATTTCGATTAACAAAATCCCTCTTCTGTATCCCTCCACCACCTTCGGTGGTCCCCCTCCCTTTAGGCAAGGGAGGCTTTTTTATTTCGCCAAAATTCGACAATCTTTATACAAAAACTGTATAATCTGGATGCCAACATTATAGGTGGCAAATTTGTATCAAGCTATGATAAGAATCAGTCTGGTAATGTAACATTCCATGTTGAAAGAAAATCGGGGTTTTCTACAACTTCACCTGTTGATCTTAATCTATACTCTCCTGGATTTGCAGGTTCGATTGCTCTTTTATCATTTGGAATTGTAAATTCTTCACCATTCTTCTGCTTAATTACAATATTATTCCCATTTATAAATATAATCGTTCCCCAAAATTGTTTTTGTTCAACGAATTCATTGTTTTTGTTGTAATATGTCATTCCCACAAGAATGATTTTGCCGATTAGCTTTTCATCATTTATTTTTTCTCTTTCTTCCAAAACGTATTATTTCTCCTTTCGCCAAAATTCGACATGCTTTATATAAAGACTGTATAATCTAGATGCCGATATTCAGCACAATAATCGTTCTTGCCGGTTTTACAGCAATTGCTCACCCTATAACCACAAAAGCACCGCTTTTTGTAAAATCGTACCTTCCCCATGTATAGTCTGTGGTTTCCGTTCCTTCAAAAAGGACCTTTTCTATCGTTTCGCGTTCTGTAAACTGTATCCCGTTTTCCGCTTTGGACCGCTTGGAACTGTTAGCTATCAGAATTTTGCCATCATTGGCAAATCCCACAGCCAATATATAATGTTCACCGGGTGAAAAAGGATTATCAGGAAGTTTATCTGACGGGTGCGACCAAAGAATAACCTGTTTACCGGCTAAAAGCTCATTTTCTATGAATACAGAGGCTTCATACGCTTTTCCTTTTTCAATACCAAAGGCTTGTGCAGGAATCCCATAATGCCTTATTATTTCTGCAATTCCGGTTTCGCTCAAAAAATTGTCCTCATAAATTGGTTCGCCCATACGCGGTGCTCCCCACAACTCCCTACAAAGACAATACTCCTCATGAGGGTTTATTGTAATGCCGTTCAAATTAAGTGCCATTGCTGTACAACAGTGTCCACAGCCGTTTCTTTGAATAAATTCCGCATATTCTCCAGATTCCCATTCCTGCTGAGTCCACACATAAGTAGAATAGTTATCGCGTGTAATAATAGCAGGCTCTTTTGTATTTCCGGTATATTTATAGTCTATAGTATTCATTTAAATAAACTCCTTTAGATAATTTCTACAATATTCGACATCCTTTACTATAAAGACTGTATAATCCGGATGACAATGTTTTTTTGCGATATACTCACTTCGTTCGTGCGATATATTTTCACTCCGTTCAAATGCGATATAACTTCATTTCATTCCGTTGCGATATGATATAAATTCCTTTTATCTCGTCCCGAAGGGACATATCGCATTACGAAGTAATATATCGCACCGCAAGGTATATCGCAAATTCCGTCAGGAATTTATATCGCTGAAGAATTCACATAGTGAATTCTTCATAAAGTCACATCTAAAAGCTAAAACTTAATCATACTCCATCCGCCTGCAGGAACGGTGAGTTTATAAGTGCCGTCATTAAGAGAAAGTGTACCCTTACCGTCGCAGAGTTCGGGATGTCTTTCGCCTTTGAACGATAGTGTTACCGTCTTATCTTCGGTGTGGTCTATTATTTCGCCATTTGCAACGCTTCTGTTGACACCGCTGTTATTGAAAACTGTAAGATAATATCCGCCGCCGATTCTTTCGTTCACCTGCCAGAGAAGTCCGCCGTCAACATAGCAAGGAAGCTCACGTCGAAGTATTGTTTCAACGTCGGACACGGGACAGATTTTACCTGCCCACGCACTGTCACGAAGCTCATTTGTTGCTGTTATATCAACGAGGTACTTATAACCGTCAAGTGCACCATTTGTGGTGAAATTAAGAAGGTCTACGGCATCGGGAACATTTGAGTTATCGAGTGCTTTCCAGTTTTCGCCCTTCATTTCGGTGACATTTGCAAAGATTGCTTTAAGGTCAGACTTAATCTGCACCATTTTTGCTTCCTTTTCACCGCCGACTGCCATTTCGCCAAAGCCGTTTGTACTCCCAAGTCTGTCGAGAATCTTATGACTGCTGTTGAGCACCGCCGCAATGGGTGTGATTTTATTACCCACATCTGCATACTTATTTCTGAAGTCTGCAAACCACACATTGATTTTACCGTAGGGCGAAAGCTCAAATTCATCCCAGTCATTGAAGATATTGGCAACGCTCCACTCTTCACTCATAAAGTCTACATTATTCATAAAGGAATAGACATAGAGTCTTTCCTGAAGTGAACGCGACGAGCCGCCGTTTGCACCTGCCGATTTGAAGGGAAAATCCTCTTCCGTCTCGGTATCCCACTCATTTTTGCCGTATTTCTGATAATTACAGGTGGTAAAAGGATTTCCGCCCCATGTTTCGTAGTATGTACCAAAGCTGCAACCGTGTGCCTTTGCCATTCCTCTGCCGTATGCAACCTGAAGTCGTGTATGGGGTGTCTGGGCACCGATTTCAGCCATAAAGCGTTTTGCACCGTAGTCTATTTCAAGGCTGAATGCGATAGTCGCACTGTCAACGGGAAGGATTCTGTAATGCTCGGACATTCTCTTTGCGAAAAGTCTATCAAGGACATTAAAGATTTCATAGCAGTTTTTTGGTCTGCCGAAGTATTCCATTTCATGCTCATCCATGCTTTCAAGAAAGAGATGCGGCATTTTATACTTTTCGTTGACTATTCTTGCTATATTTTCAGCCTTCCAATCATTATCCTGCAAGTCGCCTATTTTACCGAGGTCGCTGACATAGTTAGAACACCATTCGTGCATCTGTTTGCCGTAATAGTTTTCATCCCCCACAAGGTCGATATAATAATGAAGCAGGTTCATATCATAGTTATAGTGATCGATAAAGGTGCCGCCCTGAAGTCTGTCGATATAAAAGGGGCATTTATGTTCGAGCATAAAGGAGTGAAGATGACCGCCAAGTTTTGCGACATTATTGAACTGTTTATACTCTTTAATTGTTATATCCTGAGGAATACGCACACCGTCATATTCCGTCATCATTCCTGATTTTACAAGGGCATCCCACACATCAGGGTGGTAGCCGTGGAAAAACTTAAGCATTTTTGTTTTTCTCCTTTTTTATGGAAATATAGCTTACGCCGAACATTCTTATAAGTATAAGTGCAAAGCCAATATAGTGGAAATAATAAATGCTTTCATTATTGAACACAACACCCACAACCACAGTTACAAGTGTCGATACTCCGCTGAAGGCTGACATTGTTGAGGTTTGCATCTTACCGAGGGCATAGTTATTCATGCTTGTTGCAATAATCGTCGAGATAACCGCAAGGAATATGAATCCAATCATATTATCCACATTGAAATAGGGGTTAAAGTATGAGGTAATATCCCCTGTCGCCAGATGTCTTACAACATTTACGGCATTGAAAACAACCATTCCGACAAAGCATGACGCGTATGTAACTTCAAAGGCATTGAAATGTCCCGAGGATTTTCGTGAGAAAACCAAAAACAGCGAACCTACTGCAACGGCAAGCACAATGAAAATTATACCCATAAGGCTGTCGCTACCGCTTGAGGTGTTGGTATTTATTGCAATATAGACTACACCCAAAATACCGATGGCAAGGAAAACCTTTTGAAGAAGTGTTGTGCCTTCTTTCAGTATTACAGATTCGGAAATACAGCTGGCTATGGGCATAAGAGAAAGTATAACGCCTGCAGTTACGCCCGTTGTCATCGAGATGCCGAGAGTTTCAAAAAGCATATAAAGAACAGGCTCAAAAAGTGCTGTCAAAAGAAGCGTTTTTATGCTGTTTCTTCTGTCACTTATCAAAAAAAGCTCTTTTATTTTAACGCTTACTTTTATGATTTTTAATTGTTTGAGTATGAACAGCACTCCAAAGCTCATAAGAAATCTGAGCGCCAATATATCAAGCACATCTACAGAGTCTGAAAGAGAACCGGTAAAAAATACCGACAGTCCGTAGATTGCATTTTTCAAAAAAGCAAATATATATGCCAAAAACATATATCAAAACACCCTTTCTTATAGATTTTAACATACAAGAACAAAAAAGTAAATAGACAAAATACGCAGAAACAACCCGGACTTCCGAGTTGTTTCAACGCTATTTAAATCATTTTATTAACCCGTTTACCGTATCTACCAATGTACGAATGGGAATACCCGCATCGTCTGTTACAAGGCTTAAAATTTTCTCTGCCCCGCCGTCCTTTAAAAAGGGACCTGCAATACGGCAGAATTTATCGTAAAGCCAATCAATTCCGATGTTTTCGTGTGCTTCGCCTCGAGGCTCACAGTTATCGGATATGATAACTCTACCGTCATTTGTGTAGATTTCTGCTCTGCAAATTCTCTTTTTCGGGAAAAGTGCATTAAGCTCTTCATCAACCTCGAAGGACAGCTTTTTCATCATGGAAAGCACCTTTTCGTCACCCAGGTTTTCGTCTCTTACCTGATTTATGCCAAAATCACCATACACCACCGACGCCGCAACGGGATAGGCAATATTATACTGTGCCTCATCCGTGGATTTGGGTTCGATTTTGGAAAGAAGCGTTGCCCTGTGGAAGGTCTTTATGACTATCCTTTCAACATCTGTGTACGAAAGCCCGTTTTTCTTCATTGTTTCGGTACAGGCTTCGATTGCAGGATGTGCCCAGCGGCAACAGGGGTAAGGTTTAAAATACAAATCCATTACCTCATACTTTTCGCCAAGGTCATCAAGGTAATGGGCATACTCCTCTGCTTCAAGCAGATTCTTATTACCCGTAAAGCCGCACAGCGTTTCCATAACCGCAAGACAGCCCACCATTACACCGAAGGGTACGCCGTCTTTATTCATCGACGGATATTCAACACTTCTGATACCCGGAACAAGGGGTGCGTTAAATTCGGCAACAGACAAAACATTATTCATCTGTTCTTTTGTAAATCCGTAGAGTCTGCCGACACCTGCAGCAACACCCACAGCACCGAAAGTGCCGCTGGAATGGGCATAGTCATAATACTCCATTATTGCCGCACCGTTTCTTATGGATGCTTCATACGCAACAAGCATTGCTGTCAGAAACTCAGACAGAGCCGCATCTTTTTCATATGCAGCACTGAGTATTGCACCAACGAAGGATGTGCCGGGATGTGCCCTTATAATATTATGCCCGTCGTCAATATCGTAGGCATTGGAGGCATGTCCCATGGCTGCCGATGCACCAAGAAAGCCAAATGTTTTATCGCTTCCGATAACAGGAATATCGCCTTTGGGGTAAATCTTCTCGGCAAGTGCAAGTCCGACCTTTGCCTGGCTGCTCTTACTTCCCGCAATAAGTGCTCCGAGAAGGTCTATAAAGCAGCCCTTCATTCTGTTCTGCACATCTTCGGGAAGGTCACACCATTTTGTATTTAATATAAAGTTTTCAAGTTTATAGTCTGTCGTAAAAAGCATGTTTCTTACTTATAAAAGTTATTTGAACGTGTAACTGTTGCGGGCGGTGCAAAATCAAGCTTTTCATCCGCAATTCCGAGAATGTCCTCGGGTCTTATCCAGGGCTTATTCTGAATGGCACTTGTTTCTTCATGTGTAAGATAGCCCTTATATGCAGTAAGTGCTCTTCTGTAATAGCCGTCCTTTACGCAACATTTTGCTACACCGTCATTAAGAATACTCATAATCATGGGAAGCATTTCGGCAGCATATGCAACACTTGTGGAATTTGCAACGGCACCGGGAATATTGGATACGCAGTAATGAACAACACCGTTGACAACATATCTCGGATTATCGTGATGTGTTTCATGGGATGATTCAATTGCACCGGGGTCGTCATTTGAAATATCAACGAGAACGGAACCGGGTTCCATGAGCTTTAACATTTCCTTATCAATAAGGAAGTCTGTTCTTTCCTTAGGCCACTTTACGCAGTTAAGAACCATATCAGTCTGCGGAAGAACGGATGCGATTGTTTCCTTATTGCAGAACATTGTATTGATTGTGCTCTTATATTCCGAAAGAAGTCTTCCCAAAAGTCCGTAGTTTATATCCATTACGGTACAGTTTGCACCAAGGGCATGAAGAACCTCAAGTGCACCTCTGCCTACAACACCGCCGCCGAGGATAAGCACATTCATTCTGGGTGCGCCTGCAAATCCGCCGACAAACTTACCCTTACCGCCATTGATTGTAAGCATGGATTCAAGTCCGAAAAGTGCACCCTGCTTACCTGCCGCCTCACAGTTGGGCGATCCGTAACGGTGAGCATCCTCAGCAGTAAATGCAATACACTTTTTCTCAAGAATGGCATCAACTTCTTCGGGATGTCCTGCAGGATGAATACAGCCTAAGATAATCTGATTTTCTCTTATCAAGGGGTATTCAAGGGGTGTAAATTCCTTTACCTTGGCAACCATATCACAGCCGGCATACATTTCTTCCATTGTGTCAATGATTTTTGCTCCTGCCTCTACATACTTTTCATCGGGAAAGCCCGCAAGTTTTCCGCAGTCATGCTGTGCCCAGACCTCATGTCCGGATGCAACTATACTTTTTACTTCCGCAGGAGTACAGATTACTCTGAATTCCCCTTCCTTAATATCCTTTAAAATACCAAATCTCATAACAGAATTACTCCTTTATTATAATCTTATGACAAATATTGACATTTATCAAATATTGTATATAATTATAGTGTCGATTATATGTGCATTCAAGTCAATTATCAACTATAATATGTCATAATTTTACCTTGGAGAAACGAAATGAAAGCTATTTTCAGAACAGACAGGGAAAAACAGGATTTTTTATTTTACAAAGAATACGAGAATGATTCTGCCGTATTTGGATTTCACTCACAGGTGGAGTTATACTTTATTGACGAGGGCGAAATGGACATTGCCATAAACAGCCACCACAAAAGGTTAAAAAGTGGTGAAATGTGCGTTGCCCTAAGCTTTGACGCCCACGGATATTCCACTCCCGACCATTCCCGTTCAAGCGTACTTATTATCCCGACACATATGTGCACAAATTTTATTGACAGCATGAAGGACAAACAAAGCGTCTACCCTTTCATATGCAAAAAAGAAGTTGTACGGGAAATAAAAGACTACATAAAAAAACTGAACGACAGCAATAACAACGACATAAAAATACAAGGCTACATATATGTGATTCTCGGACTTATTGCCGAGCACATGGACTTTCAAACAAGTCACAATCCGGTGGATACCACATTATTATCAAAGCTTTTAATGTACATAGAAAACAACTACACTAAAAACATATCGTTAAAATCCGCTTCGATTGAGCTTGGATACAACCAAAGCTATCTGTCAAGGTATTTCAAGTCCTGCTTCAACATGGGCTTCAATCAATATCTTACCACAATAAGGCTTAAAAATGCACTTCTTCTTATGAATAAAAAGAAGCACAAGCTTGCTTACTGTGCTCTTGAAAGCGGATTCAATTCCCTGAGAACCTTTCACCGAGTTTTTTATAAGGAGTTCGGATGTACGCCGAAGGAGTATATGAAAACCGTAGGCTTGAAAAAATGAGAACGAGAAATAAACACAATATATTTCAAAAATATAAAGAGTCTCTGTAAGGGGTCTTGATACAGGGAATAAATAAAAGTCAGCGAGTTTTTTACTTGCCGGCTTTTTTTTATGTTTATTCTTGTGTTTATTCTTGTGTTTATTCTGTACTTTTGCCCCGATGCAAAAGTACCAAAAAATCTCCACTCAAAAAGAGGGGATGGCTCATTCGGGAAAAGCAAAGTGCAAAAAGGCAAATTTTGACTAGGACAAATGAAACGGGATACTTCTACGAAGCCGTCAAAATTTGGATTCTACCAATTTCAATGATACTGCCGCCCTCATTCCGCTAACCTCCCCTCTTTCGCCGTGGTGGCTTAACTCCCCTCATTTATATTTGTGCTAATTTGAAGTATACTCTGTTGATTTGAATGAATATTATCAACCGATGCATCTATGGTTATGCTTGAAATTGTTTTCGCGGGAATGAAAGTTTGAATTTTTGTAAATACTTGCCCGCGTTGTGAGAGGTAAGCCGCCGCGGCAAAGGAGAGAGGTCAGCGCAGACTCGCTGACATGATGGTTTTTGATGAGATTGGTGTCGAGCCATCTCTCCTTTTGAGCGGAGAATTTTTGGTTCTTTTGTTTCGGGACAAAAGAACGAATAATAGATGTTGTTTATGCGACCACGAGTGTTTGTTTTTAATCCGAAACACCCCGTGCATTTGATGTCGGGCTTTCCCGACCACCGCAGTGACGAAACACTCTCAAAAATAAATAACAAAGGACAAGGATAACACCTTGTCCTTTGTTGTATATACATCAAACAGCCTTGAAGTAGTCTTAGAAGTATTATTCCATATAATACTTTGCCTTATATGTTTCGTACATTTCCTTAAACTCCGTAACATCACCGCTTTTAAGGTTGTTGAGGTATTCATGAGTTTCAAAGGAATCATGGCTCATTTCAATAAAGCAAACGGCGATATTTGAGCAATGGTCGGCAATTCTTTCGTAGTTTGTGAGAAGGTCGGAAAGAATAAAGCCAAGTTCCATTGTACAGTCGCCCTGACGAAGTCTTGTAATATGTCCGTTCTTGATTTTTCTCTTGAGTCTGTCGATAACCTGTTCAAGAGGTTCAACACACTTTGCCATATCAAGGTCATCGTTTGTCATTGCCTCAATTGCAATATAGAGAACCTCGGTAACTGCTGCTGTGATAATCTTGATATCCTGCTTTGCCTTATCGGAAAAGTCAATTTTCTTTTCACTGATTTCCTGTGCAACCTCTGCAATATTAAGGGCATGGTCGGAAATTCTCTCGATGTCGCCTATGCAGTGGAGAAGCTCGGTTACAACACGGCTTTCCTTTGCCGCAATCTGTTTTTCGGCAACCTTTACAAGGTATGTGCTGATTTTATCTTCGTATTTATCGACCTTACTTTCAAGCTTCTTTACCTTATTGAAGGTATCGTCATCATACTCATCAAGCAATTTTGTGGCAAGCCTAAAGGATTCATTTGAAATGTTTGCCATTTCGCAAACAAGGTCCTTGGACTTTTCAACAGCAAACGAAGGCATATCAAGGAATCTGTCATCAAGTACAGAGAACGTATCTGTTTCTTCGTCTTTTTTGCCCTTAATCGTTGCAATGGCAAGTTTTTCAAAGAGAGAACAGAACGGAAGAAGAATAACGGTTGAAACGATATTAAAGAGTGTATGCACAACCGCAATATTGAATGCCGAGGCAGTATCCTTAAGGAAGTCAAAGCCGACAAATGCGTTGATTATATAGAATGCACCTGCAACCACCGCAACGCCTATCATTTTGATATACAGACACGAGAAAGCAACTCTCTTGGATTCTGTATTACCGCTGACAGATGAAATAATGGGTGTGATTGTTGTACCGATATTCATACCGAGAACAAGCGGGATAGCTGTGGAATAAGGAATTGCACATGTAAGAGCAAGTGCCTGAAGCACACCGACAGATGCCGATGATGACTGGATAATTGCAGTGAAAAGAGTACCCACAAGAATACCCATTATAGGATTATTACCGAACATGGTGAGAAGACTTGTAAATGCTTCATTATCCTTGAGTGCCGCAACAGAATCACCCATTGCCTCCATACCAAACATAAGGATGGCAAAGCCTACAAGAATTGTACCTGTATTCTTTCTTCTGTCATTCTTTGCAGAGGCAATCATGAGGAAGCCGAGAAGTGCAAGCAAGGGAGTAAAGGACTCGGGCTTAAAGAACTTCATAATCATGCTGCCGCCTTCACCGATACCTGCTGTACTCAAAAGCCATGAAGTTACTGTTGTACCGACATTGGCACCGAGAATAATACCTATTGTCTGACCCAGTTTCATAATGCCGGAGTTTACAAAACCGACAAGCATAACAGTTGTCGCAGAAGAAGACTGAATTATAGCCGTTACACCAAAACCGAGCAAAAAGCCTTTAAAACGGTTGGAAGTGAGCTTTGCAAGAATAGATTCAAGTTTACCGCCGGCAAGCTTCTTGAGTCCATCGCCCATCAGGTCCATACCGTAAAGAAACATTACAAGACCGCCGATGAGTGCAAGTACCATGAAAATGTCCATATAATCCTCCTATTTGTCCAGCATACGAGTTTCTGTCAATCTTTATAAAAGTATAACACACATATACTATTATTTCAAGATGAAAATTAAATAAATGTCGAATTTCGGCAATTCATAGAATTAAAACATTTTTATGATTTTTTACTTGACATTATCGTCTGTTTGGTTTATAATTAATCTGTTACAATAATGGGGCGTAGCCAAGCGGTAAGGCAGCGGACTTTGACTCCGCCATTCGTTGGTTCGAGTCCAACCGTCCCAGCCAAATAAGAACGGTAACTTTGATACAAAGTTACCGTTCATTTTTTATGCCGAAAACGCCTATATACAAGGGGGTTCCGAAACTTATCTCTGAAAAAAAGCACCGCTTTTGACTTTTGCCTTGTCAAAGCGGTGCATTTTGATAATTACACTTATGAAGATGCTTTCTTAATCGTTGCTTGTACTCCCTTATGCGTTTAACTTTTTCCTGTGCATTAACCTTTGCGTAACGAATAGAAATTTGTTGTTCCTGTCAAACCTTATATAGATAATCTCCAATTAGAGCCGAGAGTTTTCTCGGCTCAAATTATCAACTATTTTGAAAACTTTTCTGCACTTCTTACACTTATTAATAATGCTTGTTCTCTTGTAGCATTTCCTAATACGTTAAATGTATTATTTCCGACTCCTTTGATGATTTCAATGCTTGACATATAGTAAATTGAAGCTTTACCCCAATCGTGCATTTCTGCATCATCAGCAAATTTAGTTACTTTTTCTAAATCTACTTTTGTATCAATTCCAGCTTTTGTTAAAGCTCTTGTCATCATTGTTGCCATTTGTTCTCTTGTAATTAATGCATCTGGTGTAAATGTATCTGCACCTGTTCCTTGAGTTATTCCTATATTGTATGCTTTCAACACTTCAACATCATCTGTATCTTTGAATGGATTATTGGCAACTGCTGTTGCTTTGTTTCCTGTTAATTTTTCATATAACTTAACTGCAACGTGTGCAAATTCTTTTCTTGTAATGTTTTGTGTTAAATCTTGACCTTTGAATATTTCAGGAATTACATCTAATTTATTTGCTTTATCTAATTCTTCTTCAGCCCACGCAGAAGCTTTTATCCAAGTTTTTTCTTCTGTTGTTGTTGGTTGTTCTGTTTTAACAGGTTCTTCATTAGAAACATAGTACACATTGAGAACCAGCTTTTCCCCGAAATCATGGCCCGAAACCGTTTGAAGCTCTGCTTTTTTGCCGTTAACGGTTCCGACGAGCTCCACTCCGGTCAATTCATTCTGATAGAACTCATAGTAATCGTCTGCGCTGATTTCGATTCTCAGCCTGTATTCTTTGCCCTCTTCAAAGGTAAGCCCGGGCTCCATCCAGTAACCCATAGCGTTATCCCACCAGGAAACGTCTTCAATGGTGACGCCTTCATCGGAGCAGAACGCCTCATTTACGGGCACATCGCCGGCGAGCGGGAGCGTGACGCCTGTGATGTCAACATGCTTGATCTTTTTATTTACCACAGGGGTTTCTCCGAGCGTCGGGAAGTCGTATCGGATCCGTAGGAATCTTGCCTCACTCCTGCCGCTGATGCGCTCCGCCTCTGCCTCGCTGCCGTTGACCGTCGGGAAAATGCCCTCGAGAGCAAACTCAAAATCAAACCGGTAGCCGTCTTTGGCGGATATCTCAAAGATCGCAGAATACTGCTTCGCCTCAAATTTTTCGCCCGCATTTAAGAATCTGCCGTCCTCATTGCAATACCAGAACGCTTCGCTGTTATCGACAGTAAAGCCCTTTGAGGGTGTGAAATCAAAGCTTACGGTCTCGCCGAGAACGGGCGCTGAAATATCGGTCAGGTCAAGGCTGCGAAGCACCTCGTAAGACTCCGTTGCAGGGAAGTCAATGACTGTCCTGCGATATTTGTCGGGGTTTTTAAAATCAATATTGGAGGTATTATATGCGGAAGATTCGACGGTGTCCACATAGACGTCGTCCGTGTTGAAAAGATATCCCTCGTTCGCCTCAAATTCGATTTGAAGCCGATAGATGGTGTTTCTTTCGAACACGGAATTTTCATTGAGATCGGGGTTGATCCACTTGAAGCCCGTGATGGTATAGTTGCCGTCTGCGTCAAAGTCATAGTCGGGATGAGCGCCGACAACAGGACGGTCAATGTTTGTGAAGCGAATTTCATCAATTCTCATCTCTTCGGGTACGGGGGGCGTATCGAAGGTGATTGCGGCGACGACCATACCGTTGTTATCAGTGAAGATGCGCGCATTTTGGCCGTTGATGGTTGCGGTGAAGTTGTCTGCGTTGATCACTAAACCCTCTTTGGCGCTAAGATACACGCGCGCCTCGTAGGTCCTGTTGTA